>NZ_CP017006.1:0-672079 GCF_001719125.1 Sulfolobus sp. A20
GTAAATGCTAAAATACTAACGAAACTAAAACCCGGAGTTCTCGCGGTAAAGAGTCCTCCCACATTAGTACTAACGACAAGAAACTAAAACTTAGGAGCCACTGTTCCAGAACCACCTGAGCCAGAGGGTACTAACGACAAGAAACTAAAACTCACAATAAAACACATTTTCCTTACCAGCTACAGTGTACTAACGACAAGAAACTAAAACGTTATAATAGTTGTTACATCCAAAAAATGAATAAAGTACTAACGACAAGAAACTAAAACGGAGGAAGTGCTAAGCTGTTGAAGTTCTGGGTCTTCATGTACTAACGACAAGAAACTAAAACTTAGTAAAAAATTCTACATTTGATGTAAACATTTTAGTACTAACGACAAGAAACTAAAACTGCGTAAGATTTCCACCAACTTCATTACCACGTACTAACGACAAGAAACTAAAACTTATGTCTTCAACTCCCCTTATTATAGGAGAAAGGTACTAACGACAAGAAACTAAAACTGCAGACGTCTGTAGTTTTACAGTATAATAATATAGAAGTACTAACGACAAGAAACTAAAACTTGAACAGTAAGCCTTATCAAACGGCATATCCAGATGTACTAACGACAAGAAACTAAAACCTGTAGTTGTTTCCCGTATTGGTAAATAGGAGAAAGGTACTAACGACAAGAAACTAAAACTCAAACTTCTCGGTGAAGAGGACATGGAATGCAGGGTACTAACGACAAGAAACTAAAACGTGCCGGTAGTGCCGGTGCCGGTGGTAGTGGTGGGTACTAACGACAAGAAACTAAAACTTTCCACCATTAAGCGTATATGATGTGCCGTTAAGCGTTAGTACTAACGACAAGAAACTAAAACCCGAAGTGTAGACAGTCTGAGTAAGATTTCCACGTACTAACGACAAGAAACTAAAACCCCTGAGTTCAGTTTGAGTCTGGTTTGGTAAGGTAGGTACTAACGACAAGAAACTAAAACATATGGCTATTTTTAGAGCTACAATTTCAACTGTTTGTACTAACGACAAGAAACTAAAACATTTTCGAAATGCCTTAAGCCCTAACTCGATTTCGTACTAACGACAAGAAACTAAAACAGAAATTTTAATGTGGGGGGGTGTATTTACCGCGAGGTACTAACGACAAGAAACTAAAACGAAAATCCCGAGAATTTTGATCCGCTTTTAGACTTTGTACTAACGACAAGAAACTAAAACTACAGGCTAGCATGCCCAATCATCTACCTTCAGGGTACTAACGACAAGAAACTAAAACTAGCTCCAATTTGGTAATTCTACAGACCAGTTGAAGTACTAACGACAAGAAACTAAAACAGAGATCGACAAAGACATTAGGGAACCTAATGAAGTACTAACGACAAGAAACTAAAACATAAAAATTTCCACAAGAGAAAGCTGAAAAAAGAGTACTAACGACAAGAAACTAAAACAATAACTCTGGTACTGGTATCAGTAATTCTAATCCATATGTACTAACGACAAGAAACTAAAACTTACATGGTATTGGGTAGGTACAGTTTGGGACAGAGGTACTAACGACAAGAAACTAAAACAATCTTGTTTCCATTAACGCGAGAGCTTCCTCTTTTGTACTAACGACAAGAAACTAAAACTGTACATAGAGAGATGGGGCGATTTTGTTAGAAGCGTACTAACGACAAGAAACTAAAACCTAGTAACCTTCTGGTATTCATATAATAATGGAATATCGTACTAACGACAAGAAACTAAAACTATCTACAAATCGTGTTGTTTAACGATCTCAAAAGGTACTAACGACAAGAAACTAAAACAATCCAAATGATATTATTCAGATGAAATTAATTGTGTACTAACGACAAGAAACTAAAACATAAACGTAATTGAATGGGACGGCGTATCGGACATGTACTAACGACAAGAAACTAAAACGCATCAGAAAGGACTTCTGGTTTAGTGGGATATTATGTGTACTAACGACAAGAAACTAAAACCCGACACTGTATCGCTCTCCGTGGACTGACCCACAGTACTAACGACAAGAAACTAAAACGTTAACCCGTTAGATACTAGTGGAAACATTAAGGTGTACTAACGACAAGAAACTAAAACTGGTCGCTACCCGCATAGACCTTCCAGGCAGCCGTACTAACGACAAGAAACTAAAACATGAAAGATGTTACCATGTGGGATAATCATACCTGTACTAACGACAAGAAACTAAAACATCTCTAGTTTCCAAAGTAATAAAGGGGTTATCAGAGTACTAACGACAAGAAACTAAAACATGAGAGATGGAAGATTGATGATAATTCCAATAAAAGTACTAACGACAAGAAACTAAAACAATACTCATATGATTAAGATAACCGGGGTGGTATATAGTACTAACGACAAGAAACTAAAACTCCATCCCCTAAATTCTGCGTTTTGTTTCTTTACTTGTACTAACGACAAGAAACTAAAACAAAATGAATCTATCAATAATATATGGTTTTCTCCAATGTACTAACGACAAGAAACTAAAACTCGCCAAGCATCGATGGTTACGTCGTATTTTACAAGGTACTAACGACAAGAAACTAAAACAATTAGTGCGGTAGATTTAAGGGTTAACGTATTGCAGTACTAACGACAAGAAACTAAAACAACACAACCACATTGAACTATAACTATACAAAACGTACTAACGACAAGAAACTAAAACTCTTTTTCATTATTTTTGCTCTGGTATAGACGTCTTGTACTAACGACAAGAAACTAAAACTAAGACTTATCACGCCAGTAACAAATATCCGCTTATGTACTAACGACAAGAAACTAAAACCCTTATTTACCCAGTAAACATAGAGTCCACTAAGTACTAACGACAAGAAACTAAAACGAGTATCTAAGGGGGGTCAAGATAGGATATATTAAGTACTAACGACAAGAAACTAAAACTCACGATGAGAACCGAGGGAAAAAAGGCATATTGTACTAACGACAAGAAACTAAAACTATTTCTGAAATCACTGGCAACTACATCAGCGAAGTACTAACGACAAGAAACTAAAACTTTATGTTTTTGAACCTCCGGATCATCAAAATCGATAATCTTGTACTAACGACAAGAAACTAAAACGCCATTGAGTCAAGTTAGAGACATAGTTGCTACAAGTACTAACGACAAGAAACTAAAACATGTGAAAAAAGGGAGACAGCGAAAAAGATAATAGGTACTAACGACAAGAAACTAAAACTGGCTTAGGGACTTAATATATCCATGTGGTTCCGTTCCAAATGTACTAACGACAAGAAACTAAAACCTCTCATCTCAGCAAATAATGCCACTTTCAACAGGGTGTACTAACGACAAGAAACTAAAACCTAACACCCCCACCACCAAAAAACCCCGGTAAGGGTACTAACGACAAGAAACTAAAACATCGAGAGGAATAAGCGGATATTTGTTACTGGCGTGATATGTACTAACGACAAGAAACTAAAACTCCATGGGTTGTCCTAGCATTTCGTAATCCTCAGTACTAACGACAAGAAACTAAAACACACTACACAATAGATATCGCTGATCGTGAAATGCTGTACTAACGACAAGAAACTAAAACTAGTTGCTGCTCTAATTTCTTAAGCCTTAGTTTGTACTAACGACAAGAAACTAAAACTTCTGGATCGCTTGGACTGCTGTGGTAGTAGTCTGTGTACTAACGACAAGAAACTAAAACATTGCTTGCCAGATCGTTGAGCAAAGGTGATGATGTGTACTAACGACAAGAAACTAAAACTAGCGCATATTCCAGTTGCTTGTAGATTCCTAAATCGTACTAACGACAAGAAACTAAAACGCCAATTCTCTGTTGGTAGCATCTCCTAGTGTAAAGTTGTACTAACGACAAGAAACTAAAACAGTGGAATCCAGGCTACAACCAATATATTAGTGTAGTACTAACGACAAGAAACTAAAACACTTGGACTGATGCAGTACCCCCAGTAATCGCCTCATAGTACTAACGACAAGAAACTAAAACCTAAATCCAAACATCTCTGAAAGCTTATCGGTAAAGTACTAACGACAAGAAACTAAAACTAAAAACGACACGATGGTAGTGCAAACGGTTGAGAGTACTAACGACAAGAAACTAAAACATAATGAGGGCTGGCGCTGCGCGGTTTGAACTGAAGGGTACTAACGACAAGAAACTAAAACGCTCCTAGGGACTATTGGAGGGGCATTTATCTTAAGCGTACTAACGACAAGAAACTAAAACGAGGAGGGTAGGTTTGTGGGATGGCGATATCTTAGTACTAACGACAAGAAACTAAAACTTGTTCTCCCCATCTGACACTGTACCTTTCAGAAGTACTAACGACAAGAAACTAAAACCAAAATCCTAATTCTTTTCAAATTCCAGCTGGTAGTACTAACGACAAGAAACTAAAACACCTTAATATTATTAGTTTGGTAAATGATCTCTTGTACTAACGACAAGAAACTAAAACTGGCTTTTCCAATACCCCCACAACAACAATATCATCGTACTAACGACAAGAAACTAAAACACGAGTATGTCTGCATAAAAACAAAACAAAGGTATTTTGTACTAACGACAAGAAACTAAAACATTACTCACAATTGGTGTAGTTATAATTATCCTATTGTACTAACGACAAGAAACTAAAACTGTTTTAATTTAGGATTTATTGGTGAATATGCAATTGTACTAACGACAAGAAACTAAAACTTTCAACGTATTTGTATCCAAAATCTTGTTGACGAGTACTAACGACAAGAAACTAAAACATGAAAATGAGATACGCCGTCTTAGATCAAAACAATGTACTAACGACAAGAAACTAAAACATTAGCCGTAAAGCATTTACAAGGACAAACACAATGTACTAACGACAAGAAACTAAAACTGGTAACCCAACTTATGAAATTGCCCCCATACCAATTGTACTAACGACAAGAAACTAAAACGCAAGCTGCCGGAGTACCAGGTTGTCTCCAGGCTAGGCTTGTAGTACTAACGACAAGAAACTAAAACGTGGTTACAGCAGCTTTCCCAGTGTTATCTTGTACCAATATATTGTACTAACGACAAGAAACTAAAACATTTCAGGGTTCTCTCCTAGCTCGATCCACGCTTTGTACTAACGACAAGAAACTAAAACATAGCAGAAGGTGGTATGTTAAACATAGTAGCAGCGTACTAACGACAAGAAACTAAAACTACTTGCCGTTAAGCCTGAAAACACTGCCATTGATTGTACTAACGACAAGAAACTAAAACTTTGACGCTCCTGCAGGACTTCGATTCGAGATAGTGTACTAACGACAAGAAACTAAAACACATAAATCTGGGGGGCTACTGATTTTCATGGCTTGTACTAACGACAAGAAACTAAAACTTGTAGGGAACAAGATGTTGAGTTTGCCGAAGAGATTGTACTAACGACGAGTGTGTGGACAACAATTTCATCCACCCCCCTTAAAATTCAATTTTATTCCAACTTATGTCAATAGATTTCGAGTAAACTGTGTTGAGGAATATTTTTAACCATCTCGTCATTGTGTTTCTTGTTAAGTAAGGTGAGTGCTAGGAAATCAAACCCATTCATCTTCTCGCCCTAATAAAATAACTTAACCCTAAAAATACTTTTCCACAATAAAGAAAATTCAATTTATATCAACTAAATTGTTGTCCACACACACGCTATGAGTAAATCAAGTTAAGTAGATATAGATCTAAAAATAAACTATGGATGTAAGTGTCTTAAATACTGATACTTAATTTACGTTGCCATTACATAAGTAGTTGCTAAAGACTAAAAAGGATCCGACCAAAAACTTAAGTGTAACTTATGCATGTTAGACATTCTTGCTTCATGCCTTTTGACTCTAAATTATGCAGACTGAACCCCAGCCTCTATCAGTTAGATATCCTATCCCTTCTTGAAATATTGAGTTCTTGTTAACCTCAACATTAAGCTTAACCGTTGGCATGAGTCCCAGTTTCATTTGTGATCTCTTCCCTCTCTCGAAACCTAAGGATACAACCCTATACGTTATTTTACCTTCTATAGCTTCGATATTGACTTTTTTATCATCCCAGCTTACTATATTATCATCATCTCTTGGATCAACTATGGCGGGAGAGGCTAGTAGCACTTCATTCCTTCTTATAAGCTTTCCCACATCGTCAAAGTCTATTACTTGGATTTTCGCTGGTCTTGACTCTCCTCCAAAAGGTGCAACAAAGCCATTTATCTTATCCTTGACATGTTCATCAAGAGAAACGTCTATCAGTACTCCATACCTCTTCGCTTTACTTATTATTTTATTTGCAATTAATTGTAGGTTAAGCATCTTCTCCATGTATATGTATCCCTCTTTTGTGATTTTCTTTTTTCTATCTAAGCCTATACCTAATCTATGCTCATACCAACCCTCATCAGTTTTAATATTTATGTCATTATTGCATCTCAGTTTTTGGGGATATGAATGGACACATAAGACCTTTTCTGTTTCACTCTCTACGTAAAATAAGGGACCTCTAAACTTTGGTACTGGATCATTGTCCTTTATTATGTTATTTATCACCAAGGTATATTTCAAGAACCCATAGATAGTCGATGGTAGGGGTAATGGCTCATAATACCCTGTATTAATAGACCCTGAAATTAATATTGAGCTTACTCCTCCCCACCTAAAAATCGTAGAGCTTATTGGAGTTATGAGGAGATACATAGGCATCACCTAAAATAAGTCCGCAAGCGACGAAATCATGTTGAGATAAGCCTCCTTTACCTTATCTTTAACTATAATACATTCTCCTAAATCCGTTATTTGAGATATCATTTTTAAAACGCTTTCGGAGACTTTATCGTTCTTAGCGTTCCTGGAGACAGTCCTCTTAACTAATGACTGATAAATCTCTGTATATAGATTAGCCTTATCACATGCTAGGACCGCATAGTCCTCAAGTGCCAGCGAATCATATATGAAGCTCCTTGATAAATCTTTATTCCTTATTTTCTCGTCTATAGAGTTTATGAGGTCAATAAATTGAAGTTCAATTTTATTCCCTTCACTCATCTTCAAGGCGGAAAACTCCAATTTAGCCATCCCCCTGCCCGATGACACGAACAATACGTCCTTTCTCTTTATCTCATTCTTCTCCGTCTTATTCATCTCCCCTTCCACTCTTATATCGTCAGTCCTTATCACTTCATCTTTTAATTCTAAGTAATAGTTAGCTAGGGATATAGACATAGTCAGCGGATCCCTATAGTGTGCTATAAATAATGCATAACTTCTACCGTAGGTCCTCAAGGAGTCTACTACTATCCCATTAAATGACTTAAACCCGTCAAACTCAGTGTTCGGATTGTCTGAGTATTCCCAGTAGGCTTCTCTAGTCTTCTTAACACTATCTAATACCACAAACTTATCCATATACCTTACTGGAGATAGTGCCAATATATCATCTCCTCCCAGGTAAATTGGGTATGCCCTATTTTCCTCAAGGAGCTGTTTATCTACTATAGCTTGCATAGTTAGTGTCCTTGAGAGGGTGTAAGCATACGACATGGTTATAGGGACACTTTCTAAATTTTCATTAGTATTATATAGCTTCTTTCTAGCATCTTTTATCTCATCCTCCACCTTATTTACATCCAGTTCTATCGTGTACCCTATTTCTTTTAAATATCCTAATACTGTATTTAAGTACTCTTTTAGAGTCATGAGTTTACCTTCCTTTGATAATAATATCCCTTTCCATAACTTACCTAAATTATCCCCGTTAGCCTTCACAATAGCAAAGTAAAGGTTTCCATATTTCTTTAGGTTTTCTTTGTCAAGTATAACAAGCTTTTCACACGCTTCTTTGTTCCCAGAGTAACACTTACAGTAATTTTCCGCGATTGCCGGGGTTTCAAATAACTTGTTTATCCAATCTTCTTTAACACCTATTTCTTCACTGGAGTCAGTCGAAACTAAATTTCTTACTTCGTCTTTCATGTGATAAGCAAAGTTTAACATTGCTAACTCTGATGTAGAGGGGAACCTCCATTTATACTGACTTATCAGAAGATCTAGTTTTTGCACAACGTTAGATATTACTTTACCCTTTAGTAATCTCTTTATTGCGCAATATGGACATAGCCTATCCTCGGCGTTATTATCCTTCACGTCCAACTTGTCCCCATTATCATAAAGTATAGCAGGAAGTACCCCACATACTGTACAGATCTTGAAATCGGTTTTTTGAGTAAGTTTCTCTATAGTCTTAATTATTCTACTCCCGTAAGAGTACTTCACCTTAGTGTACAGTAAAGCTTTATTCAATAAGTATTCAAAGAAAAGAGAATAGGTCAGAGGTGGAGTGTGATCACAACTAATCTCAGCTCTTACCTTTTCAGAGAACTCCTTGTATATCTCACTTACCTTAAAGACCTTTACAATTGGTCTTATTGGAGGGATCTTCTTAGCCTCTTCAAAATATTCTTTTTCTAGTTCTTGTTCTTGAGGAATTTCGATTCCTTCCAACGCTATTTCAGCTATTGTTCTCCAAACTTCATTAAACCCATTATATACTTCGTCAGTTATTTTAGTCTCATCTTCCTCTGGAAGTAGCAATATTACTCTCTCTGACATCATGGCTATCCTAGGGTAATCTGTTAAACCTGCGTATTTTTTGGCGTACTCCTTAACTTCCTCCTTTACGCTTTTAGAGACTGAGTTATATAGCCACGCTATAAAGAAGTGGTTTAAGCTAAGCTCTGGCCTTAAGACAACGTCTGGACCATATCTCTCTACAAACCCCTTTATAGAATTCCATAAAAGGACGGATGTGAGCCAGCTCGATGCCCACAAATCCCTCGACTTCCTACTGTATGATATAAACTCTTGAATTGAAGGGATCTCTATTACCACGATGGATCCCTTGAATTTCACTTTACCTCTTTCACAGCTTATTATGTTAGTCATCGCTGCAGTAGCGATAGCGTGATCAAAGATTGTATGAGTTGGAACTCTTGTATCAGCTAAGGGAGGAGTATTAGGAAAAATTTCATACCATAGTAGTGGTGCTAAGAAGTAGACTAAATGATACTTAAACTTGTTTTCCTGGTTTACGATCTTACTCAGCTTATCTACGTATTGTTTAACTTGATTTTCTGATACATTTCTTTGGCTCTGGCTCCTAAACCTGTATTCTGGAGAGAATAAGTTTAGTTTAAAGGATATTTCAGTGACTATATTGGACTCTTTTTTATTACTGCTATACAGCTCGCTTATTACCCATCTATCTATAGTAGATGATAACTTATCAGCTATCTTAACATATTGTGGGAATGAGTTATTAATTCGTATCCCTAATTTTTCTAATAGTTCTTTAGCGTCTGCTTCGTGGCCTCCACTATCAGCCAAGAACGTCTTTCTCTTAGCTATATTCCACGCTTTCCAAGGGGGGTCATGAAAATAAGCAATCATTTTGTGGTCTAGGGACATGTTTGATTAACCTCCAATAGTTCTAAATCACCATAACCCCTACTGGTCCTCCTACCCCAACCTGACTTCATTGAGAGAATTAAGGCTCTAAGTAATGTGATAGTAACGCTTTCCTTCAAGTTAGATTTACACTCTTCTAAGACTTCTTTATCGAAGGCTATAAATGTCTTGAACTTGACCCCTTCATTTATGGCTAAGAACTTGACTGGCACGGGCTGAACATCATACTCGTCTTTAGCCCTACCATAGTGCGGGTTTATAATATCATATGTAAGGATACTATTTTGAGGAGCTTCAATTGGATAAGCGTCGAGGAAGATCACTTTACCCACTCCCCCTTTACTACCAAAGACACAATCGGTCAATACACCGTTGTTAGTAAGTTCCATAAAATGGTCCCTCAATATTCCTTTGATTTCGGAAGCTGGTATATAGGGGGAGTCTAATATGAGGTCCCAAGCTAATGGTACTTCAGTTATGAAATATAAGAGGCTCCACCCAGCAATGAACTTACGTAATGTTTTAAAAGTGAGAGTCATATAACATAGGTCAGAGTTCTTCAGAGAGGTTTCTAAATCGTTTAAGTGGGCCTTAATCAGATCATAATTTGGATTATAATTTATCAAATCCCTCATTATATCGTCTTTCAGTTTAGCCTTATCTTTAGTACACCTTATCTCAATCCTATACCTCTGAATTGCACTTAATAGATTATTGGGCATTTCTTACACCACGAGGCTATTGAGTATTACTACCTCCACATAAATCTTTCTTTATTAAGTTCAATAGCTCCCTTGTATAGTTTTGTATAAGACCTTTCAACCTATCATCGTAGTAGTTCACATTTGAATTCCCAAATGATAAATTACTCTTCTTATTAGCAAGCCGTAGTTCAACATTGTACCAGATCTCATCCTTATCCACTTTTGACGAAATTATATCAGCTACTTTAAGTCTATGCTTCCCTGTTTTCTTGTGCTTACCTATGTGTACAATTTCTTTACTTTGATTCAAATTATCATAAAACGATAAGAACGGTAATATATATATATCATAGGAATTATCCTTCTTGACGGGTGTAACTATGAACATTGACTGCCTTCTCAACATAGTAAGATGCTTCCCGTTATCCTTAAAGTAACCGGTGTCTCCCACATTTCTGGGAAGACCAAAGATCCACGTATGTATATATGGAGCCGGTTTCTTTTTGCGATCGTTTTTATGTTCTATTCGGTATACATATATCTTGAAATTTGACTTTAAGAAAGCATCTTGAATTATTTTTAATGCAATAATTACATCGCTCTTATTACACTGAGTATTAGTTATCACGTCCACCGCCTCATTATTACTCTTGTCCACTAAAGGTGCTAACGGTACTGCTGAATTTTCCCATTTGTTGACTTTATTGGTCTTAACATTCTTATTAAAATTGTTATAAAAGGTTCTGAAGGCTTGCTGTATGTCACCGCTGATTATGCTTTTACATATATTATCGGCGACCTGGAGGTTGCAGTTCAGTGGAAGGAACCTACCAAATCCTCTATTAGCCCCCTTTCCTATCCCTATATATGCTAAAGTGATTAAAGTCCCCCCGACAATTAACTCGTCATAACTCGTATTATTTGACGTCCTCAAGATCTCTAACATAAAATGCATTTCATCTAATGGGAGATAATCTTGCTTATCGTCCTTCCCCATTAATACTAATTTTACCCTTGCTAAGTCTGAGTATTTATAATTTTGCGTTCTTGATTCACAGTCCTTCACCTTAAACATGTATTGAGATGCATTATTAGTAGAGCCCAAAATTTTAGATACATATCCTTCAGCTTCATCATAACTACTTAGATCATTAGCTGAGAACCTATTATAGACCGTTCTGAGGAACCACCTGAGTCTGCCCACTATTTCGTCCTCATCTACGCAACTTGAAGTATGCCCCTCATAATCTCCTCCCCACCAAGGAGTCACAGACTTAAAATTGATTCTTGCGGCAACCCTTTTCTCGTAGTAATTATTCACTTCCTGTTTTAGAGAATCTAGTAGGGACTTTGGATCTATGGTCATAATGGTAACGCCTCCAATACCTTTTTCAACTCATATAAATATGGTAAGAGTAGCCTTTCATCCCTAAAGTCAACGTTATCAGTTATGTTCAAAAGCTCAGTATAAAGCTTATCGTCAGATAAGGAGTCAAGGTTAGGAATAGGTTTACCTATTTTCTTTAGCGCTTTGATCAAGATTGATATATACCCAGTATAACCCACACCCTCATCTTTTTTTACCTCATCGCACATATCTTCAAGAGATTTCTTGTCATCAGATTCTATATACTTTAAGACATTCTTTAGTTTTTTGTAATTTTCTACTTTTGAGAGGTAGAACATAAATGCAGATGAAAAACCGGCTGTAAGCATTAGGGAAGGGAAATCAACTGCTCTCCTCACCAGACCCGCCTTCTTATCTTGCTCATAAGCGTTTGCTTTTTCGCTCTTTTTACCTTCGTCACTAGCTACACATCCTACTACTTTCCTACCAATATCAGCCGCAAATTTAACGTACTCATTATTCATGAAATTCACCTTTAAGACTTCTTACATTCTATTACCTTCATCTTTATAAGACCCTTTCCAATAGTCTCCTTACCTCCTATGAATACCGCCTTGTTGTTAAAATTTTCCAGAAACTGCTTGGCAACGTCATTACCACTTTTAATAAGATCCTCGCATACACTATTCTCTCTATCCCCATCTATAACTCCTCCTATTAATATTGTACCGTGGGGTATGTACTCTTCGGTCCAGATATTGTTAGACTTTTTAGTCTTATCTACAAGCACGTTTCTTGTAACTCTAATTAGTGAGGACTCTACGAGTTGTAAGCCTATCTCGTTATCTAGTACGTAGCTCTTTTCCCTAATGAGCTTACCAAGGTTTCTGATCTCGTCAGTTAAAGTAAGTACTTTCTTACTACTCACACTGCCTAGGAGTACGCTTATACTTTTACTTTTATCCTCGTTATCCTCTTTATATAGAGATTTAAAGTCACATTCGAGAACACTTAAAAGGTCTTCCACCCTATTAATCAGATACTCAGTAGTAATATACACGTAACCTTCATTTAAGCTAGCTGTGGGGTATAATATTGGTATGAGATCCGTTAATATAAATTTTCCCATGTTAGAGGTATCTTCTGTCTCGCTCCCGAAAACACAAGTAGCCAAATCTTTTTTATTCTTCTGGAGAAGGTGGGACTTTAACACTCCCTTAAAACTTGAACCATAGATTATTGGGTACCCCATGGAGTCTCTCTGGAACGGTAGATCTACTACTCCGGGAGACCTCCCAGCACCTACATGCACTGGCGTTACAGCATAGGAAAGAAATAAGTACTTCGACCCCATTATTATTTACTCTACAAAGGATAATATAAACATTTATGGAACCTAGTTAATGAATTTCTGACCCTTTAATATGAGATCTATCACAAACAACTTTATATTTATTAGTCTCAGTTCCATACATGCGGACGTAGTACTATTATATCGTGTAAACGATGCTAGCCCATTTACTCCCACCTCCTTTAAGGACATCACCTATACACTACATTGTGTACACCTCAAGGTACGCGCGATAGCCGTCAATCGCCTACGCTTGGGCTAATTTACATCTCTTAAATATCTTCACTTCCGAGAACACTGCGAGCATTTTTAGACTATTAAATCTTGTATATCTCCTCTTCATTTCAGATTGCATTGCTCAATAAGTCATGAAAGCTGTATCTTTTTCATTACTATCATCATATTTGAGCTAACTTGATGAGTAAAGGGTAATTATCATCTATACTTCCACTTAAGGTGACAATTATTACTCTAAGGTACGTACCCTAAGCCCTTAATCTGTATACGGCCCCCCTAACTTGACCACATACGTAATAATTGTTAACTTATTAGCTTTTTCGTAACTTAACTATTAGATTCCCAAAACAATAAATTACTTCGTATTATGACGGCTTATACAAACTCAAACCTCACCACAAAATACTAGTTATTCATTGTCTCCTCTTACTACAACCATTCAACTAATAAACTAGGTTTACGGAACTGAGACAATTAGAGAATTAAACCTCTTTCTCCTTTTTATAATACATCTTTAAACCGGCTAAAAACTTGAAGAGTCTCCCCCCACCAAAGAGTGCACACTCAACTGTCTCTTCTTCACAACTCTATTCCTTATCTGATTGTCAGTCATGTTAACTGTCCTTTTCCCCTTAGATAGTTTACTTCATCGATTCATCTTTATATTTCTCGTGTATCGAGAGAATCAGAGAACCATTTTTTATGGGGAAGTGTTATATCTTCCAATCCCTTGTGGGACGCATCGTAGTATATTCCCAGTTTACTTCAATGTATCAAGTTTTGTCTTTCAATCCCTTATGGGATGCATCTTGACAACTTAACAGTAGACGATATCTATAAGCTAATAAGCTTTCAATCCCGTTTGGGATGCATCTCTTCTACTTGAGTCCACATTCGGACTTGACCTCTTCGGCTTTCAATCCCGTTTAGGATGCATCTTTACGCAATAACAGCATATGTTCAACTGCCTACTGGCTTTCAATCCCGTTTGGGATGCATCTTTAATTCTCCAACTCCTTCAACATAGTAAGCTACCTTTCAATCCCGTTTGGGATGCATCGAAAAAGTACTGCGGAAATAGGGAATAAAATTATAAATCTAACTTTTAATCCCGTTAAGGATGCATCAGAGTTTTTTTGGTAAAAGAAGGTAAAAGTATAAAATTTGACTTTCAATCCCGTTAAGGATGCATCAAATGTGTGAAGCACAAATCGATCCCCAAATCCAGGAATTCTTTCAATCCCGTTAAGGATACATCTCGTGTTCTTAGCCAATTTGTACAACAAATAACAAAGTGACTTTCAATCCCGTTAAGGATACATCTTGAGCAGACACAGGAATAGCATGGGTTGGAACAATTTAGCTTTCAATCCCGTTAAGGATGCATCGAGGAAGATAAGGACACTGATCCTCGTAACTGATGGCATCTTTCAATCCCGTTAAGGATGCATCGGAACCGTATAAGGAATACATACATAGGGCATGGGGGACCTTTCAATCCCGTTAAGGATGCATCAGGTGGTGAGACATTCCTTTACCTAAATCAAACTATAACTTTCAATCCCGTTAAGGATGCATCAGATCCACCTAGCGTTACTAAGTTTACGGAAAGAGAGACTTTCAATCCCGTTAAGGATGCATCGGGATCTTTGATGTAATTTACGGTCTATCGTTCCTAGGCTTTCAATCCCGTTAAGGATGCATCGTGAACTGGGATTACTAAAGTGGGAAAATGAGGATAAGCACTTTCAATCCCGTTAAGGATGCATCAAGCCACAATATTATGCTTTAGCAAAAATACAAGTACATACTTTCAATCCCGTTAAGGATGCATCGTCTATTATATGTCACTGATTACCAATGTTAAAATTGACTTTCAATCCCGTTAAGGATGCATCTCATATAAGCTGTATGATTGCCATACAATTTTGTAAACCTTTCAATCCCGTTAAGGATGCATCAGTAAACAAACATTTGCTCTAGTTCAGCAGAGCACACAGTTCTTTCAATCCCGTTAAGGATGCATCCATACCGAATGGGGCACAGAGTCACAATGTTGCTTATGTCTTTCAATCCCGTTAAGGATGCATCAAAAAATCAATTTCTATAGTATAAAGATTTTAGAAGAAATCTTTCAATCCCGTTAAGGATGCATCAAAAAAATATGATATAAACTTTTTATACAAAAGATTTCTATTCTTTCAATCCCGTTAAGGATGCATCCAGTCTCAAACCACACAAACCCAAATTAAACAAAAATCCTCTTTCAATCCCGTTAAGGATGCATCTTGATGAGAGCAGACCCAGTAACAGCTATGAATTCTTTTTACTTTCAATCCCGTTAAGGATGCATCTTTTTTTATACGCAGATGTTAATAAACTGAAAATAGTTTACTTTCAATCCCGTTAAGGATGCATCGTTTGGATGCTGGGTCTGCACCGTAGTCAAGAACGATACTTTCAATCCCGTTAAGGATGCATCAGTAAACAAACATTTGCTCTAGTTCAGCAGAGCACACAGTTCTTTCAATCCCGTTAAGGATGCATCCATACCGAATGGGGCACAGAGTCACAATGTTGCTTATGTCTTTCAATCCCGTTAAGGATGCATCAAAAAATCAATTTCTATAGTATAAAGATTTTAGAAGAAATCTTTCAATCCCGTTAAGGATGCATCAAAAAAATATGATATAAACTTTTTATACAAAAGATTTCTATTCTTTCAATCCCGTTAAGGATGCATCCAGTCTCAAACCACACAAACCCAAATTAAACAAAAAATCCTCTTTCAATCCCGTTAAGGATGCATCTTGATGAGAGCAGACCCAGTAACAGCTATGAATTCTTTTTACTTTCAATCCCGTTAAGGATGCATCTTTTTTTATACGCAGATGTTAATAAACTGAAAATAGTTTACTTTCAATCCCGTTAAGGATGCATCGTTTGGATGCTGGGTCTGCACCGTAGTCAAGAACGATACTTTCAATCCCGTTAAGGATGCATCTATAAAAGGTTTATTAATATACGTTTTCATAATTTCTTTCTTTCAATCCCGTTAAGGATGCATCAGGGTGGCTAATGAGAGATGGTGAAACTGTTGAGATACTTTCAATCCCGTTAAGGATGCATCCGGACATACTAATAGCGCTTAGCCAAGAACCTTTAACAACTTTCAATCCCGTTAAGGATGCATCTTGCAGAGTTCACAGGTCACAAGTTAACTAAAAGACCTTTCAATCCCGTTAAGGATGCATCAGTAAACAAAATGTGTTGGTCTACAAACTTAATGTCAGAGATCTTTCAATCCCGTTAAGGATGCATCAAATCACTATTTTTTAGACCTATGTTTTTACAAAATTATACCTTTCAATCCCGTTAAGGATGCATCACAAAGAGAGCTATGAGCTTGGCTGTGACTGTCATGACTTTCAATCCCGTTAAGGATGCATCATATTCTCTTCTAACACTTCATAGTCTTCTAATGTGTTGCTTTCAATCCCGTTAAGGATGCATCCATCCCTATTAACATTAAGGATCCCAGAGGATGGGCCTTTCAATCCCGTTAAGGATGCATCAAAAGGCTAGTAGTTAAAGATGAGCTCAACGTTTACGTCTTTCAATCCCGTTAAGGATGCATCTGTGATGAATATTATTCGTTATGAGCCCCTAGATTTTAGCTTTCAATCCCGTTAAGGATGCATCACTATTTTTCTCTTGATGTGCCCCCTAAATTTTGTGAACCCTTTCAATCCCGTTAAGGATGCATCAATATCTCACTGATCTTATACTTTATCATTCCAATCTCCTTTCAATCCCGTTAAGGATGCATCTGCGAGATAAGGAAAGGAGTCCAGCAATCGAATCAATCTTTCAATCCCGTTAAGGATGCATCTAAAGATTATTACCTTATTATAAGGGTGAAACAAATGACTTTCAATCCCGTTAAGGATGCATCTTAAAGTCAGTGATTGGTAATAGGAAAATTATTGGACATTTCTTTCAATCCCGTTAAGGATGCATCAAGAGGATAGCTGAGAAGTTTAAAGAGAAATATGGAGTCTTTCAATCCCGTTAAGGATGCATCGTTGAGAGTAAGACCTAGGGAAGGGTTTGATATATTTGCTCTCTTTCAATCCCGTTAAGGATGCATCTAAAAGGTGCGGATAAGGGTAAAAAGTACGTATTAGACTTTCAATCCCGTTAAGGATGCATCCTAGCGTTGAAACGTAACATCACTAGGAGCGAGCTTATACTTTCAATCCCGTTAAGGATGCATCAAAAAACTAATTTTTCGATTTTTTCAAAAAGGCTTAACTTTCAATCCCGTTAAGGATGCATCGTTACTCACGACATGGTCTTTTCGGCAATAAAGAGATTAACTTTCAATCCCGTTAAGGATGCATCAAACCTATGGAAAATTAACCCCTTAAACTTCAAGATGTCTTTCAATCCCGTTAAGGATGCATCCCAGATACATCGCCAGAAGGTACACCGAAACTGTTATACCTTTCAATCCCGTTAAGGATGCATCTGATTTCTTGTGATCTTATGCGAAATCTTGCGAAATCTCTTTCAATCCCGTTAAGGATGCATCAAAGAACCTGCAGGAACTCTGGCACGGGATAAAAAATAGCTTTCAATCCCGTTAAGGATGCATCATCAAGGTAAACCCTCAGACTATATAGTGACTCCTTCCCTCTTTCAATCCCGTTAAGGATGCATCTTGTTTACTCCCCAGTGTACACTTAATAAAAAAAGGACTTTCAATCCCGTTAAGGATGCATCCTAATATAATCTAGATCTTTGCCCTCCATTTTATAATAACTTTCAATCCCGTTAAGGATGCATCGCTGGGCCAACGACAGAAGCTACATCTTTCATTGCATTATCTTTCAATCCCGTTAAGGATGCATCATATTCAAAGTGCGTATACTTATAAACTCTCTGACATTTTCTTTCAATCCCGTTAAGGATGCATCCTTCTATAAACTGTTGAATTTCCTCTTTTGTCCCAATAACTTTCAATCCCGTTAAGGATGCATCATATCATTCCAGCGGATCAAATGGGAAATCATATCCACGTAACTTTCAATCCCGTTAAGGATGCATCTGATTTGTTTATTAACCCCTATGCCTTATCTTCTCCTTCCCCTATAATAAATTTTACTTTACTCACCTTCCCCTATCATGCGAGGGTTTTTCCTAGTAATAGTCTTTAACGTTTTTCCCTCGCATGGACTTTTAATTTATTTGAAAGTTTGGGTTAATTTATAAACGTTTAATTCACCAAATGATTATCGCAACTCTCGCATTGAGACTCATACTTTCACACTTTTAAACCACTTAATGAAGACGGATAAATACTGTTTGAATTAACGTACATTAGGGTTGTTACATCGTAATAAGACGTTTAAAGATTTATTGAAAATGATAGAATATATAAAACGATTTTTAAGACTACGTTATAGTTATGTTTATAAAGAGGCTTAAATAAGCGCGTTGTAACGTAAAAATTGGATTGACGTTAGAATAAAAAGGTTTTATTAGGATATAAAATCTATTCTTCTTATATCTAAATAAATCTATATTTTCCCCCTTTTATATATACTATACACGTGAATTAGCAATAATTTTTACTTTATATATACTATACACGTGAATTAGCAATAATTTTTACCCATATTTTTCTGTATCTTTTGCTTTTCTTTCATAGTTGAGGAAAGCTTCATAGGTGGGGATGTAAAAAATATTTCCATTTTGTGGTGTGTGGACAACAATTTGGTTGTTTTGATATAAATTGAATTTTCTTTAGATGGAAAAGTATTTCGTGTGAGGCAACTCATCTATTGGGACGAGTAGATGAATGGGTTTGATTTCCTAACACTCACCTTACTCAACAAGAAACACAATAACGAGATGGCTAAAAATATTCTTCAACACAATTTACTCGAAATCTATTGACATAAGTTGAAGTGGACAAAATTGTTGTCCACAAACCTCGTCTGTGTAGACAACCTTATAGGATAGTAAAGAAATCTCTTTAACTTTATTTTTACTCTCCTCTAACAGAAAAGAACATTATCTGAAGCTTATGATCTCTCCATACGTTATGGGATTCCTTTATACCTAAAGGAGACCAAAAATTTGGGAATCTTAACACAAAATCTGGGGAAGCGTTGTATTTTCCTGAAAAAGAATGAAGGCTTCTTAAAGAGGTTTATAGGAAGTTTTAATATATTATTATCTTTAATCTATTTCTTTGCCGTAATTTGGCCTCATTTTCCTTTCTCTGGTATATATTACGATATAGATAATTAAGGGGCAATATGAATACCTTTTTATCCCGGTGCCAGACGCTTCATACATGAATTGGTATTATCTTTATAAATGTTCTTTACTTTAGACCAAATATACGCTAAACACCTAGGAAATATTTCAGAAGAGCTTAGGGGTTGGAAATAGAACGAACCGCTATTCTGTAATCAGCGTATCCAGTGTTATAGGAATATACCTTACAGGAGGAGAGACGTCTATCTGAAGTGGTTGAGGAAAGTAGAGGAGGATAAACGAAACCTACGCAGAAGTATGAAGGTACGGGAATCGGTTAAGGTTCTCTCTGGCCGAGGAATTTTATAATTTTATGAAGAAAATCGAAAAATATAAGAGTATACCATTAAGCAGGGGTACATAGGACTACGCTATAAACATAAGAAATTGATAAAGCAGTAAATAAATTCGTTTTTTACGAAATACTACCTACATAATAGCGTAGAATACCAAATTGGTAGATAGTTAGTGGGTAAACCAGAACGTAAGGGCTGCCGTGTTCATTCCACTAGTACCTACGATAAATGAAGACGGGGGAGAGCAAAAGTTACGAAATTACGTTAGCAGGATATACGAAAGTAATTTTGAAACTCGAATAAATTTCAGTCTCCTAATGCTGCGTTAAATGCGAAGAAAAATTAAATTCGAATTTTAAGATAATAAGCGATAGACTAAGGGAAGAATTTCTGGAAGGGAGGGGAAACTGGAAATTCTAGATAAGGTAATTGACCCAAGGGTACTGAATTACTGTAATCCGTAATGCTTGTAACTTAATGTATGTGGAGGGAAGACTAAAAGATGACTGAAGACTCAAGCCATTGCTTGAAGAGTGCTCTAAAGCCCACTAGCTATGAAGTGGTGAAGGTGGTAAACCAGTGAACCGCTCTAAGGGGAGAAGGTCAGCCTCATAGATAAACCGTAGTCGTGGTAGTACTTAAGAGATTGTCAGCCCCTTACCCTAGAGCAAAGGTGATTTAAGTAACATTGATTAAGTAGATCTCTATATATAAATTATGAAAAAATATGGGTAATAAGATAGTAATTGCCTCCTGGGGAGACCCTTCTGCATGGAGAAAAGTGAAATACTTTGGCGAGCAGACGGATAAAGAGCCCGTTGAATCGATATCCTCACTCAAGCTGATCAGCGAAATGTTTAGTGACATAGAGAAGTTCTACATATTCGTACAAGATTCACTAGCCCAAAACCTAAGATACACGAAGACGTTAAGTCGTGTGCCGAAAATGAAAAACTATACTCTAGTATAAAACGCAGCTCTAATACACAATCTGAAGACGTGGCCAACCGAGAGGATAGGCTCCTACAAGGACCTAGTGGAAAAGGTCCGTAACTATATCTCTTGCATAGTCTCTAAACTAGGGATAAAAAATCACGAAGTCCTAGTACTCCCCTCACGCATAGAGATCAAGTTAGAGAGTGAACCTACACCATACTACACCTCGTTCAGCTCTACCTCCGACTACGACTTCATGTACTCAGTGGGCTTAGTAGCGCTCTACGAGAAAATAAACCAAAACGTGGAGGAAATAATCGTCGACACTACGCACGGGATCAACTACTTCACGATAATGACACAGCTATTAGCTAGGGACTTAGCAAGTATACTCTCGGTAAAGCAGAGAGAGACTAAGGTAAAGGTTAGCTACTACAACGCCATCCCCAAGACCATCGGCGAGTTCTTAATGGCTAAAGTGTACAGTGACGCTAAGCCTAGCATAAGGGCACTTGACCAGCTGAGTAACAACGAACTGCGTATAGCTTACAACACCCTAAACTATAACGCTCCACTAGCCCTCGTATACTTCCTAAAAGAGTTTAACGAAAAGATCCCTAAGCTAGACGAGATTTACAGTAAAGTGAAGTTAAGTGAGGAACAGGGGAAGTTGAGAGTAGACTACAACCTCATAGGGCAGGGAGTGAAGAAGATGAACGACACTTACCTCAAGCTCTTGATGAGGACAATTAAGGACAACTTCAACGTAAATGGGGACGTGAGCGTAAAGCTACTCAGGGACATAACTGACATAGTATACAAGCTCATATCAGAGGCTTCGTCCTCTATCATCATACGTGAGCTCGACAAGTTGTTCAATTGCGTGAGGGATAATGCAGAAATGATAGCTAGTAAGGGCAAGGTGAATTATAAGGATATATACCCTATGTGTACTCAATCTAACACCGGAGAGGCCCAAGGATGTGAGGAAGTCTTAAGTGAAGATAATAAGAGGAACTTCATAGCCCACGGAGGGCTGCTAGAGGAGATCGTTGAGATTAAAGTCACTAATGAAGTGAGCAAGGAGAACATATTCCTATCGTACGGGAAATGTTGGGAAAAAGTTAAGGAATTCCTTTCGAAGTAGTCTAGGCAAAGCCTTAAGTGGGGGTAGACCGCGTTATGTCCCCGTTTTACCCAGTCTTGACGTGTAGCAGGAAATATCTTATTGGTCAGCGTTACCATTAACCTCTACATAGGACCTTTACTATAACCAGTCTAGCTATGGAGGGATGCTCATCTCTGTTGTATATCTGGGTTGACAGGATGGATGATTATGCCACGGGGAGTCTCATCACGACCAGTAGTTAGTACCTAACTGATTTTTTGGGGAAACGGTAACTTACCTCCTCCCCACCTTAAAGGGCGAGGCTTGTCCTTCCTTTGTTAGTACACATTATTATGATATTTTACTTTAAAGATAAAAGTTTTTTGAACGACACGGAAAACTTCAACCATAATTAATTCTGCTTCCATTTCACCGTATTACCGAGACCAGACTAGCAGGGAATAGAATTTAAGAATATCAGATTGGAGTTTCACTGTATTACAGAGATGATTATGACAGTGTCAGAGGGGTTACCTTAACTTCCCCAAACCCAATAGCCCTACTCTTACCTACGCCTAGGTAATTCGCGTAACCTAATAACTTTCTGATGTTATCTCTTAGTTTACTGTTCTTCCTAGCTGATAGTTGATATATAGTCCACCCTACAAATCCCCTGACTGGCTTATTCCCATAATAGGCTGTTATAGGCCTTAGCCTATAGTCCACTTCCCTAAAGTAGTACAACGTTTTAGAGCTTAGGACGTTGCTTATCTTTTCATCACTGTTAGAGTTCCAGTGCCTCAGTATTGAGGAGATCAAGTAGGGGACGCAAGGGAATAAAATGAACCTGTTCTTCTTCCTTTTGATTGGAGGTCTTATTGGTTGTAATAGTGTTGGCGTTAGGAAAGAAATCTTATAGAGCCTCGCGTCCTCTATTTCAACGTTTTCCGTTATCTTGACGTCAACCAGTTGGACTCTGAACTTGGTCTGCCAAAAAGTCAATACTTGTTGTGGGTTTTGGAGTATTTCTTCAAAAAAACTGTTACCTATGAAGGAAAAAGTGAAGTAGTATTTCGCTCTACCATTTAACACGACTTTTTCCTTACCGGTAAAAAAGATTGGTCTTTCATTTATGTCCTTAATTACACTCACCCTTACTGGCTTGTAAGGCCTAGGGTCGTGGACTATTTCTGAGTAGCTTTTACTCATGTTGACTAGGATTTGTCTTCCTAACTTTGAGGTAAAGGGTGGGATTAGGACGTCATGTTCTGGTTCGACCTCGAATTTCATAGAATATATCATCATTTCAGCTCATCACTTAACGGTTTGAATATTGGCTTATCTAATAGTGAGTAAACTTTTGCCACACTGCTCTCCTTATCGTCCAATTGTATGAACCCTATCCCCCTAGACTTGCTGTTACCTATGAAAGTACCTACGTCCCTCATGAACTTTAGCGTCCTCATCCAAGGAATATAGTTGTATTCTCCCCTTACAATCACCATGACCTCAATTGAGCTCAAGTCGAGGATCTTCTCGTTGAATAAAAACCTCTCCAGATTAGTCCTGGACTTCCTATCGATGACTACGTGAGGTCTTTGGATTATGTTTGCCTTAACTAACACGTCAGATATAGTTATACTACCAGCGAAGTAGTCCCCTCCATATAGCCTTTCGATGGGGCAGTTGTACTGGTTGTAGAGCTTATTGAACTCCTCTTCATCAGTTATTCCCTTAGCTACGGCTATTCTCACAACATCGTCAACGCATTTTTTAGGGTGTTGGTTGCACTCATCTATTAAGGTTTTATACTTACTATATACGTTACTGCTGTTCACGTGCTGGTTGAAGTGTTCTGGGCTACCCATTATGATCTCTGTGACCCTTCTGAACATGCCTTTGAGGCTACTGGAGGGGATTAAGTACTCTTCACTACCTAACCTTAATGGTTCAGTAGTATCGTATACTCCCCCTATCCTCAGACCGTTTGGCAGGTTAAACTTTAACCTATATATATAGACTTCTGTCATTGTACTCTCACCTTATCTAGTAAGTACTTTAGGTCTGGTATTTTGAGGATGAAGTTCAAGCCTGAAGCCATAATCCTTGAGTCATAATACTCATCAATGTATATTAACGTGCCCTCCTTCAGGGTTTTGAAGACTGGCTTATTCCCGGATATTGTGTCAGTAGTAAACCAGCCTGTGTAAAGTGATGTCTCCCCTATGATAGTTTTAGCGTCGAAGAACTTCTTACCGAAAAGGGATGGGAGGCACTGGGATAGGCAGTAGGATAAACCTTTTGGATCATCTAGGTTTATCTCCCTTACCTTATTGACCTCAGCTATGTTCCCCACCCTATTCTTACTCCTACCTATGCCTACTCTTTTGACCAAGTCTATGACCTCACTTGGCTTAGCTAAAGCCCAAAGTTCATCAAATTTCTTATACTCGTAAGCGAATAACATCCCTTGGTATGACGATACGCTCTTCTTATCTATTGCGACGTGCATTTGTATTGTAGACTCAGCTGAGAACTGTTGATAGACGTGGTGGTCTTTCTCATCACCTTTATAAGTTATTAGGGCACCAATCTTAGGCTTACCCTCTACCTTCATTGCCTCAGATATTCTCCCTTCCCCTATCACCTTCTCTTTTTCGTTTAAAACGCCATTAGCCTCAATGAAGTCTTTGCCCTTCCTCTCCTTAGCTGGGCTGAAGTAGTGGGAAGGTAAAGTGTTTGTGGGGTAAGCTGGGGATACGAAGAAGTCCTCCTCTATCTTCCCTTTTTGGTAATAGTACTCTGCCAGAATAGCACCCCTTAACGTTGTGGATGGGATGTAGTCAGCTGTTGAGAAGTAGTAGTTTTTGACCTTTCTCAGTTGGGTCGTTATGTATCTTTTTACAGTTATTTTTAATAACGCTAGGTCCACGGACTTTCACCTCCACAAGTAATCTGATAGAAAATCAAGCAGTTTTTCAGTCTCGTCGTTACACTTCACCTTGTTACATACCTCCTCTTTCTTAGTCAAGACCTTAACGTCTACCATAGCGTTCCTCCCTAACCTCCAATACCTTAATGCGGACAGTGAGTAGAGTAATAGGTTAAACAGCTTAATATCGTCTTCACATCTGTAAATGATTTTAGCCTTAAATTCTCTACCAGGCTTTATGATCTGTTGGGTGAACAGTGAGCCGTCCTTAGCCTTTTGTGTCTTATCATCAATTGATACCCTCGTTATCAAGTGTTTTTCCTCTACCACTTGGTCCATTAAGATGGTGAAGCATCCCCCATCTTTCGAGTCTGGGTAACCGTAAAGTCTACATACATCACAAGGGGAGGAGCCGTGTGCCTTTCTCATCCTATTAGGCTCTATTTCACCACAGGATGTAAACCCGTTTGGCAATAGGTTACTTACCGCTGTCCTCATCACTCCTCTTAACGATGAGGAGGGGATCCCAAGTTCGTTAAATGGGATGTCGACTATGCCTATTGTACTCCCTCCTGCAATTGTCAAAGAGGTGAGGTTTTTTAAGAGTATTGTGATCTCCACTTTTCTTCACCCTATACCTACTCTTATAGTCTTTAACATGAAGTAGAAATCGTAAAGTGGGATGACGTTCTTATTTATCTTACTCAATAGTAGTGTCAGTAGTCTCTTCGTATATTCGTCATCACTCCTAAACCTCTTTCTTACCATATAAGCTACTGTTTCGTAGAAGTATCTGTCAGTGCCGTACAATGTATCTGCGTAACTCACTACATCTTCTAGCGGTCTGATTAGGTCCCTCGCTTCCTTCCTCGCTTCCTCCCTTGCTTCCTTCGTTGCGTCTTTATCGTATAGTTGTGATATGAAGCTGAAAACGTCTTGCTTATTGCTTATTAGGTCTAACAATTCCTTCACCTCATCTAAATCGTTTGACACCAAGAGGAATGACTTTTTGTTTCCATTAGAGGGAATGGCACTGTATTTAGAGAGCTCAGTTTTAATCACCCCTTCTGATGCCAGTGTTGATGAGAAGACTAGACACGATATTGAAGATTTATTAGCGTCCTCTATCTTACTCCTCTCCATTAACTCGTTTACCGCGTGGTAAGCGAACTGTACTGGATGGTCTGGCTTGACTGATATTACCCCGACCTTGAAGGTGAAGCCAGTGTTCTTCTCCGCTCTCTCAAACAGTTTAGTAGCTAATGGTATGGAAACCACTGATGGGGCTAATATCATAACGTCGTCCCCACCTAGATATAGTACACCAGATAATACCCTACTCGCCAAGTCTTTATTCACTCTAGCTAGCTCAGATATCGTCTCGTAGAACGACTTCTTTATTCCATAGTCTAGCCTGAAGCTCCTATCGATGTAGTCTGAAAAAGTCACACTCGTCATAAAGATTACTCCAGCCCTATTCCCATCAGCTTTTATTAAGGCTACGTATTTATTGTCCTCCTTTTTCTTATAACCAGCTATGAACTCCATTGCTTTGACTGGGTAGTCTTCACCGAGATATTTTTGAGCGTATTCTAAAGGTCTGACTGGAGTCCCGTCTAACAAGTAATTCGCGTTAACCCTAGCTACAAAACCTCTCTGCTTTGAGAGTTCCCTAACGAATTTACATCTCTCGCAGAGTAAATCGTCTTCACTCCTATCAATAGCTGGTCTAATCCCACAGCTAGTGCAGACTTCATGAAGACCTAAGGAGTAAATCTGTTCGTCAAAGTTGATTAAATACTTCTCGTACTGTTGCGATGAAATCTCAGCCCATACTTCGTTGAAGTTTTTAACGTAGTCCTCATAAATGAAATCGACTATTTTCACGTCCAACTTAACGTCAATTGGCTCAATGACGTTCTCAAATAGTTTCTTAATTTGGTCCTTGCCTAGATCGCTTCTCACTACAATATACGAGTGACCCCCATATCCACTTAGTAATGCCTCTGCAGGTATTCTGGATTTTCCAAGGTTTTTGAACTCAGTATCAATGAGTATGAAGGCGTAGACTGAGGTTAAGAAATCGACTAATGTGCTTGCAAACGACATATCCCTTAAATTAGGGAAGCTGGTTATGAACTTCTGGATACCGGGGAAGTCTATGTAGACTAGGTAGGCTTTAGGGCTTCCCAACTTCCTTTCCTCAGACCTCTTGACCTCTTGGGTGTTCAGAAACTCAAAGAACTTAGAATCCTTAGTGAACCTGCTCAACTCTAGGGTCTCGCCAACTATACGCTTAAATAAAGTCTTACTGGCCTCTTCATACTTCTCTTTACCATATTTCTCAATGCAGTCGTAAGAGTTAGCATCGTTATAACATTCTCCCATAGGAATTTCCTTGAGGTATCTATTGACTATACCACTTAACCTATCTGCTGATGCAGCCAACCTATCTGCCATGTTTAGAACGTTTTCTGCTCTAGTGTGATGCTTTTCAACCAAATCTTTTATCTTATCTAATGATTCGCCCATGCATAAGCCGGCTTTGTCAGCACTCTCAATTAATTTTTTAAGGATTTCAGATGAGGCTGTAACGTGATGTTTGGGGTTAATTAGCTTTCCAATATCATGGAGGAGTCCTGCTATTCTTAAGTAGTTTAGGTCAACTGACTCTGGCTGTAAAGCCCAGGTTAGTAAGGAGGAAAGCTGTAAGTGTGATACGAGGGAAGTGAAGTTATAGCCCGGTCTGGTGTCAGCTGGAGTGTAAAGCAATGCCTCATAGATCTCTCTGATATCACTTGAGGTTACAATATAAGTGATTAGCTTATCGTATTCCTTCCTCTTACTTTCTAGCTGTTTAAAAACATCTTCAAGTTTTAATGAACTGATGTCCTCCAAGTGCCTAAAAATTACGTAGATGAAGAAGTATTCAAAGGCGTTGAACACGTAATTGCTAGAGGTATAAGGTGAGTATGAAAATAGCATTGGCATCTTATATAGGAAGGACAGTACGTCAGCGTATATATCAATTGCTTTCTTCTCATCGTTATCAGCTATTTCACATGAAAAACTCGCCAACTGGAACAGGACGTCAACTATCTTGCCTTCCAGATTACTTACCTTATTCTCGTCGACGAAGCTCACCTTAAAGTCCGGTAACAATAGTTTACCTCTTAGGACCATTTTACCACCTTCTTCAAATACTTACCCTTTTTCCATTCAATGAAAGAGTGGTCACTCTTATTATCTACAAAATTAACTTCATCTACGAATAAATAGCCATTGGGGTCTTTACAATCCAAATCAACTGATAGGTCATAACGAATACATATCTTCATCTTACCACTCCTCGTTAAAATCTGATGGTTTGAACGCGTTTACAAACTCCTTTAAGTAGTCAACGTACTTGGGATCAGAGCTCACGAGGGAGAACTGGACTCTTCCAAACCTTCTGTCAGAGAACTTGAACCTTCCTAATAACATTGTCTTAGAAATTAAGGAGTTGTTATTAACTCTAAACCCGAAACCGTAAAGTAACATCCCTATTTCCACGCTCTTCAATCCCTTGAAGATAGCTCTTCCCTTAAATACGGAGTTCTTCGTTACGCATTCGTATTCATCTCCCCTTACGTTAACGTTTTGAGAATTGACATTTTCTCCTATGAAATCACTAAACGTTACTCTACTAGCCAAGCCACTGTTTCCTAAGAGGTCACAGACTGGGCAAACTTTGGGAAACTTAACTACGTCAAATTTTTCACTTTCCTTATCCTTAGGTCTGAATATTTTCTTATACGTCTGAGACGTGTTGCTTGCTTCCCTAGAGACTATGTAACAGCTCCCTGGGATTGCTAACTCTAGTCTAGTCCTCACCAGTCCCTTTATTGTTGACCCTGGGATTATGACTAAACCATTACTATACCTAGTCATTAAGTGGAGTTTTGGTGAAAAGTAGGCTGAGAGATCTGGTATACTACCCTTTAATGCTTGTTCAAGTAAAGCGTTAATGTTATCTATTTTTTTCATTAACCTATACGTTGGAAGTCCACTCCCCACGTGTAAATAGTCTGACTTCACTGTGAGCCTTAGCTCTATTTCACCGTCAATGCCCTTAGAGTTTCTCCTAGTATATTCACTTCTCTGGATATTGGATCTTTGCATTCTGGAAGACCTCTATGTATGGTTTCATTAATTCGAAGAACTGATCTCCTTCTACTGAATTTAAGTCCACTTTAACGTCCTCATCTCCAATCTTGTTATCACCTGTACTGGTGAACTTCAGCTTGGAGAACTTAACTAAACCAAAGCCCCTACTCTTATGCCCTCCAACTTGTGTTAGACCATCATGAATGTATTTCATAATATTTACAATATAACCAATGACGTAACTCGGTAAGTTATATCCGATTAATTTAAAAGAGAACGTTGAGCCGGGTTCGACATATTCGACTTGCACTAATGCTCCCCTTGCAGCTGCCCCCTCTGTTCTGCTTATTGCTACCATTGTTCTCATACCAATCGAGTAATTTAACGCCACTGAGTCTAAGAACCTAACATTGCCTATTACCATATTTGTCCCGAAGAGTTTACAATTTAGACAAGTTTTTTTCCAAAACATTTCTAATGCCTCATTAATCTTATTTCTTTTTAATAAGTTTTGGAAGTCGTCATCCAACCCTCTCTTCCTTAAACAGTTGTCATTTCCTACACCACTACATACCTCGACGTTTTTCGCTGACAATAACCTCTCTCCGGTAGATCTGAAAATGCCTTTCCATGATGAACCAGGTATGACTGGTCTCCCATTATGATCCTTCAATATGGTATCCCTAGCTATACTAGTAGGATCTAAGCTACCTCCCCTACCTACTCCTATCCTCAATGGAGCTATTGTAACGACTTCTCCTTCAATAATTACTATTCTCTTTACCAAATCCTTCCTAATAAAGGTGTAGTCTACCATCTAGAGCACCTGGTTTAAATCGTACTCTTTAGGGGTTAGAAGGTTAGGGGACTTATAATACTTCAACTTCCCACCAGTTAGCTTGACTAGACCATATCCTGCGCTCTTCTTACCCCCTACAAAAATACCGTCTGTAACGAGAGTCTTTAACACGTACTTCAATGCGTTTACTGAAACTTTCTTCCAATCCTCTTTCTCTTGGTTTACTAAGTCTAAATTATATATTATCATTGAGAAGTCGAACCTAGAGTTCGGCTCTACGAAATCAAGCGTATAAAGGTTCCCGGGCAGATTACCCCCAAATACTCGATTTATCGCCACCATAGTCCTCTGCCCAATTGAGAACTCCTCTGCTATAGAATCTAAGATGTAAACTCTTGAAGCCAAGTCTTTGAACCCAAATATTATACACGGTATGCAATAGCTATTTTTATCACATGATGTACACTCATCATCACTAATATCGCATACTCTGTATTTCTGGTCATTTAATGATTTTATGTAAGCCTCTACCATACTTCTAAATACTCCCTTCAATGAGGATCCAGGTATTACAGGCTTTCCCTTTATTTTCATGATTGGATTATCAGTTGCCTCTGTGAACTCTTGTGCCTTACCTTGACCAACCCTTAAAGGCGTTAAGTTAATTAGTTTACCCTCTATTTTTATGATCGTATTTATGACGTCTAAATCCTTACAGCTCATAATTTCATCCCTTAGCTATGAGCTCTACAAGCTCTGAGAAGGTCTTCACACTGTTTAGCTTACTTCTATCCATCTTAATGTCTCTTGAGGTGAGAGTTTCGTAAATCCACTTAACGTAACCCAATAGCTGAATAGCCTTATCTGGACTAAGTCCTCTCAAATGTTGTAATAACAGCTTGCCAGTGTTTTGGTCTATTTCTCCTCTACCAGTTTGTCTCATGATAAATGCTAATAACTCATTCACGTCCCTTCTAGATTGTATAAAGGTCAACAAGTTGTTGATAGTCGATGAGTCAACTGAAGGACCTGCATCTCTTCCAGCAGGTCTTGAAGCAGAAATAGCAATTATCGTAGCAACGTCTAGAAGCTTTTCGTTGGAAGATTGTTGTGTGGACATTATTGATATATCTATTTTTACATCTTTTAAGTTTTACTGTCTATTTTATTGTGCAATTTTTGAGAATTATTAAATAAAATGTACTGAGATATTATTAGTCATTTGAAATATTACTTTAATATTAATCCTATTAGGGAGATTCAAGAGAGGATTAATTAAATTATCAAACTGATTCTCTCTCCCAGCCTAAAGGAAAAGGCTTACTTTATTAAACTTTTATTCATATTTATTATTTCCTATTATACTTTGTTAAGAAATTCTTTTTTGATGAGTAAATTAAGGGCAAAACGCGGAAAGACTTTTATATGGGAAAATTCATATCATTATTCGGGAACCTATAATGAATTGATTGAGGGAAAAAATATTTCTATTAATTATGATACATTAGGTAGTTCCCACAAATGATCTTCTTTTTTTCGTCAAAGAAGGATTTAAATGCCACAAATCAAGATCAAAGATAACTTTAAATTTTAAAAAAAACAATAGTATAGTACGGTGAACATAATGTCCATGATCAATAGAAATATTCTCAGTCCTAAATTACCTTTTTTAGAAGCAAAAGTAAATGTAAGTTTTAAAGTAAATGTTAGTAACATAAGTAAAAAATAAACGAAGTGGGGGATTCATTGATGAACCCACTACTACGTGTTAGTGTATACCCTAACTTTCAATTTAATGCTACTTTGCAATTTAAACAAAATACTGGCATACATGCTAAAAAAGAGTACCTTATGCTGAATAAAGACTTGAGATTGCTTTGCACAGCTAAGACTCTTATTAATTCACACAAAAGCAATTTGTCTAGAGATGTAGAAGTATTGCCATCTATCGAGTCATCAGTAATAGATGCACTAGGAGGGGAGAGAATTAAAGAGAAGCATTGTAGAGGATTGTTATGCGGAAAGCCCGACATGCTTTACGAGGGAAAACCAGCTGAGATAAAGAGTTTTAATATAGGGAAATTAGATGGAAAATCGAGCAACTATTGGAATTACAGATGGTACAGAGATATATTTGAAAAAGGAATCGCACAAGCTGGTATCTATGCTTGGATAAACGAGGCAAACCCTTGGACGAATACTTCAAAAAACAATTTGAAATACTCCTACCTCATAATAGCATTATATAAGGATGTGGACGAATATAACGCCGTCATAAAAGAAATAGACATGTATATAGTCGACGTGCTGTCGTCTCCCACAGAAGATGAGGTAAACGATTGTTGCGAGAAATTACTAGAGAAAACTATAGTGATGACGGCTTAAAGAGGTGATAGAAATGTTGTTGGCTGAAGTTTATGTTAGTCCAGAAAATAACGCTATAATTCCTCCTTTTTCCAGTAAGGTCGGCAAAACGCTCTTAATAAACCCCAAAAACGTTGCAATATCTCCGTTAAAATATAAGGGTAAATACTTTATAAAGTACTCTGAAGTTCCAACCTATCTAGAAGTGTTTCCAAGTCAGCTTTACTCCTTTGAGGTTGGTGGAGATGAGGATAGTGTTACTATGGCATTAGCTCACTTGGAAGATAGAAAAGTGTTCAACACACTTTGGAGAGTTAAAGACGTTGTAGTGAGTGAAATTGAGATTGATGGATATAAGAAGATTGAACTAGAAGTCTTAACTCCCGCTTTACTAGTGAATCCCTTCATAAAGAGCAAGAGAAAGATATTTACTAATAGACCGTCTGTTGTCTTTTTTAACAATTTAATTGACGTAACTGGGCTTAAGAGGGGTGAGGAAAAGTTAAATTATTTATTAAATAGGCTAGACCATTTACTTTGGGAAGACCCATCTATCGTTAAATACGCAAAGGTGGTTTATGCCGGAAAAGAGGTGATAGGACTTGTCGGAAAACTCAGATATTCCCTCACGAACGAGGATGATATCGTTTATAAAGTATTGGAGAGCGTTGCGTCAAAGGGAATTGGATCATCTAGACGAAACGGGTTTGGAAGAGTAAGAGTGAGGGGTGATTAAGATGGTAATTATCATCACTCCATTAATCAACAGTATGGACTATATTTTTAAAGAGGTGTATTACACTAAGAACGTTAAAGAGATTAAGGTATTGACCTACGCTAACACTGATACGTCTACCTTAGAACATTTCATGAAAATTATTGGCATAAAGGTAAACAAGAAAGTCATTGAGTTAAACGCTGACCTTATGCTATCCATCATTGACGTTATAAAATGGATAAAGACAAACTCAAATGGGAATCATTACGAACTAGTGCTAACACCTGAGGCTGTTGAGCTAAACATTATATTAATTGGAGCATTCTTATTGATGAATAGGGAAGGAATTGCTGTAGTTTACGACGAGAAAGGTGACAGATTTGAGATAGATATGTCAATTTTTAAGGGTATAGATTTAGATGATAGGGATCTGGATTTACTTAGAGCTTTAGTAAATAAGCCCTTGAGTAGTAAGGATATACATGATCTGTTTACGAGTAAGATGAATTTGAGTAAGTCTACTGCGTATAGGGTGTTAAACAAACTAGAAAAGGATAAATACATAGAGAAGTCTGGAGATAAGTATACTATCAGTAAGAAGGGACTAATAGCTTTAGAAGCATTAAGTTTGAACTTTAAGCATTGTGTTGAGCAAATAAGTTAAACGACCTACGTATAGATAAGAAATAACTACACTAGAGGTGGTTACAGATTATTTAAACAAAATTGTTATTTCTATTATAAGTCCAATTAATAAGAAGCGAGTCTTCAAAGAGATTATTATCTAGACTACATATTGCATAAAAATTGTTTAACGACTATAAAAATTACGTATAAGTCCTTTGATAATCTTATATATAATTAAAATATAACTCAGCCTAATTTTTCTTCGTTCATATAAGTCATTTTAGTTTTAATAAATTTATATTTTACCCACTTTTTTACTAAACAATGTATATAATTAACGCCGTTAAAAATGGTTTAACAAAAGCTTATATAGAAAGACTTAATACGTAGAGACGTCTATAAAATATTTCATGAAGACTGATTCACTCACAATAGAAGGGAAAAAGAATGCGTTAATCTTGAGTTGGGCTAAGAATATACAAAACCTCATATCAATTCTGCCTAACGTAGTTAGCGTAGAAAACAATACTTACGTAAAATTTCGCTTCAGTAGATTCCTATTGTTCTCCTTTGAGTCTAAATTCAGTATTGAACCAGGCTATTTTGGAGATAAGATCATAGAATATAAATTGGTTGATCAAAAAGGGAATACATTTAAGATCCTATTCACTGTTGAAAACGATGATAAGGTAAGGATTTCCATAGCATATTCTGGCGAGAAGGAATGGATTGTAGGTAATGCCTTACATAATATACTAAGTGAGTTAAGGCAGGGTATAGAAAAAGAGATATCAAGGTACGAAGTTCAACCTCAACTTGAGGACTACTCTCATAAATTGGCTAAGATGTCGTATTTAACAAAACTAATTATCAAGTCTAAGTTAATTGACACGGAAGAGGTAACGGTTACTCAAGGAGGATTGGTAGATTACTTACAACAAATAGTCGCCCAATATGCACAATATCCAGTTATATACGTTTCCGGGACAGGTTCCTCTACTTTCAGGGTTTTGCTGATAAATGGTGAGTTAAAGGGAGTTTACATCTTAGATAACAATAAGGAGTACTTTGGAGAAGAGGAGGTACTAAATAAGCTTGTGGGAGAATTTAAACTCAACATTTACGTTATGATCTCACCGAAGGCTTTGGAGGTATTACAATGACTAAGGTTCACAAACCTTATGTCATTTTTGAGGATAAGGATCATAAGTTCGTATGGTTAGGGTTAGATGAGTCCGAGTACGAAAAAGGGATTTTAACGAACCAATATTTAATAGTTGATGGAGATAAAGGAGTATTATTAGATCCAGGAGGATATTTCGTCTTTGAGAGAGTTTATGAGAACGTTAAACAGTTTATTAATCCTAACAACATAATTGCAATACTTTACTCCCATCAAGACCCTGATGTTATAGGTTCCTTAAACTTATGGCTCGATGTATCTCCAGAGGCTAAAATTTACGTTTCAGCGTTGTGGGAGAGATTTTTACCACATATAGGGGTTGGAGGAATTAAGATTGTTGACATACCGGATAAAGGCATGGATATAAAGTGTAATAATATAATGATAAAGGCTATCCCAGCCCATTTCATGCACTCTCCGGGAAACTTTCACTATTACGACCCTAGAGCTAAAATTTACTTCTCTGGTGATCTAGGTGCTGCAGTATTTCCAGAGGGTAAGTGGTACCTCTTTGTCGAGAATTTCGATGAACACAAGAAGTTAATGGAAGGCTTTCATAAGCGTTATATAGCTACGAGAAAGGCTATAGATCTATGGCTAAAGAGGATTAAGGATTTAAAAATAGATATAATAGCTCCACAGCATGGTTCAATATTTCAAGGAGAGAATGTCAAGAAATTCATTGACTGGTTAAGTAGTTTGGATAAAGTTGGGATTGACTTAATGGAAGTAGATTTTCAGCAAGAATAATTTTTCAGCAAAATTTTCCCTGCCATAAATGACGAGAGTTCTCCTCATCGATTAAGGGAGAGTCGAGAGACGATTCATCATTGCAACAATAACTAGGGTGGATATAATGACGTCATGAAGACATACTGGTTGTAGTCCCATTTGAATTGAGTGTTTTTAGGCTTTACTGCTTTTTTCTCTTGAGTCTTATCTCTCGGCATATAGAATGACAAACTCTAGTGAGGTAAGAAACTAGTACTTATAATCTCATACGTGTTTAATTCTATTAATGCCATCGCCCTCAGATCACTTTGCAAATGAGAGAACTTTCTTAGCGTGGATTAGAACAGGGATAGCGTTAATAGGATTTGGGTTTGTTATAGCAAAATTTGCGCTATTTTTAGAAATTTTAAGGGGAGAAAAGAGCATTAATGGTGCCTCAGTATTATATGGAGAGATAATGATAATTTTGGGAGGTATCGTGATAGCTTATGGTTTATATAATTATTTAAGGAATGAGAGGGATTTAGCAAAAAATACGTTTAGACCAAAAACTTACGAAAATGCTACATTTGCATTTGTGATTCTACTAATTGCTATAATATTGGCATTACTTATAATAACGTGAAAATTTTTAAATGTGACAGACTTATAGATTATAAATGACTGAGATTGAGGAAGATAAGATTTTAGAAATTATAAAAGGTTCAAATAAGGATGGAGTAACTATTAGCGTAATATATGGTAAATTAGGTATAAGTGTTCGTGCTAAGGCTGATGAGGGAAAAAGAGAGGAAGTAAAGAAGTTATTAGATGATTTAATTAAAAAAGGTGCAATAAAAGAGAAGACTAAGGGAAAGACTAAAAGATATTATTTCGTTAAGGAGGTGAGGGAGGAAAGAGAGGAGGCTTTGGAAAAAGGGCTAGAAAGTATAATTAAAAAAGTAGTACAAGAGGCTTTGGAAAAAGGGCTAGAAAGTATAATTAAAAAAGCGCTCCTAGAAATTTTGGAGATTTACTTTGGAAATAGTAAGACTGAAAAGGACTTCGATAAAATATATGAAGACGTTAAGGACTCATTTGGATATGCTAGACTAGATAATATAAGGAAGCAATTGGGGATGACGGAAGAGCAATTTTATGGACGCTTTAGGGAACACATTATGAAAAATTATGAACTAATACAAGGTGGACAAGAGGGAATGATTTTGCATGGAGTTCTTTATGGCATTATAAAGAAGAGGTGATCTTAATGGTTTGTGAATTCCCCGAGTATACTGTGACGCAATGGAATACTAAGCCTAAATTGGGTGGAAGGAGGTGGGTCGAGGGTGTTAAGGAGTTGGAAAGTATTATAATAAAGAGTGGGTTTGGGGTAGGGGTCATCGTAGGCGATCCGGGGATGGGAAAGACTGCTTTACTTCTATCCCTAAAAGATAGATTAGCTAATAGTGGTTTTCATGTAGTCTTCATGGACCTAGCTGGTAAGGATAACTTAGTTGAGGAATTTTGGAAAAATATTAATATGGATAGGCTAAGAGAAGAGGCATATGGTTTCTTGTATAAAAATAGGAAAAACATAGGGTACAGAGGATCTGCTAAACTATTCAAGGAATTTAACGCGTGGTTAAAAATAAGATGCAAGAAACGTGATTATAACGATGATTACGCTCACGTATTCAAGATTTACTGTAACTCTTACTCTGATAGTATAGATGATATGATAAGTTTGATTGATGATATAAGTAGATTAGGAAAGAGCGTTGTATTGCTAATTGACGAGACTAGGAACGTAGAGGGGATAATAAAGCCTTTACACAGACTTTTAAATTCTAATTTGAACTTTAAACTCGTCTTAACTATAATCCCAGATGTTCTTGAATCAATAACTGATGGTGCAATAAGGAGAAGACTAGAGAGTGATGCTTTAAGGATTAATCTTTCACCCCCAATAAATGACGATGAGGTAAGAGGAATTTTAAGTGCCTATTGTGAAGAATACGCTGATGTATTGGCAAATGCTGTGAAGGGAAGTAAGACCGTTAACGAAATCCTAATAAATGCTAGGGAGAGGTATGAGGAGGCTCTCCATAACTGTGTTGGATCATCTTCTGAGTGTATAAAAGGGTTCTTAAGTGGTCTTCCAAGCATAGAAAGTCCTCAAGAGGTATCTAAGAAGTTGGAGGGTATAATTAGGGATGGTATAAATAGTTTAAGAGAACAATTTGGTATTGAATACGTTCATGATAAGGGAAAGAAAATGGTAAATCCAGATAACCAAACAGTTATTCCAGATATTTATTTTAGGACTAAAAATAAGGTTTACATCGGAGATATTAAGATTAGTAATAGGAACAGTATAGATAGTAAAGAGTTAAAAAATGTGATGAAGTTTTCGAGGATAAAGAGGGATGAGGAAACCAATAATGAAGTGGTCAAGTTTATAATATCTAACGTAGACAATGTCGATGTTCCTGCTGGAGTAAAGGTGTTTAAAATAGATAACGAGAAGATAAACAAGATTATTAATGGAGATCGTGAATTGTTACTCCAAGAATTGCGAAGGATTTTGAAAGAGCTAGTATCGTGAGATCTTCCTTAAAGCTAATTTTACGTGTTTACAATTACCTCTTATTGCGAATCCTTTACAGCTACAGCTAGCCCTCAAATTGCCTTGGGTATATTGGATTCTCACCATATAACTTTCTAAAGGATTACTCTCACTATTAATTACGAAAAGATAAGACATTGTGCCCTCGTTCACAGATTTGCTTATTAAGTATGGGTACATTTCATTTTTATACGGCTCCTAAAAAGTTGTAGAGAGTGTAGTGAAATTTTTGATTGACTAATAAAAGTTTCTTGATAAAAGAGTAGCAAACATTAGAGAGGATAGAGCTAACCTTTACCCCTTAGGGCGGTTCACTGGATTACCGCCTTCATCACTTCATAGCTAGTAGGCTTTAACGTCCATTCGTCCAGCAATTGTTCAACCTCTATCCCTTTTTCCTTACTCCACTCTCCTCGAGACTAATATTGAGGAGGAAGGACACGTTCTTATTACCCCTTTTTTAGCTTCCCTCAATAATCTTCCTTCACTAAAAACTTTACCCCGAGGCTTGTCTTTCCTTTGTCAGATACTCTAATTGGCAAGTCCTTTTAAAATCTCGTATAAACGATTTACAAGTTGAGGAAAGACCTTAAGAAATGCTCTTCTACAAAGTTGAGGAAAGCCTCGTCATTTAGGGCGGAGAAGAGGTCAGTTAAGGATAATTTGTGAAAATCGAAGCTTCTTTAGCAAATTTGGGTAATTATTTTAAAAAAGAGTAAAAGCTAAATATATACTTTTAATTTATTGTCATAAGTATAATTCATGCTGATCATTTGTATGATATTTATGAAATACACTATAAATACTTTAACTGAAGTATAAATTTATATAGATGAATTGAAGAGTAATGTTGTGTCTCTTATTCCTTAAAACTAAACTTTCTAAATCTTGATTATTTCAACGAAAACTTTAAAAATATAAAAACTGTTACTAGCTCATGAAGGAAGAATACAACGGAAGTTTGAAAATTAAGGCAAGTAGGGGTTCAATATTTAACGTACTAACCGATCCCTACATCTTCTCTGGTGCCTCTGGTCATATAACGTTATATAAGGTATTTGATAATAAAAAACAAAGCTTTGTTCCTCAAGGGGATGCTATTGATCCAGCAAATAAGTTTAAAGCAGCATTCTTATATCAAGATGAAGAGGGCAATCTTTACGCAATAGATAGTGTTCTAGAAGGACCACAGTTAATAATGGATGAGATATCGTATCGATTTTCAAGTGACGATGGAAATCTGAAAATTTCGTTTTCCTTTATAACTAAAGATGATATCTTAAACGCTAGGTGTGTAGTGGAGTACTCCTCTTCATTCTTTGACGTATTCCGAAGAAAGGCTTATACGAAGAGGGCTAAGTGGTACGGAAATATGGCAGAGCACTTGATAACTAAACACTTCTTCTATTACCTACCGAAATTAGGACCTAACATACAATACAACCTAACAGAGGTTATGAGAATTAGTGGAGATATGAATGAGTTAATACTAAAGCTTAAAGATGCATTAAGGTTAGATTCAGTGTACTTATTGCTTAAGGGAGACAACTTCAAATTAGTAGGTATTGTAAAGAATGGTGAAATAAGGAACGCTATATTAAAACTTGGAAACATGAAATATCTGAATGAAGATGCGTTGAGTAAATTATTCTCCCTAAATGGAAGAGGAGAGTTAATAGTCTACAGAGCAGCAGAAGAAAGCATATTAGAGAAGTTGGAGAACTTAGCATAATGATTTTTTATTTTAAAAACACATTTTTAATACCTCAGCATGTCCTTTAGGCTGGGAGGAGGATTATCGTGCAGGATTCTAAAGAAACAATTTTTGTGTTTCACAGGACTTCTTGATTTGATACGATTCTTTGTGTGGGCAACAATTTGGTTGTTTTGATATAAATTGAATTTTCTTTAGATGGAAAAGTATTTTTAGAGTTATTTATTGGCACGAGTATGGGTTTGATTTCCTAGCATTCACCTAACTTAACGAGAAACACAATAGCTAGCTGAAAATATTCTTCCACAATAGACTCTTGCATAAGTAAAAAATTTTACAGTTGGACGAAATTGTTGTCCACGCATAATTCAGAGCTGATTTCATATAAGTCTACCTCAATAACGCCCATTATAAATACCTGAATCCCTCCTGCTTGAAGGGAAGGCTTTCCTCGTTTTGTAACGAATGTTTTTAATTCATTAAATCTAATATAAATATATGAAACTTCTCAAGGATCAAGTCAATATCAAGAACTTATCTCTACCAATAATTCTCCTAATCTTAGCAGTCAATCCTTATACTGAAATTATGGAGTTCAAATACGAATGGTTATTCATGTTATCTCATTACTTATTATACATTTCTGGTTTTATCATAGCATATAAGATTTTGAGAGGGGAGATACTTTACGTTTTGCCTAGCATAGTTATCGCAACATTTTGGCATATACCATTATTCTTCAACTTAGCTAGTGCTTACGTAGACTGGAGGATCGGCAATGACGTAACCTTATTCTTAGCTGGGATTCTGGGAGGTTTAAGTGTTAATAAATTCTCTTATGCACTGAAGGTCTTTTTGCTTATATTGTGGATGAGCGCAGATTCCGTTTTAGCAGTTTTATTTCTAGTTGAGTTTCCATTATACTCCAACGCTGCATATACTTTTTCGCCATACGCTCCTACTCAAGAGATATTAACTGGAATAGTTATGTTCACCGTTATGATGATTATTTTCGTTTATGTTATAGTGAAAATGTTGAGGGGAATGTTCAAGATATTTTAAGATCTCGTCTAAATAACATGAAGGGTCTTTTTCCCATAAATCTCCTTTAGCAACCAATGCTCTTCCCCCTTAAACCGCCGTTACATACAGTGAAGAAGGGACAATGGGAACACTTAACGTACTTCCATCTCTCCCTTAACTTTCCAACTAAGTCATTTGGCTTATCCCAAATCTCCTTAAGATTATTAATGTTACCTATGGGTATTGGAGTGAACTGGTCCGGATAAACAATTCCTTCTGGGGCTTATATCTGCTATTCTCTCTCCAGACTTGTTTCCACCATTCCTCTTTAATAACTCAAGGACCTCGTTACTAAACCCAGTTTTTATGTATACTAATATTCCATCTACCGGATTATCTGCAGTTAACACTTCCCCATCTTTACTCCTCTCAATAATCTTGTTCACAACTTCATACCTAGTTTTGTTATCAATGTCTAAGCTCATATCAGCCCTACCAGAGTATGCTAGGTGATAAAAGCAAACCCTATTAATTCCCTCCTTTTTCATTATATCAAACACGAAATCAACGTATCTATAATTCAGTTTAGTTATCGTAAACCTTAGACCGGTCTTTATTCCGGCTTGCTTAGCTAATCTTATGCCTTCCATTGCCTTCTTAAATGCTCCTCTAACTCCCCTAAACTTATCATGAACTTCTTCTGGTCCATCAATGCTCACTCCTATGTAACTGACATACTTCTTTAACTCCTCTACTCTTTCCCTTGTTAGCATAGTACCATTTGTTGATAGCTCTACTGAGATTCCATAGTCATATGCCTCCTTAGCTATTGAACTTAAGTCCCTTCTATCTAATGGTTCTCCTCCGGATAATAGAATGTGTTTTACACCCATTTCAGCTGCTTTTTTCACTGCATTAAGCCAAGCTGATAGTGGTAAATCTTGAAATCTGGATAAGCCAGAGTTAGAGTAGCAATGAACACATTTTAAGTTACAATTTCTAGTTACGTTGAACACTAGTACTTTTGGATAGTAGTCTCTTTTACCAGAGTACCTTATTTCATCTGCTTTTTCTGGTCTACCATTAACTAACCTGGAAATACTTATCAAGCTAACCTCACCCTTTTTGGTGTATATAAACAGAAGGGATCTTCGGCTAGATAATCTTTAGTTAATGAATAAGATCTAGCTCTACACCCTCCACAAACTGTTCTGTATTCACATATTCCACACTTTCCTTCAAGTGAGTTAGGATTTCTTAGTGAATTGAAGATTGGTGATTCATTATAGATCTCACTGAACTTCTTAAACTTTATATTCCCAGCTGGTATGGGTAAGAATCCACAAGGATAAACTGTACCGTCATAGGATATAAAGGCGTAACCATTTCCAGCCATACAGCCTCTCGCTCCTTCAATACTTCTCCTCCCGTATTTGGTATCAGGCGGTAGTGGTTTTCTACCTAATTCATTTGATACTCTTATATAATATGGGTTGCAGGTCATCCTTACGTTAATCCCTTCCTTATGCCTCCAATTATAAACTTTCCTCATAAGCATTTCGTTCTCCTCTGGAGTTATCATCATTTCACTAGTCGCCCTTCCAACTGGAATTAATACGAAGATATCCCAATAAATTGGGTTAAGTGATAATACTGTCTCCTTAACCTTCTCTAAGTGATTAATGTTATACTTACTTATAGTAGTATTTATTTGAACTTGAATACCGACTTGCTTGAATGAGTTGATTGCTTTCAATGCTATCTCAAATGCGCCCTTAACTCCTCTAAACTCATCATGAATCTCTTCTGGTCCATCAACACTTATTGAAGCTATAGAGACCCCAGCGTCCCTTAGTTTTTTGGCAATGTTTATATCTATCTTACTCCCACTCGGAGATAATGCAGTGTTTATCTTCTTAGATGAGTATTGGATTATCTCAAAGATGTCATCTCTCTTTAATGCATCGCCTCCACTTATCACGAAGATCTTCACTCCTAAACTGGATAGGTCGTCTACTAATGAAAACACTTCTTTTTCCTCTAGCTCATTAGGTAGTCTGTTCGGAATTGCCTTCGCTCTACAATGTTTACAAGCGAAATCACAAGCCTTTGTACTTTCCCAAACTACGACATAAGGGGCTAACATTTACTTATCACCTCACCATGATAAGGGACTAAGTATTTGTATTCCAAATTAAGTAGATAGTTAAAATACTCTATAGCCTTTTCATAATTCCAAGAGAAGAACTTTATAGGTGGCTTAAGTCCGTTATAATTTCTTATCGCATCTCCAGCTATTAAAACCTCTTTATTGTACAAAACTATGTGACCTTTTGTATGCCCAGGGGTATGGATTACCTTAAAACGACCTAACTCCTCTCCTCCTTTTAGATGAACGTCGATTTCAGGTATTTTGTAATGCATAGAGTTTATCCTCTTCATCGTTAACTTGAACTCCTCTTCACTGACGTTAAACTCTTGCTTAACTTCGTTATAGTTTACGTCATTTAAAATAGTTAGTTCCTCGAGTTCATGAGCATATATCTTAGCCTTTGCTATTTTCTTGATTTCCATAGCGTTTGCGAAGTGATCTGGATGAAAGTGCGTTAAAACTATGTCTGATACGTCTGCAATGGAGAACCCCCATGATCCTAAGTATTTTTCTACGTTATCCAGATTCTCCGGCAAGCTAGTATCTATCATCATAAGACCTCCGTTAGGCCCCTTATCGATTATGACAACGTTATGATTTAAGATTCTTCCGAAAAAGTTAGGCTCTACGAGTTCTAACACTCTAACGTAATCGTTTAGTTTAACCATTTTGGGAGAACCTCGGAACTAGTTCTAATGGAGGAGTGACTTTCTCAGATTTAGTTTCAGAAAGTGACTTACCGTTAATCGTAATTACCTTTTCCGCTATTATATCGCAATATTTACATTCCTCACAGCTTCTACTAGTACAGTCGTTATGTTCAAAGAACGTGATCCAATTCCTAGGAAATTTCGTATTGTCCACGATAACTTTTTCAAGTATATCGTAAAAATTAGGTCCGTTAACCTTTCTCATTACTTTTGGCACTGCTCTACCTTGAGGGTAGCTTACAATATCTAATAAATTACCCTCATATTTCCTCTCAACATAAGCTTTTACTACATTTACTAACCATTCAGTTTTCTTATTTCTGCCAGCTATCTTAAACCTATCTATTCCAATGTTCTCGTAAAATGATAAGTCTTCTGGTCTAATCCACCTCATCCTTATTATGTTTGCCAAGTCATTCCTAACTTCCGTTGCACAAAACAGTATAGGATACTCGAACCACACGTTGTTTAAACCATCATGGGAAGAAGTTATTGATGATACAATATCATGAGATAGTCTGTATGGACATCCCCATAGACAGGAGTTGTTAAGTATCAGTTCAATATCAGCCCTATATCTGAAGTTAGATACTAGGCTCCTCAACAGCTTAAAATTTCTGTTCTCATCTTCATTCACGATTATGGTGTTAGCTCCCATATTAACGTATTCCTCAAACTCCCTGATATTATGTACCCTAGCATAGGATGAGATGGAAACTTCTATATTTTGATACTCCTTCTTAATGTAATAAACTAGAAATGGAAGAGCTAGAATAAAACCATCAACTCCGATATTAATTAATTTGTCTACTTCTTTCTTTAAACTTTCTAGAAATGTAGACGAGTACTCCTTACCATTCAATGTAGCAGTGTTCATAGTATAAAGGAATTTTATGTTATAAGAATGAGCTATGTCTATATGTTCCTTTAACCTCTCATCGTCTACTTTAGGTAATATGAAGGATGCCCTACCATGACCAGTTATACTTTTCGTTTGGCTCCCAAAAATGTACTTAACGGGATAATTCCTAACCTTCTCCAAGAGGGAATCGTCAAAATTAGTTGCTAAAACAAGCCTCATAATAGATTTACTGTCGTAAAAACGATTTAAGGATTTAATGTTGGACTGATTAACGTTTTGAACCTAAAAATATGTATACTGTTCCAAGAGCTTTTTCTTCAAAGATCTTTAGGTTAAGGATTTTGCTTATAGTATTTTTCAATTGGGTATTTGTGGGTATCCTTTGATAAATGTAGAAAATGTATTTATAATCCCTCGATTTAGCTCCAACTAAACACGCTAAATAAGGCTGAATATAGCCTAAATAAAACGATACGTACTTTCTATACACCATGTTATCTGATTTTCCCATCGCTATCACTCCAACACAACCTCTAGATACTCTAGCCATTTCTTTTACCACTTCCCCAATATCGTCTGCAGAGTGTAAAGCAAAGCTACTTACTACGCAATCGAAACTTTCATCTCTAAACGGTAATTTATAGAAGGACCCTTGAACTCGGTCTGCTTTAACAAAAGAGTTTAGTAACATATTTTCAGCATAATCTACCATGATCGTTTCACCTTTGATCATTTTATTTATGATATAAGATAGTTCACCCTTACCGCTTGCGACGTCTAATATTCTTCTTGTATCGGGGTAGTAATTAGATATATATTTTACCAGGGTTGCTCTCCATTCTACATCCTTAAAGAAGGAAACTAAAGCGTTAGCCCTATCATAAAATTTTGGTAGATCATTATAAATTTTCTGTAATTCCTCATTACTAACTCTTACCACGTTAATAGAAATATAATACGTAACTTTAAAGCTTTTTAACCTTTAGCTAATCATGTATAGAATTATAAGTTCCACTGTTTCATTTGACTTCCTACACTCCATAAATGGCTAAGTTTTCCTCATTTTTTAAAGCAAGAGAAAATTTTACAATAATAGTAGAGATAGAATTTCAATTTAATAATTAACTAGAAGAATATTTCTCTATTATTTTTTTAACAGCACTAGCTACGTTATCCCAACTTGAGTAAAGATTTAAGAACCTCATTAACTCTTCATCGTTCATTAAATCCTCAATTTCCTTTTCTCTCAGGGATAAAATCTTTGAAGCCTCTTCTGCAATTCTCGCTTTATCAAATTCTTTAACGATTTTAACAGCCTTTAATCTTCCGTAAACGCTTCTTATTGCAGGAATGTCATAAGCTATAACAGGGGTTCCTAAGGCTAAGGCTTCTAAAACTACTAGGGAGAAGCCATCTACATGTGATGGATAGATAAATAGTTTCGCCTTAGATACTACCTCATTTAACCTATCTCTGGGTAAAAAGCCTAGGTACTCCACTTCTAATCCATATTTCTTAACTTTATTCCAAAAGACTCTTTCGTTGTATCTGTCGAAAAACTTTCCTGCTATAATTAGCTTGACCTTTCTGCTCATCATCTTCAAGATATCTGGTAGCTCTGGCAGACCTTTATCCTGGTTTAACCTACTCCAGAAAATGATATACTCCTCTTTACCCCTATTCCTATATTTTAATAATTCGGGGTCAAATGCATTACCCGGTATTAGAAGTTCAGTTTTTATTCCAAACTTGTTTAAATTGGTATCTGCTAAGGGACCCTCAGATACTCCAGCGACGAAGGTTGGCTTAATCTCTTTTAGAAGTCTAATATATTTTCTCTTGACATATTGGTTATAAAAAAACCTCGTATAGAAGCCTTTACCAGTATAAGGATTAAACGTGTAGAATTTCATTAATCTTTTCAAATAATGTAGAGAATCATCATAAAATAAGGGTACATGTAGAGTTAAACCGAACTCTCTCTTTTTCCCTAAATAAAAGATGTCGAATGAGGTATGATCTGGTTCATATAGAAAATCTACCTTATCTACATCATATTGCTTAGATATCTCTAAGGCTAATTTCTCTTGGTTTAAAAACTTTTTAACACCCCTTAACATTGATGAATATTTAGTATAGTTATCAAGAAGGGAAAAGAACTCGTCAACGACCTCTATCCCATTTCTTCTTAACTCTTTAGCCTTTTCCTCTAACTTATCCTTATCCCAAATGAAAACTGTACTAGATGGATAGTATATTATTTTGAAACTTTTCTTTAGCCTAGAGATTACTTCATAAGCGTGGACAGCCCCTCCTCCTGCAAATATGGGAGAGAGGAAGTTGTTGTAAACTATCCCCAGTCTCACGAATTAGCTTTATATTGCAGAAAATAAATCACTAACTATGAATTTGTTGCATAAAAAGATTTATTTGAGTATTCTATTAGTTATTTTGTGTGAGAAATGAGCATTGAAATTTCTGGTATAGAAAAACTTAAAGAGGGCTCATTATTTTACCTTATTTTACTAATCCTAGGAGTGGTATTACCTATACCAATACTTATTGAGATTAGTTTAGCCGGTGCTCTGATTGAAACTAGTTTAGCTGGTGCTCTGGCAACTGGATTATCTCAACAGTCTGGGTCGTCCTCCTTGATATCTCCCTTTTCATCTGGGCTATTATTTTTAGGAATACTACTATCGGGAATTATAGTCCTTTTTTCCTTATTCTTCATGTTTTACTGGAATTCAATTAAGGGATTCTATTCGCTAATAGCCTCAGGTAAGAAGGACGTTAGAGGTGGTATCTATTCCTTAAATGTTATCCTCATAGGAGGAGTAGTGATCTTAGCTGGTGTAGTAACGTCTTTTTCAAGTATCTACTTTCTGAATATAGCTCAAACTTTACTTACGATAGGAATAATTTTAGGAGTGATAGGCTTTGTAGTCGGTTCAGTAGGATTCATAATATTAGGCTTAAATTTTAGTGCCTTAGGTAGGATATATTTCAACAGTTCTGTAAGGAACGCTGGTCTGATGATTTCATCAGCATCAATTCTCTTCTTAGTCGGATCTGTAATAGTTTACCTTACTTCACCGGAGTTCGCATCACTTATACACATATCCATTATCAATCTAACTATAACTATCATAGGTATATTTATAGGAATATTGTCAAGCTCAGTAGGTTACACATTAGATCTAATAGGTTTCATTACCTTGTATTCTAACTTAAAGGAGCCTACAAATATTCTCAATACTAGCCCGGAAGTACTGCAACAGAGCGGAGTGCTACAACAGAGGGGATTTGTTAGTGAACAATATGGTAGCCAACAAGTAAGAACTATTAGCGAGATAGTTTCCGGAACACTAAGTAGTAGCGGGATAGCTAGATTATCAATTTACTCTCAGCATCCTTTACAAATTTTGAGTGCTACATTAGTGGGATCGGAGTTGACGACTAATGACATAACCCCAAGTGAATTAAAGGTGGGAATAAATGATGTTATTATTAACTTCAAGACAGCCCTTGTCTTATCTAAAGGATCTATGTATAGTATAGAACTTTTACTCTCTAACGGGCAAAAGATAAGTGCTAAAGCTACTTATAATTGACTTCCTCACTATTATAAATGACGAGGCTTCTCTCGACTTTGTAAATAGAGATGTCTAGAATCTAAACAAATTTATTAAATAACACGTGAAATGGGATTCTGACTTTCCGCGATAAAGGTTCCCTTAGGGCTATTAATGGGTTTATTCATTTTCATCACTTCCAATAGGTGTGTTTACCCCACTCGTCCAGCTATGGTTCAGCCAGATTTGCCCCTTTTCCCTCACCCCCTTAGGCTCGTATTGAGGAGAAGGGCACACTCTCACTACCCCTTTTTGACTTCCCTCCATGTCCTTTGCAAAAATATCACCCCTGCCTTAAAAGGCTTGCCTTCCATTTATCAGCTAGAAGAATTTCATGTTGAGATCAGTATTAGATAGAGGGATTTAAGCGAGGCTAATGAACCTGCTCATTTACATCAGGATAATTGAAAGAGCAACCTTAAGGCTATGAAAACTAATTATCATAAGTTACGTATTATCTAAAAATATATTAGTTGATTATCCCTAATTGATGCACATTTACTTAATTTGTGTTCTATTATGTGCTCTTTATCTATTATATGAATTACTTTAAATCCCTTAGCGTAAAACCAATCGGAAATAATCTTCCTATGACAATTCCAAGGTAGGCGTTCAGCACACATTATTGCTACATTTCTCGTACTAGCTAGTTTTAGTAAATTGTCTAATGCGTTTTTAGCTTTTTCAGAAGTCGTTATGTAAGTAGCATAAGCTCTAAAGCCTTCACTCTGGAAGCATTTAGCTATTCCTAGATCATTGACGTCTTTACCAAATTTTCTATAGCCTCCTAATTCCTCTAACCAAATGTACTCAATGGGTTGTTTCTCTAGGTTCTCTTTGTTAAAATGTGGAAATTTTCTACTTTTAGGCCATCTTCTGACATCAACCAGTAGGCCTATTTTATACTCTAATAATAACTCAATTAACTCATCTAAAGTCCTGTTTGAGTGACCGACAGTATATAGAATCATGGAAAAATTAGATTACGTATTCTAATAATACCCTTCCTCTTTCATTTAACAACAGTAAATTACCATCCCCAATCTTTATTTTATATTTTGATCTACCAAGTATAAAGTTTATGAGAATATATTCATCTTCATTTACGTCAATGTGTAAAACAACACCATACTTGTTTATTGTCTCTTCAAGTTTTTTGAGCATCTTTTGAGTATCATTACTATATTGAGCTATCACGTTAGTCACTTCATCGAAAAGTTCTTTTAGGTATTTCTCAGATGATCGGTACAAAGGAAAGCACCCCAATTATAATATACATGAGGAAGTTATAAAGTAAGTCTTTGGCTATCTTACATAATACGGCTTTAGATTAGATCGCACATCTCCCTTACACTCAAATAATTTTTGAAGGTTATACATTCCCATATATGGTATTATCTAGCAATATTTTAGATATTTTTATGACTTTTTAGCCTTTTCTGACTTTCTCCCCGCCATGAATGGCTAGGCTTTCATCGCATTGTAAGGTTAATCAGAGTGTTAATTCGCAAATATTTTACTATTTGATAAAAGAACGGCAAACCTTTTAAGGCGGGATAAAAGTTTTTAAACTCTTTTTCCCACCTCTTCCTATGGAACTCCCTTCTGGTCAACTTCTCTATGAGGAGCGGGAGCCGATTTTTCCCATTACCTCCGCACTGTAACTGTCAGATTATTCCCTAATGGAGCACAACAGAGGAAATTGAGAAAATTAGCTGATGCTTCAGCTAAACTATGGAACGAGGTCAACTACGAGAGAAGACAACAGTTCTTCCAACATTAGATTTAGCCAAACCTAGTACGTCAATAAGTTGGATATTGATGAATGCTATAACATCTCTATATCCATTTAACGACGCCATAAATTTAGCTATATATGGTTAATTTGTAATTTATATAATAATTCTGTTTTTACTATATCCTAAAATTTTCAGATAATTAAGTTTAAAATTCAATATATTTATCGGCATCAGGATCTGGATGGGCTGTGACTAATATTAACTCATTATTCTTGTTCTTGGCAATAATGTATCTTATTTTAGCACAAGATTTAAAGTGGATAATCACTCTCCATCTTTCAATTTCTCCTAAGCGTGTATTCGGAACTTGTAGTGTTCCTTTTACCCTCTCAAGGAAAGATAGCACTTCACTACCGAGTGGGTCAATATCGTTAAACCCTTTCATATAGTTTCTTATATCTTCGAGGTGTTTCCGCAAATGATTAGAGAAGATCAGCATGCATTAGCACTTTTTCACTATCCATTGTGTCCTTTATTTCTATCTCTATCTTTAACGGTCTGTATAATTTGTCTAGCTTAATTATAACCTCCCCTTCTATATGAGCCCAATGCTCAACAACTCCCTCTGCCAAGGTTATTTCCATAATATAATCTTTTAGAAATTTTATTTCATTATTCGCTCTCTCTATCTCATTAATCACTTTTTCACTATCCATTGTGTCCTTTATTTCTATCTCTATCTTTAACGGTCTGTATAATTTGTCTAGCTTAATTATAACCTCCCCTTCTATATGAGCCCAATGCTCAACAACTCCTTCGTTGAGATCAACGTATATCCAACCATGCTCAGCTTTAACCTTAGACTTTGCCCTTATTCTTGACGCCTCAGATAAAATTTCTTCAGGCGATAAAGGTATATCTATGATTGGTTTCCCATTCTTTCTTAAATACTCAGCGTACTTCTCCAGAAACTCAGCGTACTTCTCTAGCTGTTCTTCCATAGTGAATATTTGGAATCTAAAGATATAAAATTGTATAGTCATAATGCGATTATATGCTTGACTTCCTCTCCACCACGAAGGGAGGGGCTTTTCCTCATATTTTATAAAAAATTATTGATATTCTTAAAAATTTTTAGTAGACTTAATCTGGTGAATGTACTCTTTTTAAACTACCAATCTAGAACGTAAAGGATTTTAATCTCATTTCAAACATAGTTTAGATTCTGGTAAATACTTATATTTCTAGTTTATAATAAGAGAATTATGCGAAGAAGAGACTTTTTAAAGTTAATGGTTCTTTCAGCTTCCTTAATAACACTTTATCGACTGGGTAGTTATGAGATTAATTCCTTACAACATTCTAATGGTTTAACTCCTTTCGGAAGTTGGTACGTAGTACAAATAGCTGAAACTCCTTCAATAAATCTTAATAATTACGTATTAACAGTAGATGGAGATGTTGAAAATCCTTTACAAATAACTTATAACGAATTAACTTCAATGCCTTCTGTCACCATAAAAGATACTATACAATGTGTTTCAGACCCTCTATTCTTAAGGGCAAACGTTGAGTGGACTGGTGTTCCTTTAAGGTATATACTTAACATGGCTAACCCTAAAGCTTCGGCAATTAAGGTTTTGACATTTGGTGCAGAGGGTTATACAGCAGATTTACCCTTATGGAAGGCAATGGAAGATGATACATTAGTAGCTTACATGGTTGACGGAAAGCCCCTACCTCAAGTTCACGGATATCCAGTTAGAATGGTTGTTCCCAGGTGGTGGGGTTATACATATACTAAGTGGCTTGTGAGAATTCATGTAACATCGAAGAATGTTCTAGGCTATTGGGAAAGTCTGGGGTATCCTGATGTTGCAAGGAAGGACTAATAGATTATTAATAATAACGTCTACTCTAATCATCTCTTTAGGGGCTATTTCAAAATTGATACCCCTTTTTGTCATAGGGATTGTAATGATGGTTAACAATTACAAGAAGACGTTCAATCCAATATCTAAGGATTCAATTTATAACCCGGAACTTCAAAGACAAACTGCTTACATATTATTCATCTTAGCCATATTAGAAGGAATTACGGGCTTTGGTGCGGGTCCCCAAACCTCAACTTTCATAACAGTAATGACGTTAGGATTATTAAACAGAGGAAACAGCTTGGAGCTACATTTAATATTAATAGCCCCTCTAGCCTTCTTCTTCATACTACACTCTACCTCTGGTTTAGGAAATTTGTTGTTAAGAAAAGGAGTTAAGAGTAAAGCTATTTATAGTTACGTCCTACCGTTAGCGATGTTGACGTTGTTTGCAATAGCCTTCTATCTAGATACCTTATACTTCTTCTAGCGATAGAGCTAAATCCTTTATTTTTAATTTCTGACTTGTGGAGTATTGCATAGAATTAGAAGGAGTAACTAAGAGTTTCACTAAAATAAAGGCTCTCGATGAGCTAAGCTTCAAAGTACCTTGTGGAGAATCCTTTGCTCTCTTAGGTCCTAATGGAGCTGGGAAGTCTACAACGCTTAGAATACTATCTGGCTTGTTGAAGCCCGATTCGGGAAAAGTAATGGTTTGTAATTCCACTCCGGATTTGGCAGGGGACTGTATTGGATATTTACCAGAGGACGCCTTACCTTTCTTAAACTTAACAGTAAAGGAGAACTTAGAATACATAGCATTGTTGAGGGGAGTAAGGGATTATAAGAGTAGAATAGTTGAACTAGCTTCCTTTCTTCATTTAGAGGATTTAGATAAGCCAGCAGGATCCCTGTCCAGAGGTAATAGACAGAAATTAGCAATTGCGATGACTTTAATTCACAGACCAAGAGTTTTGCTCCTAGACGAACCACTGAATTACCTAGACCTACCAACACAAGAAGAAGTGATCAAGTACTTGAGAGGATTGAACTCCACTATGCTCGTCTCTACACACATAATGTCTATTGCAGAGAGGCTTACGTCGTACGTCATTATAATTAATAAGGGAAGAGTTATTTGGGAGGGTAGAATGGATGATCTGAAAAAACTCTCTAAAAACGAGGAGAGATTGGAAGAAGTAGTAGCAAGAATTATGGGTGGGAAAATTTGAGGTTAACCAGGTTATTTTACTTTTACGTTAAATCGAGATATACTAAGGGATTCATAATCGTTAGTTTAATCTCTTATTTATTCATAGCCCTCTTAGCATGGGTTAGATTAACTCATCCTTATATTGAATTAGGAGTAGTGGGCGAAGACATAATATTTTGGGGTTCACTTAGTATTGTCATCTTTGGTCTAATTTATCCCTCTTACCTAACAAAATCTGAAATGGATTTCGTATTAATTTCTACTAAAGTTAAACTATTTAACTTAATTCTAATTAAACAATTGGGAGATTCACTTATCCTCCTACTCATCTTCCTATTCTTTTCTATACTCTCCTCTTCATCCGTATTAATCAGTGTGATAGGAGTAATCCTCTTCTCGCTATTCCTTTCAAGTTTGTTTATAATAGGAGGAGTATTAAACTTACAGAGGAGGATATTAATAAACGTACTTTTCCTAGCATATCTGCTTGCCTCATTCTTTGTATATCCTTCGATTAATCTGATATATCTACTTATCAATCCTTCACCCTTTTCGTTATTATATTACGTAATACTCCTAGGTCTTATGGAAGTTTTCTTGTACAAGATAAGTAAAGAACTTAAGGAGAGGGCTATTTCGTTAACCATTTATCCCTCTGAGTTTAAGAACCCAATAGATTTTCCTTTCCCTTCTTCATTCTTTGGGTCGATCCTCTACACTACGTTCTTTTCAACAACTATGAGATTTGGATTTTATGGGAGTGGTACGAAAAATTTAAGGATACCAACTCTTATCATAGTTATTCCTCCCTCGGTTGTAGGGGCTTTAATTTTGATGCTATTTAAATCATCAATAGTAATAAATAACCTCTTATTGATTTACTGTGTAACCTTTTACGTTACGTTCATAGGACAATCATTTCAAAACGAGAGATTATGGATAGATTTTGTAGGATTGAACTTGATGAAATATATAAGGACTAGAATGTTTGCTAGATTGTTACTTTCATACACTGTAATTTCACCATTTGGAATAGTTGAGATTGCACATCACCTACTAGGAATCGGAATAAGTTTATTTGCACTACCTTTATCCTCAGTACCACTTACCTGGTTACTAATCTCTTTTAGACCACCTCCACAAATTAGGGACATCGAGCAAATACCATTCAAATTCTCTCTTATGGGAGTATTGATTTTCATAGCTTTAGCTGTCACTATTTGGAGCCCTACTCTCTACGTTATTACCACAAACAATGTAGTTTTCTCTTTATATCTCTTCTTATCGTACTTTTTAATATATTTAATAATTCTTTATGGACCGTTTTCTGAAAGACTTTGGAAGGATTTCGTTGAAAGACTATCTATAAATAATTACTGTTAACGAAAACTAATGTAGTTATTAGGAATATTATAGTCCATATCATCAAGGGGAAGTGTACAGTAAACAAAAAGTAATGCTATATAATATGTTGCGGAGTACCTATGCTTGACTCTGAAGATGTAAAGTTATATTTATAATTATGTACCCGTCACGAGAGTCCATCCCGTAGTCGGCAGTTTCAGTGTGACTATTAAGTTTATACAACTCCATACTAATATTTTTACATAATGCCAGATGTGGGTATGTATCCCGAAAGGCTGGCATAGCCCAAGATGTTCCCCCACTGTGGGTTGGGGTTATCCCGCTAATGGGGCGGGTGAAGGCGAAAAATTCGCTTGACTCCCGTGAAGCCCAAGGGTTGATATATATGAGATCCGATGAAACCCAAACCCCTAACACCAAATGTCTTAAATAATTGTTTATCGCCTTTAGAACTATAAAATTAAGTTGAAAAGGTAGCGTAATAAATTTGACCTAAAGCAATACCTCCATCACCTGCTGGAACTCTCTTAGGAGTCACTATTTCTAGTCCTTCTGAATTATCAATCATCCCCTTTAATATATACTCATTTACGGCAGCACCACCGGAAACTAAAATCCTATCGGTAGGATTAGCCTTTAATGCAGCTTTTATCAACGCCTCTCCAAGCCTATATTGTACAGTATAAGCTATATCATTTCCCCTATATTTTCCCCTATTCTCTATAAGCCATTCAAATATTTTTATAGTATTTATCTCTTCTCCCTCTATAGGAATTTCTAGATCTAGTAGTCTCCCTCCTCTAGCATAAGCCTCTAATTTAATCGCAGGTTCTCCTTCATACGTCCTAAGATTACAAACGCCTAAGAAAGCTGAAACTGCGTCAAGAACTCTACCCGTACTGGAAGTCATTATTCCACTTCTTTTTGTGCTCTTTTCTAATAAAGTATATTCCATTTCGTTGAGCTTTACGAAACTTTTAATCTCATCCCATCTCATAAAGGATGACAAGAATAAGGCTAACATCCTGTTAGGTCTTATGGCATTAATGTCTCCACCGATATAGGGAACGTATTTTAAATGATATTTTCTCTCATACTTCTCCCCACTGAACCTTATCACCTCACCACCCCACGCATTCCCGTCATCACCATAACCTACACCATCAATTGCAATTCCCACCCCTTCCTCATATCCATGTTCTGAGGCTACACTTAAAATGTGAGCATAATGGTGCTGAACTTGAATAAAGTCTGCGTTATATCTTTCAGCAATCTTCTCAGCCAAGTACGTACTTTGATATGCTGGATTCTTATCTGCAATTACGAGTTTAGGTTTTACAGAGTAAATTTTTATGAAAAACTCTAAGTATTTATCTAAGTCTTGCAACGTTTCTATTTCATCGGTATCTCCAATGTATTGTGTCAGAAGCGCCTTGTTATCAAATCCAACTCCTCCTACGTTCTGTAGTTCAGCACCTACTGCAATAACGTGATTATTCAATTTCCTATTTAACCTTATCCATAATGGAGCATAACCTCTACTACGCCTCAACAGGAGTACTCTGTTATTAGATACTCTGACCACACTATCATCTACCCTATTGACGATTTTCCTATTGTGGTAAAGAAGATAGTCTACTACACCTTTAAGCTTCTGCCTAACACATTCCTCTTCTATACACATGGGAAAACCGTGTTTGTTACCACTGGTCATGATAAGTAAGTGCTTGGAAAAGGAGTCTAGTACCAAGTAATGTAATGGGGTATAGAATAGAAAGAATCCTTCCCTATCCAACCCTGGAGAGATGTATTTAGATAATTCGTAATTTTCCTCCCTTTTTCTTAGCAATACTACTGGTCTTTCCGGAGAAGTTAGAATTTCCTCCTCTAATCTAGATATGTAAGCATAATTTTTAATTATGTCCACGTTAAGGCCCATAACGGCAAATGGTTGTTGGGGTCTATTTTTTCTCTCCCTTAACTTTAAAACTGTGTCGTCATTGAAAGGATCAGCAGCTATATGGAATCCACCTATACCCTTAACAGCTATTATATATCCCTCTGATAACAACTTAGCTGTAAGTCCTATTGGATCTTGAGTATCTACTCTCTCACCATCTATAGTTTCTAGAAATAGCCTTGGTCCACACGATGGGCAACTAATTCCTTGTGCGTCAAATCTTCTCTCATCTGTTGGGTCTTGATATTCTTTATTACAGAGTTCACATAATGGAAATTCACGCATAGAAGTATTTTCTCGATCATATGGTATATCGTACATCATTGAAAATCTGGGACCACAGTAAGCACAGCTGTTAAAAGGATAACGATGCCTTCTATTATCCTTGTCTAGGACTTCCTTTAAACAATCATCACATACCGCGAAATCTGGAGGAATTTGACTAGGTTCTTTCTTAGATTTTCCACTTGGAACTATACTAAAGTTGTCAAATCCTACAAATTGATCTTCATTTATTATTATTTTTTCTATTCTAGCTGGTTTAGGTATTTCCTTAAAAAGTGAGTTCATGAAGTCCCCTATCCGCTCTTGACTCCCCTCAACTCTTATTTCCACCTCACTCCCACCAAGATTCTTAACGTAACCCTTAAGTCCAGACCTCATAGCTATTCTATACACGAATGGTCTAAAGCCTACACCTTGTACAATGCCAGTTACTATTATCTTATAAGAGTTAATACGAGTACTTTTACTGGACATTCATTTTATATTTAATTGGGAAAAAATTAAAGGTTTCCATAAAAGATTCTACTCATTAATAGAGATAATTATATTTATTATGCCTCTTTTATATAATATTTATTTTGATGAAAAACTTACTGTGGTTGCAAGGAGGTGCTTGTGGAGGTAACACTTTATCTTTTCTTAATGCCGAGAGCCCGGATATTCTAGAGTTCTTTGAGGCTTATAGCGTTAAATTGCTCTGGCATCCCTCTCTCTCATTAGAAAGCGGAAACAAGGTAAAGGAAATATTAAATGAAATCGTCAATGGAAAAATTCATCTCGACGTTTTAGTATTTGAGGGTACGGTGGTTTTAGGGCCTAATGGAACTGGAAAGTATAATCTCTTCGCGGGGAAGCCTATGAAAGATTGGGTACGTGAAATAGCTAACATAGCTGATTATGTAGTAGCAGTGGGAGACTGTGCTAGTTTCGGCGGTGTTCCAGCTTCAACCCCTAATCCTTCAGAGTCAGTAGGTCTGCAATTTCGCAATAAAGAGTTTGGCGGTTTTTTAGGAAGAGAGTATAGAAGTAGAAAGGGTCTTCCAGTTATAAATGTTTCAGGCTGTCCTGCGCACCCTGAGTGGATAATGACTACACTATCAATGATTCTTAAGGGAAAAATAAACGAGGACTCTTTAGATGAGTATAATAGGTTAAAGATCATATACTCTACAACTACACAGTTTGGATGTCCTAGAAACATTTATTTCTCGTATAAGGTTGGCTTGAAGGAGTTTGGACATAAGGAAGGTTGTTTATATTTTAACCTAGGATGTAAAGGCTCATTTACTAGAAGTCCATGTAACTTAATACTTTGGAACAACCAGAGTAGTAAGACTAGAGTTGGAACTCCTTGCTTTGGTTGCACTGAATTTGATTTCCCAACTTTTAATTTCTTTAAGACGGAGAAGAATAAGGCTGAGTTGCCTAAGCAGTTACCATTAGGGGTTAGTAGGGGAAGTTATACCATGTTATCAGCAATAGCTAGATCAGCAGCACCTAATTTCTTATTGAGACCGTTAGTGAAGAAGGAGGAAAAGGTGGATTGGATTGACTAATATAACGATAAGTCCATTTAATAGGGTTGAAGGCGATTTAGATGTAGAAGTTAAATATGAGAAAAATAAGGTCGTTGACGTGAAATTCATCTCAAGATTGTTTAGAGGGTTAGAAATAATATTGAGAAATAAGGATCCGTGGGATGCTTTAGTAATAACGCCTAGGGTATGTGGAATATGTGGAGGATCGCATCTATACTCATCAGCGTCAGCATTAGATATGATATATAATGCTGAAGTCCCTAAAAATGCGGTAAAAATTAGGAACGTATTGGCAATGGCTGAAACGTGTCAAAATGATATTAGGCACACGTATTTAATGTTCTTGATAGACTCTACCAATAGGCTATATGAAAAGTATGAATTTTACCCAGAAATTTTAAAGAGATGGACTCCATTAGTTGGAAGTTCTTATAAGGAGGCAATAAGATGGAGTAAAAAATATACTGAAATTTACGCCATTTTCGGCGGACAATGGCCACACGGTTCAGCAATCATTCCGGGCGGGGTCACTACAGATCCCTATCCTAATGAGATCAATAAGGCTTTGGGTATATTAAAAAATATAACGTCAAATTACTTAGAGAAAGTTATCTTAGGTGGAGATCTTGATCAGTTCTTAAATACCGTAAAAAGTGTTAAGGATTTAGATCAGTGGTCTGAGGATTTCCCGGAAAGTGATCTGGGAAAAATTTGGAGGTTTGGAAATGAATTAGGATGGCATAAGTTAGGCTTCGGTTCTGGGATTATGTTAAGTTATGGTCACTTTCCTAAAGATGAATACGTTAAGGAGGTTGATAGGGAAAAGGATTTGATCTTTAGAGCAGGAATTTATATAGTGAATAAAGGTGAATTGGTAAGGTTCGATCAGAAGAATATTATGGAGTTCATTAATAAATCGTATTATAAGTACACTAAAGGGGATACGATTGGTCTTCATCCCTTCGAAGGAGAGACCAACCCAAACATGAGTGGTGATAAGGGGAAATATACTTTAACAAAATGTTTTAGATATAATCTTAATGGAGAGTTAATAACACCGGAAGTCGGCGCTCTGGCTATGCTAACAGTAGGACAAAATCCTTTAATTTTAGATATAGTTAATAAGTTAGGTCCTAGTGTTTTAGCTAGGGTTATAGCAAGAATCGTTAGAGTTTCAATTTATCATAAGCTAATCGAGGATGAATTAGAAGCCTTTGAGTTTGGAAAGCCAACTTATAAGAAACCTAATGAAGAAAAAGAGGGAAAGGGTTATGGCTTAGTTGAGGCACCTAGAGGTGCTCTAGGTCATTGGATTAGCGTTAAAGATGGAAAAATATACAATTATCAAATGGTTACACCAACAGAAATAAATATGGGACCAGAAGATCCTTCAAATAATAAGAGTCACGTAGCCAAAGCCTTAATAGGGACTGAGGTAGTTGATGTAAGTAATCCTGTAGAGGTTTATCATATTATAAGATCTCATGACGCATGTATGGTGTGTAACGTACATTAACTATTACCATCATCTTTATTAACCAACGGTTTTGTCGATTTTCCTAGCTCCTTTAACATATACTGTAAGAAGGCTAACGTCATCTTAACGTCTGGGTCATCGAAAGAGGCTAGTAACTCTATAATGTTTGACTGGCTGTTCTCCTTAATTATTCTCTCTGCTGCTTTAGATAGACCGGAAGTCATAACATCTAAAACTCCATGCTGATCTAGTGTGCTAACCACCTTACCTATCTTATCTAAATGCTTTGCTATAGCTATAAATCCATTAATGAAATCGTCAACTTTCACTTCCCCAGAATCTATCATATGCTGTATGTCACCTAATAATTCTACTATAGCCTTAAACGTAGGTGATTTTACAACCGAGATTAACTTCCCCGATTTTAAAAGGTCAAGTATCATATCCAGAATTCCACTACTATTTAAGTAAATCACTATCTCAGTTAACTTCTTGATTCCTTCAATATAGTCTTGATCTTCAAATGACTCTGTCATTACGTATCATATTATTGATTACCATATATTAAAATATTTTTCTTTAGACTAAAAATGTCCAATTATGCATCAGAGTTATTCTTTCAGTTTTACTGACCTCCTTTCCGTCCTAAAGGTTCCCTTAGAGCGATTTACTGGTTTATGGTTAAACAACTTCATTTTCATCGCTTCACAGCTAGTGGGCTTTAACACCCACTCGTCCAGCGATGGCTGTATCTTCAACCAGATTATCCCTATCCCTTTTTCCCTCACCCCACCCTCCTCGAGATTAGTATTGAGGAGGAGGGACACATTCTCACTACCTCTTTTTTTCCTTAATAATATCCCTTCACTAAAAACATTATCCCGCCTTAAAAGGCTTGTCTTTCCTTTGTCACAATTTTCAAGACAACTAGCACATATAAGCGTTCTTATCCTTATCTATTAAATTTATAACCGTGATGAGTATTTGCATAGCATTTTTAACAGCCTTACCTTCAGTGGTCAGATAATAATATACTTTTATAGGCTCTTCTGAAACTACTTCACGTTTAACTAGGTTAACGTCCTCCAGTTCCTTAAGTCTGATTGATAGAATCCTTTGAGTCATACCATCAATTTTCCTCTGTATTTCATTAAACCTAAGCTTTCCGTATTTGTCAAGCAAGACAAGTATAGCATAGGTATACTTTTTAGTTATTAGCTCAAAAAGTTTCGAAGAATATGGAAGACATAAGTCTTGATCCCTTATGCAACATTGATTTACTTGAGCCATCTTGTACCTAAATCTTAGACAACTTATAAAAGTATATTAAACTAACTTTTCTATCGAGGAAAACATATTACACCCAGTATACCATTATTAAGCATCTGTTTAATCGTCGATACTTTTATTATATTATTTAACTTCACTCTTAGCTTTCAATAATAATTATAAATACCAATATTTTCGACGAGTCTTTTAATATTGAAGCTACTAAAATATACTAGGTAAATTCTAGTATACTTATAATTGTTTACAATAAAAGTAAAGATACTTTTACCATTTAAAGATAGGTGTAATAAATTATTTTTAATGAATCTTGTATTAATATAGCGTAATTATCAAGGTATAGACTAATTTTAGGATAATCCAGAGGGTTAAAAGACTGTATCCCAGCACTGACTTCCTCTAACTAGACTTTCCTCATTTTGTAAATTTAATAGCTCCCAACTTTTGATTTGACGAGACTTCTAAAAATACTTTTAATTTTGATCAGACGAGACTGAGTGGGAATCTAATGGATAGTAAATTTTAATGAATAATTAATAATATTCATAATATCTGAAAATTATAATAATCTCCATATTTTAGATAGAACCTAACTCATTGGAATCTAAACTCATATTTTTATCTTAAAAACTACCGCTTAAACTAATTTCATACTCTTTAGTTTTTATTAGTTAAACTGTTGTTCACATATTCTCTGACCCATATCTTTTTGAGGATGAAAAATAAGTGTACGTTTTCTAAAAATTTAAATTTAAAATTGAAAATTGTTAAAGTTAGCAGAATCCACCTATCCTCTTACTTCCTATTAATCTATTATTCTCGTCATAAATATTAACCTTAGTTACAAAACATGTATCTAATGATGAAACGGCTAATGGTATTCCATCTATTGGTATTCCTATTACACTCCTCTCTAGTACTCCTCCCGGCGAGGCTATAATTGTAGTAGGCTGTAGAATGTTATAATTCTCGATCTTACCATTATCTATTTTGAAAGTATGAAGTAAAGACCCTCTTATCGATTCTACAAGTCCCATATACTCTCCATCTGGAATTCTTAAAGTTGACGAAATTAAATCAGCGTTATGATAAAGAAGTATAAGTAGTTTGGCAATTATCTTAAGCCTCGATATTTCTCTCAATAGGGGAGATGGACCAAATTTTTCGTGATACTTTCTCACCAATCCATCAAAGGTTAAAGCTTGAGCTAAAGGTCCTACTTCAACTGGTTTACTATCATATGTTACTCTTAACCCCTCATCTTTTAATTTACTAACCTCGAAATTGGTACCAAATGGAAATCCTACTGTAATATAGTTATTGACGCCATTATTCCAAAAAATTGATTCATAAGCTTTATCAACTAGTAAACCTACGTCACCTTTCCTTATTTCGTCTAAGTCATTTACTTCTAGGAAATCACCTAGGGGCATTCCTAGTATTTCGTTTTCGACGAAATTGACAACTTCCTTTAGATCCTCTCCTTTAAATGGGACGTTAACTTTTTCACTTAAATATTTAGTATGGGGCCATTTGCCTCCAATTCTCTCCATTATTTCTCTTATCTTTCTAGAGTAATAACTTACCTTCCTAAATTTATCACCAGACGGAAAGTCGTATTCGACACCTAATTTTAAATGAGGAAACCAATAGGCATAAGGATGTCTTAGATGACTTTCGACTATCTCTAGCATTACCATTATTTCAATTATCTGCTTGTTTTCTAGAAAAGGTGAAACGTAAGCGTAAATGTGTGATTGACTACAAGTTGCTAATAATCTAGGCAATATTTCATAAAGTTTCAAAGCTTCTTTTCCTATAAACGCTTTCTCAAATCCTCTCAAAACGTTTCCGCTAGATTTTGCCTTTATCACCTTACCATCACTTGTAAAAACGTCTAAATTGATGACTTCTATTTCTGGAGATATCATATAAATTAGTTATCTTTTTAAACTTATAAACATAGTTAATTTATATGTGTTTAAGCTTACCAGCTGTTGTGGTTCAGAGCGAGGGAATGGTGGTATTTGTTGATTACGGTAATGGCAATATTCAACCAGTTATAAATACTGAAGTTGACGTTAAGCCTGGTGATAAGGTTATTGTGAGTTATGGGATGATAATTAGTAAGATAAGTGAGGAGGAATTTAAAGAGTTACAACAAATTCAGAAAGAGATGGTGAATTATTTTGAGCAACTATGATCCCTATGATATGGCACACGTTGGTAAAATAATTGAAATTGTCGGTGACGAGGCTAAAGTGGATTTTAAGGGAGTAATGAGAAAGGTAAATATTTCATTAGTTAACGCTAAGGTAGGGGATTACGTTTTGGTTCACGCGGGTTATGCTATAAAAGTATTAAATGATAAGGAGATTGAGGAAGATTTAAGGAGCAAAATTAAGAGCTTACTTTCTGACTAATGAGTTCCTTTACTCTTTTTACTAATTCTTCGTTGCACTTACCGCTAATGAGATAGTTGAACATTTCGTCAATAACCTCAGAGTATAACTCATAAATCTTGCTGTCACTCTTTTTCATGTTCTCTATAATCAAGTATCTGTAATCGACTATTGAATCTTTAAGTTGAAACTTAAATAATGCATATTCCTCAAGGCAGTCTAACAATGCCGATAGTTTAACGACTGGATCTCTTGATATTTCAGCTAATTCTAATAAATTCTTAGCTAAGTATTCATGAGAGTCCATTCATTATCATCTCTAATCTAACGTTTATCTCATCTCGTAAGTAATAGTTTTCAAGTTTAACTTGGTATCCGCATTTAAATACCTCCTTCAATATTTGCAATCCTAAAGCTATTACCAGAATTTGTGGGGTGTAAGCTGAGACTGGTCTATAATAGATCGTATCGTTTTCAACTCTAATTAAACCTAAATTTAATGCTGGTATTCCTGTCTCAAGCTCTATTACATTCTCCAAGTTTTTAAGACAGCTTTCCTTGTCTTCCGCCAAATTTTACCGCCCTAATGTATCCAGCACCAGGTTTTCTCAAGTCTATTAAGGTTAATTTGTATTTTATACCCCCTAAAGCCTTTGAAGCTACATTAAATCTAGCCCATTCGTCCAATATCTCCATGAATGCCCTAGCTTCGTGAATGCAAGCACCAGCTGAAAAAGCTCCATGATTTAGAGTTATTACAACTCTAGGCACTTTCATTCCTTCTCCTCTAAACGCTTCGCCTATCAATTTAGCTAGTTCCTTAGTGCCTGGGTGAGAATAGGGTACTATTTTAACGTCACCTAATATTGCTGCAGCTTCACCATGTGTAATCTCTAAAAATCCAGATAAAGTGGCTCCCATAACGTAAGGGGCGTGAGCGTGAATCACTGCATTAACATCTGGTCTGTTCTTATATATAGCTAGGTGAGCATAAGTTTCTATTGACGGTTTTAAATCGCCCTCAATAACATTACCTTCCAAGTCTACTGCAATTAAATCATTTGCTGCTAAACTCATCCTAGGATAACCTGAAGGGGTAATCCAAATCTTATTAGACCCCGGTAATCTAGCACTTTGGTTTCCACCAGCATTAGTCACTAAGCCTTTATAGTAAAAAGCTTTCACCGTATTAACTAATTCTTGTTTTAATTGTTCTTCACTAGTTTGACAGAGCTTACAATATGTATTGCCAATCATGTAAACTATTTCCATCACCTCTTACATCTAGGTACTGCATTAATTATCTTATGATGGGCCCATATCCAGCACGTACCCTCTTGGGATACCATAGGAGCTCCCTTAGGATCTTCTGGAGTACAACTCTTCATGTATAGCGGGCACTCTGGAGGATCAATTAGACCCATAACCACTTCACCACATCTAGCGCCGGTTACGTATTCGTCTTGTGTAGATATTCCCTTCCTTAAGCCATATTTTTCTCTAGCGTCAATATGCCTAAACTCGTCTTTTATTCTAAAACCAGCCTTAGGAAAGACTGCAACTCCTCTAACATAACCGTCCTCTAAATCAAATACTTTTTCCATTACCTCTTGAGCTTTAATATTACCCTCCCAAGTAACAGATCTCGTATACTCGTTCTCCATCTTCGGCTTACCTTCATAAATTTGCTTCAATAACATATAAATTGATAATAGAACGTCTATTGGCTCAAAACCTGAAAACACAACCGGCTTTTTGGTTCTCAGAAAATATTCATAATAAGGCTTCATCCCGGTTATAGTTGCTGAGTGCCCAGCAGAAATGAACGCATCTATTCCTAAAACGTTAGACTCCATTACTGACCCTTGTATAGATGGAGTGTATCTATAACTAACTAAAAAGCTCACATTTGGAGGAATCCCTTTAAGTATTTCAAACGCCGTAGCTGGGGCTGTAGTGTCCATTCCTACTGCGAAGAATAGAAATTCTTTATTCGGCTCTTTTCTAGCCATAGTTATAACGTCTTGAACTCCATAAACGATTCTGACATCAGCTCCTAAAGCTTTTGCGTCTTGTAAACTCATCTTCGTGCCCTTTGACCTACTCATATCTCCATAAGTTACAACTGTTACTCCATCTAATGATAACTTCACAGCATCATCAATATCAGTTGCTGGCGTTATACATACCGGACATCCTGGTCCAGCCCTAATTTGTACGTTATCTGGCAAAAGCGTTCTAATCCCATAATGTGTTATGGTCCACTCATGTGAGCCACAAACGTGCATAATTTGGATGTTTTCTTCAATCTTCTTCGCTAACTGGTTAATCTTCTCAGCTAATACCTTAGCTAATTCTGAATTTCTATAGTACTTTAAAATTTGGGGTAGTCTCTCACTCATTTACCCCACCCCCTATTGCCTCATATAGATCTCTCCTCCTCTGTTCTTCATTTAATCCTTTAGTCATCTCCTCCCACATTTGAATAGTTTTCTTAGCTTCTTCTTCATCAACTACTTGTATTGCATAACCTGCATGGACTAAAACGTAGTCTCCTATCTTAGCGTTAACTAAAGAGATTAATACATTATCCTTAATTGTTCCGAAGCCGAAATCGACCTTAGCGAAATCCCCATTTATTTCGATTACTTTTCCAGGGTATGCTACGCACATCTTTAAATACCCCCATAAATTTTTTTCATCTCCTCTATTTCAGCTTTTGTGGGTTTAGAAATTGGGAAATAATCCTCATCAAAGTATAGCATAGGTACTGAACAATGTAATGGCATAAACATTTCATGCCCACATATCTTACATCTTAAATAATCAACTTTTCTAAAACTCCCCTTCTGTATATACTCCATTTCCATACCACAATGCATGGGAACTTTTTCTTCATGTTCACAGACCATACAAATGAGCTTAGCCATCCTTTTTCCCTCCTAACATATTCTTGGAACTGGATCACCTACTGGTCTATTTACTAACCTTTTACCCCCTACTACTGTTTCTAATATAACACCCTCAATATCTTTTTTAACTTCACCTATTATGTTAGCATCTTTACCCCAAGGAGTCTTTTTTAAAGCATCTAAGACATCATTAGCTACTTCTGGGGATACAGCGAGTACAGCTTTTCCCTCATTTCCTAATTCCAATAAATCCAGTCCTAAGAACTCAACGGCACTTCTAACCTCTTCTTTTACTGGAATATCAGCCTCTCTTATATAGATTCCTAAACCAGATTTGTCAGCCCAATCGTTTAATAAGTCAGCTAGACCTCCCCTAGTAGGATCTTTAGCGTCAGCTACACCCCCCACTTCTAAAACACTCTTCATCATCTTATTTAAGGGAGCTACGTCAGATGATATGTTAATCTCAAACTCTATCCCCTCTCTAGATGATAAGATGGCAATGGCGTGATCACCTATAGTTCCCGACACTATTATCTTATCATTTGGTCTAATATTCATTGGCACTAACCATTCATACTTAACTTCCCTAGATTTCCTTAAAACCTTGAAGTTATATTTTAACTCCGGCGAAGGTAAGCCTATTCCACTAGTATTTATTATAATTTTATCCAATGAACCCTTCTCCATCACCTTAGTATCTCCAGTAACTATGTGCACCCCTGCCTCTTCTGAAGTCCTCTTTATACTTTCAACAATCTTGGCTAGATCCTCCTTAGGAAATCCCTCCTCCAAAACAATTGCTAAACTTAACGCTATTGGATCAGCTCCCATCATTGCTAAATCATTTACAGTTCCAGAAACTGCTAACCTACCTATATCTCCTCCTTTAAAGAATATTGGTCTAACGGTGAAGGAATCAGTTGTGAAAGCTATTCCATTTACAATTGCTCCATCATCTAACACATTTAGCCCAACTTCGCCAAAGCCGTCATAAAGAGGTAAGAAGTATTCTTTAATTAAACTATGCATATAACTTCCTCCTGCGCCATGTAAAAGTGTGACAACCTTTTTAGGATCACTCATCCATTAATTCACAAATTAAATAATGTGAATTGCGATTATTAAGTATTGTGGTTTATCATTTAAAAAATAGCTCGTGACAAGACTAACTCCCTAATTCTCTGCCTAACTACACCATTGTAGTTCTGAATATTTCCTATGAAAGCTTCTATCTCTGTATCAATTGGCAACTCAAAGAATTTTATACCATATTTTTCAGACAACTCTTTTATTATCTTTACATCCCCAAATGGTCTTACCACTTTATCACCACAGTTAAAATACGACATGTTTACTAAAAGCATTGGTTTAACTTTCCTCTCGTTAACTAAATATTTGATTAAATACTCTACTACTTTCACAGAGACTTTTGACGGAGTAGTTACTACAATCGGAGCGTAATCTCTGTCTGCAACTCTTTCTATTACTAACAATTCATCTCCTAAACCGGGCGGTAGATCAAAGACCACATTCTTAGCCTCTTTTAAGTTTCCAAAGGCTATTATAGACTCTATCACTTTGTCTTGACTAATACCGGGTAAAATTACGTAATTGTCCTTTACAACTCCACTTAGACTAACTAATCCTAACGAGTTGTTTATCATAAAGGGCTCTACACCTAGCTTACTAACCTCGTGTAGTCTTCCCTCTAATCCAAATAGCTTTGCTATTGCCATAGTGTGCACATCAACGTCTATAACGGTAGTCTTCTCACTCTCTGATAAAGAAAGTGCTAATAGAGACGAGATTATACTTTTACCCACACCACCTTTAGCACTCATTACCACAAATACTCTTTTACCCCTAAGCTTCTCCTTAGCCAACTGTCTTAATGGTTCCACCTTCCCTCACCACTATCTCATCTATTGTTATATCGTCTAACTGAACTACAACATCATGTGACACACATCTTGGACAAGTTAAGAATGATGAGGCTAATGAGGGAATTAAGTGCAAAGGATATTCCTCACCATATTCACTTCTCACCTTGTCAAGTTGATCCTTTACTTGGTCAATTGTAAACACATTGTCACAGTTCCTACACTTAAAGGTAGGATCCTTAAACTTTACCTCTAGAGTTGCATTATCTAAAATTACTGATCCTTTCTTCATCGTATCAAAAGCTTCTTTCAGAATGTCTACTTCAAGGAAAGTGAAAGATGGGATCCCCACTTTAACTTTCTCTATTTCCTTCACGTTGTTCTCATTAGCCCAATTTATTAAAGCCCTTATTATCGAATCGGCAACTGACCACTCGTGCATAAATAAATTGTGAGAAGGAAGTTAAAAAGAATATGCGTGTAAAGGGGAGGTTAATGTTTTCTCCTTTATTTTTTAGGTATAATAGCAAATCCCATAAAACTGAATAATACTCTTCTACTTTTTTTAATTTTTATTAAATATATTTTATCTTATATATCAACTAAATATCATCATCTTAATGTAGTTCTGATAGCTAATTAAAAAGGTTAAAAAAGCTATCATCATATTTTAAAATGTGGTTTCCACTCTAGTACTAGTTTACATTATAGACATCATTCTAATGACAATATTACTATCAATAACGCTAGAGAGAGGCATGAGAAATAATGAGGATAAATACGCTTTCTTATCAATGATTTTAGTTTACATACAAACTGTAGCTTTCTTAATTGCATTTTCACTCGATAGCCTCGTAATCGCATTATCCATTTCAATTATTTTATTTATCATCCCAATAACTCTGAGAAATTTAGGTTTTTGGAGAACATCTCTTATCATATTTTTATTATCAAACGAGATAATCATGAGCTTATTGTACTATGTAATTTTAAGAGGGTTCAATAATGCGTTAGTTACCTTATTTGTATATGGAACTGACATTCCAGCTATTTCAATTAATTCTTTATCACAAATTTTCATGTCACTAGCTGAGCTTGCAAATTCATTCATGTTCTTCTTAATGATCTTCCCAGAAATAGTCTACTTCTCCTTAAGGAGTAAAGACTATTATCCAATACTCTTAAGCTCAATTGCCTTAAGTGGACCAAACATTGCATCTGAAATGACGCACTCCATTCTTCCACTACCTTACGATCCAGTCAGAGAGGCTTCAATTTTGGTCACGTTGATCTCCTTTTCCTTGTCAATATATGTCACTTATCTGGTAATTAGAGGCAAAATGAGTGTGAATAAATTTGTAACTTTCGTCATTTTAAATCTTGCCTTAAGTACGTCATCTCTATATTACTCTATAAGTATTAACGAGATACCTTATGGCTTATTAACATTAATAGCAATTTATTTGTCTCTAAGTATGGCTCAAACTAAGGCAAATCCTATCAACGTTAAACTACTTTATATTGATGAAGTGATTTTAGCAATCTCACAGTTTTTATGGGGCGCATCGATAGCTTTATGGTATAATTTAATTTATCTGCAACTTTCAATAGGACTTTCACTACTACTCGTTTATCTACTTTCATCATTTTACGTCATTAGAAAAGTGTCCTCACAACGTCTCTGAAACCATTCGTTACTTCACATTAGCCTTAAAACATTACTACAGACATGGGCTATAATACATGGCATAATACCATATTTCTTAGAAATTAGTCCTAAAATTACACCTATAAAAAGAGTATAAATCATGAAAATTGGTCCATCTAAAATGTGGTTAAACGACCAGAGGACTGCTTGAATATAAACGTCATATTTTCCTTCTTCTAGAATATAACCCCTATAAATATACTCTTCACATATTCCCCCTATAATTGCTGGAAATAGTAGTAATGGGTATTTGAAAATTATTGGACTGCTTGAAGGAAAAATTATCATAATAATTATCATTGGTATTGAAAGGAAGATTCCTCGATTATAAGACATTCTCAGTTTATTCTTAGTTATTTTCTTGACCAATAGAAGGGAGACTATTTCAGCTATTGAGACCACTAACGCTCCTAAATATAATGATCTATCTAAAGAATATGCGTATAATTCCCAAGGGATTGCTAATAAAGGTAAAATTATTCCTGAAAATAAACACTCTATTCTCATTAAAACATCATACGCAAAAACACTTATAAACTACATATTTAGAGAATTCTAGAAACATTACGACTACTCTAGTGGGCAATTACGGAGACTCTAGCAGGTAGGATATGCTGTAGGTGCGGACTCAAGCATAAGCGGAAAAATAATACTGTTTGTTTGTGAATAATCCTTTTTTACCCGTTTCTAACCTTTTTTCCTTTTCACTAATAACACGATTAAGAGAGATAGAATTAAGCTAAGTGGGATTAAATAGTAAAAAGTGTTTTGCCCAGACCGTTGTTGCTGACGTATTGTAATGTTAGTTATACTATACGACGGAGTAATCGAATTTATAGTAGTATTAAATGCATAAAATTGATTTTTAGTATTATTATAGAAAGTGTTTCCTTGAGATACAAACGGGATAGGATAATAAACGATAAGTAATCCGACAAATTTAGCACTTTGAATTACGTTATATCTTAAGGTAAGATTGTATATTTCTTTTCCCAAATAAACACCAACTAAATTATTTGAAATGTGGTTTGATAGAACATTCACTACACTAGAATACTCTATCTCTATTCCCGCATCATCTTCTTCAACTAAATTATCATAAAGGCTAGTATTACTGACGTTATATAAGTAAATTCCATAATACATTGAATTCGTGATATTGTTATTCTTAACTACTATATTTAAAGATGTTAATAGAACGATACCATATTTATTTTCAATAATACTATTATTGGAAATAAATATATTATTACTAAAATACCAAATAGTAATTCCATCACCATTAGTATTGTTAAATATAATATTTCTCTCTATCACAGTATTGTTAGACTGTTTGATGCTAATTCCATCATAATAATTCGATCCTATTTTATTGTCAATTATACTAACATTTGATGAATTGTAAACAAATATTCCGTAATATTCACTTCCAAAAATTGTATTGTTATAAATTAGTACATTATGTGAATTTATTACTGTGATATTACCTATAATCTTCATGCCTTCAATAATAACATTATTCTTTTTCACAATAATTATTGAATTGCTAGAAATTGAGCCAGCTAAAATATTAGGTGATACTAGAATAGGCACAATGATAAGAAGTAGTAATATAAAAGAAACTACTTTTCTTCTCATTAATTTAGATTTTAATTTCATATATAAAAACTTTCACATATTTATTCAAAGGACAATTTCCTACTCCAAGTCCTTCCATTGATACATATTTATACCACATTATCCAAGTTAATATATAAGTGATTAAGCTATGACATCTAATATTGAAGTTGAAGATTACATCATTAAAGTTGCAAGAACGTTAAGTATATCTGATCTTAGAGCATTTAATACCAGTATAGTATCTGACTATCAAAAATTTTTCGACCTTATCCTTCCAAAAGATGTCATTAATGTTTTAGTAGTATTACCATTAAACGAGAATGATATGGCTAATAAGATTAGGGAAGCAATAAGTAAAGTCAGACCTAGTGCGTCACTTACTATAATGTATAGTAAAAATGCTAGCCAAAAAATTTACATGGGATACTACTCTTCAGCTAGTAAAATTCAAGATTTAGCTAAAAAATACAGCATTAGATAATCTCAAATTTGCACTAATATAGTAAAACAACTTTACCACTCATGTCAACAGTGCTTAGAAGTACGTTTATAATCTCATGATAAAAAGAACGCAAACCTCGCCTTTTAAGGCGGGGTAAGTTTTTAAACCTTTTCCCCATCTTCTCCTATTGCACTCCATTCTGATCAACTTCATAAAGATGAGGAGCGGGAGACGACTATTACTCTCGCAATACCAGAAGGGAGTGTACGTACAATCGTTGTTAGATTGTTCCCTAATGGAGCACAGGAAAGAAAACTGAGGAAGTTGGCAGACTCATGGTTGCAGAGTTAGACAGACTAAAGGCTGAAGCTGAGAAGATACAAAGAGACTGAAGCTAGGGAGGAAGTGTTAAGGGAAAGAGAGAGACTTTTTAAGAAACTGTATCGCAGATTAATACACTTTAGCTTCTCACCTCGCTAAGTCGTTGTGGGAGTTAGGAGTCTTAACAGTCTACCTTGGTTACCCTTACTTTATCTCTCAAGATAAGGGTAACAAGTTCACTGTGAATATCTGGTCTTATCGTAAACTAACTGAGGCAATAGTGTATAAACTCTACGAATATGGTATAAAGGTGTTTCTCGTTGTCGAGTATAATACTTCAAAGCTCTGTGCTTTCCATGACGTTAAGATTGAGAGGAAGCCTAGAGGGATTATCAATTGCCCTTTAGGTCATAAGCTTCACAGTGACGTTAATGGTGCTTTAAACATAATGAAGAGAGCAATAAATAGGATTGTAAGCGTACTAAAGAAGCCCCTTTCCTTTCTCGTAACGTCAAATGGAGTAATAAAGGGGAGTAACGCTTTAGACCTTGGCAAAACCCTTTAGGGCGGGGAGGAGGTCAGAGTCTTTAGCTATTTAACTTAAAAAAGTCTCCTCCTTCTTTTAAGCTGCGAATTCCTTTACTTCCATCTTCCTTGAGAGATAAATGAAAGGAATTGAAAACGTCATTAATCCTGCAAATACATATGGGAAATCACCACCTATGGTGGATGGGCTGTAAAAAAGTCCTAGGGCTATTATTGCACCAAGGGAAAGGGAGGCTATGATAGATACTACCCTGTAAGCCCAGTGAATGTGTGGGCTTAGCTTCTCTTTCCCCATTGGCGTATGCTTTATCCAGAAAAACAGTACTCCGCTGACACTATCTAGGAAGAATTCCATGGCTAGAAAGATTCCAGCAGCACTAAGCAATAAAGTAAAGAAGGACTCAACTGAGGGGGAAATTAACATTAATACATTTACTAGAACATTGAGACCAGATATTAAGAGTATACTACTCCAAGGACTCTTGAATCTTTCATGTACCCAGCCAAAGAACGAGGGCAAAAGCTTGTCCCTAGCCATGGCGTACCACGCTCTACTGAGTATAAATGCAGTGAGCCAGAGAGAGCTTGCAGTAGAGGTAAGCACTGCAATGTCCATAAGCCAGGAATATGAAGGTACCACATATTGAGTCCAAGTAAATAAGGGATCTACGCTCTGTGCTAGAGGTTTTAAGGGGGTTTCTATGGTCATTAGAGGCATGGTAACACTATATATTAATAGGACTGAGAGGAGGCCTATTATTCCACTAAGTCCTGGCCACCTTCTAGGTCTTTTAGATTCCTCAGAGGCATAACTATCTATTTCCCATCCATCAACAATTGTGGCTGCAACAATCATTGCGAGTACTAATCCAGTCCAATTAACTTTAGTAGAGAAGAACCAGCTCCAGCTAAATGGGTTCACCACCTTAAAGTTTGCAAAACCGAGGCCTAAGAAGAGGCCCAATACTATAAGCTCCGTAATGAGAAAGGCCTCAGTAAATCTAGCTGTTGGCTTAGCCCCTAACATAAGAGGGATTGCTGCGATTAAGACCCAAATTATGCCTACTACGGAAACCCAAAACTGGGATGAGTAAACAGAGTATTGGATTAATCCAAGCGAATAAAACAGAGCTAGCGTGTATTCTCCAGCGGGGATTACTATAGGGGGGATAGATAAGAAGTACGCAAGAGTTACCACCCACGCTTGAAAGGCACCAAACTTTTTCCCCAAAATCTTACATCCCCAATGATAGGATGCCCCAGCATGTGGAAAGTGCAGATTAAATTGTCTAAAAATCAATGCAACGAGTAGAAATGGTACTGCCGTAAGGAAAGTAGCCATTATAGCTTGGGGACCAGCTAGGGAGACCATGACACCGTAAGCTGCGGCTATACTGAAGGTAGGGGCAACCGAAGAGGTAGACAGAGGGACGAGGTCTAGGATATGTAGCACTTCACTTTTAAGATCTGTAATTTTGGTATGAAAACTATGCCTTTTCATTCCTACCGCTTTATCAATTTAGCTTAATTAAAGATTTAAAAATTTTTCTTTCTAAACTTTCTAGAGAGGGTCTGCGTATTTTTATTGTAAAAGTAATTTCTCATCTTTTGCTTCTCTCAAACTTAAAAATAGCATACGTTACGATTGATAAGGAGGCTAAAGAAGTTAGATCTAGGGTAATTAAATAAGGTAAATAGTATGTCACAGACGTAAACTGGTAAATTGGTAGTTTAAATAAAAGTGTAACGATCAGGCTAGAGAACCAGATTATGAGTGTTAAAAGGGAAAGAAGCTTTGAAAAAGTTAGTTTATATGTTAAATAAGTTATTGTAAAGACGTTCACAATGGGTATAATCATAAGTAATGAGACGTATTTGATATTGCTATAGATAAATGCAGTAAACAACCTAGCTATTAATGTTAAAAGTGTTATTATCCCTACTACGTAGTTAATATAGGATATGTAAGGAATATTTATCTCATAAATAGCCGAAATAACCTCAATTGAAAATATGATTTGCGTAATTATGACAAAACTTACAAAAAGTCTAGTGAGGAAAGAGACCATATACTTCACCTAAAGTTAATGCGTATACAGCTTGATTAAAGTAAGTGTATATTGTAAAGGACTCGATTAAAGAGTCCAAGATTTTCTTAGCCTCATTAATCATTCCAAGATTAATGAAGGCTTGGGCTAAAATAGAATTATCGTAGAGGAAAGTGTACCTACCAATCCTCTCTTCACTCGCGTGTTTCAATGTCACATCATAATATGCACCCTTATTGCTTTCATAATTACTAAGAATATTGAAAATTTCTTTATTATTCTTTTTTAGGTAAGAGGAAAATTTTAGAAAACGCGCAATATCAATTAGGAAAAGGGGAGAGTCAGGGTTATCTAGATTATGAGTGAGTTTACGAGAGACAATATTATTATACAATTCTTCAGCTATCTCTAAATATTTACTATCCTCAGTCTCCTTATACATTCTGAATAAAGACTCTCCAACAACACTGTTTACACTCAAAAAGGCTCTGCTATCCACTTTATCAATCACTTGTGCATTAGGAAATAATCCATCACTCCTCCTATTCCTTATCATCCACTCTATAGACTTTACTGCATAATCTAAATAATTGTCATCCCCTATCTTCTCATAGGCTTCAAGAAGAGTGCTAACTAACTCTGCATTAAAATCATATAACTTTGCTTTATAAGGAGTTTTCCAATCACTAGTTATGGAGTATGCATAGAATCCATCATCCCACAAATTAGATATAACGTTATCTAACGTAGCAACTACCATAGACGTATGATAGAAATCATTAAGCTTTAAAAATAAGTTTAATACTTCCGGAGAAACGAATTTAGGTTCTCTTTCAAATCCCCCATTTATCCAATCATAATATCCCTCACAATTTCTTAATACCTCACTTACTACATACTGAGGGCTAACGCTAAGTTTATGCACAGAGATTTTAGGTAACGTAACGAGTTTTCGTTTACCTTCTGTAAGCTCTATAGCTTGAGTTAAAATCTCTCTAATCTTATTCCTTTTGACTAAACCATAAGTACCACCAATTACCGTAGATTTACTTATTAAACTAATAGATGGATAAATTTGCGGAGTATATCTAACTGCTAGATCAAGTCTCTCATCAGCATCCTCTTTAGTAAAAGATATTTGTAGAAATTCTTCGTCAAGGCCTTCAATTTCCTTCTCTTGCTGATAGCAATCTATACACCAGCTAGCATTCATGAAGAGGGCTATTAGTTCCTTATTATAAGCTAACCTCCATGGAACGAACTTCATCTAACATTAATTTAATAATGCAAATAAATAAGTCTTGCACTTTAATCATTCTTATATTTCAGTCTTAATATTCTAAAAATAAAGTTAATTAAATGTATCCTAACTTAACTAATATTCAAGGTAAATTTTATTAATCTGGTTTACTTAAGTATACCTAGTGTGAGAGAGTGAAGGAGGTAAAATCAAAGGAACTTAAAGTTGGAATTAGTAGAAGAGACTTCATGAAGCTGGCAGCTATGTCCGGTTTAACAGCTTGGATGGTCGAGAAGGGATTAACATGGAAGGACTTGTTTAATATGGCTAGTGACACACTGGCAGATCCAATAAACATCATATGGACTGGTAACGGATGGTGTGGAGGAAACACTATAGCCTTCATAGACGCGATGAATCCAGCTGTGGAAGATGTTGTAACCCAAGTTACGTTCAATTTACAGCCAATACAATTAAGGCAACCATCGATACCCCAGCTTGGCAACGTTAACTTAGTTTATCACCCAATCCTAATGCCACAAGATGATATGGCATATCCAACCATGGAAGCGGCTTTAGCTGGACTATTTGATCCTTACGTTTTAGTTGTTGAAGGGACTATGTTTGACGAATTTGGACTGTATTATCAAAAGCCATCAGGTTCCTTCTGGTGTTCTGCCGGTAGAACTCCCAGTGGAGAAGTATTGTTATGTGATCAGTTCGTGTTTAATTTAATGAAAAGGGCAGCACTAGTATACGCAACAGGTGCATGTGCAACCTATGGAGGAATACCTTCTACTACAAACGGTTTAGGTCAAAGGACTCCTACATATACGATGGGTATGTTAGATGACCCATATAGAGGCATCTTAGGGTTCCCAGCTTATTTACATGAAGTATATGAAAAAGGTTTAGGAACTTTTAACGGAGAAACCGTAATAGATGAGGACATTTATGCAGTAACCAACTCACCTTATAATACAGCCTATCCTGGTCCAAGTTATCATTGGCAAAGTAAATTGGGTCAACCAATTGTAGCAATCGCCGCTGACCCTCCAGCCGGGGATTGGATAATGAGAACCTTAGTAGCTGGAGTTTTATACGCTAGAGGCTTAGCTCCACCACCCTCTTCTTATCTTGACATTTTTAATAGACCTAAGTTCTTCTACGGGAACGAAACGCACCAGAACTGTCCAAGGGCTGGTTTCTTCGCTCAAGGAATTTTCGCAAAGGAATTTGGAGATCCTCAATGTACTTATAGTCTAGGGTGTAAGGGTACTGAGGCTAATAGCCCAGCTCCATTATTGGGTTGGGTCGGTGGTGTAGGAGGATGTACAAGAGGGGGAGTATGCATTGCTTGCACTGCCCCAGGATTTCCGGACTTATACGAACCATTTTACGCTCCTCCAAATGCTCCCACATTACCTTCAACTACGCTTCTTGCAGCTGCAGCTGGAGTTGGAGTAGTTGTTGGTGTAGGTTCTTACTTATTATCCAGAACTAGGAGAAAACCCTTAACCCCTAAGGCTAAGGAGGTGAGCTAAAATGGCTAGCTCATATTTATTTAAGTATGATTGGACAAAGCCTGTAGTTATAGAGCCCATAGTGAGAATAAAGCCAGAATTAGGAATACAAGTTACTGTCAGTACTGATGAAAATGGGAGTATAAGAGCTACTGAAGCATACGCTGGTGCTGGAATGTTCAGAGGATTTGAGATCTTTATGAGAAATAAGCCAGCGCCGGATATAATAATGTTATCCTCAAGGGAGTGCGGAATCTGTGGAGAACATCATCAATTCATAGAAAGAATAGCTCAAGAGATGGCAATGGGTGGTTATGCTCCTCCACCCTTAGGTTTAGAGACGATAATGTTAGCAAATGATGCTGCAATGATGTATGACCACACAGCCCACTTAACTGCTTTAGGAGGCCCCGATTGGAGTTCATTATTCTTTAAAATAGCTGGGTACTATCCTCCTGACATTTATCAATTAGCTACACAAACACCGATAAGTAAGGTTCTAGATTACTCAGAGGCTTTTCCAAATGGAGCACCTAGTCAACTTCAATTTGCTGGAGTAACTATGAGGACGGTTGCTGATATAATGGATGGTTTAGTTCCTATTATTGGTGCAATATTCTTAGAAGGGGCTTACGTTTGGAGGATAATGCATGAAGCAGAACTGTTATATTACTTGAGAATACCACATCCAATTACGATGGTCCCAGGAGGAATTGGAGTTCCCGCCACTGTAGAGAATTTGCAAGCATACTTACAGAGGTTAATAGACGGTACTGCCTATATGAAAAAGCAAGCAGTAGTATGGGAAGTACTATCATTATTCTTAAACGATTACGATAACGTTTTCGGAGTTCAAGCGTATTACGATACACATTTCAACAACTTAGGTTTTGCTGAACTAGGAAATAGACCAGCTAACTTCGTATCTTATGGACAAAGTGATGTAGCTGAAGCTCCAGAGGTTAGTCCTTCATCCACTACAGTAGCTCCTTATGATGCAACTTATGAAAATGCTGGAGCTTGGGGAAGAGCTAGGGTGGTTAAGCCAGGATTAGTCATTCAGCCTAGTCTAACTTCCCCGCCACAAATAGTTACAAACAGTTACATCGATATTAATCTAGCAGTCCATGAATTCGTAGAGTCCTCATTCCAAGCAGACTGGACACAGTCTCCATATAGCTCGCAAGTACCTTCTGAAGTTTCCGGTATAGAAGTAGATCCGATTGGGAATAAGGTAAATGCTTATCACCCGTGGAAGAAGTGGACGATACCAACTCCTCTGGCTAGAGGATATCCATTTGGTTCTGGCAACCAGTACGGAAAGTATAGCTGGGGAGTGTCCCCTAGATTCGTTCCATATCAAGGACATAAGCCCATTTCAAGCTACTTCTATAATGTAGAAGCAGATCCGATGGGCTTAATGTATGCTCAAGTATTACAAGGTAGTGCACCGGAGCCCATATACACAGCGACGTATAGCATAGCAGGAATAGAAATACAATACGGGAATGCCAGCAATCAATACGTGAAATGGAACTTACCTCAAACTATAAGTCCTAGGGTAGTTTTGCCTCAAGAACTACAAGGTGAAATAGAGCTAAACTACTTATCTCCATGGCAAATAACCAATGGAAAATTCATCACTAACGCTGTAGAGAGAATGAGAGCAAGAGCCTTCGCAGTAGCTTTAGAGGCAGCTGGAGCCTGGGTAGCATGGTTCTCTGCAGTAAACTATATAAAGAATGGACAAACTGCTGTTAGTAGAGGAAATCAGTATGACTGGGAGTACAAGGCTAACACGAATACTGGGGTAGCAATAGGAGTGGGGATGAAGGAAGCTCCGAGAGGAGCGCAGTATCACGCTAATGTGATAGCTACTGGCAAAGGACCAAATGTGCCAGCAATAAATCCACAACAAATGCAACCTACGACGGTTAACCTAGGGCCAAGAGTGAAGAATTCTTATGATGACGGAATTCAAACAGTTAGTCCAGCTCCATCCTTGGCACAAAACGATGGTGCTGGCACATTTGAAGAGACAATACAAGGAAATAAGGGATACAACATACCCGGTTCACCTAAACTAACAGTAACTCCACTAGAGCAGTGGGATGGATTTGAGTTTGCAGCGGCGTTAAGGTCATTCGATCCATGCTTCGTCTGCGGAGTCCACGTTGTTCTACCAAATGGTAAGGTGAGATATTTGACCTTAGGAGCTCCAATTGATTTAAGTGAAGCAATAAAGGCTTTCTATAAGTTCGCCATGAAGGTTAAATAAAGGTGTAAAGGTATGATAATAGTGCACGCAGCTATAGGTGCCAATGGAGGACCAGGGACACCATTAAGTCTATATTGGTGGGGATTAAACGTAATATTTCCTCTAGGAATATTATTTTTTATATTTGGTTTAGTCTATAGGATAGGGAGGGAGTTCATATTCAGAAGATCTAATATTCCGGGTGAAGCTGGTCTTTCAAGAGAATTTAAGGAGGCAATAACTGCAATACCTAGACCTTTTGGGCGAGCATCTAGGCACGACCCATTATTGATAGTTGAAACGATCTTCAATCATATCTTCATATTAGGATTAATAATAGTTGTTGGAATACATATAATAGCGTGGAATTATATTTTTAGTGGTATATTCGGAGTTCCTAACATCTTAGGATGGCTAATGCCAGCTTCCGTACCAGAATCATTCACTTCTGGATACCAGCTAGGAATCTTAGGTGCAACATCATATTCACATGGAGGTATTCTAAACCCAGTTGGGGCATGGAATTCAGCTGAAGTTGCAACTAATACAATTTCACCTTGGGGTGTTTTATCAGTAATAGTTAACGGGAGTTTCATGGCATTGCTAGCTTTTGCAGGGTTAATAGGCTACCTAGTTACAAGGATTATAGATGACATAACTAAGCATAGGCCTTTAAGTAGTATAGGTGATTACGTATTCCTAATCTTACTGGCAGCAATAATAGTTACTGGTTTAGGAGCAGCTTATGATTGGGGAGTTCCTTATCTTGGAGTTCCAAACCAAGCTAACTGGTACGGATTACACATAGCCTTAGTAGGAATATTCATAGGCTACACACCATTCAGCAAGGCATTCCACATGTTCTGGTACTATGTAGGTAAGGGTTTTGCAGGTTATTCATATGGGAGAAGAAGAGTTTAAATGTGGGGGATTTAAGGTGAAGGGCAATAGAGTAGAGATAAATAGGAACTTAGCCTCAAGGACATTTGACGAATTAGGTCCAGCCGACGTTTATGGACTAGAAAATTGCATGAGATGTGGAATTTGCTCTTATACCTGCCCATTTTGGTTAGTTACTAAGAGACCAATTGATGTTCCAGCGTGGAGGACGTATGAGATTAACAAAATCTATTCAATGTTTTACACTGGCTATGGGATTGTAGCTAGATATCTGAGGTTAAGAAGGATTAGCAATAAGGAATTCATGAGGTGGACTGATTCCGCATACAATTGTACAGCTTGTGGAGCTTGTACGGAAACTTCGCCAATGGAGATTCCAAACTGGTACACCGCAATATTAATGAGAAGGATATTACATTATTCTGGATTCAATTATGAGACTGCTGAAAAACTAGCAAAAAACACTAAAGAGTTAGGTAACGCTTTAGGAATATCTAATTGGAAAGAAATGGCTTCGAAAGTTGGATTTCAGGTAGATAAAAAAGGTTCTGAATATCTTTACATTCCCTCACCACTGGAAATTCAAGACATGGAAATCCTACAATCTATAGCATCAATATTCTCTAAGATGAAGATTTCAGTTACTGTAAGCTCAGCGGTAAGTGACCCCGGTTATTATGCATATCTTGTAGGAGACTTCGAGACTGCTAGGTCAGTGTTTGTAAAGGTACTAGAGGAGGCTAAAAGGTTAGAGGTTAAGAAAATAATTACAACTGATGGTACTTCCTATTTCTGGTTAAGGTGGCAAGGACCTAAATCCTCAGGAGTAAAGTTGCCCATACCAGTAGAGCACTTAACACAAACAGTTTATGAAAAGTATAAGCAAGGGTCTATTAAGCTAAGTAAGGCTGACGTTAAGGGACCAACTAGTGTACATTACTCTGAATTCCTAAGTAGGTTAGGGGGAGTAGAAGAGCCTGTTAGAGAAATATTAAGGCTTACAGCGCCTCAATTTATTGAGCCAAGGGATTCACCATCCTCACATAAGTTATATACTTGTACACACCACTTAGAGCTAATCAGCGAGAAGAAGGAAATTGTAAAGAGGGCTAGAGAGTATGTTATTAATCAACTAAGTAGATGGGGGAGTAAAAATGTAATAGTATTTGACCCTAACTGCAAATTATCATTAGGTAATGCTATTGCAGATAAGCAAGCTAATTTTGATGTAACTTACTTTACTATCATATTAGAAAGAGGTATAAAGATATGAGCTCTTCTTTTTTAATCAAACTTTTAGGATTAGATAAAGTACTTAAGGAAATAGTTAACGATCTAGGCGATAATGATCTCTATCTTGTTTTACCCAAAGTAAAGAGACGTGAAAACTCTATTGAAATTTTAAGAGAGATATTGAAGAGTTATGGTTTAGAGATTAATATAGAGGAAGTTAATGGTTTAGTGGACGATAGAAGAAAATTAACTGCCTTAGCTTCTAACATAAGTCCCCTTAACTTGAAAGAGCCGGAGAAGATATTATGGGAATTGGCACAGTCAATAAAGCCAAAAAAGGTAGATGAAAGGTGATTGGTGCAGTTGGTTATTGGTATAAGGGCGACTATTATATACCTCTATTAGTAATGGAGGAATTGAATAAAGAGGGATTCCAAATAATTGATTTGAGTGGAGCTATCAAGTCAATTACTTTTTTATCTGATGTTAGACCTAAGAATTTAGTAATTTTAGCCAGTGCTAAAAGAGGGGAAAAAGAGCTAAGACGTTATAGTTTTGAATCATCAGAGAGTCCTCTTGCTGATTGGGCTGAAATTTATGCTAATTTTAAAGCTTATTATAGCGACATTGACACCTTTCTAAGGATGTTGAGTGCATTTAGGATAATAGAGCGTGCTGAGATAGTAGAGTGTGAAGTGGTAAACGAGGATGGGGAGTTAAGCGATTGGGGAAGAATGTGTAAGGAATTAATGAAAAGTGAGGTGTTAAGGCTATTAAAGTAAAGGAACAAATGTACACCATCTCGTTTTTGAGACCTATCCCTTTATACATCATAAATAAAATATTCAATACTAATGATTTGGAATTTAATCTAAAGGAAACTAGAGTTAGTCTTTTAACTGATGAGAGAAATGAGAGTTTTCTCAAGCAAATATCTTTTTTCAATGGAGATGTACAATACTGGGCTGATTCATTCTTATCTAGCTTAGAAAGGGCATTTAAAATAAGGCTAGGTGATGTGGTTTGGGCTTATGAGGCTTATGTAGAGGTTGATAAGAAAGTTAAGTTAAATCTCAATTTACCTAACGTTTTACCATTATTGGGAAATGTGATAAACTATGGGATTATTGTAAGTAACGACCCTGACATGAAGATGAGAGTGAGGAATTTCACAACTATTCAAATAGATAGAACAATTAAAGTTATTAGAAGATCAGAAAATTATTTTAAAATTCAGAATATATTAGATGAACTGGAAAAAGTTATTAAATTGTTTGAGTGAAAAATAAAACATAAAAAATATATATCAGAACTACGTATTATATTTTGGTATGTCTGGATTAACACCTTTTGATGTTATGATGAGAAAGGATATAGAGAAGACCTTCAATGAGTTACTGGTAGAGGCTAGAAATATATATGAAGAGGCTAAGAAAGATGGGATTAAGCCGTTACTTTATGGCTCTGTTGCTTTCTATTATAAAGCAAAGGAAAATAAGGTCGCAGTAGAATTACTAAAATTGTATAGAAAAAGTGAAGATATAGATATTAACTTCTTGGTAAAACCGGAGGATAGGGATAAGTTTAAGGGATTAATTACTAACCTCGAATACACTCCATATTTTCATCTAGAGAAGGTTTTAGGGGATGTAGCGGGAATGTTCTTCAAAGAGAATGTTATAGTTAAGGTCTACTACTTTAACGAAATGAGATTTAACCATGTAATTCCGGTCAATTGGGATTCTGATTTTACCCTTGATGACGAGGATCTAATCCTATCTAAATTACAGAGACATAATCCAGTAAATAAAGACTTAGCAGACATAGCCTCACTACTACTAGTGAAAGATGTTAAAGAAGATAAGATACTTGAATTGACTTCAGCCGATTGGGGGTTATGGAAAGATGTGACTGACAATTTAATGAAATTAAGGCAACTCCTTTCAAATTTAGTAGCCGATGAGATTAAAGAGAGAGAGGAAGTGATGCCAGTCATTTCCAAAGTCGTAAAGCTTCACGGTAAGATAATGAATCATCCTAAGAAGGAGAGTTGGAAACCACTACCTCTTGATGCAAAATATTGGAGTGACTTTTAATGAAAAGAATTGCAATAGTCGGGGTTGGTAATATTTTAATGAGTGATGATGGTTGCGGTTCACATATAGCAGAAGCTTTAATGAATAGTATTGAAGGAGTTGATGTTATAGATTTAGGCAGTACTGGAATAGCTGGAATAGAGAGTTTAAAGGATTACGACGTTTTAATAATAATTGACGCTATGTTAACGGATAAGGAAGTCGATGTAGTAAAAATTAACTTAGAAGTTAACCTTGATGAAGTTGCGTCAACTGTTTTAGATCTAAAGTATTCTGGATCTCACGGTTTGGGAATACAAAGCGTGTTGACAATGCTTAAGTTAATGGGATCATCGTCGGAAGTTTACATCATTGGTTGTAAGCCTTATAGCCTAGAACCTAAAATTGGTCTATCTGAAGAGGTTAAGAAAAATTTGCCTAAAATTGCAGAAGCTCTCTTAAAAGTGATGTCTGATTTTAAAATAAACTACGACGAGGAAGAAATTAAAAGGAGGGTATTGCAGGTTGCTAATAGATGTCAGTAACGAAAATGACATTTTAGAGGAATTTGTAGGCGAGATTCCTTACAACCTCCTTTTAATTCTAAACATTAACTTCTGGATTTTAAAAGAAATGATAACGGGTAGTCTTAAAGAAATTCCTACAGCAAAATATTTATTAGAATTTTTGCCATCTGATATAATACTTTCACAAATATTTAATGGGAAACTGAAGATAGGTAATTTAAGTTTCAGTATAAGTAAGCCAAGTATAATAATAGCACCGTTTTATGTTATGAAGACTTTGAAGGAGTGGGATCTTATCGTGCATTCTCAAAAAATAGGTAGTGAGGGAATAGTGGTAACTAACACAAGGGATATATGTGAGGAAAGTGAGATAGCTGTAAGAGAGTATGATATATCTAGCAAATTATTTGAAAAGAAATACATTTCCACTTGTGGTAAGGATAAATATGAAAAGTTAAGGTTATTTAAGGCTAAGATGAATGAAGTGTTAAAGAGAGAAGTGGCAGTAGTTTATCGTAATGAAGTTAAAGATAACTTTCTAGATCTTGAGATAAGCGTAGATTTCTATATTATCCTCTTTAAGAATCCATCAAAGGAAGAAGTTGAGGCTTATGAAAAATTAAGATCCGTGATAAAATTATAACTTTAAGGCTTTATCATTAAGTTCTTATGTCTTACAAACCAGTTTAGCCATCATCGATTTATTAGTTTTTAAGCTTATATGAGTTAACTAAAATTGTAAATAAATTTATATTTCCAAATTAAACACAATTAAATGATATATAATGTAAAAATACGGTAGCTACTATCATCTATTTTCATAAGATATACTGTAAAATACCTTAGATCCTTAGGAAATAAAAAAACGTACCTTTTTTATTTAGTTATCCTAATTGGCTTAAGTAAGACGTTTAATATCCTACTATAAATTGCTACAACAGTAGCAAATCCGCTAGCATATAGGTGTTCAAAAATTAAGTGTAACATTATTCCCCCAGCGAAAGGAAATCCTATCGAAGCTGCTGGTGCTAATGGATTTACCATCCCCATTATCATTGAATGAGAGAAGTTGATTCCATAGAGCAGGAATGTTAATCCACCTATGAACATCAATATTCGTAAGAATATCCAATACGGTTTACTACCATTAAGTATAAAAGACTTCATTAATTTTGGATATACACCAAAAATGAGTAATAGAATCCCCATACCTAAGAAATACGTTGGTATAAAATATTTCCCCGGTAACACAATTGGGGTATAATAAAATAGTCTAAATCCCATCATCATCATACCCATGCCCATTCCCATCATTCCCGTCATTGTTAAGTAGCTTATAACCTCGTAAAGTCCGCTCCATATTAAGATTACTCCTGCTATCCCATTTATAGCTCTAAATATTAATACACCTATTTTTGATGATTCCAAATTTCTCTACCTATACCTAGTTACTCTTTTTAAACTTTATAAATCTTTTTTAATAATGTATCAAATGATTGCGTAATTATAAAATATTCAGAAAAAATTAAATATACCAATAATAATTAATACCTTTAAGAAAAATCTTGAAAATAATTAGTTAGCTCGCAAATTTATGGCGTATCGCAACAGCCACACTTATTTAAGTACTTAGGATTAGAATACATATAATTTATCAAAGGTTGTAAAGCATCCCAGAATTTCTTACCTTCGTCAGTCAGACTGTACTCAACTTTAGGTGGTTTAGTCTCATAAACCTTTCTCTGAATTAAACCAACATCCTCTAGTTCCTTGAGCGTATCTGCTAACATTTTAGAGCTAATATCATTAATTAATTTTTTTATATCATTAAACCTAGCGTTATTCAAATATCCTATTGAAGCAATAACTAAAATGCTCCATTTTCTCTTAAAAACTTCAGATAACACATCTACTGGGCATCTACAATCGTTTACTATCATAAATTACCATTATCTTCCATAAGATAAAAAGTTTTCGAATAAATGAATGAAAAAATTTTATCTCTTTATCTTAAGAATGTCATCTAACTTTACTCTAATAGGTGTTTTGACATTTAACGTCCATACTTCACTTCCAGCACAATCGGCACAGTAGAACTTCTCCTCTTTAATTACACCTTTACTCTCTAACGTCATTTCCCCACAGCCTTCACATTTTTTCCACTTAGTTGAAACTTCTTGAGTATTGAGGTACTCTACTGTCAACTCCTTAGCATCAAACAATTCCTCATCTCTTGGCTGTAACAGTTCAAATGAAGCTTTATTCATAAGATCTCTGAATCTATTAAGCTCCTCGCGTGTGGCTTTCTCCCTCTTTATCATTATCTTTTCAAATAATTTTAAAAATTCTGGATCGTTAGCCGTTTTTATAATTGTGTGTGGATCTACTTTTAATGAGACTCTTACAGCCTTACTGGTATTCCTATCAATTAATGTTAGAACGTGCTTGCCAGTGTCCCTATAAATTAGACCTCCATTACCTAATGTTGTACCTGCAACCATTTGGACTCCATCGGCGAAGCAAGTATTAGTTTCTACAATTGCAATTAATCTTTTCGTCAAGTGTTGACCAACTCCTTGAACGTTCTCTGTAATTGAATTTAATTTCTTAGTGGCATATAGCGCAGCTCTCACACCCAGTGAAAGACCTATGCAGAAGTGACCATGAAGAACTGCGGACTTTATCAGTAAATCTTGAAGATTATTTTCTCTAATATCTTCCTCTATCTCCTTCCTAGGATTGAACCTTAATTCTTCCATATAAGTTATTATGTTATTCAGTACTATAAAAACTTTTTCTTCTAAATTAACTTGTAATCATTTTATTAAAAACAAAAAATTAAAAAAATTAGATTTGTACCTTTGTTTTTAAGGTGTAAAATATTATGTTTCCTATATTCACTAATCCTCCCGCTACTACACTTGCTATTGATAATAATCCAATTCCTTGAGTTAGATTTACTAGCCATGAAGGAGGCGTCCAACTTGATATCCACGTTCCAATACCGTTAGTTACCAGAGATAATACTATTCCAGCAGAGAACAGATACATTCCTAAAATAGCATTCTTCTCGTTAAAGCCTACGTTTAATTTACTAACTACCAAATATATTAACCCAAAGGCTTGGAAAAGAGAATAATATGCTAATGTGAAGACCATAGTTCCACCAGGCCAATACAACATGCTAATTATACCATAGGAGATGGGAACCATTGACATAGGAACCATTGATGATTGTAAAAAGAGATTCCATACTTCTGCAGCTAACATTATCGGTAAAGTCAATAACATTAAAAATGGACCAAAGAAAAAGATATATTTAAACCATATAGGAAACTTTACATTGCTTTTAAATCCCAAATATACTAAGTATATTGATGAGAATAGTAACCCAATACCTGCTATTAAAAATCCAATGAACCCAACTTCAGCCATTCCAACATTAGTGGGTGGAGTTCCCATCATTCCTCCCATCGAGGAAGAAGATGGTCCTAAATACCACATGAAGGCTGTAGTTCCTACCATACCCAATAATATTCCGACGTTAACTAACGCTAAGGGAACCAACAATGTCCTAAATTTAACGTTAACCTTAAGATAATATAATCCTAGAAGGGTTAGAAATATTGCTAGCTCTGCTGCAATACTAAAACCTAATCCTTGATATGAACCTGGAGAAAAATTGTATGAAAGGGGACCTTTCGGAAATAATCCTAGGACAGGGTTAGTAGCTATATAGATTATAGACCAAATCAATACGCTTGTCCCGAAAGCTAATATACCATTTATACTCTCCTTGTTACTCATTTTTATCACTTCTTTTTGATACTAGGTTTTCTTAATTATACTAACTATTTTCAGAGTTAATAAGTTTTTCTCTGAATATCTCAAATGTTTCCTATCTAAACTTATTATCATTAAGTAATCCATTAGCTAAAGTCCTTACATAAAGATCATCGTAGCCCCTAAGTTCTTCAATCTTACCTCTTGCTATTATCTTCCCCTTCCTCATAACAAAAACTGTATCAACACATGACATGTCAAGAACATTATGAGATATTATTATTGATATTGCAGAATTATTTGAGCATATTAAATCAAGAACTTCTCTCCTATTCATAGAATCTACCATGGATGTAGGTTCATCATAAATAATGACCTTTGGATTTATTAGCATAGATCTTAAAATGTTAATTCTCTGCCTTTCTCCACCGGAAAGTTCATATATTCTTCTATTAAGTAATTCAGTGATTCCAAACCTATTCACATAATAGTTAAACATTTCATCGTTAACGTGAATCTTTAATATTTTAACTCCCTCTAATATGGTATCTATGACCTTAGCTTCTGGATCCAACGAAGTATAGGGATCTTGCAAAACTAACTGTATTAGCCTACCTCTCTCTTTTCTGCTTATCTTAAAGATATCTCTACCATCAATAAGCACGTAACCGCTTACAGGTTTAATAAGCCCTGCCATAACTTTGGCTAACGTACTTTTACCATTTCCCGATTCACCTAATATTCCAATTACTTTAGATCCTTCAATCAGAAAATTTATTTCAGTCATAAAAAGGGGTAATATAAGTTTCCTTAACTCAAGAGTTAGTGCCATTATATAAATTAAGTGAACTTGAATGAATAAAAATTTTAACTAGTTTTTATTCGCTACGTCCGAATTAGTGACGTTTCAAGGATAAAGATTGTAATAGGGAAATTGTTTTCAACTATTAGTATTTAGTTTTCTGGTACATAATGCGGGCATGTTATTTATTAATGACTAAACCAATTTTGATGATCTTAAATTCTATATTTTATGCAATTTATATTATAGAGATAAAAATGAGATTAATTAAAGGCTTATATGGAAAAGATTTATAATGTTTAAGATGATGTAATTAGGCGATGAGAAACGTCTCATGGTTCCTCATAGGTTTTCTAGTTCTTAGCCTACCTTTTTTAGTAATATCGTCGGCAACTTCAGCATCATCACCCACGATGCATGTATTATATGAAAGATACGGAAGCATATATCACGTCACCTCCTCTCCATTGCTACAAACTGTTGAATATACTGTAAGTGCAGTTACCTATAACGCTACAGTTACAAATGAGACCGGAAGTACCGTGATAACCTATAATAAAACTACATATTTATTAACGTTCTCGAATGTGGTAAAGAACTTCACCGGTGAAATTGATGCAACTGTAATGTCTAATATGTCATTAGACGTTAAGACTAATATACCAAATTTGATAAGAGTATTAGTTAACTCTTCTGGAGAATTATCACTTGTCTGGGCTGGAATTAACGCAAGTGAAATAAATACGTTTGCTTATGTTAATGGAACTGGATACTTACTATTACAGTTTGCAAATGGGTCTTCCATAACTACGATTACAATACCTATAAAAGTAAACGAGACCGTAAGTGAAAAAGTGAGTTTAACATTAGAGGAAGTTAATCAAGAACAAGTGAAAACGATAGTTACTGGCAAGAGTGTTGTACAATTTAACGTTCCGAGAAGATACACACCAATATTCTTTAATACAGAATTCAATGGAACTTACTCTAATTCAACCAGCCATGGATACATAGCTACAATGGCTTACTTTAATGGCTCTCTTACCCCAGCCCTAGTATGGAAAGGTGAAGGGATAGCATTAGGAGGGTTTTTAAGAGGGCAAATGGAATTTAACTTTGAGACAATAGAATTCTATGGAGTTAATGGTACGGTTTTAGGTTACGTACATGAGTCGACTGCTAACTCTACTGTAATGTTAACATTAGGAAAGATATCAGTTTCATCTTTCGGTTATTTCAGCGAAGTTAAAATTATTACTATAAATGGCGTTAAGCCGATTAAAGCTGAATTCGTTGCTCACACTTACATTAATGGTTTACCAGTGGTTATAGCTGGAAACTCTAGTGGGAATATAACGTCAACCGCTAACGTAATGTTATCCCATAAGGTTGTAGTAAACTCTACACTAGGAGTTTTAGCATATCTAAACATTAACAGCACCGTAAAAGTGGTTGTTGTTACTCAAACTAATAGTAGTTATAACGTAACTTTAGTAAAGCCGGAAAAAATAGTTATGGCAAACATTACTGTAAACGGAAAGACGTATCTCTCGCAAGAAGTTTATGTTAACGCTACTAGTCAAAATATTGTATTTAACGTTAGTGTAATTAATAACTTAACACTAGTAGGAGTATATAAATTGGTTAATGGACATTTAGCCAGGCTAAATGGTTCAAATTACTTTATGCTTAACGGAAAAATAATAGTCTATGACGATCCAGCTAGTGAATATTACATAGCTTACTCTACCCCGCAACAGACTATTACATCCACGACCTCAAGTAGCGTGATCTCTGTAACAACTTCCACGGCAACAACGTCATCTATGCCTACTACTTCTTCATCATCTATGATCAGTACTTCAACTACAATAACTAAACCAACGTCTAGTTTCATCCTACCTATCGCCATAGCAATAATTATTATAATAGTAATAGTTGTTGGATTAATTTTAGTTAGGAGAAGAAGTTAATCTTTTAAAAAGTCATTTTTTCTTCATTTCATTACCAAAAGTTTATTAGGTATCCTTTAATATACTTAGTTAAGTGGGTTAAATGAATTTTAGACGTAAATATGAGGTGAAAAAGGTAATTCCTAGGTTACTGTTGTTATCTCTCCTAATAATGTCCATGATGATAACACCATTTATTCTGAGATCAGAAACAATTCAAACGTATACTATTCAAACGTATACTATAGCTTGGTCTGATGTTGGTTACCCACAACCATTTACTCTATACCCTTTTGGTCCATTCTATACCGTAACTGCCCTTATTTTCGATACATTAGCGTGGTATGGTCCAAATGGAATAATTCCTTGGTTAGCTGAAAATTTTACACAAATAAATTCCACAACGTGGCTAATTACTTTACGTAAAGGCGTAGATTTCACTAATGGTATGCCAGTTACTGCTGAGGACGTAGTTTTCTCTTATAACTATACTAAATATGTTGACACTCATATAGGATATATATGGTATGCATCATATATAATATACGTAAAACAGATTCAAGCTATAAACAATTATACAGTTCTGTTAACATTAAATAGATCGATTCCAGCTGATCTGGTCGAAAAGAACTTGTTTGCATCTATATTCATAGTACCAGAAAGTATATGGAAGAACGTAACGGATCCGACGCATTTTACCTCACCTCAAGCTTTCATAGGATCTGGTCCATTCGAGCTTGAAAGCTACCAACCCGGTGTAGGGTATACATTTGTAGCTAATCCTAACTATTTCATGGGTAAACCTGTCGTCAACACTCTAAAAATACTAGTGGTGTCTTCGTCACAATTACCTAATATGTTGTTAAAAGGGGAAGTCGACGCAGGGAGTTTCGATAATTATTTTGATATAATCCCATTCTTGAATAACTCGCAATTTGGAATAGTAGCATATTCACCTGGTCTAGAGTATACTTTAGAATTTAATTTGCTTAGATATCCATTCAATATAACAGAGTTTAGGCAAGCACTAGTATATGCAATAAATCTAACTGCAATATATGACGCACTGGGAGGAGAAAAGGCTGGCTATATGGGTGGACCATTCGTAGTAGCACCTAACACACCATATTTTAATCCTAATTTATATCATTATTATAACTACAGTCCTCAAAAGGCTTTAGAAATACTGCAAGACTTAGGCTTTAAATACGTTAATGGTCAATTATTATCTCCCCAAGGACAGCCAGTTTCATTCACTCTCATAATTCCATCAGATGATACGATAGCACAGACAATTGCAAGTTATATAAAGAATTTCATGTCTAATATTGGCATTAGCATCACTATTAAGTCAGTACCTAGTAATTTAAGAACTCAATATATGGCATCGGGAGATTTCGATATGATGATAAATATTTTCGGGGGTGCTTTAGTACCCTATGCTTTAGCCTATTTCGTAAAGGGGAGTGTACAGTATATTCCAGGCTTTAATAACGCTACAATTAAACAGATTTTAAATCAAGCCCAATTCGTAAATCTTAGTGAGAGAATAGTTCTAATGAACGAATTTAATAAATATTTTGCACAATTAGTCCCAGAAATATCAATATACTTCCCATATTTCTTCTGGGTCTATAATAAGCAAGCAGGAATAACTAATTGGTTCTTTAACCCTGATTATGAGTCTGGACCACCATGGATTCTAAATAAAATAGTATTCCTACCCATGATGCCACAAACATCAATGCCTAGTATGACTAGTACTGCGACAAGTAATCTAACAATTACTTACGTGTTAGTAGGCATAGTAATAATGGTAGCAGTGGTAGTCTTCGTCGTAATGAGGTTAAGGAGATGATGAAGGAAAAGTACATAAGGTATATAGCTAGAGCAATAGTTAGTGTAATTTTACTAGTAATTTTAGATTACGTTTTAGCTAGAAAGTCAACATCATTTTATACACTAATATCGCTATTATCACAAAATGGGTATAGTTTAACACAAGGAGAGATTAGAAGCTTAGAGATGCTATATGGCTATAATTCAAATCTTTTCTATTCAGTTTCAAATTATTTAATCAGTTTTTTTACAGGAAATTGGGGCTATTCTATCTTCTATGGAAGACCCGTGATAAGCTTAGTGTTAGGGGCACTTATTAGATCATTAATACTCATAGCGGGCAGTTTAGGAATATCAATTCCCTTAATTCTATTGATAACGTACCTTTCAATTAAGTATCTAGGCAGTTTTCAAGATAATTTTTTGAACACAATTTTGATCATACTTTATTCAATCCCCGAAGTAGTAATTGCTACTTTACTTTTCATATTATTACCTCCTAATATAATCTCTCCCATGCTCACATTAGCGGTGATTGAATTGACGTTCTTATATATGTTCGTTAGAAGGAATTTAACCCAACTACTAGTAGAGCATTACAACATGATTGAGTTCTTCGTCTCTCTGGGTCTTGATGGAAGAATAATAAGTAAGGAAATACTTAGACTTACAGTACCATTATTGTTAGTGGCTATAACTTATTCCATTTCTACATCAATTCCTGCCCTAATTTTTGTCGAAACTGTATTTAATTACCCCGGTATAGGATACATGATGGTTCAAGCTATTAATAATTCAGATTATCCCTTAGCGTCTGGATGTTTTATATTATTTAGTATAATTTCAATTATTTTAAATTTAATAGCTGATGTTACTAATAGTAAGGTAGATTGGAGGGTGAAGTAATGAGGATAAGAAAAATGTTTGTAGGAGTATCAATAATAATATCGTTTGTTATAGTTTACATTATAAGCCTATTTATGAAACTATCTCCCACTGCCCAGCCGTATTTACCTCCCTCGCCTCAATATCTTCTAGGTACTACGTGGAGTGGGGAAAGTATGCTAGTATATGACCTAAGAGCATCTGGCGTATCATTAATGTTTGCAATTCTAGCTCCACTCTTCTCAACATTAATAGGCTTAGGATTATTAATGAGTATTTTTAACTCGTTTATCGATAATGCGGTAAATGAGATAACGATATTCTTTATCTCAATACCTAAGTATCCACTATTTCTAATATTATCCTTTGTACTCCCACCAAATAATTATGTCACACTAGGAGTAATGGTACTCGTACTGTGGACTCTGCCTGTAAGAATATTAAGACCAATATTTAAACAGCATTTAAATAGTAACTACGTCATCTCATACTTTATGCTAGGTGCTAATAATCTTTATATTTTAAGAAAGATAATTAGAAAAAATATTAATATAATATTTTCCCAATTCTGCACTAATGCTATAGTTGCAATTTCGATGCAAGCAGGATTAGCTTTTTTAGGAATTGGAAATGTTAGTGTTCCTAGTTGGGGATATTTAATAAGAGTTGCAATCGATACTCCTAGAGTAATATACACGAATGCATGGATCTGGTGGATTTTACCACCTTTAGCTTTCCTCATTCTTTTAGACATGTCATTTTTATTGATAATCTTAGACCTTGAGAGAAATTATAATATATCTACACTATCAGCTAAGCTATTGAGAGCCTTTTGGTGATATACTTGCCGATTATTTTAGATAATTTAAATGTATATTATGATAGCCTTCACGTAATTAAAGGAGTGAGTTTTAACTTAGATGATTCAATAGCCATATTGGGTCCATCAGGCAGTGGGAAGACTACAATAGGTAAGGCTATATTAAAGATATTACCTCCAATTTCTAGAGTCAGTGGAAAGATATTCATTGATGACGTAAACGTAATAGAATCGGATATAAAACATCTGAGATGGAAAGTGATCTCCTATATTCCTCAAGGTGGATCATATACATATCTAAACCCCGTAAGGAAAATAACTGATCATATAAAATTGATATGTAGAGCTAATAATATTAGCGTAAATGTGGACGAATTAAAATATTTAATGGATAATTTAGGTCTTAGTCAAGACCTCTTAAATAGGTATCCTTATCAGCTTTCTGGAGGAGAAATACAGAGAATACTGATTTTAATAGCGTTATTACCTAAACCTAAATATATTATTGCAGATGAGCCTACGTCTTCACTTGACGTAATATCTCAATTAAGAGTATTAAGAGTTTTAAATGAATATAAGAAAAAATTTAACTCACGAATACTTCTCATAACGCACGATTTATTGGTAGCGTACAAGATGAGCAAAGAGGTAATTATAATAAGCCAAGGTAAGATAGTAGAGAGTGGTAATATCAATGAAATAATTGAAAATCCCAAGAATAAATTAACTAAAAAGATAGTAGAGGGTTCAATGATTAAGAGAAGAGATCAGTTATGAATTTCTCAAATTTTGAATTACTTGAGAGAAAAGCGCTGATCAATTCGTCATCCTTCATTCCCGTATTATATAACTGATCTATAAACAGCCTTAAAATGGTAGCAGGTAATAGCTTAAGCTTGGTAGACAGTTTTCTAGTCATAGATAATGCTGGAAGAGTTAAGTAACCATATTTTGTCTCATTACCACAGATAACACACCTCCTTACCTTATGTCTAAGAGGTATGGTGGTAAGTAAATTGATATGACCTTTAGAGCATTTCAAACCTAAGCCTATCGCATTTTTCTTCTTAACTTCTCTATCAATTTCGATTAGTTTACCCTTAATATCCAATACTTCCCTCAGTTGATTTATATCCATACAATAATACTCCAGATATGATTTACCTATCACTAGTAAGTCACACATCTCATGAGCGTTAATAGTATCGAAGAAATTCTTCAAGTAGATGGCACAGTAATCATCAGAGAGGGAACAATACGGAATGTTACACTCCACTTCTTTTACGTTATTATTTATTATTGTATTTATTAGAATTTTACCTATCTTCTCTTCACCTTTTTTAAATGTAAAAATATAATAATTTATACTTGATGGTAATAAATTCAGAAGTTCATCGGGCATTCTTAATCTCAAAACCTCGTCATTATATATATCCTTGTTTACTAAATCAGCATAGGAAATGATACAAGGACATTTATTACTGAATTTATAAACGCTATTTCCTAAACCACTAACTCCCACTAAAACATACTTAACCTTACTATTTATCTTGTCACCTAACTTAACTAGAGGTAATTTAGCTAACTCAGTTTTATCCCACCATCTGATTTGTACAGCACCCTTGACATTACTTAAATTTAATTCGTTAGAGATTATCATTTGATTATTTTCTAGTTTTATTGGGACAACATAATCTATAATTTTAACATTATAACCGAGGCTATTCAGCTCCTCACCTAAGCTTATTGCGCTAGTAGTCTTATATTTACCTAAAAACAAAATTGAAAGATCATCATCAACTATAAGACCACTAGCGTTTATTAGAAAGTCCACTATCCGTCACCTTCACTTTAAATATATCTATCCCATATCTTTCCTTTGCTAAATTATATAAATTAATTAACCATTGGGGAATTGTCACATTTTCTGGACATCTATTTGGGGTGAAGGGCTTAATGTCAAGAATTGGTGTACCATCATATAGATCGCAATCGTCAACGTGCAATAGATTTCTTTCCCTTTTCACTAACTTCATAATACTAACTGCAATTGGATTAGGTCTTCTAGGAGACGCTGTACAAAATATACCAACTTCAGGCAGTTCATCAATACTTAGCCCTATCCTAGTAAAGCCCTTTGGCTTAATTATCAAACTACCTTGAGGTGTAGATAAGTGCAGATGAGCTATAACAATTATATGGGAGAATCCATCAATTCCTTTAAGCCCTTCCTCATACTCTGGTATTATTTCTAGGATTGCCTCGTATCCTCTATTCCACAGTTTATCTATTTCCTCCTTAGTTCTCTTAGTCCTCACGAACCCTATTGGTGTATATTCAATCCTCATCAATTTTTAATAAATCTTCAAGAACAATATAAGCATATTTGCAATCGCTAAATTCAAACTTAAACTTATTATTACTCTTTTCACCTTCTATGATCACAAGAGGTTCAGGGAATAAATTAACCTTCATGACCAAATACCCTTTATCTTGAATTTGCTTATAAAATAGAAGTAACTCATCAGCGTTAATAGTCTCACAATTATCATTTATAATTACATTTAATTTATTTATTTCGTTAGTATTAGATTTAAGAGTGAGTTGTAACGAATGATTATTTTTCTGGACGTCTAAAAGGATATACTCTTTATTTATGCAGGAGAGCATCGAGTTTAACTTATTTAAAATCTCATCTGCTAACTCTTGTGAATTACAATCCATTATCTCACCGCGTTAGGGCATGCAGGACCTTGTCTTATAAATATATCGACATTATTATCAATCATTTTCATAAAATCATCAAACTTAATCTCCTCAATACTATCATCATTAACTCTTTGAGTAGTATAGATTTTAACACCATTATTTATTAATTCAGATATTATTTGTTTAAATTGATTATTTGATAAAAATGAATTATTTAAAAATAAAATATAAACTTTATAACCTTTTTTACTGAACCTTTCAGCATCAATTAATGTGAGATAAACCTCGTTTGAGTTATCATCATTAATAGTTATAAAAACATTAGGCATCATTTCATCCTTATTATTTGATCCGCAACCCTTTGAAGGCCTAGGACAAAATTAGAATTAGGTGAAACGTCAATTACAGCCATTCCTAATTTATCAGCCTTTACCACCGCCTCGTCATAAGGAAGTACACCTAAAACCTCGACACCATTCTTATCTAATATATCCCTAACTAGTTTCTCCTCTTCCTCGTGCTTGACCTTATTTATGATTGCAAAAACTTTCTTAACACCTAACTCGCTGGCTAACTTGTAAATCTTAATTCCTGTTTGTATAGATTTATAGTAAGGTTCTATTACGGTAAATATCACGTCTGAATGCATAGGAGTAGCCCTACTAAGGTTTTCTAAGCCGGGTTCCATATCCATTATTACTATCTCGTTTTCCTTAGGTATTATATGTCCTACTAGCTCTCTAACAGTGGCGTGGGCACCACAAGCACAACCAACACCTGCCTTTTCTATTTTAGTCATTATTAGAAGATCAATATTATCTGGACCTCTTATTGAGTAATTCTTAATTATCTCTTCTGGAGGCATTAATATTTCTAGCCTATCTCCTACTCTAGCCAGAATTCTTGTCGGAATAGGATTTGAACTCTCTAGCTTATCCCAGCTTATTCCCAAGGTTAAGGCTAAATTAGGATTATCGTCTGCATCTATTGCAATTACCTTATAACCCCTCATAGATAAGATACGCGCTAAAGTACCAGCTATCGTAGTTTTGCCAGTTCCTCCTTTACCTGTTATTGCTATTTTCAACTTATCACCTAATATTACATTAATAAAAGTTAGATTTAAATCTATATTTAATAAAGACCATTAGACTAACTAACCAGAGGAAATTAACTTCCTCACCATGAGGATTCCTCATTTTGTATTTTAGATAAAACTCTATTGAGATTTACTGACAAAATGTTTTAGGATGAAATTAAAACACTCCATTATCTGCACACTTAAGGTAAGTCTAGTGTTAATAAGGTATATTTTAGACTTATCTAAGACTGCGGTGAACTATACCTCACATCCTCCCTGCCTTAAGACTTGCCCTCTTTTTATCAATGACTTTCATAAACGTTTATTAATACATATCTAACGATACTTAATTATGGATGAAGAAAAATTTTTAAAGGCAATTAAGTCTGCTAAAGAAGGTCTATGGATATATAATTTAGATAGCAATGAGAAAATAGTAAAATTAACTGCCCTACTAATTCTCTTAAAGAGCTATGCAGATGAATCTGAAAGGAAGGAAATTCTAAATAAGATCCATGAGATTTTAAATACAGAAAGTGAGGATGAGACGAGGAAACTCTTAGAAGTAGCTTCTGCAGTAGCGTTCAGAGAAGAGCTCGAAAGATTGGAGAACATAGTTAACAGAATCCTTGAGTTACCTATGGGAAAGGATCTTTTACCACAATTTTTCAATATTATCTTAAAGGACTACCTCTATGATATAGCCGAGGAAGACATGGATACTGCTAGATATCTTGCATTGGAACTTTTTACAAACATGTTCTACATACTTAGAGATTTCATGCCGTCAAGTATTGAAGTCGTGAAAATTCAAGAGGCTATTAACAAGTTAGTTAACAATAACTAGTTACTCTACAGTAACTTATCAATTTATAAACTTAAAAGATGAATATTTATGCGATAAATATGGGAGAAAAGAAAATTGAGAAAATTTATGTCCTATGGATGAGCACTGGTTTAGGCTGTGACGGTTGCTCAATATCTGTGACTGGAGCTACTAACCCGTCAATAGAGGATGTCTTAGCTGGAAGATTACCGGGTGTTCCTCCGGTAGTTCTAGTACACCCAGTTTTAGCTGTAGAAGCTGGTGAGGATTTGATTGAATATTATAGAAAAGCTGAAAGAGGAGAACTAGATCCATTCGTACTAGTATTGGAAGGTTCAGTACCAGATGAGAGTATAGCTGAGAAACAACAAGGATGGTGGGCTGCTTTTGGATTTGATAAACAAACATACAAACCAATCACTACCGTAGAATGGTTAAAGAGACTAGCACCTAAAGCAGCAGCTGTAATAGCTATTGGTACTTGTGCTGCATGGGGAGGGATACCAGCAGCGCGAAATAATCCAACAAACGCTATGGGATTAATGGACTTATTGGGAAAGGATTTCAAGAGTAAACTAGGTTTGCCAATTATTAACGTTCCAGGATGTCCGCCTCAAGGAGATAATTTCATGAAGACAGTTGCATTATTAATCTTAGCCGTGCTTGGCTTATCACCGCCACCTGAATTAGATGAACTAGGTAGACCAGTTTTCGCATATGGCGAAACAAATAGACAAGGTTGCCCAAGAGCAGGTTTTGCAGAAGAAGGTACTTACGCGCAGGAATTCGGAGCGAAAGAATGCTTATTATCCTTAGGCTGTTGGGGACCGGTGGTTAAATGTAACGTGAATAGAGTGGGATGGATAAATGGAGTGGGTGGAGTTACTAATATGGGTGGTCCATGTATCGGTTGTACGATGCCTGGTTTCCCCGATGCCTTCTCACCATTTTACACAAGACAATCTGAACACATGCTAAGCTTAAGATTTGGATTCTTACCGGGTTCTATTAAGAAGTCTGCTAGATTAAACACTATGAAAACTAAAACTGATAAATCACCTAGGTGGAAATAAAATATGTGCTTAGATAAGCTATCCCCAGAGGAATGTAAAGAATTAGATCCCCCTGGATCTCAATCTTCTAACGTTAGAGAGATATTTTGGGACCCAGTTTCTAGGGTTGCTGGAGATCTAGCGTTTTACGTAAAAGTGGATTTAAATGCTAGAAAGGTTATAGAAGCTAGAAGTGTTGCAGCATTATTTAGAGGTTATGAAGTTATTTTGAGAGGTAGAGATCCAAGAGATGCTGCTATGATAAGCAGTAGAGCATGTGGGGTTTGTGGTGGGGTACATTCAGTCACTTCAGTGATGGCACAAGAAATGGCTTATGGTGTAACACCTCCACCGTTAGCTGTTGTAATGAGGAATCTTGCAGGAGCCGCAGAGATGATGTATGATCATCCGTTACATCTATTCTTATTAGCTGGCCCAGATTACTCTGCTGCCATAGTTTCAAAAACTAATCCCACGTTATATGAAACAGCTAAGAAAACTCCTGCTGAGCATAGAGATATTCACGGTTTCAGTACCATTGGAGATCTTATGGAAGCGTTAAACCCATTAAGCGGAAAATTATACTTGGAAGCTATCCAAATCACCAGGATAGCTAGGGAAATGTTTAGTTTAATGTTGGGTAGATATCCTCACCCATCAACCTTAGTACCTGGAGGTGTATCCACTACATTAAGGCCAGATCTATTTACTGACTACTTAGTGAGATTGACAAAAATTTATGATTGGGCAAAAACGGTTGCGTTAATATGGGAGGATTTGGTTAACTTCTTTTATAAAGAAGTTCCAGAGTATGAAAATGTAGGTAAAGCTTCTAAAATAAACATAATATGTGGTGGAATTTATGATGATCCAGAGCTTGCTGAATCCGGGGATCTCTACAAGTACGATAAAGCTAAGGAGTGGGGAGAGAGGAGAATGGTAACTCCAGGCGTCATAAAGGATGGACAGTTGGAGACTACTAGTTTAATTGACGCAAATGTAGGGCTAGAAGAATTCGTTACTCACTCTTATTATGAAGAGTGGGAGAAACAACCAAAAATCCTGGAAAAAGATCCATTAGGTAACCCTTTAAGTGTTGACCATCCATGGAATAAGATAACAATTCCTAAACCCGGACCATTGAATTGGCGTGAAAAGTACACATGGGATACGGCACCAAGGTGGAATAAACTAGTAGTAGAAACTGGTGGGGGACCATTAGCTAGACACTGGTTAACTGCTATCGCTAATAAAATCCCATCAAATCCTTTCATAAAGGCCGGAGGTGGAAGACTCAAAATAACAGTTCCTAAAGGAGCTACGTTACCGGAAATGGAATTAGAGTGGAAAGTACCTAAAGTAATTAACGCATTAGAGAGAAATAGGGCTAGAGCCTATCATATACCATATGTAATAGGAGTTGCCATGAATTTCTTGCTAAAGGCTTTCGAATACTTAAGAGCAGGAAAGACTAAAGTATGGAATAAGTTCGAAATACCAAGAGAAGGTATTGGAGTAGGCTTTTATGAAGCTGGAAGGGGATGGCTATCACATCACTTGATAATTAAAGACTACAAGATTTATAATTATCAGATAATAACTCCATCTACTATAAATGCCTCACCAAGGGATCCATTAGATCAACCTGGTCCATATGAAGAAGCAGCATTAAATACACCAATAGTTGAAAAGTTTACTACACCAGAACAATTTACTGGGATTGATATCTTAAGAAGTATTAGAAGCTTCGATCCTTGTATGCCTTGTACAGTACACATGTTCACTGGAGGCAGAGTGATAACAAGAGATGTAACTACATGTGCATGTAGCATATGATGGTGAAAATGCAAAGATGAAATCTTTTCTTATAGGAGGTATAGGTTATCATAGATTATCTGATTATGGAATAGGACCGTTAATTGTCGATATATTGAAAAATTTGAATTTGCCTAATAACATCCTTATTGAAGATTTAAGTTATAACGCAGTTGCAGTTTATCACAGATTGAATGAGATTAACGTAGATGAGATAATTCTTGTGGGAGCAATAAAGAAAATGGAAAAATTAGGCAAAATTCACATATATCATCTAGATGAGATAAACCTAATTGAGCAAGATAAAATACAAGAACTCATAGGAGAATCAGTAAGCGGATCAGTAGATATAAATGCAATAATATATTTTTTGAAATATTTTGCAAATGAAGATTTAAGGAGGAAAATAAAAGTAATCGAAGTTGAGGTAGACGAGATAAGAGAGAACAATATGTTAAGTGAGGAAATAGTATGGAGTATATTAGCCGTTTTAAAAATTATTATTAAAGAAATAGAATTAAATGAAAAATTATATGATATAGTTAAAATTGCCTCAAAAGTTATAAGGGAGGAATACGGTATGAATATTGAGGAGGTTTTTAAAATTGGGAGATGATTGGGAGACTTTAGGGGTATTAGACGAAATATTTCAAGTGTGCTACTTTTTGCAGATATACGCTGGTTTAAATAAATTTTGTATTAATGACGTAGTTAAGTTTAGTGGAATGGAAACTGAGATAATTAATGATTGCCTAGATAGGTTATGTAAATATGGGTATCTAATTAAGGAAGACAATGGTTACTATATCTTATCCTCTATTGGCTTAAATGAGGCAAAAAGTAGATATGAAGAGGAGTTTAAATTTTTCCACGGATCTGCACACGGATTATGCAACGATCCTAAATGTGCTTGCCACGAGAAAGGACCACTATATTGTAACCTTACCATTAATGAGAGTTTTAAGTTTAAGATAGATACTAAAAGACCATTAAGAATTAATAGTCTTCACGAGTTGTCATAAAATGCTTGATATATCAATGAGAGTTTTAGACATCAAGCCGCATCAGTTTTCAGTATCTCCAACAATTATTCTTACAGTTGAATTTAACAATAAAAATGTAGAAGAGGAGATATTGGGAATAATAGGAAAGATAGGAATCTTTATACAATACACTCAGCACTATGAGGGATACGTACAACTAGAGAGAGAATATCTAACCTCATCAACTTTTTCCACACCTAGATTTAAGGGAAATGTTAAAGTTGATATTACAGTTCCGATTACGGGTGAAATGGATGTGGCATTGCTCTTAAGGTTTAGGGAGAGAAAGGAAAAGAAATTGACCTTAGCATTTGCGATAGATGGCATGATTATTTATTATAAAGATAATAAGTTGACCTTCTCTCAATTACCACAAGAACCACCAATTGAGACAATTTATGATTTAGATTTCGATACATGGAATAATATAATAAGGACATTTTACGGAGCTGATATAATATGGATAAAAATTAGAAGAGACGTTCTGGAAAAGCTGGAGGAGCTTAAGAGAAAGAGGTTTTATCCAAGTTATAGTGAGGCTATAGAAGATCTTATAAAGATAGCTGAAAAGGAGAAAGAAAATGTGTGAAAAGAAAATATTAGTAACGGGTTTTGGAAGCCTTTTAAAAGGTGATGACGCTTTTGGTATTGAGCTTGCTAAAAGGCTAGAGAAATATGCTAATGAGTGTATAAACGTCATCGATGTCGGAAATAGCGGAATTTCATTGGTTCATGAGTTGATTTCTGATCACTTCGATGTTCTGATTATCCTTGACGCAATTAAGAGAAATGGAAAGCCAGGCAATTTATATGTTCTAAAAATCCCTTATGATAGTATACCTATAGAAGATATTAATGACTCTGTAGCCTATCTTCATGAAATAGATCCAGAGAGAGCGTTAATAATAAGCAAAAAGTTAAATGCTTTACCTAAAGAAATTTATGTAATAGGTTGTGAGCCGGAAGAGTATGAGGATTATAAAATTGGGCTAAGTAAAAGTGTCGAAAACGCCTTATTAAAGGCTGAAGAGAAGTTTAAACAACTCCTAGTTTCCATTAATGCTCACTTACTCATTTAAGAAAGTTTCTTACATAGGTATTATCTTAGAATACAAGGATAGAAATTGTTTCAATGAAATTATCCTCTTATCAACGAGAAAATTAATGTAATTAAGTTCAATAAAACAGTCCCTTAAAAATGAGGGACTAGTATTGCTAGAAATGAGTTTCTTATATTCCTCAATAACATCATATACGTTAGTATTTTCATCAACATCAATTTTAGGTAAACAATTTAACATAGGAGGGGTTAAGATAAATTTTTTACCTCCTATCCTTAACAGTTCTTCGTCTAGCGTAAAATACTTCATGTAATAATTAAATGCTTGTACATATCTTAGATACTTCTCAAGGACGTTATCTAAATACTTAAATAATATATTTTTTAGCTCGATATCATTTACATTTAATATTTTTAAATTTTCCTTAATATTTTCCTTACATTCCTTTTCATCCTCTATCTTATCATTGTTACAAATAGTCCTAATCCATATCTCTCTATCTCTTTTATCATTTATATTAAATCTATTATTCATAGTATATACTTGTAATACATGATATTTAAAAATTATCTAACCTAGTTTATAACTGAAGTTTCCATAATTCCTCATACGCTTCTTCATGACTCTTCTCTATCTACCTAATGATCCTTAGTTAAAATTTTGACCTTCCTCTTACGAGCATCAATAAGAACTCGTCCCAACTCATTTCCCATTTTCCAAAGATTTCTTTATTAGGAATTGTATCATAACTATCCTTCCAGCAATTATAAAGTTTTCACTTATTAACTCTAATCCGCTCAATCCCTCATCTGAAATGACTATTAAAAAATCTTTAAACTTAATTATGTTATAAAATTTTTTATTTTCTAACTTTTTTCATCTTGATCTAGGATAGTTGAGTTCCACAGTTACTACAAAATCTAGCATAAGGAGGATTTTGAAATCTGCAATTAGGGCATACTTTAAACTGTTGTGTAGGAACATAGTACTGTTGTTGTGGCATATAGTATGGCTGCTGAATATTCATGTTAACTAGACCACTTTTTATTAATCTCTCTATCTCTTTCATTGTCTCATGTTCTATTTCTAAGTTCCATAACCCTTCTCCACCCTCTATCAATAAACCTAGTGGTCCTAGAATCAGGTCTCCAATCAAAGCTTCGGTAACATCTTCTGCTTTAACCCAATTGGCCACACCAATATCTACATCCAAATAGTTTGGATATCCAATGATCTTAACTGTGAAAGCTCTGTCTGCAGCAAATAAATGTCTTAGTAATCCTTCTTTCTTAGCTTGAACTATATAGCTGTTACCATAGCCATAATATTGTGAAATATAACCTTTTAACCTAAACCACTCAGCTAAACTTTGAGCTAACTGTTGAACATTTACGTTAACTCCTTGAAAGGTCTTTCGCATACGTTTTATTATTAGATAAGATATTTAATATTTATTGTTGCCTAGGCTAAGTTCATACTTTCCATGATTACGTCACATTACTCAACAAAACGAATTTTTATCTTACTATAAATGGGAAGAAGCCTTTCATAAAGTGGTAATGTATATTACGATATTTCTTATCCTTTAATAAGACTAAATTAGTACTAAATCTACAGTATAATATGGGAGATAACTTTCTAAAACGAACCAATATTGTTGAAACTTTAAAAATTTAATGACAATTGTTGGAGGAGATTTAATCAGGATAAACTGTATAAATATTTGTTTTTATGAAAATAAGAATCTCATCTAATCCTTTCTGGAGAGTATGAAATGTCTTGAAAATTATATTCAATAGTTATCATATGATACATTAAACCTACTCTAATTTCTAAAGAACATAACATGAAATATTCACCTTCATTATACAATTGTTTAAAAATTTTCTGACTTTAAGGGGCAGTAATTTATCTTCTATAAACAATTGATGAAAACAGAATTTTTAAAAAATTTGTAAAAATACTATTTAGAAAAAAGTTTTAAATAAAAAATTCATAAGACCTTGATTTAACTTAGAATTTTTCTGTCACTAATCTTTCCAAAGGTTAACTGATATCACTAAAGCAGTATAATTTGTTGATATCCTAGGATTTTGGGAATAAAATGAGACTGAAGATAAAAAATTTTTGAATGACTAAGGAGTTACAATATTTAAAGGTTTAATTCTCTTTCTTAGACGAACCTAAAATATCTCTTTTAGGATCTTCAAAAATCACATTGATATCAATTTTCTTGTACTCTTTAAGTAGAGCTACGAATAGGAATAAGATTATTACACCTTGAGCACTCTCAAAGTAGTAATAGTATGACGTTATAGGCAGAGAAGGAAAAAATATATAGATAGGGAAAGATAACGATGTAGAAATTACTAAGATTAGGAGCATTATATTAAGTATTTTACCATATAATTTTATATTTTTCGAAATTTTCTCCACCTCTTCTATCTTTCTTGTTTTTTCGAGAACATAATTCAACTCATTCTCGATTGGTTTTAACTTCTTAATGGTAGTCTCATAAATTGCTTTTACATCTCCCCCTTTCATTGTAGTAATGTAAACTAAAATCTCCTCTAAGAGATTACTAGTATTACTATTACCTAAAACTGAAGTAAGAGCTATGAGAAAATCTAAAGTTCTTTTCATACTCATCTCTCTCTCCTTATCCTCTAAAATCTTCATATATTCTTTCATTATTGACATCAATAAAATAGCCAGAATCAAACTTAAAAGAAATTGTAATATAAGTGATAATTCTCCTATCAAAGAAATAAGCCTCTTACTATTAGCTTGTCACTTATCAATCTCCTTCCTTAACTCTTCTAATTTCTTAGCTAACTCTAAGTATTCCCTAGCTCTTTGTAAATATTTCATACCTTTTTCAGTTAATTTGTACAAATTTCCTTCTCTTTTTATATACCCGCTTTTTACCAATTGATTTAAATATTTGTTGAAGGGTCTGGTACTGAGGTTAACCTTATACATGAGTTTTGTCTTATTAATACCATCTGTACAAGCTTCCAACATGGTAATAGTTATCTCTAGGCTATTCCTCTTTTTCTTTAAAAGCATATATATTTATATTAGACAAACCTTTTAAAGATTACGGCTAATCAAAGAAGGACGTAAACAAAGGGAAAAATATTAATTCTTACTCGATAAAAAATTATTGTTCTTAATTTTTGCTACAAAAATCATGAATTATAGGAATACAAATAAACTACATTGTCATGTATAAAGTAATATCCACTATCAAACCGTATGGCTCTAGCGTTGTAGTGTCTCATCATTTTCATGAAGTCCTCCAAGGAGTTAACCTTTATTTGTGTCATATTAGTCGGTGGGGCGGTCCTCTGATTGAATTCCTATTTATTATTTTCATAGCATCTGGAGTAACTATGAAGAAAGCTGATATTCCAAAGAGTATTAAGAAAAACGCTCCATAAAAGTAAGTATAGTTATACCCAGATGTTGCCTTGATTAAAATCTCTCTATAGAAAGAACCTGACACTGTTGAATCGTTATAGTTTAAGACAGAAATATTAAATGAACTATTCTCTATTACAATTCCGTCTCTAACATAAATTGGCTCTTCGCCATAAGGATATTTTAAATTAGCGTAAACACTTATGTTTAAAATAACAATGTATGATATCCCTTGTATTTTTAACTGATTATTTATTTCTTTAACTAAATTATTGTAGTATGTAAAGTTAGGACTATAGGATAAGAAATGGGAGGTCAAATTGCCTTTTCCTATAGTTCCTAAAAGCTTTGACCAATAAGGAGTTTTTATAGTCAAATTTGCCGTGTAATTCCCTTGATAATAATTAGCCGTTGTATTGAAATAACCATTGATTACTAGCTTTTCCGTTAAGGCACTAAACATTGAATTAGTATTTATTACAGTATCATTGTTAAAAAGTATAGACCTATTTATATAAAAGGTTGTAACATATTTAGTTTCAGCAAAATATGAACCTATTGACGCTCGTTGTGGAATAAATACTATAGAATTGGATTTTAAACCTAAATATACTAGAAAAACTCCCGAGATTATTAAAGCCAGCATAACGCCTAATCTTATATACTTAAGCTTAATACTCCAACACCTCCATAATATGTAAATATAATCCAAACTTTTATGTTTTGGGGATTAGTAGTATAGAATTGAATTAGAGGATTAATAAATGGTCCTGACAAAATTACTTGATTACTACTAGTTACGTATCCATCTACTGTAAGATCAGTGTAGTTACCTCCTTGAATAACTACTTTTATACTGTTAGCTGTTGAAAGGAGTTGCTGATTAATGTAAACTTTCACCACTGTAGACCCATTAAGTTCGCTAGTCACTAACTGAGCAGGGGGAATTATATGAGAAACGGAATCATTAGATACCACAAAAGCAGGAGTAAATGAACTCAAATACAATAATGATGACAATATTAAAATCATACTGATAATAAAGGTTATAAATATCTTCACCATTCTTCACCTCTTGCTATAATAACTGATATTGGAAATAATAAACATAGCGTATCAAGAGCAGAGTAGAGAAACAACGTATATAATGGACTACCTAATAACTCTCCGAGAGGTATAAGTGCTACTATAACATAAACCTTGATTAATAGTTGATGTAAGCCTTCATAACCTTTTCCCACAACCGTCAAGTTCACTAATTCACTTTTCCCGGGATATAAAGTAATAATTTTTGGATTAACCGTATATGTCCCATTTCCCTCAACAGTGATAATTACTACCTCTGGTAACATTAGTTTGTCAGTCACGCTAAAAGTATATGACTTACTTTGGTTATATAAGAGTACTTGTAAGTTAATTGCTGAAACTTCATTCACACCTCCCGCTAAAATACCTTCTTGATGAGAGACTGAGTAGACTACGAAGAAACTATAAGTTGACGTGCTTGAAATTATAATAAAAATAGAGAATAGAACGATGGTGAAAAAGAGCAATAAAGCTCTTCTTGGCAAAGCTACCCTTCTAATCTTCTTTCTCTCATCTATCCCTACGAGGACAGCTATTAATATTGCGAAGATTACGATGGTGGTTATGATATTCCCTCTCGCGGAAAGTAATATTTGACCTAGGTATGGTATTACTAAGGGCTTTCCGTCTATTAGGACAGCCTTCGCATATATCTCTGAAGGAGTTACCGGGGGCATGTAAATCTGGTCGATAAAGTTATCATTAACCCCCTTAGTTATAAACGTATCATTAGGTAGAACTGAAACAACTTCGTGTATTATGTATGGGGGATACCCCGGGATTTTGCCATAATCTGGATCCCTAAACACGATAATACTACCATTAGTTATTTTTCCCGCTAAAGGTTCCGGTATTGCAATTACTATATCCCCAGACTTTAACACGGGGTACATACTATAGCCATTCGTTATAGCAATGAAAGTTGGTCTACCCAATAGGTTTGCAGATGCGAGTAAGATGGAAAATATAAATAGTAATATTACGAGTATATTTAAAAATATTTTCAAAAAATTTTTTAAAGAATAAGTGAGTACATATGTAGACATAAAAAAACAACCCTCCCTTTTAAATTATATTCTCTTTTCTATTATCCTTTATGCTTGATAGCCATATAAGTTCAATGCTGCCGTGAATGTTGCTGCAGATGCACCTATAACGCCATAAGATGGCAATAATACTAGTATATAGATCACCTCTCCATTACTCCCTCCACTGCCTATAGTGACTGTAGTATTACCTATTGCAGTTGCAACAGAAGATGGTAAGCCATATGTTGATAATACTGCAAATTGCTCGCCATTAATATCTACCTCACCATTACCCATAGGCATTATGTTAATTGCATTGTTAGGGAATGTAGTTATTGCTTGTTCACTAGAACCATGAGTTCCAAGTACTATTATTTGAATTGGGCTATTGTTCATAACATGCTCTAGTGATGCCCCTAGATATGCCATCGTGTTATTATTACCAGGATAGTTGAACTCTGCCTCAACTACTGCAAATAGGTAGGCTGCAGAGTAGCTTGCAACTACTTTAGCGCTAGGCGGAGGACTTGGAGGAGGTGGAGGCGGTGGAGGAGGAGATGGAGGATCATATATAAATGCAGCATAGTCAGCAGTACCAGGTCCTATTGCAGGTAAAGTTATTGATAATCCGCCATTTCCCGAAATTTGGCTAAACTCTAATGGATCTAACTGCAGTAATGCGTTTTCTGAATCTATTTGCACTACGCTACCACTCGTTGAGTTGCTTACCACGAAGCCTGCTACAAATGCTTGATATACTAGCAGTGTTGCTAAAACTATTGCTACAGATATTGCGGCTAAGACTTTTAGGTTCATTTTTGGTCTAATCTCTTATTGTCATCCCAATTTAAAAAGATGAGGTTACACTAACGTTAGTTAGGCATATACTACAATCCTCCTGATATACGTTTTGTGATAAGAGCTTAACATATAAGTATTAATGAAGCAAGGATATTTGTTATCAAACAAAATTTCTATCATATCTGGAATAATGTAATATATTATATATATCAAATAACAGCCACGATATTAAGGTTTAAGCATTTAATCTTAGAACCTTTTTTAGTACCTCATTCACTACGGATGATACTATATACTTCCAGTTTGAGGATAGACATAAAATAATTACAAAGTAGGGAAACCCTCACCCTTTAGGGCAGGGAGGAGAGGTCAGATGTATAGATTATTAAATATAAAATTAAGTGATTTTACAAGACGGTGGATAGATAAATTTATATTTATAGAATCAGAAGAAAGATGATGAGTAATATGGGCATAAGAAGAGAAAGAATAGAGATAATTTACATCATTCTTAATGGATGTAAAGAAGGCAGTAAAAAGACTAAGCTGATGTATAGTTCTGGACTTAATTATCAAGTATTTATGAGATATATAAGTGAATTAGAGAACTTAGGTCTGATAAAATTTGAAAATGGGAGCTATTTCTTAACAGAAAAGGGGGAAAAGACGTTAGAGTTAATAACCGAATACATGAAAACAAGGAATAGGTTAATGGAGATGAGGAGGTACTTAAGCGAACTTTTAAAAAGTTAACGATCGTGAGAATGAATACTTTAGTTTATTTCACAACAAAATATGAATAGGTTTATACGAATTAACAGTTTATTAATAAATATTTTTATAAGTATAGTGTAAATATAGTACAGTCATAAAATCAGAATTTTCAACCCTCTTCATATGGTAGGTAAAAGGAAGCAAGTTTATAGGGATATACCTTGTAGGAGTTAGTATAAACAATAATTTTTGATATAAATTGATTTTCTTCATTGCGGAAAAGATTTTGAGTGAGGTTATCTATTGGGGTCAGAGTTGATTTCCTCACCCAAGTTTAGAGCCTAGGTTTTTACTGCTGGACGAGATTTCATTAGCCTTGACCTTTCGTCAAATTGAAGGACTTTATTACCTTACACTGCTTTGCTTTCACTGGTTGGCTAATATTAATTATAGGGTTGATGTTATGATGAGCATTACTATTTATGAGTCTAGAAAAAATGATTTCCGCGTCTATGTGATGTTAATAAGAGGGAAAAGGTTACACAATAAGGCGTGATTCTACAATGCCTTCTATTTGTTTAACTCCGAGGTTCGACAAGATAAGCTTAGTAGAACTGGCATTCAGATTAGCATAGCTAGCATGGAACTCAACAAGACGAGATAGTTGAAAATATTCTTCATATAATTTACTCGAAATCCGTAAGTATAAGTCGGAATAAAATTTTATCGAGATGAACGAAATTATCTTTCATACATCCTAAATTCTAACCCAATTCTCTTTAAGATTATATATGCTAGAACTGTCTTAACGAAATATACAATACAAGTGGAGGTATATAGATAATTGGTGGTTTAAACATCTATTAATCAATTCAGAGATTCGTATTAGCTTATGAGTAATATCAAGTTTTTTAAGAAGATAAAATAGTTTTAGAATGCTATAGCTCCAAGTTTGATTTGATTTTTTAAATTGATACATAGTTGATTTTTACATAATAAGTGCGAAATAACGTACTAATTTTTTGCTAATTCGAAGTTTTTATTATCCTAGAATATAGTACGTTTTAAGGTATATTACGTTAGATTATATATAAGTATGACAAGAAATATTTACCTTATTATCATATATACTTTAACGAATTAGGTAGATAACTTTAAACGTTAATGGAGCTGTAAAAATATTACGGTTTAGCGATAGCTTTTAAATTTTTACATAATAGCTTTAGATCCATGAGAATAGAGGCTTATGAGAAAAGTGGGATATTTAGGCTAATGATAAATGATCCTATTCCTCCCATAGATTTTGGATTTAGGGGAAGTAAAATAGAGATTAAGGATTTCCCCTTAGAGATAAAGGAAGAAGGTAATCATCTACTTATAACCAAACCGTTAGGACTTAAAGAACATATACTAGGCTTAGGTGAGAAAGCGTTTGAACTAGATAGGAAAAGGAAGAGATATTTCATGTATAATGTAGATGCAGGAGCTTATAAGAAATATGATGACCCATTATACGTTAATATTCCATTCTTCATCTCTGTTAATGATGGGATAGCTAAAGGATATTTCATAAATTACGCTGGTAGGCTAATAGTTGACGTTGGGTTTAAGGAATATAATAAAATAATAATAGAAGTTCCGGAAAGATCTGTGGAAATATTCGTATTTGAAGGACCTACGATAGAAAAAGTAATTGAAAAATATACTGACTTAACTGGGAAACCCTACTTATTGCCGTATTGGGCTTTAGGTTATATGATATCTAGGTATTCCTATTTTCCTCAAGATAGTGTGATAGAATTGGTTGATTTGATGCAAAAGGAGGGATTTAGAATAACTGGAGTATTTCTAGATATTCACTTCATGGACTCTTATAAGCTCTTCACGTGGCATAGGGAGAGGTTTCCCGACCCTAAGAAAATGATCGAGGAATTGAAGAAAAGAAACGTTAAACTGATCACTATAGTAGACCATGGTATTAGAGTGGACCAGAATTATAACGTTTTCATATCTGGCATTGGTAATTATTGTGAGTTGGATAACGGCAGTATGTTCGTAGGCAAACTTTGGCCAGGGTATACTGTTTACCCAGACTTCTTTAGGGAGAAGACAAGGGAATGGTGGGCTAACCTAATCTCTGAGTGGTTATCTCAAGGAGTTGATGGGATTTGGCTAGATATGAATGAGCCTACAGATTTTACAAAAATTATGGAAATAAATAACGTTTTAAAGGATCTACCAATAAAGGTAAAGGATGACCGACTCTATTATACTTTTCCAGATAATGTAGTTCATGATGGGAAGTTTTATCACTGGCAAGTTAGGAATGCATATCCTTACTATGAGGCTATGGCGACATTCGAGGGATTTAGGAAAGCAGGGAGGAGTGAAGTGTTTATCCTAAGTAGGGCTGGGTATGCTGGAATACAGAGATACGCTTCAATATGGACTGGTGATAACACTCCATCATGGGATGATTTAAGATTGCAACTAAAACTAGTTTTAGGCTTATCAATTAGTGGAGTACCTTATGTTGGAATTGACATTGGTGGATTTCAAGGTAGAGGATTTTATGAAATAGAGAACTCTCCAGAACTACTCATGAGATATTATCAATTAGCATTATTCTTTCCATTTTACAGAAGTCATAAGGCAACAGATGGTATTGACTCCGAGCCTTTAAACCTTCCCTCATTTTATAAAGAGAAGGTAAAAGAGGCTATAAATATAAGATACAAGTTTTTACCATACTTATATTATTTAGTAAAAGAATCTAATCTCTACGGTCATCCAATAGTTAGACCACTATTTTATGAATTCCAGGATGATGAAAGTTGCTATTATATTGATGACGAATATATGGTTGGCAAGTTCTTATTGTATGCTCCAATAGTCTACCCTAACCAAGAGAAGAGAAGAGTTTATCTTCCTAATGCCAAGTGGTTTGATTACTGGAGTAATGAGATATTGGAAGGAAAGAGTTGGGTATACTCTTCATATGACTTACCAATATATATCAAGGAGGGAAGTATAATACTCTTAGAAGATAATGAGCTATTAGTTTTCGGTAATGGGGAGATTAGATATGACGATATTGTAATTAAGAGTGAAGAAAAACGAATTTCGTTCTCCAATAAGTTTTACGTAAAGAGGTTATACTGGATAGAAAGAGACGATATTAAAAAGGTAATTGTTAATAAAGAGAAGGATAAGAGTTTTGAGAGGAAAAACAATCTCTTTATCATACACATAGGGGAGGAGGTAAAGGATATACATTTAATCTGACTTCCTTCTCGCTCTAAAAGTCGACCCTTATGGAATCTCATCGGTTTCCCTCATATATAATCACATCTCCCATGTGTCGAGAGGCTCGGGAAACCTATAGATTTTAGAAATCATCCACAAATGGTTAGGCTTTTCTCGTCTTGTAAAAGAATTTTTGTAGATTTTTTACTTTACATAAGATGTTGTAATTTTAAAAGTTTCAATATGATGGCATATATATTCTAGAATTTAAATAAAGAATTAAATAGAAATAAAAAATAGTTTATTCCTTATCTATTAAAATACCATCTTTATATTTCCTAAACTTCTCTATCTTAAAAGTTACCTCATCACCCACATCGAACATCTCTTTAGATTCTATTATCACCCTTTTATCATCTTTTAATTTACAAGATAGATATATTGAGTCTCCAACTACTTCTACAGACTCTACCGTACCCTTAAACTCTCCTCCTAATTTTACCCAGGCTGGTCTGAATCCTATTTCGATACCTTGCATTCCTAATATATCACCGGGTAGAAAGTTCATGGGGAAGTCTCCTATGAACTCTCCAACCCATTTAGTCTTAGGGTATTCGTAAAGATCTGTTGGTGTTCCCACTTGTTCGAATTTTCCGTTATGTAAAACTGCTATCCTATCAGCTAAGCTCATGGCTTCTTTTTGATCGTGAGTTACGTAGACGAAAGTCCCATTTAGTTCCTTTTGTATTCTTTTTAATTCTCCCCTAGCTATAAATCTAGTTCTAGCATCTAAATTTGATAAAGGCTCGTCTAACAAATAAAACGAAGGTTCTCTGACTATAGCCCTAGCTAATGCTACTCTCTGCTGTTGACCTCCACTTATTTTAGTAACGTTTTTGTTGAGAATTTCAGAAATCCCTAATAACTTAGCAACTCTCTCTACTTTCTTCTGAATTTCCTCTTTTTTCATACCTCTCATCTTTAAGGGAAATGCAATATTATCATATACTGTCATATTAGGATATAATGCATAGTTTTGGAAGACCATAGCTATATTTCTCTTCTCTGGAGGAAGATTTGTTATATCTTTGCCATCTACTACAATTCTTCCCTTATCTGCTCTTTCTATTCCAGCTAGTACTTTCAATAAGGTTGACTTTCCAGCTCCACTAGGGCCTAATATCACGAAAAACTCTCCACTTTCAATTTTTTCAGATATACCATTTAATACAATTAAGCTACCATACCTTTTAATAATATTATCTAATTCAATCATGCTTTTATCCCTCCGGTTAAATATTCACCTTTCAAATATTTTTGAAGAATAACGGTTAAAATTATGACAGGTATCGTGAAAACTAAGGAAAAAGCTACTGCAGCTAGTTCGTTCCCCCTAGTTATATTTATATAGATTTCTACAGGTAAGGTTGGATGAATGGGGGAGAGAATAACTGCATATGTGAACTCGTCCCAAGAGAACATCCATGAGATAAGGAACGCAGCTATAATTCCCGGCAATGCTGTAGGAACGAGAATGTTTGCTATGTAGGATAAAGCTGAAGCTCCATCTATCCTAGCTTGATATTCTATCTCCTTAGGTATGGCTGAGAAGGTACCTTGCATTATGAAAGTTGCTAATGGTAATGTTATTAATTCTTGAACTAAGGCTAATCCTATTGGGGTATCGAATAAATGTAGTTTTATGAACTCTGCACTTATCGGTATTGCAACTACTATTCCCGGAACCATGTTCGTTATTAATAGTAAAACTAAAACGGGATAGGCTATCTTAGCTGGTAATCTACTTAATCCATAACCTGCGGGAATTCCAACTAGTAATGCTATAATTCCCACTAACGTAGCTACTATAAGGCTTTTTATAAAAGGTTGAAGAAAATTATATTGCGTAAACGCGAATATTAGGTTATTTAATGTAAATTGTTTAAAAATAGGTGGAGGATATAATGACTCTATCGTGTATTTTGCCGGGCTAAAAGCTACAAGCAATAATATGTATAGGGGAAATAAGAAGTATATAGTAAATATTGCGAAACCTACGTAAACTATTTTACTCATCTTCTCCCACCTAATTTTATGTTTAAGACTATTAGGACAGAGATAAAGGCTAGGAGTATAACTGCAGCAGCGGATGAGAGATATATTGTAGTAGTGGAGTAAAGCTCGTACGCAAGAGTAGTCAAGATAAGTGGATGAAATCCTATTAATACTAAAGGTAATGCAAAAATATTAAATTCACTAACTCCTCTTATAATTAGAGCTATTGCGATATAGGATTTAAGGTTAGGCAACGTAACGTAGAAAAATCTTCTCACTGGTCCTGCCCCATCTAATGAGGCAGCGTAATATAAATCCTTAGGTATTGACATCATCCCAGCTAGGAGTATCAACGCCACTATAGGTGTGTTTTTCCAACTATCAGCAATCATTACCACTAGAAGTGAGATGTAACTATTAGCGTACCAATTTACGGGATGTATCTTTAACATCGTAAGGAAGGTATTAGCGTAACCCCCAGCCGTTTGAAATATGAACGAAAATGCTATAGCTGAAACTACTGTTGCTACTCCCATTGGGACAATACTTAATGTGGAGAAAAAACTCTTACCTCTGAATTCCCTAGCTAAGATTGATGCTACACCCAAGCCTAACAATAACTGGATCAGAAGGGCTCCTATAGTTACTATTATTGTATCGATAATCGTACCGTATATATTGAAATAAAATAATTCTTTATAATTATTCAACGTAAATTGCCCATCTGATCCAATAAAGCTTAAAAATACTGCATCAAAAGCTGGATAAAACGCGAAAACACCTATGTAAACAATTGCAGGAATAGTAAAAAATAGATACCTTAAGTCCTCTCTATTCATAATTTATTCACCCGTATAATGGCTGGAATACCCCTTGTTCATACTCTTGAGCTACCGTTTGGTTATAGTTAGTTTCCAGATACTTATACATCTCAGCGTTAGCTTGGCTCAAAATAGCTGGAATTTGTGAAGTCGGTGCATGATTTACTACTATTTCATCAAATACTTGATCTGCTATTGTGTCCCAATAGCTTATCCATGGCACAGGTTCTCTGAAGAAAGCGTTCTGGAAAGCCTCTTCTTCTACTTTAAACAATGCTGATATGTTAGATGGTAGATTCTGATAAGCCTGTGAGTTAACCGCTGGCTCTCCCAATACCATTATAATTTCTCTCTGAACTTGTGTTGATAGTAAGTATCTAACGAATAACAATAGGTCATAAATGTGTGTCGCACCTTTCGGTATTGCTAAGACGTCTCCTCCTACTAGGTGGTCATTATTTACAGGACCAGCGGGACCAGGATAGAAACCAATATTTGATACATTTACTCCCTCAGATGCCATTACTGAATAAATATAAGGCCACTGATAATCCAAAATGTAATATTGTCCATCAACTAAACCTTTGTAGCTTCCCCAATAACCATGGATGTACTCTGGATTAAAGTATTGAGATAATTCGTCTAAGAAGGTCATAGCTTGAATATCCCCACTATCATTGAATACAAATGGATTTCCTCCAGCTTGAACCATCCACTGATAAAGCTCAGTAGATGTACTTGCCCCACCATGGCCTTGGAACATTACGGGTTTAGCACCCGTCTTCTCATATATGATCTTAGCGTCTTGCATTAACTGGCTCCAATTTTGAGGGACGGGCAAATTGAGCTCTTGGAAGACTGTTTTGTTATACCAGACTAATGGGATGTTTCCTCTGAATGGAATGAAATATATGCCGTGATATACGCTCTCCTCATATTTCATTAAATTGGTCATAGATGGAATCATACTAGGTATCTCTATCATTGACGAATATGGTGATAAATTCATCAAGTCACCGGCGTATAATAACTCTCCTATTACTAAGTTATCCTCAGCTATCACTACCGGACCCACATCCCCAGCTTTCTCTAATGCTTCTATGCTATTTACTATGTCACCCGCACTTTCAGATACTAGATTCACCGTTATATTTGGATACATTTTTTCAAACTGAGGAATAATTAATCCATCAAAGACCTTAGCTTCTGACGGGGCTAGGTCGTCATAATATGTTATAGTTACGTGTTGAGAAGTGACGTGGTGTGACGTAGTTACGAAATAATATCCTGCACCAGCTGCAGCAGCAACTACTATTATTACTACGATAGCTATTACGAGAGTCCTACTTAATGCTCTATATAGAATTTTTTTATACATTAGTAGACACCGTATTACATTCTACTTTAATTATATAAAAATTTATCCATAAGTCATAAGAAGTTTATGTAATTATAAATTAATTTAATATTTACTATAATACTTATATAGTATATGTTCCTAACATTTAGTAATGTAGGATAAAATAACGACCGTTGATTAACCCTACTAGTAAAATTCAAAAATGGAAAAGTATTAGTTAATATAATTAATATAAATATTTTTTAAGATTAAAATAAATTATATAATGTGAATAAGTAATTAAGCCCAAATAGTAGAATAATGAAGAATTGTTATAGCTTCTGCCCAGACACTAGTCCAAACTTTGGGTAATTACTCTATAAGCATTTTTCCACATTAACTGTTCCTCATGACCTTCTATAGCCTTTACTAACTCCCTTACTTTAAGTATATTCTCAAAGCCTTTAGGAACTTGACTAATGCCTAAAAAATCAGTACCTAACGCAACGTAGTCCCAACCAAATGACTCTCCTATGTATTTTACGTTTTCTACGATAGAATTTATATTTGCCTCTCTTAAAGTGGAGACTATTGCGGTAATTCCTATGACTCCTCCAGTTTTCACTACAGCCTCTATCTCCTCGTCGTCTAAATTCCTCTTATGATCCTTTAATCTTTTAACATTTGCGTGAGAAACTATAACAGGCTTTTTAGTAATTGACGCAACGTCTAATACTGTCTTCTTACTGGCATGGGCCAAATCTATTATTATACCCAGAGAGTTTGCAAGCTTAACTAATTCCTCGCCTTCCGACGTTAAGCCATAATCCTTCTTAGACATACAAGATGAGGCAAACTTATTATCATAGTTCCACGTTAAGCCTAGGTTTAGAACGTGTAATTCTTTTAAAATGTATAAGTCAGTATAATCTCTTAAAACGTCCGTACCCTCTAAGGATAGTAATAGTTTAACTCCATTATTACTAATGTCATCCATACTCTTAATTATTTTGGCAACCCCTTTTCTGTCTAAGTAATAATAAAACTTAATTTGGTCTATGAACAATTCGAACGAGAAATTAGTGGATCTCGTAAAATTGCCATAGAGTTTTGTTAACTCCTCACTCCTCTCATCTATTGTATCTACGTGCGGAAATATCGATGCGAAAACTAAAGCGTCTTTAAACTCATTGAGCATTTTAATGCTAGATTGATAATCTCCATTAATCACATCAATTCCCTGTTGGTTGGAGTAAGCTAAATCCTCATGTAAATCTATTAACATTTTGTAAACGTTCATTTCCAAGTATTTAAGGACATCGCTCAAATTGTCTAATAAATCCATGAGATAGTCAAGACCTAAAGTTTCTCATAGCATCCACATCTTAAAATTTTTGAGAGAACTAACTACATAAATCTAGAAATGTTTAAAACCTTGTAAACTATATATGCGTCGATGTTAAACAAGCTAATCCCATATTGGGTCTTAGTATTCTCAATAGGCTTTGGCTGGTTCATATTATCTCCTATCATACCAGTATTGAGTAATTTGTTCAAAGTCTCAATTAGCTCAATACTGTTAATTATCTCGTCTTACGGATATTCAATGGCAATTTTGGGAATCCTAGCAGGCTACTTATCAGCCAGATTTACTGTAAAGACTTCTCTAATACTTTCTAGCATTATCTCATTGATTGGACTTATTGGCAGAGCACTATTATTGAATTTCACTACTTTTCTAACCTTTGGGATAATAGCGTCTCTTGCGTATCCATTAGCAGTTGCTCCAGTGGGGAGTATAGCTGAGGCATTCTTTAAAAACAGATCACATACAATAGTGGGCATAAGTATTGGCTTACTTTTTTTGGGAATGGCTATGGGCTCTTTCATTGGACCTTTTATATATGATTACTTAGGTTTATCTTTAACTCTATGGATCCCAACAGTATTGTCCCTTATAGCGTTTATATTAGTTTTACTAGGTACAAGGGATTACCCTAAGAACTTTAAGAGGTCTTTAAGGGGAAGTTTTAATCTAGGAATGATAAAGAACTGGTACGTAGGATTAGCAATAGCTTCAGTTTCAGTAATGTTCGGGAGTATAGCGTCAACAGTATTAATCTTACATAAGGTAATTCCCTTGATTGCCATTAGTTTAGGAGGATTATTTGGAGGATTAACCTTCTTAGGATCAGCTTTAGGAGCGATTATATTGCCTTCCATATTCGAATCCTTTAACTTAAGGCTAGGGTTAATCATTGCAGCATTGCTTTCCTTCATATCTATAGTAATAATGTCGATGAGCTTAACCCTTAACTTATCATTTACTCTAATAGGCTTAGGTTACTTCCTATTTGGATTCTTTGGCAATGCCTATTGGTCAATGGCACTAACCTCTGTTACAAACTACGTTTCAGATCCTGCAGATGCAGGGTTAGCTACTTCGATGTATAGTGCAATTACTAACGTAGGAGTTGCAGTGATTCCCGTATTTATGAGTAGTTTATTTGATAATCTATCAACGATGCTAGAGGGCGATGGTATAGTAATAATTATGGAACTAATAGCCTTTATACTGTCTTTCACTTTAAGGGTTAAGAAAGTAGAAACGTGATTAATCATCAACAGTATATTTTCTTTTCTTTGTGATAATAAGACGCTTTTTCCCCTCTTCAATATAATAATACAGAGGATTATCACAAATTTCCTGTCCTTTAATAATTACACAACCAATAGTACAAGCTATCTTTTTGTACTCTCGCATATTTTACTACATAAAAGATTATATATAAAAACTTTACTATAATTACTTATTAGTATATGTGTTGATTTTTAAAGCATTTTTTAAGTGTTAATTGTTAGTTCTTAAAGATTTTATACTTTACGACAAATTATTAATGAAAGGTATTAAGAGGAATATATATATAAATGAAATATAAATATTTGGGTGAGAAAATGTCCGAGCTTCAAGGAGCATTATTATCTCACATAGCATCAATATTTGCTGGTTTAACAAGTTGTGGTAAAGGGACAGTAATTTGCGATACAGGTACAGTGGGTTGAGGTGATTAATAAAAATGGGAGAAAATGAAAGAGACCTTTTTTATATTTATACTACATTAACGTGTAATCTATCTTGTACACACTGTTACGTTCCTTCCTCACCTAAATTGATTATTAAAAATGAACTCTCTTTAGATGAGTTTAAAAAGATCATAGATTACGCTGAAAAATTAAAGGTTAAAGAAATTAGACTAACAGGGGGAGAACCACTTTTAAGAAAGGATATTATAGAAATAATTAATTATACAATTTCCAAGGACATTACGGTAAGTATAGAGACTAATGGTCTTTTAATAGATGATAATTTTCTGAAATCAATTTCTGACCTAAGCAAAGTACATATAAGTGTAAGTTTGGATGGCCCTAAGGAAGTTCATGAAAGTATTAGAGGAGCTAACACCTTTGAAAGAACAGTTAATTCCTTACACCTTTTAAAACAATATAATGTAAAAAGGACAATAATAACTACCCTTGTAATAACAGACTGGATATATAATGAAGAAAAAATAAATAGTTTTATTGACCTCCTTATTAACCTATCCCCTAATGTATGGTACGTCCACGTATGGGTAAGCCCAGAGGGTAGGGCAAAACTACTTAAGCCTACTAAGGTTAAAGAGATTTACGATGCAATAAGACTATTCTATTCATTAAGAATAAAATTAGATGGAAAAATTCCCATAGTCTTAAACGTTCCCCCAGCAGTAATTCCAGAGGAATTTACCGAATTCATGCTAAAGGACACTCTATTAAATTTGGGTTGCCATTGGTGGAGAATAGCTGGAATCAGTAGTAATGGTAATGTATCAATCTGTCATAGATTCACACTATTCCCAGAAATGAGAGCTGGAAATGTGAGGAGAGATGACTTAAACAAAATCTTCTCGCACGAGATACTCAACAGAAAGGAAATAAAGCTTAAGGGTATCTGTGGAAAATGCCTAATAAAAGACTATTGTAGAGGCTTTTGCAGAGCTGATGCATACGAGTTCTACAGGGACTTTAACGCACCACATCCATTATGTCAACTATTTTATGAAAACGGTCTCCTTAACAGAAACTTCATAGCAGGGGAGGAAGATGACGGATGACAAGCGTAGAAAACTTACACTTAGATATTATATTTACACGGTAGACTACTTGACCAGCTTTATAAGCATGGTAAGAAATTTAATTTTCCCGATTTACGCATATGAGTTGGGATATTCTCCCTTAATAATTGCCTCTTTCTTTGGTACATATTATATACTATCCGCGATATTATCATATCCATCTTTATTCGTGGTCAAGAGAATAGGGGCAAGAAATTCAGTATTATTATCTAATCTAGTAGACGCGATATCGCTTCTCCTGTTATCATTTAATTCCTTAACGTTCTTCTATTTATCGTTTGGACTACTGTCGCTAGCCCAGGTCTTTATAACGCAGTTTAGAACACTAATTGTATATAATTTTGATGAGAATGAGTTAAAGGGAATCTACTCAAAAAGGTATAGTATCACAGTGATGGGCTACTTATCTTCTATAGGCTTATCAGCTATTACAAATTATTTCGGAATAGTCAAGTACATATTCTTACCGTTAGGGATATTTTATTTAACTACAATATTCTTCATCTTATTGTTTAGACCAACTACGTCTGAAGTGAAGAATTTCAAATTAGTACCATCTAAGGAGGCTATTTTTGTAGTGATTATACCTAGCTTCATAGCTTCTTTTGTAACTGCTATAGTGATGAAGCTACTTCAAGTCTTTTATTTAAAATTAGATTTAAATGGCTTTACTGTAAGCATAATATATCTGTTAGAGTATGTTGTAAATCTAATATCGTTTAGAGTAGCTGATAAGGTTAAAGAGGAGACTTTGATTAAGTATTACATCCCATTTTCTATTATCTCAAGCGTTCTAGTCTCTTTAATATCATTAAGAATTTATATAGCGAGTGTATCAGCACTACTGGCATCAGATTTTATTGATGCACTAATAACCGTTGTAAACTCTATCCTATTTGTTAAGTTATTGAAGAGACTTGGCCAGGTTGAAGTTAGTAATGTATTGCAAGAAATGTTCGGAAGGTTCGGACAAACACTTGGAGTTATTATGGAAGGATATCTATTATCAATAGGGTTTTATGCAATACCGTTTATAATAGGGGCTATTGTTAGTTTAGTATTCCGAGTTTACGGTTATGAGTTCTATAAGAAAATAAAGGTAATTTAATGAGAAGGTAAAGAAAAGTTTAAAATAAAAAATAGTTTACTTTCTCCTGTTTATAACTAATACTAAAGCAATAATTATGACTAAAACTACAACTGCTATCATTAATATTTCGACGTTGGTAAATGGCGTCTGTATTGATGGTTTATAGCCGTAAACTATGTAATAAGTAGTTGATGGATCGTCGAAGACGATTATCTTCCCGTTATATATAAAATAGTCGTTAGGATTCAATTGAACCATACCATTACTAGTCTGTTTAAACACAACAAAAGTCTCATTCTTTAGCAAGCTTACATTGAAAACTATGTATCCACTTATTGTACTATTAACTTTAACAACTTGAGCAGTGTAGTGATTAGAGTTTAGAGTAATATTGGTAACGTTAACATACGAGGGAGAAGCTATTCTAACATACTCAGCGGTTCCGTTTGGGAATACGGTCACGTATTCCCCATAGCCGTTAACATTAACGCTAACTAACATCGCAGGCTCTATTACTACAACTTGATGATATAATTGAACTTCAGCTGTACTCTCCACTCCCTTATCAGTTATCTCAATCACGACTGGAATATTACTAACGCTTATCATGCTTGATACCTTAGCCTTTCCGTACTCTGCATTAGGATTGATCACAAGCTTCATATGGGACTCCACGTTATTGATAGTCAGATTGAATAAGAATCCATTATGAGAGAAATAGGATGATACGTAAGAATTGTCTAAATCTCCTATTACACTACCATTTACTCCAAAGAACTCAATATTAGTAAACTGAGCATCAATTTGCAAATTAAATGAGGAGAAAGCCGTAAGACCCTTAACTTCTCCTCTCCAAATCATTGCTGGGACATAGGTTCCATTAAAGTAGGCTATACTCGTATTATATGGTGCCTCACTGGTCATTCCATTGTAAGTGAAGACCTCATTACCATATCTTCTTGGAAAAGTATTGGTAAAGCTTAAAGTATATTGTGAATATCCCGATAACGTAAGGTTAACCTTCAAGAGGGATAAGGATACGCTTTTGGTGTATTGCGTTTCAGTATGTGATATATTAAAAGTTACATTAGTAAAAGTAGTTCCATTCAGAAACTCTAAAACTAAAGTTGCCGTGTTGTTGAAGTAAGCTATACCAGAAATCTCATTAGAAGTATTTAAGAATCCAGCCCATACTAGTTCTCTGACGAAATTAGGCTCAATTAATATAACTCTAGCTAGTTGGGGAATTTGTGAATAAACGTTTATGCTAAATGGTGTTACGTTGATTTGTAGGTTTCCACTATATCTTTGTATACTACCTATTGTTACGTCATATTTATACTGTGTATAAGTCAATGTTTCCATATTAGTGGTTGATGTTGAGTTGTAAACGATACTAGAATAGCTATAAGTCACCCCGTTTCTAGCAATCATCAAATCTGACGAATATTGTTGGTACTTTACTATACTGGCATCTCGTTGATTACTCGCCATTCCTAAGCTAATTAATGATGGAAATGCAAGTAGCACAATAATTACTAAAATAAGGGATATTTTTCTCATACTTATATAGCAAAAAATTATCTAACTAAAAAAGTTTTTCGAGATATATCTAGCTTGTTGGATTCTGTATAGTTATCTTCTTTACCATTCTACATTTTTGAAGTAATTTTATCTTATTAATTCCAGAAGGTATAATCAATTCGTCTACCCCATATATTTCACGAATATAGGCGTCTATATCATTATCAGTTATCCCAGTTAAGGTAAGCCTCTTGATGTTCTTGAAAACTATTGGTTTACCAGCGCTCATTAGCTCCTCCTTATTTATAATTAACTCATCGATGTCAGAGATAGTGATAAGCTCACCTACTCCCTCTCTGAAACCTTCAACAAAAGTTTTACCACTCTCAATAATGCTGGAAGCTGTCTGCTTCGCTGTGTTAGATAAATCTATGAAAGTTTTAAAGGCTTGATTAGTGACTTCACCAACTGTTTTACCAGAATTCCTAGCAATCTCGGAGAGTTTTCTATACAACTTCTCATCTATACCACGTATAGTTATAGTCTTCTTTTGTTGTTCATTATTGTCTTGGCTCATATGTATTACATGTAATACAAGTTTATAAAGTTTTCTCAGTTTGCATGTATTACACAAAACATTTTTATGTAAAATATTTAACTGAAGCATTATATTTTAGTGATGTTATGGGTATTTCGTTTTATATAATTTATTTCATACATAGATAAACAATAGATATCGAAAATTTTTACATACTCCCTTCTTTTTCAGCTAGAAAATGAACTACAAGCCTAAGCAGTCAAGGTAAAGCTTTTTATTTTCAAATAAGGAGTGACATTAGGCAGAGGGAAGTCCAAAAGGGGATTTGGCATAGCATCCCCCTCTCAACAGATATCCTTGAGTCTTAAGGATAGCGGAGTGGGTAAAATGGCTGAAGACTTGTCCATTAGTCTACTAATAGATTAGAGGAGTGGGCACTCAAGCACGCTAGCTATGAAGAGATGAGGATAAAGGTGGTAAGTCATAAACCTATGAAATGATTTAAGGAAAACTCATCCTTTAGGATGGAGAGGAGGTAACATATAGTCTCAAACACTTACTCTCTCTTCCCTTATCTTTGTAGCTAACATAATTACACCTACTATTATAATCCCTGAAATCAAAAATGAGTACTGGAACGCTAAGATAGACGGAATGAAAGTGAACAGAGGAATACCATTGTAAATGGTTAAAAGTAAGGGTTGCCTAAAGGTAGATTCTATAGATCCAGCTATTATAGGACCTAAAGTGTTTCCCATAAGTCTCATGCTAGTATTGGTCCCGGTTATTGTAGCCATTCTCCTCTTTGAAGTACTGGCGAGCAATAACGTTATTCGAGTTATGTTCATGCCTGAGATGAAAAATAAGACTAATACTAACAAAAGCATTAACTCTATCAAGGAAACTTTTAATCCTATCAGATAAGATAAGGTTAGTATAGCAATAACTGAGAATGAAGAGGTGGACAATATAATCTTTTTATAGCCTACTTTATTGACTAGAGATCCGAAGAAAGGTCCAGCGATGAGTAATATTAACGCGATAGGAGACATTGTCAATCCCGCTTCAAAAATAGTCATATTATATCCAACTGGTTTCGGTAGTTCTAGCATAAACACTAAGGACTGAAATGTTAGAAACAAGCCAAAACCAGTGACAAATGAAGAGAGAAGAGGAACAGCTATGTTAGGATTTTTAAAGTCTGACACATTTATTAAGGGATTTTCTGCTCTTGAAATATGCCTTAAAAAGAAGTAAAAGAGAATTAAACCTAATGAAAGTAAAGAGAGAAATTGAAACGATAACCAGCCTAGTGTTGGAGCTTCAGTCAAGGATATCCCTATTGTTAAGAAGGACGAGGATAGTAATAAGATACCCAAACTGTCTATTTTCTGCTCTTCTCTCATAACTGATTGAGGCAATGAATACCTTGTTACGAATATTATGACGATAAGTAAGGGTAATGCTGTCTCGTAAGCCAACTGCCATGAATAATATTGAGCTATATAACTTCCGATAGGTATTGCTACAGCTGCGCCTACTGCAAAAGTCGACGCTATTATACCTTGTGCTATGGGAAGCTCTCTATTATTTAACCTTTCTCTCAAGATTGTATAAGCTAACGGATTTATACTTAAACCTATACCTTGAATTGACCTTGAAATTATCAAAACACCAAAATTTGGCGATATAGAGGTTAAAAATACGCTCACAGTATAAAAGATAAGGATATATAAGAGCACTTTCTTTCTACCATACGTGTCAGCTAGCTTTCCTATGACTGGAGATAAGGTCATCCCTACTAGAGTTTCTGATGATAAGATCCATGAGCCATCAGATTCACTAACGTTGAACTGCTTTTCAATAGTTGGTAATGAAGGGAGGACAACCATTTCAATATACATTGTAAGAATAGATATTGACGCTAGGACAATTAAGTATTTAAAGAATTCTTTTCTCATAACCTAAATAGATATATCTTTTCAATTTAAGTTTTACTAGATAGCCACTTAATCATAATTTTTAAACCCTTACTGCTTGTCCTATTTTTCTTATACTAAAATTTTCCTTATCTTATGTTTATTTTCTTAATAGGTCATTTTGGAATGAGAAAACTGGGTTTTTCCTTATAATTGACGAGGCTTCCTTTTCTAGCTATAAAGACTACTTTGCTGGCTTCCAACTTACAAAGTACATTCCTAAGGGAGGTGAATAGAGATATAATCTTATTTGGTTAGTTTCTACTATTAAATCTCCGACCTCCTTTGGGATTTTCACAGGGTCTTGAGGACCCTCATAGAGCACTATATCATATTTCTCAGCCTTAACTCCTTCAAACTCGTAACATTTAGGAAAAGTGATTTCAAGTTTAGCAGATATTGTGGGTGTAGAAATTTGTAAGCCATCCATCATTTCCTCATCTCTATACACCTTTAACGTCTCTTCCTTAGTAAATGTAAAGTAATTCTTTTGAATTACTTTGAAGCCATAACGAATACTCTCTCCTACTTGTAAGGGGGGATTAAGAATCCATTTAAGATAGGCTTTTTGTTGACTGACCTGTTTCTCATAGAGTTTCACTTCACCTTTTTCCCTCTTAGCGACATAGACCTTAACTTCTGTTCTATACTTATAATCAGCTGTCCAATAACTAGAAACCTCTATTTTATCCATCTCTTTCAACGCTATTGCGTTATATTTGAAACTTTTTATCTTAGTTCTATCCCCTCTGAAAATTACTTTAACATCATGAGACAAGTTAAGGAAATCGTATTTTCTCTTTAGAACTATTCTTGCCCTATTTGACTTAATATCCCCTTCAATCTCAATTACGTCCAATTTTTTCAACAATAATAGAGCCTTATATAATTTTCCTAAAGGGGTCTTCTTACTCAACGGTATGTCCTTGATAAGTACAGATCCATCACTATTAGCAATAGTCTTTAAAATTGTCGTTAGCAATTTTGGCTTTTTCACACTATATATACGGAACTTAAACTTATTATTTTTACTAGGATTAATGAGTAATGATATATTAATATATGAATATAACTATCAAAACATCTTTTGATTGTGAATTTAAAAATCAACTAACGATACAAAAGAAAAAGAAAGCCTCGCCCTTTAGGTGAGGATGAAAAGTATATAAACCCCTTTCCTTTACCCCTTTATTATGAGTAGAGGGACTAAAAAGATTGGGTTAGAAATCAGAGCTACAGTTTGAAGATTTCCCCCTACCTCCCCTCTGCTCAGCCTTGTCTCTAATTATGAAAAAGGCCTACGTTATGTCCTTAATTGGTAAGAGAGAACAAGCCAAAGAGGTTATTAAAAGACACTCATAAGGGTACTTACAAAACACTAAGGCAAAAGTTTAATCTACCGTCAAAGGTTGCCGTAGACTGTAACAGAAACGCTATAGCAATATACAAGTCGTGGTTGAAGAACTCCAAGCGTGGTAAGTATCCAGTAGTAAATGAGGGTATCTGTCTGGTTAACACCAGAACAATCATATTCCATTGATTTCGATAAAATGAGTGTAAGGAAAATAGGAGTTGGTGAAATACCAATACTAGGCTATCCAAGGAGCTTGTCAGAATACAAGGACTGAGAAATGAGAGAGGCTAGGCTATTGCTAAAGGAAGGCAAAGCGTACTTAACGGTCACTCTTCTAAAGGAATGGAAGGAACCAGAGGCTAAAGACGGTGTCGCAATTGATATTAACATGGCTGAGGTAGTTGTTGGTAAAGACGATGAACAGTACGTTAGGATACCCACAAGATTAGAGGATGCTCATCATTACAAATCATTAGCTGAGGGCTTACAGAAGAAGTATGAGAAGAGGTGGAAGGAGAATAGAAGGATCCTTAACAGAATTAGGTCATACCATAAGAAGGCTAAAAACATCTTAGAGGACTCTGCAAAAAAGGTGGGTAAATGGGTTATTGATACAGCTAAGTCGTTTAATATTTCTGCTATATTCCTCGAAGACCTCAATAACCTAATTAAAAATGTGAAGAAATTGCCCTCTGAGTTTAGAAATAAAAACTCTATCTCATGCAGTACCGTAGGATTCAATACTGGATTGAGTGGCAGGCTAAGAAGCATGGGCTAAAGGTTGTTTATGTTGACCCTCATTATTCCTCTACCCATTGCCCAAAGTGCGGAAAAGAAATGGAAGAAGTAGCTTATAGGTATTTTCATTGTATAAAGTGTGGTTATGAGAATGATCGTGATGTTATTGCAGTCATGAACCTCTATGGTTCTCTGAGCCTCTCGACATATGAGAGATGTAAGCACGAATCGATGAAGGAAAAGGGGAGGAAGTCAGATTTAGCTAACGGATTAATTAACAAAGGAAAAGCAAGCTTAGTCCTTTAAGGAGTTGGGTAAAAGTTTTTTAGTGTAGAAGTGGTATTTAGCTGACTTTTCCTCTCCACCCTAAAAGGCGAGGCTTTCCTCAACTTTATAAGCTCAAAAAAGCGTTAGCTGAGCCTAGAACCTTTTTGTACTTTTCATAATACTTGTCCCAAGTGTCCTTAAGATCCACTCCCTTATGTTGGAAGAACTGCTGTCTTCTCTCGTAATTGATTTCGTTTCACAGTTTTGCTGATGCGTTTACCAGCTTTATTTTCTTCTGTTGGTAACCATTAGGGAATAGTCTAACAAGGATTGTACGGACACTCCCTTCTGATATTGCGGGAGAGAGTTCCCGCTCCTCATCTTCTTGAAGTTGACCAGAAGGGAGTGCCATAGGAAAAGTTAGAAAAGATTAAAAGCTTATACCCTCAAAAAGTGAGGTTTGCCGTTCTTTCTATCAGACATCATGAGACTGAAGCCATTCTTATAGTCAGCGTGATAGTCGTGTACTGACCTTCCACATGCTTGAAAAAATCAAGCTAACCTATGCTTTTAAACTCTGCGCTTTACTATTAACAATGAAAAGAAAAATTGTCCTAGGTATAGTAGCAATAGCATTAGTAGTGACATTGGTAGTGACCTTAATCCAAGAACTAGGTCGTACCCAGACGACCTCCAGTATCTCGACGTCTACCCAAAGCTCCTTTGAGGAGAGCTCAACTTCCTGCTCTACACAAAACTCAGGGAAGTTACTCCTTTTCAATGAGCTTGGCACCTTCACTGTCCTAGGCAAGTACCAGAGCGATAGTGCATACGCGATGGCAGAGGTCTACACTCCTAACGCTTCTCTCTTCGTCTCTCCATTCCTGTGGAACATGAAGAGCGCCAACGGTGAGGCTAACTTGACCTACATAGGGCACGTCCTCCACGTTTACATCAACTTCACTCACTTTAAGAAAGTCAACCCATCAATATCCGTGGACGGCTACCCAGGAATTATGTATGGACAAGAGGACTGGTTCCCCTTCACCGGCTCCACTCAAGTCTCTCCTCTGTTACCCCTTCCTCTGATGGTAACCAAGTTACCGCAGTTCACCTCTACCCTTTCCTACTCCCTCTTTTTAAAGAAGGGTGTAATAGACGACTTCTCTTACGATATATGGCTCACGCAGAACCCCAACACTACCTACTTGGAGTTCCCTGACGTAGAGGTGATGATCTGGCTGTACCACAACGAGACCCTCTCCAATTACTTCATATACGAGGGACAAGTGCAGGCCACCTTGGTAGTCAATGGGACTCCCCTTGAGGATAACTTCTCCGTTTACGTGATCCCACACACTGGGTCTGCCAACGGTTGGATAGGGGTCTACTTCCTTAGCGAGATTCAGCTGGAGGGAAACGTGACAGTACCGCTCTCGGAGCTGATCGAGGGGAGCTTCTCTTTCATTCAGAAGGTGTTTCCTAACATCACACCGGAAGGATACTACTTGGACGCCATACAAGTGGGCATGGAGTTCAACGACGTTAACGGTTCAGTATTAGCTGGATACACACTCTATAACTGGGTTATAAAGTGAAAATAAAAGATAGCCTTTCAAAGCTGAGTTTTTATTCTGGACTGCTCCTCGTAGCCCATTGTATTTCATGAAGATAAGGGACTTTAACAGATTTCTCCAGTAATACTAAAATGTCAGAACAGTAGTAAGACTATTCCAAAAGCTATAGAGGAAACTAGCGATATTAGCTGACATAACTGCGCATGTAGAAATCAATTTCGTTCACTCAATAAAATTTTATTCTGACTTATGGATTGAGTAAATTGTACTATGGATATTTTCAACATCTTACCTTATTTCTTGTTGAATGCTAAGTGCAGTTCACGTGCGTGTTTTAGGCTTCTAATAGTTTAACTAGTCGAATGTTTCAATTTTGTGTTTAAACTAAGAGAAATTCTTGTAGATTGCTGCTCAGTTACGCATAAATACAATTTTCTATTTGATTTTATAAACCTATATTCCGTAAATATAGAACTCACTTCTAAGATATTGAGAAGATCTAGATTCTTACCTTAATGCTTTTTATTAACACTGAATTGCTAGTCAAAGACTAAATTCTGACCTCCTCCCCGCTCTAAAGGTTCCCTTAGAGCGGTTCACAAGTTTACCGCCTTTACCACTTCATAGCTAGTGGGCTTTAGAGCCCGCTCCACTCGTCCAGCGATAGCTAGGTCTTCAGCCATTTTACCACTATCTCTTGGGTAGAGGAGCCCCCACTCCACCCTCCTCGAGACTTGGGGATATGTACTGAGGAGAAGGGACACGTTCTCATTACTTTTTCCTTCCCTCCTCCCCAATGATCTTCCTTCACTTAAAAACTTTACCCCGCCCTAAAGGGCGAGGCTTGTCCTTCCTTTGTCAGTTAGTTTAAAGGATATATTTAAGGTTTATATGTTTTGCAAAAGTTTTAAAATTGGAGATCTTAATAATGAATAATGACAGAAAATATTGAAATACGCTCTCCTTCAAATTTGAAAGTTATCGGAACAGTTAAGAGGATGAGTAAAGATGAGGTTAGGGGAGAGATAGAAGAAGCTTATAAGGGGTTTGAAGAGATCTCAAAGATGCCGTTATACAAGAGGACAAATATCTTAAGAAAAGTTTCGGAGATCATAGAAAGGGAACAAGAGAGGTTAGCTAGGCTGTTGGCGACAGAAGCTGGAAAGCCTATAAAAGATTCTAGAGTAGAAGTTTTAAGGGCATCCAGATTATTTAGGCAAGCTGCGGAAGAGGCATCGATAGTTTTAGAGGGCAAGAATTATAGGGTAGATGCTTATGAGTATCCTCCTGGTAACGAGAACAGGATAGTTATAAGTACTAGAGAACCAATAGGTGTAGTTACTGCTATATTACCTTTTAACTTTCCGATAAACTCCTTTGCTCATAAGGTAGCTCCTGCGATAGCTGTGGGCAATTCAGTAGTTGTAAAACCTAGCATAAACACGCCACTATCAGCAATTGAAATGAAAAAAATTTTAGTTGAAGCTGGACTTCCAGACAGTGCTGTAAGAATAGTCACGGGATATAGCAATGAGATTGGAGACGAGATAATAACGCATCCCTTAGTTGGATTAATTACGCTTACCGGATCTACGCAAACTGGGCTAAGTATAGCTTCCAAGGCTGTAGCATTAGGGAAAAGGATCATTATGGAATTAGGGGGATCAGATCCAATAATAGTTTTGGAAGATGCCAACATAGATAGGGCTTCTTCAATAGCGGTAAGAGCGAGATTTGAATACGCAGGACAAAACTGTAATGCTGGAAAAAGAATAATAGTAAGGCAGGAGATCGCGGATAAATTCGCTAAAGCATTCTACGAGAAAGTAAAAAGCCTAAGAGTAGGAGATCCATTAGACGAAACTACTGACGTAGGTCCAGTTATTAATAGGGAGAGTGTAGAGAAGCTAAATAGTGTATTGGAGGACGCAAAGATTAAAGGAGGTAAGGTAGAAATATTAAACAAGGGTTCAGATTCTGGATATTTCTTCCCGCTATCAGTCATAACCAACGCAAACTTAGATATGTTAGCGCTAAAAACTGAAGTTTTTGGACCAATTGCACCAATTGTGAGTGTTAAGAATGATGAGGAAGCAATTAGCATCGCCAATTCAACAGAATATGGTTTGCAATCAGCGATATTTTCCAATGACTTAAATAGGGCTTTAAAGATAAGCAGACAGTTGAAATTCGGAGCAGTTATAATAAATGATAGTACAAGGTTAAGGTGGGACTCATTACCGTTCGGCGGATTTAAGAAGACTGGAATAGGAAGAGAGGGAGTTAGAGAAACCATGATTGAAATGACTGAGAACAAACTAATAGCTATAACACTATTCTGACCCTAAAGGGCGAGGGTTTTCTTTTTCATCTATAATGACTTATAGAAAGCTACGATCTTTTCAGCATTATGTTCTAATTCTTTTTCATTTCTCTTCACATCATCTACAATGCTAGCATCTCCTCCATAATTCTTAACCCATTCCCTTATCATTTCTGAATTCACTTCCAGATGAAATTGTAAACCTAAGATCCTTTTAACTTTAAAAGCCTGGAAATAGTTCCTGTTGTATGCCAAAAGGACAGCATCTATAGGCAAAGAAAAAGTATCTCCGTGCCACTGAAAGACTAATAACTCATCAGTCTTTAAGAAATTCGATAGCTCTCCAATTATCTTGACTTTCTGAACTCCTAACTCAACACCATAGGGGCCTTTAATTACCTTCCCCCCTAAAGCTTCTGAAATTAATTGAGACCCTAAACAAACTCCTAAAACCCTCTTATTCTGATAATAAGCCTTTCTGATCAATTGCATCTCAGTTTCTAAAAATCCATATTTATCTCTATCATAAACTCCCATAGGTCCTCCCATAATTACTAGTTCCTCAAAATCCTCATTACCCTTCAGTTCTTCTGCATAAATTTCTTTAACATTATAGAAATATTTTTTAAAAGTTCCTAAAGTCTCAATAGGGTGATTATATATTGCTAAAGTTACCATATGTGATATTTACTTAACAAAGTTATTAAATCTTTATAACGTCATCATCCTTTCCCTAATATATACTTCGTCTACAACTTGACCTCCTCCCCTTAGAGGGTTCCCTTAGAGCAGTTCACAAGTTTACCGCCTTCATCACTTCATTGTAGTTGGCTTTAAAGCCCAACTCCATTTGTCTAGCGGTAGACCAATGTCCGGGTCTTCAGTCAAATTACCACTATCCCTTGAGCGACACTCCACTCTCCTCGGGACTTGGGGATATATATTGAGGAGGAGGGACACGTTTTCACTACGCTTTATGGCTTCCCTCCTCCCCAATAATATTCCTTCACTAAAAATATTACCCCGCCTTAAAAGGCGAGGCTTTCCTCACTTTGTAAACATTAGCGCTCAGAGACGAATTGAAAAGAGTCTCACGCATACTTATTGTCTAGGCTTTCAAAGAATTTAAGACTTCTCCCAAAGTTCAATTATTTCCTTATTGCTTAACACCAGCATCAGCCTTTGCATATTTGCTAATGACCTCTCATGGGCTTGTTTATCAGCTGATGAGACTGCCTCTTTAGCTATAACTGGAATGAATCCTAAGGCTTGTGCGTGTCTAGCTGAAGTTTCAACACCTATATCAGTTGCTATCCCGGTGAAAACTATGGACGTTATTCCAGCATTTCTTAGCATAAGCTCAAAATTTGTACCCACAAATATACTTGGAGTGTTTTTCCTTAATATTACATCACCTTCCTTAGGATAGACTTCTTTATATATATCGCCAGGGTTAAATGAACGTCTAATTATTGGTTGGAATCTCTCCGGAAACGGCGTAATCATAGTGTACACTATCGGAACGTTATTCTTCCTTGCTGCATCGATTAACTCCTTAAGCTTGTTTATGAATTCGTCCTTATTGAATATTGAATTTACTAAAGCGTCTTGAACGTCCCACACTACTAATACTGAGTTGTTCTTTTTAACCAGCTTTTTTATTTCATCTAAATTAAAGAAAGACATATGATTATTCACTCATAATGTAATAAAAAGTTATCTAACAAAAAGTTAAATCGTTTATTTTTTAGTTAGAAATGCTCTACAGCCTTTATTAGATTTTCAGCATTATATTTTAGAATTCTATCCTTAACGTCTTGACTAATATTTACTTCAGAAAATTCCTTAACCCATCTTTCTGGTTTTATCAAGGGAAAGTCTGAGCCAAACAGTAATTTTTCATTAAGCCTTTTAGCGTACTTCCATATTACATCTGGTATATACTTAGGAGCCCAACCAGAGAGATCTAAGTAAACGTTAGGTTTGTGTAGAGAAATAGCTATTGCTTCTTCAGTCCATGGCCATCCGAAATGTGCCAAGACGATTTTCGTGTCTTGAAACCTAACTGCTATTTCGTCAAAATATATGGGTCTTCCATAATCTAACCTTATCTGGGATTTAACACCAGCCCCTATTCCAGAAGTTCCAGTGTGAAAAACTGTTACCAAACCGTGCTGATTAATTACATCATATACCTTTAATGCTCTCTCATCTAATGGATGAAAACCTTGTAATTGAGGGTGTAGTTTCACACCAACCGGTTCATATTCTTTTATTAATTTTCTTAACTCTTCTACGGCATTATGCTTTAGCGGATCTATTGAAATAAATTTGATTATCCTATCATCAGCTTTGATGACCTCGTTTGGAATTCTCCTACCTAGAAAGGTTGTTGAATCTATTGGTAAAACCACAAATCTCCTTATACCGAAGGATTCGTAGTAATCGAGGATTTCTTTTAATCCTTTGACCTCGACTTTAGCATTAAAGTACTTTAATGCGGATTCTTCATATTCTCCCAAAAAATCTAGAAATTCCTTTATTGGAGCATGAAAATGAAAGTCTATCATACTAGTGATTTTGTTTAGGATGTATTTAACTTTTGTAAAAGACTACAACTGTAGAAAAAAGTTAGCATATTTTTAAAAAATTAAACTAGCTCTTCTGATTTAATATTCGTTACTGGTCTCCAGCCAATACCATATGCTATTCCAGTACCTATTAATCCAATAGCCAAATTAATTAGAACTGATATTGCACCAATATACATCGGTCCTATAGGAGTTAAGAATGAAGAAGTCTTCAATGGTCCGAAGTGATTAGCTAAAAGTGTTAGATAAATCCCGCTAAACATCCCTCCTACCCATCCTCCTGTCAGCGCATAACCATTAAGCTTATGCGTATACAATCCCAAGAATACGGGGGGTAATGTTTGCAATATTATTATTCCTCCAAGTAATTGTAGTTGTATCGCATAAGTTGCTGGAGTAGTGAAGACCAATACCAAGGCTAGGAATTTAAAGGCTGTAGAAATCCATTTAGCTAATGCAGATTCAGTGTTAGAAGACATATTAGGTTTAAACTCCTTAATGATGTTTCTTGTCAGTAAATTAGCTGCTCCTATAGCCATTATAGCTGCTGGAACTAGCCCACCTATGAAAATACCTAATAAAGCGATTCCAACAAACCAATCTGGCATAGTGTATCCAATTAATGCAGGAACTGCTATTGCCCCAGATTTTACAGAACTTATGAACTTTACTACGTTAATATCGGCGTAAACTAGTATGCCGAACAAAGCTATAATAGCTAATATTAATGAATAAAATGGCTGTAGAGCTAGAGATACTTTAAGAGATTGCTTAGAATCTGCACTAACACTACCATTGACCGCATGAGGATAAAGGTATAGTGCAAAAGCGCTTCCAATTGCTAAGGATATATAGGCTGAATATGCAGAAATAGTATTAGGTAAATAATTGTAGAAAATGGGTTTATTAACGTGGTTTAAAGCTAGATTGATTTGATTGCTTAATGTGGCTGCGTTATGAAAGGCAGCTGAAAAGCCTCCAAATGCTAATGGGACGTATATTACAACTGTTATTACGCTGATAAGAATTATAGCGTCCTTATAAACTGCAGTTAAGGCAGCCCCTCTCAATCCACTGGTAAATACGAAAGCTGCGAGTATTATGAATGATACTAATAAACTTAAATCGCTTGCTAAAGTAATGTTACTAACTCCTAAACCTAATAATAAAATAAATAACGCAGCCTGCATTCCAACTATTTGTAAGGCTATATAGGGTAGTTCTGCTACAACACCAGTTATGGCAACTAAACCAGCAAGTAATTTGCTATTGAACCTCTCCTTAACGAAGTCCGCAGCTGTCACATAACCTCTATTTCTGGATATTGCCCACAATCTGGGCATAAAGAGAAGTGCAATAAATGGTGTAACTCCAGAGTAAAAGGCAGCGAAGAAACCTATAGGGCCACTTGCCAAAACGAGCGAGGGGACTGCAATAAAAGTATATGCTGTAAACAAATCAGCTGTCAATAAGAACCACATCAGATAGGGACCTAATCTTCTACCAGCTAAAGCCCATTCTGAAAGTTTTGATAGATCTCCCCTTCTCCACCTGCTTCCATAAAATCCTAAAAATACGAATATAGCGAAAAGGATTACAAATAATATAACTGAAATTATTGAGACATGTAAGCCATCCATGTTCTCAATCCTTTATCGTTAATATTACTATGAAAAATACTATAGCACCTATTGGCATTAGTATCATTTGATACCAGTAAAATAGTGGTAACCCTAAAAGAGTAGGAGAATCCTTAGAATAAATTGGCAAGAGGGAGTAGAGTATAATGAATACTAGTGCTAAAACCCCTACTGTTATATAATACTTTCTCGCCATTCTAAGTTTATCAAATGAAAATAAGTTTTTAAGCTTTTCTACCTCTTTTTAGAATTTTTCGAGTTATTTTTTGTAAATTTTATTTCGTTATTAGTTTTTAATCATTGTATCTTTAAAAAAACATTAAAAGAAAAGCTTATATTGTTCATGAATAAACACATCCTATGCCTAAAATAGCTGATGAAATTTATAAAATACTAGCCAAGTATACTGGGTCCATTTATGGCAATCCTGGAACCACTGAATTACCGTTTTTAAAATATATTCCAGAAAACATGAATTATTACTTGGCATTACACGATGGTATAGCTGTAGGGATGAGTGAAGGATATTATCTTAAAACGGGGAAATTAGGGATTTCTAACCTACATGCCGGACCAGGCTTGTCTAATTCATTTGGATACATTTATTCAGCTTATCATAATAAATCACCCTTACTAATTATAGTAGGTCAACAAGCATCTCATACCTTTGTTGATGAGCCGATGTTATATTATAATTTCCATTCATTACCGTACGTAAAGGATTACATTGTGATAAAGAACTCTAAAGAAGTTATTAAATCGTTCAATAGAGCCATAAGAACCTGCCTTTCTCCACCCTACGGTCCGGTAATAGTTTCTTTACCTTATGATATTGCGGATATTGAATCTCATGAAGAATACATAGACCAAGGGGAGATTAAATATAGTAATTTATGCGATGACACTAACGTCAAAGAGGTAGCAGAAAGGATAAATTCAAGTTACCAGGTTGCAATTATAGCAGGATATGAGATAGATGTCTATGAGGCATGGGAGGAGTTAAGGACCTTAGCAGAAAAACTGAAAACTCCAATTTATGTTGAACCATATTTATCTAGATCAGTAGGGGTAAAGATTACTGATACCCTACCAACTAGGGCTAGTGAAATAAATAAAATAATAAGAAATTATGATTTCGTGCTAGTAGTTGGGGCTGAGTTACACAGAGTATTATATGCCGATGAGGAAATAGAGTGGAAAAAAGCTATACAAATAACTTCAGACTTAAATGAAGCGAGGAAGAGACCTTGGAGTAGTATAGTGTGTAACATCAAAGACTTCTTGATCAAATTGAGTAGTTTAGTAAAGCCAAAGAATGAAAAAAGTATATCCATTATAAGGGAAAGGAAAATTGACGAAAAGATATATAACGTGATGAAAAATTTGCGTGATAAACTTAATGGTTATACTGTATTTAGCGAGGCGTCTTCCCATGGAGAAATTATAAGAAAAATGTTTTCTGAAGGAAAGCATAGCTTCTATACTAATAGAGCAGGATTGTTAGGCTGGGCATTACCAGCCGGGATAGGATATTCATCTGCTGGAGGTAAGTCGTTAATAATATTAGGAGATGGAAGTTTTAATTATACTCCTCAAGCACTATGGACTGCATCTAGATATAGTTTAGATGTAAGGATATTATTAATAAATAACCGCGGATATGAGTCTTTAAGAATGAGAGCAGGATACAATAAGGACTTCTTCTCTCCAGTCACACATCCTTGGAGAGTTGCCATGGCTTATGATTTTGACTCGAGGGAATTCGATGATCCTAATAATGCAGTTAGGTGGTTAATGGAAGGAAATCCTAGAAAGTTAGCTGAGATAATTGAATAAATATTACTGAGAAATAAAGTTAATCAACACTAAAATAATGAACATATTTTGGATATATTTGAGTAATAAACTAAAGATCTTAAGCCATGGTTATGGTCTCTCTTACCTCCCCCCTTACCCTAAAGGGGTAGTCTTGCCCTTATAATTATTATATTTCCCATCAGATTTACTAAGAATTTTTTAGTGAAAGCTAAGCTTAAATACTAAACTAAATAGAGTGCAATCATATGAGTATAAAAATAAATCTTAACTAGCTTGTTTATGCAACTGGACTTTGCTAGATCCTCATTACCACACTATATTCACACATTTATAGTTTATTCTATACCTTCAGAACGTCGCTATAAACTAAATCTCCTTCACCTTAAGAGGCTAGGTTTTTTCCTTTTGTTTAATAAACTTTGCTTCAAAATTCAGTTCAAATGCATAAGCTGTTACTATAACATGAGCTCTAGCTTGTCTCAACATTAATCAACAATTTAACTCTATCTCTTCCCTAATCCTTCTGTTGTTGTGATAAGGGCGAAAGATTAGATAAGACAAGAAGTGTCTTAAAGGGGTTTGCGTTTCATCGGATCTCATATAATTTGATATCGACCCTTGGGCTTCACGGGAGTCAAGCGAATTCTTCGCCCTCATCCTCCTACGCCCCATTAGCGGGATAACCCCAACCCACCATCTAAGTGGGGAAACCCGCACATCTTGGACTATGCAAGCCTTTCGGGATACATGCCCACATCTGGCGTTTTGTAAAAAATACTAGTATGGAGTTATATAAACTTAATTCTCTCACTGAAACTGCTTACTACGGCGCTTTATTCTATTGCCTACAGTACGAAAACCAACTGTATTTATCCTCACCAAATTTCTTCTTTAAGTACATTTATTACACCTCTTAAAACTTCTATACCAGCTATATTCAGTTTTGATCATATGGGTATTCTCGATAATAAGATTCTTCACTCTTCTTTTGCTCTCCATCTATATTAGACCTAACTTACATTATATAGAACTCCTTCCTCATATTAATATTTAAACGTTTCCGGCAAGTTAAGATAATAATAAATGTAAAAAATGTCAATCAAATCATTAGAGAAAATAACATTTTTACAAAGTGCACATAAATTGTTTGCTTAAGTGTTAAAAATAACTTTAAAAATCAGAAAAATGGTTTCTATAACTAGAATTAAAATGTTTACCCAACCCTTAAACCCAACAGGAAATGTAGGCTTAACGATTTTAGCTTCACTAACTCCAATAATTGTTCTACTTATCCTATTAGCCGGGTTAAGGCTATCTGCTTGGCTAGCCTCATTAATAGGATCAATTGTAACAATCTTAGTTGCTATATTAGTTTGGAGAACCCCAGTTACGCAAGTAATGAATGCATGGCTTATTGGTGCATTAGTTGGAACGTGGGCAATATCATGGATAGTCTTCTGGGGATTGACTATTTACAATACATTAGTGTTAACAGGGAAGTTCGATGCATTTAAGGATTGGGTAATTAGAAATTCTACAAATGATGCTAGGATTCAAGCTGTTCTTTTAGCTTGGTCTTTTGGCGCTCTATTAGAAGGTTTAGTAGGATTTGGATATCCATGGGCTTTCGTTGCACCATTACTCATAGCTTTAGGTTTCGAAGATCTAAAAGCTCTACAAGTTTCCGCATTAGCTAACAATGCCCCGGTGTCTTTTGGTGCTTTAGGAACACCGATCGTAATCCTTGCTGCAACTACGGGATTACCTTTACTATTTGTATCCTCGTCTGTCGCTAAAGTAGTGGCAATATTAGCGCTTTTACCGCCTTGGATACTATTATATTTGGTTGATAGATGGAAGGGAATAAAGGATGTTTGGCCTATGGCTATTGTAGCCTCATTAGCCTACATCTTAGGTCAATATCCTATAGCGAGTTTTGTGGGACCCTATTTACCGGACATTACTGGATCACTAGTTTCGTTCATAATACTGCTCTTATTCTTAAGAGTCTGGAGGCCTAAAAGAGTTCTATCCTTGAGGCAACTTAATGGGGGTGGAGGGAATGATAAAAAATATACGACTAGAGATGTTATAATGGCATGGTCCGCTTTCATAATACTGATTATAATAGTGACTTTATGGACGGGACCGTGGTCACCATTAACTAAAGTATCAATAGCCACTTTAGAGCAGCCAGCTTTTTCAACACTCCTCCATAAAAAAGTTGCAGTTAGCTTCGCTTTTAATCCATTTGTTGCCGGTACCTCAATATTAGTATCTTGGATTGTAATATCAATAGTTTTGAGAGCTTCTCCAAGAATCATGGGAGAAGCTATAAAAAGATCATTTATGCAATATTGGGGAGGTATATTAACGGGTGTTTTCGTAGTAGGTTTAGCTTACGTATTTAATTTTAGCGGAATGGCTTACTCATTAGCGTGGAAGACAAGTGATCTAGGACTAGTATTTATAATAGTGTCTCCATTGTTTGGCTGGTTAGGCTGTGCGTTATCTGGTAGTAACACATCTTCAAATGCACTATTCGGAGTATTTCAAGTAACAACTGCTAGATTAGCCGGATTACCTATAGGTTTAACTCCTGCATTAAACTCTGTAGGGGCAGAATTAGCGAAGCCAGTAGCTCCGCAGACAGCTAGTGCTGGCGTATCTACTACAAAGTATGTCAGAAAGGAAGGAGTAGTGATAAGAGCTAATTTGCCGTGGGCTATTGGCATCTTGATTTATTTAATTATAATTGGAGTAGTCTATGCGTTTCTAGCTCCTACCTTATTTTTGCCGTAAAAATCTCTATTAAAAAATCATTTTTCTTCATATCCTGAGGAATTTTTCTGTTTCCTATCACTCCACTAAACAACCCAAGTAATATTCCAATTATATTGGCAGATGCTTCGTTGATTTATGCATCTTCACGACAATAATCTCGCTCTATTGATCTTTGATAGAGTTGAAAGTTAATCATTCCTTAGGACTAGCAAGATGAACCTTAAGAGATCGAAAGAATTATTGATTATTTTAGATTCCACTATGGCGTGTGGATAACAATTTCATCCACCTCCATAAAATTCAATTTTATTCTAACTTATGCTAAATAGATTTCGAGTAAATTGTATTGAAGAATATTTTTAGCCATCTCGTTATTGTGTTCTCTGTTGAGTTCCATGTGAAGTGCATACTTGCTAGTTTTAGGCTTCTGAACACTTACTAAGCTTGCCAAAAGTTTCAACATCATGTTTTAACCAAGAGAATGCCTTGTAGACTTATCGTGTAACTTTATCCCTCCAATTCTCAAGCTTACATAAACGTGGAAATCACTCTTACATGAAGAACACAACTAGCCCAGACTCGTAATGCTTAACAACCCATCTCACCATTAACCCTCGACAACGAGTAAATGATCCCCATGCTTAACATCAACCTTAACCTCGTAATTAACATTAGCCAACTTGTGAAAAACAAGGTAGTGTGAGGTAGTAAAGTCCTTTAGCCTAGCAAGTAAAAGGCTAATACAATCTCGTCCAAGGAGTGGAACCTAGGCTTAAAAGGGTAGAGATAATTTGGGTGAGGGCGAGAAAATCAAACCTATTGATATTCTCACCTCAATAAATAACCTCACCCGAAAAATACTTTTTCATAATGAAGAAAACTCAATTTATATCAAAACAACCAAATTGTTGTCTACACTCATTCCCCTTATCGCATTAAAAAATTCTCACAAAATTATGTGGGTCTAATAATAAGTTGGGAAGTATTTCATGATAAGGATTTAATTTTTTGCAATATAATATCAACCGATTTTGTCAATTATAGACCTTTATTTTATTTTAATTATGAACATATATGTTACATTCTAATACTATACTATGAAAAAAATGTAATGTTCAAACATTGATTTATAAAAAAATAACAAGATATTTAATTATTGATTGATAGATAGGTTTTTATTCATTTTAACCAATAATATCACGATAGAAATGGAAGAGTCTAGCAAATTTAGATCTCCATACGGAGAGTATACAATTATAATCGACAGAACCGGTAGGAAGTACAGAGTAGGTGAGGACGTTAAAGCGATAACGAAGAAATTGCTAGGTTATCCAATAGGTAGAAGATTACTCCTTCTTGGAGCTTGGATGTCGTTCTTCTTCGGAAGCGTGCTTGAGTATGGATGGGGTGCAGCTTCGACAACAGTTATTTCCCATTATGGATGGTCCTTAGCTGAGGGATTCTTTAACTATACTGCTTATGTACTTTTTCAAGCTACAATAACCGCTTTAATCTTTCAATGGCTTAGGGAAAGAGGCTTGATAAGCCCTAGAAGAGCCCTTCTTTTTGGAGGAGCAATGTTGATGATTGCATATTACCTTTTTGCTAATTCATTTCAGCCTTGGATAGCGTATGTTGGATACGCCGCGATAGGTGGTGTAGGTGCCGGACTAGGATACGCCGTAGGTGGTGCTGTAGTAAATAAATGGTTCCCAGAGAAAAGGGGATGGAGGTTAGGACTTGCTAATGGTGCATGGGCCTATGGAGCTGTACCCTTTATACTACTCTACATTTACTACTTTAATCAAAGCGATTTTCAGACGATCTTGTATATTACGGGTTTAACTATCGGCATAGGTTTGATGATAGCTGGACTACTAGTAGTAGATCCACCAAAATATTGGTGGCCAAAAGATGTAGATCCTATAGCTGCAAGAGAAGCTAGGTTAAAATCGAGGGAGCTAAGGGTTAATCCACCTCCAGTAGCTCAATGGACACCGAGAGAAATGCTTGCTACACCACAAGGTAAAGCTCAAATGGCATCTTTCACTCTCGCATTAGCTGCGTCTCTATTTAATGTGTCCTTTTACGCTCCATTTGGAGCAGCTATGGGATTCAGTGGTGGTGTGGCCTTCGCGGTAGGTGCAGCTGGTTTCGCCTTCACTGATGGATTAGGAAGACCATTCCAAGGTTTTATTTCAAGCCTCATTGGTAGAAGGAAAGCTTTAACTATATTCTATGCATTTATGGGATTAGGAGGCCTTGGCGTACTTTATGCTGGTCTCGCTCACATAGCGTGGTTATGGGCAATTTTAGCTGTAGCTACAGGTGCTGTCTCCGGAGCCTGCTTTGTCTTCGATTGGCTAATAATAGCTGACTATTTCGGCGAAAATTATATAGGCAGAAACTGGAGCATACCGTATGCATTAAAAGTAGTCGGTGGAGCTTTCGGGGGAATTGTAGCTGCAACTATACTAACTCTTGTTTCAGGGGGGACATGGGCTGATGTAGTAACTAGCGCACCAATAACAATAACCAACTTTGCTTGGTCAGTAGTGTTCTGGATAGGCGCGGTCTTTTCGTTGATAGCCGCAGCCTTAGTATGGTTTGTCGAGAAACCTCCTACATTAGAACAATACATAAAGGTAAGACAGAAATTAAGGGAGCCAATTCCACCCGAGATTCAACAAAAATTGAAAGGAGGTAGATAAAAAATGAACGAGAATCAAGATAGTGGGGAGTACATCTTTCACAAGGGGCTAATTAATGTTTCTGATACCATAATCTATATAATTGGTTGGATAGTGCTGTTGATAGGATTTGGAATAGATGTGATAGGTGTGAATAAACATTCAGCATCTATAGTAGGCTTAGGAATAGCGATAAATTGGATAGGGATATTATTAGGACTCTTCAGTGGCATTATAGGTAATAGAAAAATTCCTGAGGGATATATTGAAAAATAAGACATTTTTATTTAAAAGTTATTTCTTATTTTTCCATTCCACATTTTTAACTCTCCATCTTATTTTTAAATCTATGAATAGTTTTGCATAGTCTGCTTCGGAATATATTAAGCTTTAAACCAAGAGAATATAGTTCAGTATTAAATAAAGATGTTTTTAAACTATTTTACCAAATCTGTATAGAAAATTGTTGATAGCTACTTTAACAATCGGTACGTTTATAATTGCAATCTTTACAAATTATCTTTAACTTTAGCGGGTCATAGTTAGAATGGATTGATCATTAATTGCCAAAATTACAAATCAATCTATATATAATCGATTATTGATAATTTACTTAATGAAAACAGAGGATGAAGTAAAGTATGTTGAAATAGTATATAGGGGAATCTTCCAGAAGAGACTCGCTAAATACATAGCTGAGGGTATAGTTTATACTGCAAGAGAAATGGGTAAACCTGCATTGTCCTTCGGAAGATATGGGGATTCTCCCGAAAGAAATGGAGTACCGGCAAAATATTATGTAGGGATAGGTAATGGTATAGGTGAGGAGGATTTAATAGGATATTCAACAAGAGTTGAGCCTGATTTAGTAGATGTCATAGTAGTTCTAGATGATACTCTACTTAAAGGTGTTGAGTCATGGGCTTGGCAAGGAGTACAACCAATAAATCTTAAGTTAAAAGCAAATGGAACGATGATAGTTACATCAACTAAGAGAATGGATGAATTAGTCAAGATGGTGCCGAAAAAGGATTTCGAATGGACTTTTGGTGTGATAAAAACTGAGCCTTCTTTCTCTGGATTATGGGCTTTCAAAGATGATTTAACGATGGAAAAAGTTTGGGGAGCTATTGCTAAACTCAGACCAGATATAATTGATATAGATCATCTAGTAAAATATGTTAGTAAAAAGCAAAGTTCGGATAAAAGAATATCTGCTGTTAAGGAAGCCTTTTCTTCAGTAGACTATAGAACAATTAGGAAAGGAGAGGGAATAGATTTCATTTACAATCCTCCGAGACTCCTAACATGGCAGGAAATGCTTGAGGGAACTGTTGTTCCCGCAGTGCCGAGAGGTAAAAGAAATGAACAGTTCAAGAGGGGAACTACGAAATTTGAAAGACCAACTGTAGATTTTGACACTTGTATAAAATGTAAGTTATGTTGGATATATTGCCCAGATGAATGCTTCGATGAAACTCCTGACGGCTATTACGATATAGCCTACGATTATTGCGTAGGCTGTGGGATATGTGCTGAAGTATGCCCCGTGAAGGACTGTATAGTAATGGTAGATGAAAGTATGTTTACTGACTATAGGAGACCGTATGAGATGTGGAAGGAGAATAAGGTTAAGTATAAGGAGTGGTTGAAAGAAGTAAGAAATGCGAGGAAGGAAAGAGTATACGTTCCGGGGTTGGGAAGATGACAGAGACTAGAAAAATAATTGAAAGAGAAGTCCTAATGAATGGAACGCAAGCTGTAGCAAATGCAGCAATGTATGCTGACGTTGACGTAGTAGCAGCATATCCTATAAGACCTTATACAGAAGTGATGGATACGATATCTAAGTTAATAGCTGATGGTGAGTTAGATGCAGAGTTCATAGTAGCTGAAGGAGAGCATGGACAATTTGAGACAGTCAAGCATGCATCATTAGTAGGAGCTAGGACTTTAGTAGGGAGTAGTGGTGTAGGTTGGTTATATGCAATGGAGGCTATAGTAGTTACAGCAACTGATAGGGCTCCAGTAGTTGCTATAATAGGAAATAGAGCTCTAGATGATCCCGGAGCATATGGAGTTGAACACAATGATGCAATGATGGTTAGAGATGTAGGCTGGTTATTGGCATGGGTAGATACTGCCCAGGAAGCATTTGATACTACTTTAATAGCCTATAGAGTCGGGGAAGATCCTAGGGTGCTCGTACCCGTAGGGATCTCAATGGATGGAGGCTTTCTAACCCATTCAGAGCAAATAGTTAGGTTGCCCCCGAAGGAATTAGTCAAGGATTTCCTGCCTCCTTATAATAGAGGTAAGTACCTAGTACATCCTGATAATCCTATAACAGTAGCTCCGCAAGTTAACGAGGATTGGGTAATGGAGATAAGGAGACAGCATGACGAGGCAGTTGAAAGAGCTAGAGGAGTAATAGTTGAGGCGTATGAGAGCTTTAAGAAAGTTTTTGGAAGATATCCTGGTTCTACAAGCGAGATCGAAATGCCTGAAAATCCATTTGTAGAACCTTTCATGATTGATGATGCCGAAATCGTTCTCATAGGAATGGGAACTGTATCAAAGCCTATGAAAGTCGCTATAAAGAAGATGAGAAACCAAGGATATAAAGTAGGAATGCTGAGAATAAGATGGTTCAGACCATTTCCAACTCAAGACGTAATAAAGTACTTAAGTCAAGCTAAGGTGGTTTGTGTGATTGACAGAGATTATTCTATAGGCTCTCCTAATAGGGGAGGAGTCATTTATCACGAGATTAGATCCTCCTTATATGATCTGGATCAAAGACCGAAAGTATTGAATTTCATAGGAGGGTTAGGCGGTAGGGAAATAACGATTCAAGATGTAGAAAAAATAATCAAGATAGGTTACGAGCATAGGGATACCCCTATAACTAAGCCCGTTTATTGGGTTGGGGTCAGAGGTGACCCCTGGTAATTTGAGGTGATCAAGTCATGGTTGAAAAAGAAATAGAAGAAAAGGTTTATAAGTCAATAGTTAAGACAATCAAAGATGCCCCATTAGAAGAGTTCTATACGTCCGGACATAGAACGTGTCAAGGATGTGAATCTGCATTAGTGATGAGATTTTTAGCTAAAGCTGCAGGTCCTAGAACTATAGTAATAGGAGCCACTGGATGTATGTATGTTGCCAACACCACTTATTATACTACGTCTTGGATTGTACCATGGGTTCACACACAGTTAGGAGGATCAGGAGCAGCAGCATTAGGAACTGCTGCAGCTTTAAGAGCATTAATGAGAAAAGGCAAGATTAAGCAAGAGCCAATAAATGTAATAGCGTTCTGCGGAGACTTAGGCTGTGCAGATATGGGATTATCTGGAGTATCTAATGCGATGACATACAATTATAACCTAGTAATAGTTCTATACGATAACGAATCCTCAGCCAATACTGATATACAAGAGACTAGTATGACTCCTTATGGAGCACAAACTTCTTTCAGTAGACCTGGCAAGCAAAGAAGAATAATGAAGGTTAGATGGAAGAAGAGTGTTGTGCCGATGATAATTGCTGGGCACAGAAACGTTAAATACGCAGCAACTATGACACCAGCCTATCCATTAGACTCGATTAATAAGTTTAGAAAGGCTCTAGCTATAGGTGGACCTACATTCATACACTCTCTAGATCCATGCCCTAAAGGATGGGATTATGATCCAAAGTTCTCTCATGAGCTGGGAGTATTAGCAGTGGAGACTGGGATATGGCCACTATACGAGTACATTAATGGGGAGATAGTATATAACGAGCCTACTAAGAGTATAATTGAGGGGAGGATTAAGAGAAAACCAGTAAAGGAGTATTTAGAAAAACAAGGTAGATTCTCACACTTCACTGAGGAAGATGTAGAATACTTCCAGAAGATGGTAGATGAGATGTATGAGGAGTGGGAGATTCCTGCAGTAATGCCTATAAAATCAGTTAACGTTAAAATAAGTGATAAATAAATAAAGAAGAAAAGATAATTATCTTTTTTTATAATAATACTGAGGGGTCAATTTTATATCTCTCGATTATTCTTGATATAGAGACTGTCTTTATTCCTTTAATATTATATAATCTATTTGCTATGAATTGATGTGCACTACTGTCATCTTTAAATATCATATGGACGTGTAATCTAGGACCATTATCTAAACCATAGATTCTAACGACTTCTGAAAATTCTCCTAAGTCTTGAGCTACTTTCTTTATCGAATATGGCACGGTTTCAATTTCCATAACTAATGATACGTTCAATCCCAAGTTTACTCTATCTATCAGTGCAACATATCCTCTAATCACTTGGGCATCTTCAAGTCTTTTGATCCTATATCTCACAGTACTTATAGGAATGCCTAATTCATCAGATAATTCTTTTAAACTCCTCTTCGCATTATAACGCAAAATGTTAAGAATTTTCTCATCTATATCATCTAGCCTAATTAAATTAGCACCCATTAGTCTATAATTATGATTTTGAAGATAAAAGGATTTTTAAAAAATATGCAAAAAGTCTAGGGAAATTTTTAAAGAAATTGCAAAATTACATGCATATTCTTGTTAATTCGTTAATTTTAGGGTATATGTTATCATAAAATTCTTCAATAGTTTAATAGTTAGTAAGTTATAATAAAAAATATTTGAAATTTTGTTTATTTGTATTAATAATATCTCACATTTCTTCATCGTTTTTAATTTAGTAGGAACTGAAACTCAGCTACTCATTGATTCAACTATGACAAGTTATTTAAAACGGCTCAAATCATTTATGATATGACACAACAGAATACAGAAATATTAGGATTGACAAAACTAAGGGAAGGTGTATTATTTTACCTAATTGCCTCAATTCTGGGAATAATAATAGGAGTAACATATGCGTTAGCATTATCTTCTATATTAGCTATTGCACCATCTGGCGTATCTGGGCTTTTGCCAATATTGATTTCGGGATTAATAATCTCTCTTATTACAATACCAATATTAGTCTTATCTTATCTCAGAACTAGAGAGGGTTTCAGATTATTAGTATCAACTGGGAAAGACCTAAGGCAAGGATTAACTGCAACAACCCTAATACTCGTTGGCATAGTCATTATTTTCATAGGATTTTTATCCTTTATTGCTGTTTTATCAACTATTTCAACTGTCCGAGTGTCATCACTTCCTTCTCTTTTTGGAAGTGTAGCAATTCTATTAATAGGAGGTATTATAGCCTTTATAGGATACATTATATTAGCGTTATCTTATAGAAGGACTGGGGAAATATATATGAATGATAATCTAAAAACGGGTGGACTATTAGTATTAATAGGATCTATACTCGGACTATTTATCGGAATAATAGGTTACATTTTGAACTTAATAGGCTTCATAATGATTTATTCAGGCTTAGGAGAATTAGTGAAAACTTTGCCTCAAAGACAAGTTAATATACCTCAAGCTCCTCCACCTACTGGACCGATATCTCAGATAGGAGTTGGAACTCTATATAGCAATGGAGTAGCAACGCTAACCATTTACTCGCAATATATATTACAGATGTTAAGCGCAACACTGTTAGGAACAAATTACGTTACATCAGATATCGTTCCTAGTCAACTAAACGTAGGATATAATACAGTAAGGATAAACTTCAGAACCTCTTTTGCTCTAGTACCCGGCAACATCTATACGATTCAAATAGCATTATCAAATGGTCAAACATTAACTGTAATAGTTACATATCAACCCTAATTTTTTAAAATAATGAATCTCTTTAATACTATTTATTTCCTCAATATTATACTTAAGACTAAAAGGAATGAGACTAATGACATCGTTGAGGCGAACAGATATGCGTAACTGTAACTTATCTGATATAGAAATCCCATTACTGTATTACCTAGGAACAGTCCTATACTCCTACCCGCTGATAAGTAACCCATTCCCGCACCGTATGACTCCTCTTTTATCAGCTTAGATATAATAGTGGGTTCAAAAGTCTCAGTAGAAGCTACTGCTATACCCATAATAAACGACAATGGATACAGAGTGATTAACCCAAACTTTGACAAGAGAGCGAAACCTAAAGAAGCTAAGCTAGCTACTAAATATCCTAAGAAAGCTAAGCTAGACAATTCTTTCAACCTTAACTTACCGAAAACATAACCGAACAGCGAAGAGGCTCCTAAAAAAACGCCATAAGATATTATACCTAAGTAGTCTTTTCCACTGATTTCAGCGGTAGTAAGAATCGGAAATCCAAAGCTATACTGACTAAACCCAAAAAACATAGTAGAAACTATTATTGTCCAGAAGACCTTCTTATTAGTTATTGCTTCTTTTCTTCCTTCTTTTACCACTCTTTCTCCAGCGTTGACAGTGCCCAAAACTATAGTTGAAATCACTAAAGGAATAGCCGTAAATGGAAGAATAAGGAGTATTGGAAAATGAAAGAAGAGGAGAGTAGATAAGTAAGTTATTGCCAATAAAGCTCCAGCTATGTCTAACGAATGTAAAATTCCAAAAGCTTCAGCTCTTTCCTCTTGCGTCGTGACTTCAGCCATCATCGCCCTTCTAGGAGGTGATCTGAAATTCCTAAACCACCATCCTAGCATGAAAAATATCAGTGCCTCCACGTAATCCTTTGCAAATCCGACAAAGGATACAAGGATAATCAGTATATTTCCAATAATCGCTATTTTCTTTCTACCATACTTATCCCCGGCTATCCCACCGATATATGACATGAAAGTACCTAGACCATAGTTCAAGGCTTCGGCAAATCCATACAGTGGAATAGGAGCATTAAAGACTAAGACAAAAACTATAGGAAACGATGCTACGACCGCTTGATAACCTAAATCAGCAAAGAATGCGGAAAAAGAGATCTTTAAAACATCCCCTCTTCTCTTAATCATAGTCAAGAAAGACTAAAATGACTTAAAAACTTTTGCTATGTATTATCCTCTTCTCCTAACTAAAGCGAATATCCCTACAATTATTGCAACTACTGAAAGTATTATGGCAATTATATTATACGTAAATGAAGTATGCTCATAAGATACTAGCGTACTATTTAAACTACTTATTCTCGTGTTTAGCGTACTGCTAATTACGTTAACTTTAGAGTTTAGATTAAGGAGAGAATTCTCGAAATATAGATGGGTACTGTTTGAAGAACTCAATCCATCAACTTGAGTAGCTATTACTGTCAGATTGTACGAACCATCAGGATATTTAGTAGTATTAATAGTGATGACATGAGTTCCATTACTGCTAAATGAAGCTATCAGTTGATTATCTAAATAGGCATTAACAGAACTCACATCAATCCCATTTACGCTTACTGTAATGTTCTGTATACCCGTGAGATTACTTATAGGGGCTGATATATAGATAGTTGGAAGGGAGGGATAAACACTCTTTAGTGGTGTGTTGATTGGAATAACTTTAGAGTTTATTAGCTTTATACCGTTTATGTTACTACTAATAGCGTAAATTACGGAGTTATATAGTGTTAGGTTATTCACGTCATCTTGTGATAAAGTTAATGAAGAGTTATAGACTACTACATTAGAAATGTTACTAGATGTTATACTTAAATTACCGTTACTAATCGTATCGTTGATGAGGAAATCATTTATCATCGCACCTCTTAAGTTAGAAATCTCATCATTCACTAAACTGGCATAGTAAGTTAGAGGATCATTTAGCTTTTGATTAGCAATGTACGTGTAAGGTAAGGCATATAGTGTGTATTCAGCAGTGTAATTAGTGGTAGTTGGGTTACCAAAAGCAGATACACCAGTTACCAAAATGTTAAATGGCTCTCCATAGTAACCTATTCCAGCTAAGTAGGAGAGATTTCCCGGACTCAATGAGGAAGGTAGCGTGAAATTGCCTTCCCATAACCCTATCTTAGGATTATACCACAAGGGTATTTCAATTAACTGACTGATTGTAGTATATTGTGAGGTAAGGCTAGATGGATAGATAGTTGCACTAAACATACCATACTCGATCTCTCTCCCACTGGCATTTGTTATATTGGCATAAACTATAACATTTTGTCCTTCAAAAGCGTAATTAACAGAATTAACCTTAATTTTAGCCATACTTGAAACGTAAATTTGTCCATAGTAGAAACCAGTTATATTAACGTTTAATGAATAAGAGTAGTATTTTGCAAATAACAAAATTGTGTAAAGCCCGCTAGGAATACCATAAGGTACGTACAAGTATCCTTGATACTGTAAAGTTATTGGATTCAATAGTACGTTAGCCTTATTCACAATACTACCATTGCTACTTAATAATTCAGCTGTAATATTAGTACCATAAAGTACGTTTGATGGGTTACTTAATGGTAAGTTAATTGGAGAAGTTATGCTACCCTCAATCTCAATATATTGCCCAGGAGAAACACTGCCTGGTTCCGTAACTACTTGAGGCAATATGAATAGACTTTGCATATATATACCGTTAGTAAACGCGTCAAATCCGTAACCGTTCACTGCCTCTATTAACAAGTCACCAGAAGTCAAGTTTAATGGTAAATAGACTCCCCCTGTCCCATTTGCTACAGTTACGTTAATACTAGTTAAAAATGTATATTCATTATTAGTAATGTTATAAACGTAGATGTTAAAGGTAATGTTAGTAGGACCTAAAACAGGCTGACCGTAAATATTGCTAACATTTACAGCAAGAGGTACTCCAAACTCGCTATCAACTGGAACAAATGTAACTGGAGAAAAGAATTCCACATAGTAACCAGAGAAAGCCTCATAGTATCCGATACCGCTAATACCATTATTAGCTTCTCCAAATACGTAAAAGAATAGAATACCGTTTGCATCACTAGGTAGAGTTAACGACCCAACCCATACCTTACTTAAAGGATTATATGTGAGATTAACTAGGGAAAGATTACCTAAATAATTCTCTACCAATGCATGAAATTCTCCACTTTGAACTGGAGAGCCATTATATGTTACATTAGCTACTATCAGCACTCTTTGACTAGGATAGAATTGAATAGCTGGTAAGGTTGGTATTGAAGTATTATAAACATTAATAACGATCGATAATCCTTGTTCACTTGAATTTACAGGAAACAATTTAGCAAAATACCCTGCATTAATCGTACCATAACCCGTAACTAAATTATAACCATAGGCAGAAACCCAAGGTATGTTATATCCAAATGTTACTGGCTCAATGGCTTTTCCATAATATTTTTCATACATATATTGTAAAATCGGATTAAGTAAGCCTATCCTCATGTGCAAGTAGCTCTCTACATTAGCTAAGATACCAGCAGTAAGAGGAGATGCTTCACTAGTACCTCCAGAAATCCCTGTAATGTTAGTAGGACATACTATAAATATGCCGGGATATACGTTAGCGTTAGCCGAGATCTCTGGAATCAGTTTACCATTAGGATAAGTTGATGGAGTTGGTAATGACCATTGATACCAAGGTTTAGGCTCAATTATACTTACACCACCAGTAGAGCCACCATAATTAAGGCCATTAGGGACAAAACCGTAATTTGACCAGGCTGTCTGGTAATATGAACCATTAGGAAACTGTACATAAACTGTAGTTCCACCTACCGAAGTAACAAAGGGAGAAGTAGCTGGATAGCCTACAGTCCCAATAGGACCGTTACTATAACCAGAACCTCCCGCATCACCAGAGCTCGCTAGGAAAGTTATTCCCTCAGCAGAACCTAAAGCATAATACTCATCACTCAACATTATACATGTGTAGAAAGCTTGCCCATTGAATGATGAAGAAAACGCTGACTCTCGAATACCAAAACTCTGGGATAAAACGTTTACAGCGTCTTGTTGAACTATGTAGGCTATTATGCTAGCTAATGGTAATTCATCATTAGCTATGTATAAGATTATGTTAGCCTTAGGAGCCATCGTGTGAGCAACTTCAACATCTAAACTTATTTCACCTGCCCATCCTGTTAAGATACCTAAGTTAGGATTATAAGGACCTATTGGTATTACAGTAAAGTTAGGAGGATTAGGCAAGCCAGTAACCTTGTCAAAATAAACTAATTGCTGATAGATGTAAGGATCACCATAGAAGTCGAGTATTCCAATAGTAGTGTTCTCCCCTTGAGTAGGTATGGATGAAGTATTATACACTTTTTGTAAAACTGTAGGCCAATATCCCTCAATAGGGAAGGTTTGATTGATCGTACTATATAACTTCTCTATATCTTTTTGAGTTATTAGTGTGGACGGATGAGAGAAATATATTGTTGAGACATTACTGGAATACACTAATGCGTTAATCTTAGGCATCCCATAGGAGGTATAATAGGTTACACTACCGTTAGAGTAGACAGCAAAATTGAGACCTAAATATTTTTCAACTTGAGATACAGTTCCTTGAATAACTATGACAGAATCTAATGCCGTAAATAAAATTTTAAAGCCATCATTGTTCAAGTAATCCATTATAGTATTAAACTGATTTGTAGGTAAGAATAATTGAGAAACTTCTTGAGAAGTTAAGAACTTATGATATAGAGGGGAATTAGGGTCCGAAACTGCTGACGCATAGTAATAAAGTAGACCTACATTTTTTAAGGGAAGATAGATACTGACGATAACTTGTTGATTAGGATTAAGAGTACCTACTTGTCTAAATCCGTGAAGCACCACAGGCTGTTGATAGCTAATTACAGATGAACTTGAAACAAGAAAAACTGGCGTTATAGATATTAACATTATAGTCATTAAAATAAGTCCCTTATTCATATGTAATCCATATTGTTCAATCTTTTAAGCTTTTCTTTGTATATTAATACTTTTTCCTATTAGCAAAATAATGAGGAATTCATAACACCGCTGTAATTAAGTTGAATGAAATATTAGATATGACTCATGTATTCTGATTCTTTATAATATATATAGAAAATATAATAGCATGATAGACATGATGCAGTATAACAAAAAACATAGTTAAGGAGTACGAACCAGCGTAAAAATAATTCTGAAACTTTTCCTAACCTAAAAGCTTAAGTCAAAATAACTTAGCGGAAATCTGAAAGTTTCGTCGCATATAAAGACGAATGAATCCTCACACGTATTCTTAAAATTGACTTACTGATCTCTTCCCCCCGCCTTAAAAGGCGAGGTTTGTCGCTCTTTCTATCACTGCTTAATTATGAATTATAGTAAAATCTATTATTTAAATACATGACTTAACTTTTCTATCTTCCACTATTTTTTATATATTTGTATTATTATAAAATAAAACTATTATTATTATAATATTTATAGATATATTTTATTCTTTTTCATATTAAGATAGTCTTATATTATAATATTTTTGTAATTATGATAAATATTAATATTAATATTTTTAATGTACAACAATAAAATTAGTATTGTAAAAATATAAGGAAGAAAAGTTAACTCAATTGGGCTATCCCAAATTTAGTCTGTTTTAGGCGTATTATCATTTAACGTATTACTTAACACTAAGTAAGATACATGTAATCGTAATAATGAAAGAAAAAAATTACTGTACTTTTCTAGTCTGTTTAGGACTCATTATAATTACTGATAATATGCCTATAACACCTATAATACCACAAATTACAGTATAAATTTCTGACAATTGCAAACTTATCGTATAGAGAATAGCGAATACTACGCTTCCTAAAGCTCCACCTAAGGCTTTGCCAGTATATAAGATTCCACTATTTACAGTAGAAAATCTAGTTCCAAATATTTCCCCAGCAACGTTAAAATACAACGTAATCATAGAACCTCCTGCAAAACCTATTAAAACTGTAGATACTGGAACTAAATCAACTAAAAGGAAAGCTGCACCAATGGTTATTAGTACGTTAAGGAGTAAAGTTGTCCTCACTATTCCCAGCCTATCTGCGATGTATCCAAAAAATGGTCTCAAACCTCCACTAAGTAGAGGTAAAATTGATATTAACGCTATTAGTTCCTGCTGAGGTAAATTCTTTCCTAAAATAGGCAACTCAGATGACATTGTGGTTAAAGGTACTACTGCTCCTACAAACGATACGTAAATTAGCCAGAACTTGGCAGTTAGAATAACTTGTTTTGGGGCTTGTCCTGCCAACTTTGGTGGATAATCAGATAACCAAAGGAGAATTGGTAACAATATTACTTCAGCTAAACCTATTATTAGTGTAACTAACTTGTAATCCGCAGCCATTGCTATAAACGGATTAGCTATTGCTGATCCTAAACCAAAACCCATAGATACTATACCAGTTGCAAAGCCCATCCTATCTCTGAACCACTTCATAGCTAAGTTAGCTGCTATGCCATATAGGATACCCTCGCCTATGCTTCCGATTGACCAGACTGCATAAAATACATAAATATTGGGAGATAAGTAAGTACCTAAGAAGCCTATTGCTGATAGAACTCCAGATAATATTCCTATCATTTTTGGACCATATTTGTCAGCGAAATGTCCACCTATTGGTTGAAAAGCCGAGGAAAATATACTAAATAAAGTGAAGCCTAAAGCTATTTGGACTAAACTTACATCAAAGCCAGATCTTAATAGAGGTTCTAATGCATTCCACGAGTACTGATATAAAGAATTAAAAGACATCACTATGAAACCTATTATAATATATTTGTTTCTATTCACGTCAACTCACCCATTAACGGAAAAATATTAGATTAAAGATTTTAAAGTTAAATGAAAAACCATTCTTTAGACGATAATAAGAGTAATTCAAAGACTTAGATCATAAAGATGCTACTTTTGTAAGTTTTCACCAAAATTTCTTTCAAGCAAAAATAAAAAGTGGCGAGTATGTTTTATTTTAGATTACTTTCTATTATAAAATGATCCTCATCTTTCAAGACTGAAATAAAGGAACATTTAAACCTCTCTATCTCATAAGGTAAGGGACTTGGAAAAATAATGACCATAGGGTCCTTAAGATTATCCCTAAAAATAGAGTCGATGAGGGGAACCCTATAAGGATGACATTCACAACATGGTAGAAAGTTACTGTCTTCTTAACACAAATCTATTTAGAAGGACGAAGATAATTGCATAAACTATTATTCCTAAACACCATAAGAGTGATGAAGGGTTTCCTATTAGAGCGTTATATAGGGCTTGAGAAACGTATGTAGTAGGCTCTAAAAAGGTTAGATATCTGAAGGGTAATGGAATGAAGTAGAGCGGGAAATAAACTGGGGCGAAGAAGGACAGAACGAAGCCTATAATTGTTGAGTACTGATTGACTGCATATAAGTTTCTTATCCCTAATCCAAGTGTCATTCCTAACATAGAACCCATAAATATCGACGCTAATAGGGAAACTATTAAGTATGGAATTGACAGTATTCTTACATGTAACAAGAACTCTCCTAAGATCAAGATTATGGGAACCATTATTAACGTGCCTAAACCATTACTTAAAGCTATACTTATAGCGTATAACTCTCTAGGTATTCCAGTGGCTATCATTAATGAAAACCTTCCTGCATTTCTCTCAAAAGCTAAAGATTGTGCTACTGACGTCAAAACACCTACTGATATATAGAACGTTATAGTACCAGCTACTATATAGGGAGTCAGCGATTTTATAGAGATGTTTCCAAACACTAACATGAAACCAATTGGAAAGAGTATTGAGAAGAAAAGAAACGCTGGTAAATAAGCCTTAACCATCTTAAATTGCATTACAATTAAGTTAAAGAACTCACTCAGCATTTTTGATCACCTGTAAATAAATCTCTTCTAAACTAGGCATCCTTACCTCAAACTTTCCATTCAATTTCAGTATAAGGCTCTTCAATTCTTCCTCCCCCCTTACCTTATAAGTCTTACCAGTAGAGTAATCTATTACCTCATACCACTCTGCAAACTTCTCCTTTATTTGGGAAGGGGTTCCCTCAGCTATTATTTTCCTACTGAGAAAATATATCTTATCAGCTAATCTTTCAGCCTCCTCTAAGTAATGAGTGGTCAATAACATACTTCTACCCTCCTTTTTCATTTTCAGCAAAATGTCCCAGACCTCTCTTCTAGCCTCTGGATCAAGGCCAGTAGTTGGCTCATCCAGAATTAAGAGCTTTGGATCATTTATTAGAGCCATAGCAATTAACGTCCTTCTCTTTAGCCCTCCAGATAAGTCTCTAGCCAAGGTATTCCTCTTATCTTTTAAATCTAGCTTATCTAACAATTCCTCACCCCTATTCTTAATGACTTCCTTATCCACCCCCTTTAACTTTCCCATATAATATATGTTATCCCAAACCGTTAAATCGCCATATGGCTCACACTCTTGAGGAACTACGCCTATGAGCTTCTTCACGTTTCTATCAGAAGGCTTCTTTCCCAATACCTTAATCTCACCTTTGCTGGGAGTTAACTCTCCATAAATTTGCTTAACTAGAGTAGTCTTTCCAGCACCATTAGGACCTAGTAACGATACTATTTCTCCCTCCTCGACTGACATTGATATATTTTCGTTAGCTATTAGTTTTCCGTAAAGCTTCCATACTCCTTTAATATCAATAACTTTCATTAGGTTATTATACACAATATATCTTTTAAAATTTTTGTAAATTTCGCTTAAGTAAATACTAGTTTATAAGAAGGAAGTCATTTTAAGTTAATTGGTAGATCTTTTGAATTTAATTTTATAAAAATTTTAAAATATTTGTGAATCAAGAAGGAAATGTTAAACGCTATAAGGTTCTACTAACAAAGGAAGGACAAGCCTTGCCCTTCAGGGCGGGGAGGAGGTCAGCTCTTCCTAAAGGGCTTAGATTCTGTCTTTCCTTTATCACTTAGGCAATTTTAGAACCCTTTCACCGATCAAATTTCTCAAAATCTCTGATGTTCCCCCGGCGATAGTTCTTCCTCTTGAAGCTAGCATACCTAAATACCACTTCTCGTTCATTATATACTCTAAGTTATAATTTGAAACGGCAAATTCGTATATCTTCTGAAGTAACTCTGATGAAACTAGTTTAAGTATTGCCCCCTCTACATCTATATCTTCCCCTTTTCTCAATTTAACCAAGAGCCTTTGATAAAAGCCGTACAACCCCTCAACATCTTCTCTTAACTCCTTTAACCTATCATCACTTAGTCTCTCTAACGCTATCTTAGACGAGAAAAGCATAGTTATCCCTAACGTAAACCTCTCGTGATTTAATACCGTCATTGCTACCTTCCATCCTTCTCCTACTTTCCCTATAACGTTCTCCTTTGGCACCTTAACGTTATTGAAATATACAGTGTTGAAATCACTTTTTCCAGTCATCTGATTAATTGGTGAGACCCTAATACCCTCTTGTTTCATGTTCACAATCATCATAGTTAAACCATTATACCTATCCTCTCCAGTTCTAGCTAGCAATATCATATAATCAGCTAGATGAGCGTAACTACTCCATATCTTTTGACCATTAACTAAGAAGTAATCTCCCTTATCCTCAGCCTTAGTCTTTATTGAGGCTAAATCTGAGCCAGCTTGAGGTTCAGAGAACCCTTGACACCAGATATCCTCAGCCCTTAATATTCTGGGTAAATACTTTTTCTTTTGCTCTTCATTTCCGTGTTTTAATATAGCTGGAGCTGAAACCATTAAACCAATGGAACCTAGGCTTCTACCATATGGCAATCCAGCCCTTATGAACTCCTCGTAAGCTATTACCTCGTAAATGGGATCTAGACCTTGTCCACCATACTCCTTAGGCCAAGTTATTCCTAAATAACCAGCTTCATAAAGCTTTCTCTGCCACTGTCTCAGTAAATTGTAATCATCGAACTCAACAGTTTCAAATAAGATTTTCCTTCCTTTGAGAGACTCAATGGCATTATTTTCTATCCACTCTCTCAATTGTCTTCTGAAATCTTCTTCATTCAATCTTAATCACGTTAATATATATTATTATACCTTTTTAAAAATCATCTAGATAAGAAAAAGCTGAAGTAATACCTTAGCAAAAACTTTAGCCTTTAGGGAAGGAGGTCAGTTCTTTAAGCTTTTAAGTATCTTAAGATTCATAAGAAGTTGAAGACTAATCTATAAATACTATTAACACTTTTTCTTAATCATGTACTTCGAAGATTTTCAGTTAGGTCAAAAATGGGAGACTAAAGGTAGAACTGTGACTGAAGCAGATGTAGTAATATTCACGGGAATGACTGGAGCATTAAACCCTCTATTTTTAGATGAGGAGTATGGAAAGAGGACTAGATTTAAGGGGAGGATAGTACCCGGGTTATTAACAGCGTCAATAGCGGTTGGATTAACGTATCAGTTACCTGCTGATCCTTTTGGAGAAGGTTTCGTAGCGTTAGCTAAGTTAGAATTCGATGCAAAAAGGGCAGTTAAAATAGGGGATACACTAAAATGTGTAGTAGAGGTTACTGACAAGAAGGAGAGGGAAAAGGATGGAAGGGTATACTTAATGACAAGAGTTATGAACCAGTCGGGAGAGGAAGTTATGACGTTAAGGATGGAGATAGTTTGCAATAAGAAAGGTTAAACATGAAAGATTTTTTCTAAAGCTATTATTCTCTTAAGATGTAGATGTAGGTCTAAGTCTGCAGTAAATCCTATTCCTCCATGCATTTGGATCGAGTCCAGTATCGCCCTAAATGATTTCCTGAAAGCGTGTTCTAGAATACTTTTTGCATTTGAGGGGGACTTAATGGTTAAATACCTAGACCTAACCAACTCTAACGAGATGACGTCATCGACTATTTTGTGTTTAATAGCTTGATAACTACCTATGGGTTTCCCGAATGCTGTCCTATTTTTAGAATATTCAATTATCTCCCTCATACATGCTACACCATGTCCGACAATCTGAGCTGAAGCCATCAACATCACTCTGTCGAAATCTATTTCTGACTTACTCCATTCACCACTTATTACCTTATACATATTGATTGATGGATCTGGAGATTCAATTCTCTTAAGTTTAACTTTATCTTTATCAGCAATCCCATGTGGAGTTAATATAAAGTTAGCTATTTCAGCTTCCGGAACGTATTCAGTTCCAACAGTTATGGGATTATCTTCTCCCACCATTGCGGTAGTAGCAATGATACCGGGGAGCAAGTTCTCACCTATTATTTCGTTTATAATTAAAGCGTTAGTGAAATCCTCTTTAACAAATTGAAATATTCCAAGATCCTTAAACTTATTGAAAAGATCAAGTACTTTGTCTTTAGGTACCTCATGCTTTTTACTTCCGTAAATGTTCCATTCTCGGGACAGAAGTTGGGATAAGGAGTTCTTTACGAGCTCGAGATCCTCATTAGTCTCAACATCTAAAAGCAAAAATTCTTCACCACTTTAAAGAAGCGTTTGATAGGAAAAATAGTTTATGATTCGGTAATGTTATCTTAGATTAAAGATTTCTCATCAGCACAGCGATTCTCTTCACCTCTAAGCTGAAACACGGTTCATCATCTAGGCTAACGTCAATCTGACATCTTTAACTAAAGCATAAGGATATACACCTTGCATTGGAGCATCCCACCATCTCACTGAATACCTCTCTTTAGACAAGTTCTCTATATTTAATAATAACCTTTTAAGGTTATCAGCTATTCTAACCCTGCCAACTACACCTAAGGGTTTGCCTTCATTATATACTACTGTAGCATCTCTACAAACTGTGGAGAAATCTCCTTCAGCGTAGTTTTGGAACCTAGTATACCATACGTTATTTATGAAAACTACGTTATTACCCGACAATAACGATTCAAAACTGACATCCCCTTCCTTAACCTCTAAATTCCATGCTGATGGGAATATCCAACCAGCATTTCCGGTAGTATTTGTCTTAAAGATCTGAGCTATTTCATTATTCAGTAGAGGGGTACCGAACACACCTTTGTCTATTATTGGTTTATTATAAGTGAAGGTCCCCTCATCATCAAATCCCCACGCGTTTGGTCTATCTTCTTTTGGAGTATCCAATAGGGTGAAGATTTCTGAGGCTGTTTTTTCACCTGGCTTCAGCATTGACATACCGGAGATTATTGAATATCCAGAAGCCATCCTAGCAACACTTTCCATTAGATTTCCCATAACCAATGGCGATAAAACTACAGTATACTTTCCATCAGAGAGTTGGTAATTACCAGTAATTGAAGCTAGCTCGTTAGCCCTCTTTATTGACTCCTTTACAATTGATGGTTCAAACTTATTTGAAGAGAAAGCCCATTGCCCACTGAAATCCTTATTCTTAGCCCTGAAATATCCGCTGATGGAGTAATTGCTCTCTAAACCATTAAACCCCTTAGAGTTAACTAAAGCTCTCTCTACACTATCTAATGATACTATACCATATAGTGGATATTCTGACTCAGTTAACAAGGAGAGAAGGGGGGAAAGATCATCAAATAGCGATTGTATATTGCTTTGCCTCACTAACTTATATTCTCTTTCGTTCTTAGTCATAATTGGATAGAAATCCATTGGATTAAGTTGTGGCTTTTCATTTAGATTTCCTATCCTTCCCATATATCCCCTATTACCCTTCCTCACAGATAAGAAATAGTACTGACTATTTAATCGCTGGATCGTAGCTATTTTAGACTCAACTATTTTGATAATTATCGACTTAGTTGTAACTCTTAGTAAACCAGTCTCTTCTCCACCAATTTCTTGAACGTATTTTACCATTTCCTCATTCATTTACCATCACCTTTATCCTAACATTCCTTAATCTCATGTTTGGTCCACCTAACCAAACAGGGACACCTTGATCCGGATCTCCCTTTCCACAAGTCCCGGGGTAGAAGACCAACGTATTGTCTACTGCATCAATAGATCGCAACAATTCGTAAGTTTTGCCTTGAAGTACTGGGAACAAAACTGGTTCACCAATCTCACCATTCTTTATCTCATAAGCCTCCAATCCGACATACCTCTGACCTAACCTCATATCATCAATGTTCCACTCCATATAACTCTTTATATATACACCTTCTTTTACGTCCTCTATTAGCTCATCAAAGCTCATATTCCCAGGCTTGAAAAATGTATTAGACATTCTAATGAGGGGTTCCCTATCAAATCCAGCTGACCTAGCGGATCCATTACTTTTAGTATTAAACTTAACAGATGAAAATCTATCATGAAGCAGTTCATTTACATTTCCATCCTTTATTAAGTACTTGGGTCTTGCCTCTATTCCCTCATCATCAATTTTGTAGAAACCACCACTTCCGAGGATAGTGGGATCATCTATTACCGTTACTACGTCACTACCTATTTTACCCTTAAAGCTATTTAAATAACTGAAACCAGCTTGAGCGAACTCCCTACCTAAAACTCTATCAGCTTCAAACGGATGTCCAACCGATTCATGAGCCATTATTCCAGACAACATATTACTTAGAACTACATCTGTAACCCTTTCTCCAAACGATTTACCCTTTCTTAAAACCTCTGTCACCGCCCTAGCCTTTTCATTTATAAACTCTTCCAAATTCATCTTATCTAATAGTTCTAGACCTCCGCTTCCTCCTTGTTCATAAAAAGCTGTTGCTGTCCTATTGTTCTCCTTAATAACTAAGCTAACCCCTACATATAACCTAGGTACTCTTCCTCTAATTTTTGCGTTATTCACAATTATCTCCTTTTCTTCTACACTCTCCGAGTAAGAGAAAGTTATACTAACTACTGATGGAATTTCTTTTATTGAGTCATATAAGCCTTTAAAGTAACTTACCTTTTCCTCTACACTCATTAAATCGAACGGTTTTACTTCCTTAATCTCATACTCACCATCCTTTGGCTCAGTATCATCATATCCTCCTTCCCATCCCGGGACTTTATACTCATTCACGTTTTTAAGATCTTCTAGGCGATGAGATGATGAGAAATAGAGAACACCATCTTTATAATACCTTACAGAGTAACCGTCATCCTTAAATTTAAATGATCCCATAAGCTTACCGTTTAAGAAATGTAAATAGTTGAAGGATATAACGTGTTTCCTTACCTCAGTGTATGGATATCTAGAAAAGGCGTCATACAGATTTTCCAGTTCCGCCATATCATATCATATATAATAGTTAATAATAAACTATATCTCTGTTGAGCTATAGGAACATCAACATTCTAAATTCTTCCCACCTTGGAGGGTTCACCTCGTTAATCCTCGTTTTGGGAATAATTGAGAGGACCATATAAGTTATATTGTTTCTAACTCCTCTACGTAAAGGTATAGAGAAATATATTTATCATCTCTACCCTAGTTGAGGAAATACATCCTAAGGTCGAGAGAATACTATCAGATGGAATTAGCAAGATAAAACCTTTAGGCTACACTAAGGACGATCTAATGAAGCTAATGAGAGAGTTAAAGGAGAGTAGAGTGAAGAAAATACTCACTTAACCACTAATACTGGTATCTTCGAATGTTCAAGCACAGCCAAGGAGACACTACCTATTAGCGTCCTCTTTAGCCTAGACAAACCTCTGCTCCCTACTACTATCAAGCTAGCGTTAACCTTTTCCGCGAAGTCAACAATAGTTGACGATGGCTCACCTTCAATAACTTGCCCCTCTACACTTATACCGTTTTTCTTAACTTTCTCCACTGCATTATTTATACACTCATATGCCTTTTTCTTCATCCTCTCTATAGTGTCGTTTGATACAACACCCCAGCTTTCTATACACGTATTGACTACGTGCAGAATGACCACTGAAGCATTAACAGACTTGGCTAAGTCTATTGCAAAGTCAAGGGCTTTCTCAGCACTAGAAGAACCATCATACGCGACTAAGATCTTTGATATCATAATCTATTTTAGATAATAAAAACTTATAAAACTTGTTTTCTTAGTCAATATAGTAATGTCTCAAAAGCAGTGTAAATATGATGCCGCTTTGAAGGTATAAAATAAATTATAAAATGTGTGAATGTAGTTTAGTGATGAGGATTTAGTAAAATCTGATTCGTCGATAAGCTGGATGGGATTAATATTTTATGCCTATATAACGGTATTATATCGACAGATGATCCAAACTCACTTTTTAAAATCTCTATACGAAAAGAGTTCTTGTATAAACTGAGAGACCATTAATGATAATGCCACGATTAAGATACACTTACCAAGAAAACTCTTAAGCAACTTAAAACGAAAAGATAATAAGGTGAATACATTAGATTAAAGCTATGAATAAGATCAGAATAGATTTGTCGCAAGACGAAATACCTACAGTTTGGTATAATATTTTACCGGACTTACCAGAGGAATTGCCTCAGCCTATTGATGAGACCGGAAAATCGTTTGAAACTTTAAAAAAGGTTTTGCCGAGTAAAGTGTTAGAGCTAGAATTTTCTAGGGAAAGGTATGTTAAAATTCCTGATGAGGTTCTTGAAAGATATTTACAAGTGGGTAGACCTACTCCAATCATTAGAGCTAAGAGATTAGAGGAATATTTAGGAAACGTTGTAAAGATTTACTTAAAGATGGAGAGTTATACTTACACCGGGTCACATAAGATTAATAGTGCCCTAGCACACGTCTATTACGCTACTCAAGATGGTGCAAACTTCGTCACCACTGAGACTGGAGCTGGACAATGGGGATCGTCAGTCGCTTTAGCATCAGCTTTATTTAACATAAAAGCTCACGTATTCATGGTTAGAACTAGTTATTTTGCTAAGCCATATAGAAGATACTTAATGCAGATGTATGGTGCCGAAGTTCATCCTTCTCCCTCTGATTTAACTGATTTTGGAAGAGAATTATTGGCTAAAGACCCTAATCACCCTGGATCGCTAGGAATTGCAATAAGTGAAGCGGTTAAATATGCAGAAGAGCATGGAGGTAAATATGTTGTTGGAAGCGTAGTTAACTCAGATATAATGTTCAAGACAATTGCCGGTCTAGAGGCAAAAAAGCAGATGGAAATGATAGGGGAGGATCCAGATTATATTATCGGAGTGGTTGGAGGAGGATCTAACTATGCTGCATTAGCATATCCATTCTTAGGAGACGAGCTTAGAAGCGGAAAAGTTAGGAGAAAATATATTGCGAGCGGTTCATTAGAAGTACCAAAGATGACCAAAGGAGTTTATAAGTACGATTATCCAGATACTGCTAAATTACTCCCTAAGCTTAAAATGTACTCGATAGGATCTGATTTCGTGCCTCCACCAGTTTACGCTGGAGGACTAAGATATCATGGTGTAGCCCCTACGCTAAGCCTATTAATGAATAAGGGGATAGTTGAAGCTAGGGATTACTCTCAAGAAGAGTCGTTTAAATGGGCTAAGTTGTTTTCGCAAATTGAAGGTTATGTACCAGCTCCAGAGACTTCTCACGCCTTGCCAATAATTGAGGAGATTGTTAAGGAAGCTAAGAAGAGCGGAGAGAAGAAAATTATCTTAGTGAGCTTCTCAGGGCATGGACTACTCGACCTAGGTAACTACGCCTCTGTATTATTTAAAGAGTAGATTTCAGTGTTTTTTATTTGTGAGAAGGAATTTAGTGCTGTTCAGCAGTGTACTTTTAACTATTACAGAGTGGTACACGTTTTTCTTAGTTTCCCAACTATCCTTCATTATATTTCCTATTAGACTAGGAATAATCGTATTCATCTTAGGATTTATTGGGAGAGTTATGGGTAGTATAATATTTGGATATGTAGGAGATAAAATAAGCGGTAGGTTATCAATAACGTTGGTTACAATTTCAATCATCATTTCCTCATTTCTTCTTATCTTCTTAGCTAATAATTATTATGCGTTAATAATCTCTAGAACGTTACAAGGATTAAGTTTAGGGGGTGAATGGGGAGGTGCAAGTATAATAGTTTCAGAAAGCTTCACCAACTCTAAACTTAGAATCTTCATCTTAAGTTTAGTTCAGTTAGCTGTCCCTATAGGATTAATAATCTCTACATCAGTCATATTCCTATTATCCTTATTCTCTATAATTAAGTTATGGAACTACTCTTTCCTCTTAACTATAATTTTATCCGTCATTTCGACTACACTAATTTTATCCAATTTTGAGGAGAGAAGGGTGACTAGTTTAGTTAAAATCCCTCTAGTAGATGCAATAAGGAAAGAATGGAAGAACGTGCTAATTGCTATAGGGATTAAGGTGAGTGAGAGTTCGAATTTTTATATATTTACCTCATATGTCTTCTCTCAGTCTGTATCTACTAATCTCATCTCATCAGTTGTTTTGATATCTATTTTAACACAACTAATAACAATGCCTTTTTTCGGATATTTAGCTAATAGCATAGGTAGAAAAATAATACTCACATTAGGATTAATAATATTTGCTTTAGGCTCTTTATTTCTTAAATCTGACCTACTGTTAGGGGAACTCTTACTCTCAATTTCTGATTCAGCCTTATACTCTCCTCAATCCTCATTATTCGTAGATCTCTTTGATAAAAAATACAGATACACTACAACAAACTTTTCTTATCAGCTAGCTAGTATAATAGGAGGTTCTTTATCTCCTTCACTATTAGCCTTAACCCATTTACAAGTAATTCAAATCGTAATCCCTTACATACTTGCATCTTTCATCTGCTTATTGCTAATAGGATACAGAAATTAAGGGATTGATACAAAATAATTGAAAAGTATTGCCAAAAATTTTTTGTCCTTATCTCGTATTATTTTATTCAATGATATGATGAAGGCTTATTCTAAAGCCGAGTGGGGAAAACTTAGAGCCGTTGCAGTCCATAAGCCTGGGGTGGAAGTACTATTCGGGTTAATCGATCCATCTTCGTTTCTCTACGAAAAACCATTTAATTTAAATAAGGCTAAGAAAGAACACGATGAGCTTAGGAGAGTGCTTAGAGAAGAAGGAATAAAAGTATTTAGGCTCAAACAAGTTTTAAGGAGTAGAGCTAAGAAAGACCCTAACTTTAGGAAAAAATTAATAAATGAGACAAATGCTAAGACTGAGGACCCTTTTCTCTTAGTAGAATTATTGACCCTTAAACCTTCTTTAAGTTACGAATCTAAGAATTCGCAGACCTATCTTAAAATAGAGTTAAACAATTTCTTATCAAACTTGTACTTCATGAGAGATCAACAGATAACTACAAAGAAAGGAATTATCATAGGAAAGATGGCTACAAAGCAAAGAGAAAAGGAAGTTGAAATAGTTAAACTGTTTTGGGAAGCCTTAGGACTTGATTATATCGAGGTTAATAAAGGATATCTTGAAGGGGGTGATTTCTTCCCAATGGGTGATTTCTCCCTAATGGGGATAGGTAATAGGAGTAGCTTTGACGGAGCTAAAATATTGCTTGAAATTGAAGATGAGGTTGGAATAGTCTATGAGACTAGAAAAGAGTTCTTTCACCTTGATACTTTCTTTAACGTCGCCTCATCGAATTTAGCAGTGGGGGTTAAAGAATTGATGAAGGAAAGCAGAGTTGAGGTATATTATGATAAGAAGCTGGTCAAAGTCACAAACCTTTATGATTACATCAAGGAGAAGGGATTTAATGTAGTCGAAGTAACCTTAGATGAAGCTAGAAAGTACGCTACTAACTTCTTAACTATAGATGATGGTAAAGTAGTCTCACCCAAAAATAGTGCTAATAGGAAATTACAAGGGATAGACGTTATAGAAGTTCCCGTCGAAAATCTAACGAGTGGCGGTGGTGGTATACACTGCATGACAGCTGTAATTCAAAGGGATTGATCTTCTTCTCTACACCCTATCTCCTTTAACTTATTCTTCATAACTAGATCATAAGCAATTCTACTCAACCTATCTGCTTCTTTATTCTGTTCTCGTGGAACCCATTCTAATTTAGCATTAAGTTTTTCCTTAAGCTGAATAGCCCTCTCGTAGAGCGGGATTATCCTCTTAGCCTTCACTTTATATTCCCCATTCATTTGCCTAATAACCAGTTGAGAATCCCCTCTTATAATAGGAGAATCTAGTTTCAAAGAAATCATTTTATCCATTAAACATATTAAACCCATATATTCTGCAACGTTATTCGTAGAGTCCTTACTAAAGGGTTTTGAGGCTAGTCCAAAACCTCTAATGACCTCATTATCCAAATATATAACGTATCCAAAAGTTGAAATGCCTCCAGGATTCCTTGGTTCACATAACCCATCAAAATAACCAATCACTACGATACCCCATCACCCACTAGAAATAGACTATATAATTGAGTATTTTTAAGAGAATTCAACAACTTTAAATCTGTAGTGAGGATCTTCCCATTTATCTTATTAGCTAAGGCTATTAGAGAAGCATCATAAACTGTTATACTATATTTTAATCCCATCTCATATGCTTCCATGATAACTTCTTTACCCTCATGAACTGTAGAATTAGATATTAACTCGTATCCATTTTTTAGAATCTCCATTGCCTTATCATTACTTATTTCTCCTCTAGCAACTCTCTTTCTTATAACATTAGTGAATTCATAGTATATGAGATCCAAGAAGTGGTATTCTTCGTTCTTTTCCATTTCCTCTCTGATGTATTTACTTAACTTTTCAGGTATATATAATGCTACTAAAGCAGACGTATCAACGACTATCCTCATCTCTGTCTTGCCTTACTAACTCATAGGAGGGTATAAAACTCTTATTGCTTAACTCTTCTCTAATTTTGTCAGCGTTTTGTAAAAGCCTTTTCATCTTCTCTTCCCTGACTACTCGTTCTAAGTATTGCCTTACCAGCTCAGAGTAGTTTATGTTTAGCTCTTCTAGATCCTTCTTAAGCTTCCTACTAACCCTTATTGATATTACTTCACTCATAAGATTTACTTTAACTGTAAACATAAAAGGTTTACTCTCTGCGTCTTTGAAACGTTTTAAGACTTTACACAAGGAATTTGGAGGAACTTATACCATGAGAGACGTAAACCATAGATGGCTTGAGGGACTTTATCTTTTCTACGCTTTTCTGTAATTCATTGAAATCCTCATATATTGAAGGGTATTTCAATCCTTCTTTAGTACCTTGTAACAGATCACCTACAATAACCGAATTAATTGATGGAAGATATATTGACACTGAATCGTCAGTATGACCTGGTGTTTTAATTATTTCCACACCATCTACTAGCTCCCCCTCATTGAGCTCAAAGTCAACTCTAACTGGATTAAGTTTCTTAAAGAGAAACGGTTTTCCTATGGCAAAAAAAGTCTTCATGATTAAGGAGTGTAGTACTGGTTCTCTGATTTCACCTCGTTCTAAATACTTTACACCGTTCTTATCAATACCAAACTTAGCTCTATCCAATACTTTCCTTACTTCATAAGCACCTCCTATATGATCTCCATGAGAATGCGTAAACACTACATATTTCACTTCTTCTAATTTCTTATTGATCTTAGTTATAGCATTTATAATTCTCTCTCCACTACCTTGAATTCCACAGTCGACGAGGATTGAACCATTATCAGTAACGATCAAAAACGCTTTCACAAACCTCAAAGGAATTTCGTATACCTTCATTGACTCTATAATAAGAAATGACGAATAAATATGTTTTGACCTTTCATCTAACTTTAAGATATCTATGATACCTTAATCGATCATGGAGAAGATCCTCTTTTTTATTCTGTGAAAATATTTCTAAAGTTTTCATGAGTCTTGGAGCTATATCCTTTAATCCAATTCATTTGGGAATACTGATGGAAGATATTACTTTCAATCTATGTAACGATTAGAAGGACAATTATTTCTACTGGAATAAACGGGATTAAAACTCTAAGTAATATTTTGTCGAGTTAACTGGAGGTTAACTTGGCAAATTAACGTAACAGAATTTTCAGCTGAGAAAAGCCCTCAACTCTCCCTAAATTCAATAAAAAACGTGGGACTTAAACACGTCTTAAGAAACCCACTACTTCTCATGGACTAAGAATTGTTAATAGAGAAATAAAGTATAATACATTATTACTCAATCTATCTTCACTAATTACTTAAAAAAATGAGACAGTTAGGAATTATTCAATTATACTATTATTTAGCTAGAATAAGCTCTAAACATTTACGTGGGAAGAGTCTAGAGTAAAGGTAAAATCAAAAGATATTTCGACAAAAATATATTTAGATCGTATTAATTACTAATATTAGGAATCATTTGTATAAGAGACATCAGCATTTCTTGGATTAACTTCGACCTTGAATGAACTGTCTTTCAACAACATATAATTCTTATAAAGGTGTACCTTCTGGCTATAAAACGCCGTTAAACTTCTCATAACAAAAGGATTAAATAGTTAAATAATTAACATTTTATTATGGAGGCAAGGAATCTAGCATTATTTGTAGTAGTCTTGGGAACTCTAATGTCGGCTGTTGATACTACGATCGTTATACTGGCTATTCCATCAATTGCTCAAGAGTTACATACTGATCTATACACGATCATTTGGGTTATCATTCTTTATTTGCTAGTAATAGCCGTATTTACTACACAACTAGGAAGAATTGGTGACATTTATGGAAGATCTCGTTTATATAATTTAGGATTCGCAATATTTACAATAGGCTCCGCTTTGTGTGGAGCATCGCCTAGTGCCTTATTCTTGGTAGGCTTTAGAGGAGTTCAAGGGCTAGGAGCAGCAATGATGCAAGCGAATTCCGGGGCTATAGTTGCCGATATATTTCCCCCAAATCAAAGGGGGAGAGCTTATGGCTACACATCAATTGGTTGGAATGCTGGGGCTACACTAGGAATAGTATTAGGTGGTTTTATCACAACATTCATAGGTTGGCGTTATATTTTCTATATTAACGTGCCAATAGGTATAATTGCTATAATCCTTGGGTTAAGGTACATAAAGAGCTTTGAGAGGAGAAAGGTTAAGCTTGATATAGGAGGAATGTTAAGCTTGTTAGCCTCTTTGTCTTTGATAGCATATGGGAGTGCTGATATAGCTGGGGAGGGTGTCAGACCATTAAACATATACATGATCTTAGGTGGTATAGTTTTGTTGGGAATATTTGGATTGATTGAAAGAAAACAGGAATTCCCCATAATAGATTTTGGAGCGTTTAAAGCTAATAGAGTATTCACTTACTCTCTTATGTCATCTTTTATGCAAACTACTGGCTACTTAGCAACAGCTTTCATAATTATTATGTATTTACAAGGTATTAGAGGTCTATCTCCGTTTAGTGCCTCTTTGCTTTTAGTACCAGGTTATGTATTGGCTAGCTTAGTTGCACCTTTCACTGGTAGATTGTCAGATAAAATAGGAGCTAGAATCCCAGCTACTATTGGGTTAGCGTTAATGATATCAGCAGTGTTGTTATATGTAAAATTCTTAACCTTAACTACTCCACTTTACTTCATAATCATAGCCTCTACAATAGGCGGTTTAGGATCATCGTTATTTTTCCCAGCAAATAACAGTGCAATTATGGCTAATGCACCAAGAGGTTTTTATGGTGGAGCCTCTGGCATAGCTAGAACATTATCAAATATAGGAACATTACTTAGTTACACAATAGCTATTAGCATAGCCTCTATAACAGTGCCTAGATATGTAGCATTTGAGGTTTTCTTAGGGACGACCAATTTAATAGGTGGAGTAGCTAGTTCATTTCTAATAGGCTTAAGGTCAGCATTTTACGTTTCAGTAGGTATATTAGCTGTTGGACTAGTTTTATCAGCATTAAGAGGAAAGGAGTATAGGACACAATTGACTGTTCAACAAAAACAAAATAATAATTAAAGCTTTATAGGATTAAAGTAGATTTTTCCATTAGGTTGATATTCTTCTGGCTTAAGTTCATAGGCATCTTTATAGGAATTTTTATTTCAGCCGAATTGCTAGCCAAGGGCGCGGATGAGTTAGAGGACTTTTTAGGACAAGGCATTTCTGGAGGAATAATACTCGGAATCCTCACTGCTTTACCGGAGACAATATTTGTGCTCATAGCCTCACTAAAAGGTGACTTCGATATAGCTTTTGGTTCAGCTTTAGGCGGAAATGTTTTACTATTTACTTTCGGAATAGGACTCGTAGGAATTCTGTATAAGCTGAGGTGGAAAAGTGACTTATCTATTAATGCAGAGTATGAGGTAGAAAACAAGTTTCTCCTCCTTACCACCTTAGTGATTGCTGGGATCACAATTTACGGGACTTTAAACATTATAACCGGAGTACTCCTATTCCTAATTTACGCTTGCTACGTGGCTTACAGGATAAGAAAATTTAGAGGTGAGAGGCATGAAGAAAAAAATGGATTAGGCATAAGGAAATCAGTTATGTTCATGATCATAGGAGGATTACTTCTTATCCTATTATCTCAACCCTTCATTGAATACATCAATACGATTTCTAGCTTATTCAACGTCCCAGCAGTATGGCTTTCTTTAGTGATCTCTCCTATAGCCGGTGAGTTAGAGGAAAAAATATCTGCAATAAGATTAGTACAAATGTCTAAGACTGGTGGATCACTATCTATTCTTAGCTTTGTAGGTAGTAAGATAGAGAATTCTACCATACTGCTAGGAATAGTAGGAATTTTTACCGAGTATCCAATTTACTCTTCTTTGCCAGAAATATTGTCAATGATAGTAGCCAACGTTATAGCCTTGTACATATTATTTGATAAGAAGCTAAAGTTATCCGAATCCATTGCCCTAGTCACAATTTACTTTGCAATTGTCTTTTTATCTTTTATAATATGATAAAAGGAGAGATACCTCGCTCTTTAGTGTGGGAGGAGGTAAGCATTCTCTCATCTCTTTATACGCCAAGCATATTAATTTTATAATTCTCACTGAATCATTTAGACCTAGTGAACAGAAAGAAACTTTCAACCTTTGAAGCATTTTCATTATCCTTTGGTGGACAAGCTCCATTTACATCTATAATAACCTTTGGAACTATTGGGCTACAGATCGGAGGGAATTTTCTAACAATTGCAACTATAATTGGCACTGTAATAGTTCTGATAAACGGATTAGTAATATATAAATTATCCTTGAAGTTCGCCCAACAAGGAGGCTACTTTACATATGCCTTCTACTCACTAACAGAAAGATTAGGGTTAATAACAGGTTGGGTTTTCATACTTTATGCTTTCTCGTACGGAGGAACTTTACTAGCCGGATCAATATATATCATTTCTAGTTATATAAAAATGCAGTTCCTCACTTACGATATCTTTACTCTCATAATAATTGCAGTGTCAGCTTCACTAATAATAAGAGGACTGGAAGTATCGACCAAGTACGCAGAGTTTATCTCAATAGCAGAAATATTAGCAATAATCATCAGCTCCGTTGTATTATTAGCTAAATCGCAACACCTAGCCTCAGTTTTAAGCATGCCATTGCAACCATTCCTTGTAATACTCTACGCTATTGGAATGCCCATTGGATACGGTAACTTAAATCCCATGTCCGAGGAGATAAGGAATGCTAGGAGGATGGTAGGTTTAATTACAGTTTTAGTAATATTATTAGGCGGATTACTCTCTGCGTTACTGTTTTACGCTGTGTCACCCTATGGAACAGACCTAATAGGAGTGTTAAAACACAATGTAGGCTTTATTTTTCCATACCTTATTTTCTCTGCCTTAAATGGTGGAATCTTAGGTGGTATAGCTTACATAATCTCTATGTCCAGAATAGTTTACGCAATGTCCATTAAAAAATTCTTACCATTAATATTCTCGGCATTTAGTAATAATAGACCATTTAATGCGGAAATCTTCTCGTTAATAACATATTCCATATTTCTCTTCTTGTTCATCCATTTTTACGGAATCTACGATACTTTCCTATTTTTAGGAGGATTAACAGTATTAAGTTACTTGACAATATCAATCTCAGCTAGTTTTTCATTATTCAGAATATCGGTTAAGAAGTTATGGAAGAGAAAAGGAAGTGTAACTTTAGCCCTACTATCAGCTATACTGTCCGGAGCTATACTAGTATTTTCCATGCAGGAGAGTAGTCCTATAATAAACTATGTTTTCTTAGGTTGGATTATAATAGGTTTTATCTATACTGAGCTTCTCGAAATGATTAGCAAGGAGAAAAATTAAATTAAGACTTCCTCTCTTCTGTTAACTTTATTGAGCAAGAACTCATCTATAGGCACAGAATTGTCAGAGCTTACTAATATATCCTCTATCTTAGTTAAGACAACTACTCTCCACTGATGAAACTTCTTAAATTTCACGGCTATAAGAGGTATACCTTCCATTGTGAACATTGATAGAAATTCAAATAACTTCTCAACTTGAATACTCCTTACTTTGACTTTTTCTTCCCAAGTACTTTTACACTCTATCGCCAGCAAAGTGTTTTCTTTCGTCGCAAAGACATCAGGCAATGGATTATGAGATGAATTAGAAGTAGGAATTCTCACCGCTTTAAATCCGTTTTCTTTTAAAAGCGAGACTAGTTCCCTCTCCGCGTTTTTACCTATATCTCTATTCACGATAAGGAGTTATTATCATAAATATAATTAAGACTTTTTGCCTAAGGAAAAGAGCTGAATGACTTTAATTATTGTAAAAGTTATTTATGACATATATCTCGTCTAAAGATAGTATCAAGTTTTTAGATATAAATAGATTGGATTAGATTTATGTTCAGAATTAATAACGTTATGCTATACTTTCTGTCAAGTAATACACAAATTAATAATACCCCTTAAGAATCTCACATTTGGGATAGCCCAAACCAGACATACTTTTTAAGTATTAATATTTCTATTTTTAAATATAGTAAATACTATATTTATATATATATTTTTTAAATGATTTAGCTTTAATTATGTAGAGGGATAAAATATAGTAATAGTTTATTTATGGTTCTATATTTCTCGTCAATAAAATATAATAGTTTATTAAGGTATTAGAAAGAATTTAACAACTATATTTATTCCTCTAATACATATTATTAAATATGGAAGTAGCAACACTAGGTGGAGGGTGTTTCTGGTGTACTGAAGCTGTCTTTTTAAGGGTAAAAGGAGTAATTGACGTCAAGCCGGGGTACTCTGGAGGTAAGGTACCAAATCCGACTTACGAGGAAGTCTGCACAGGTGAGACTGGTCATGCGGAAGTAGTTCAAATAACTTTTGATCCCTCTGTTATTTCCTATAAGGAGATTTTGGAAATATTTTTTGCAATACACGACCCAACAACTCCAAATAGGCAAGGTAATGACGTAGGTCCTCAATATAGGTCAATCATCCTTTACCATAACGAGGAACAGAAGAAGATAGCTGAAGAAGTAATAAAGGAGGTGGAAAAGGAATTAGGTAAGAAAGTTGTCACAGAGTTAGTACCATTCGAAGTTTTTTACGAGGCTGAAGAGTATCATCATAAATTTTATGAGAGGCATAGATATTATCCCTATTGCACTTTAGTCATCAGCCCTAAGATCAAGAAGTTCATGAAATATTTCCCCGATAAAGTAGATTTAGAGAAGATCTCGAGTAAAGCGTAAACAGTTAAACTATCTTAAAAGTTTTTACACCTTCTTCATCAATAATTACATATCCCTTATCATTGTATATGTTGTTAGTAACATCTGACATAGTACCTGCATTTACACATTTTACACTTTTGAAGTGAACTAAAGCATGAGAATGACCTAATATTAAAACGTCCCTAAAGTCGTGGAGAACAAGTCTAAACATTAAGCAAAATAGTAATGGAGGGAGTTTTTGGTTTATTTTCTTTAATAACTTAGCTAAAGAATACTCTTGCTTTTCATTAAAGTATTGATGACCGTGAAGAAGAATATAAGATTTCCCATATGTCTTTATTTTTATGACGTCAAAATCACCTTTTAACTTATCCTCATCTCCCCTAACGTAAATTATGTTCCTCTTCATTTTTAACTTAGATATGAACTCCCTATAACTCTCCTCCCATCCTTCAGTAATTATGTCTCCGAGAAGTATTATTAATGAAGGTTTCTCACTATCTATTACCTTATTTATCTCATCTATGTTACATTTAGGGTAATGAATGTCAGAGAGAACTAGTATCTTACCATTCCACTCAAAGGATATCTCCCTCATGTTTTTGAGACTGTTTTTATAAGCTAATAAATCTTCATTTACTGAAAAACATTCTTGATAAATTATAATTTACGTAAGACATATATATTTGTAAAATATAGTTAAAAACATGGAATACTCGGAAATAGTTAAAGAGTTAGAACGTCTGGTTAAAATTCCCACATATTACGTTTTAGGAAAGTTAAAAGACAACCTAGTGTTTTACTCTACCACACAAGGAGAAACTAATATCTCAGCCTTAATTGACGGAAAGATAATCAGATTAACTAAGGAACCGATAGCTATGCCTTCTACACCAAAGGCTAATCTAGATTTCTTACCCTTTACTAGGGATGTGGAAAGAGGAAAAGAGGTTCACTCAGTTTATATATGCAATTTAAAAGGAGAGGAATACGAGTTAACCTCTCCCAAGGTTAGAATAATGGGTTTAGCTTATGATGATAAAACTATAGCGTTTGTAGGCTCTTCAAACGATGGAGCATTTCTTTATGCAGTTGAAGGAGGAAAATTAAGTAGATTATCCCAAGTGCCTCCCTTCTCTTTCGTGACCGATGTAGAAAATGGTTTAATCACTGGAGTAGTGCAAGTTAATCCTAAATCTCAAGAGTTCTTCATAGCTAATCTTAATGGAGAGTTTAAGATACTAACACCTAAAAAAGATAGTGTTAATGTCTCATATCGTATAAAGGGGGACAAAATATATATTTCAAGTGATTACGAGAATCCAGGCGAATCATATTGGGTATACACTTACGACATTAACTCTAATTCTTACGAGAGGGTTAATTTCCCAGAAAAGGATATATATGAGTACAAACCCGTAGAGATATTTTATGATCCGGATGACAACTTAATAATTGGTAAGAGGGATGGTAGGTCTAAGTTATTTTTAAACGGCAAGCTAGTAGACACTCCTCACGGAACTATAAGTGGAGCAACTAAAATAGGAGATTATATATACTTCTCACATTCGTCTTTAGTTTCCCCATATAAGGTGTATAGAGTAAACATTAAGGGAGAAAGAGAGGTAGTAGTTGGCAATGAGCTAGAGTTAAATTTAGGTGAAGTTGAGTATATTAAAATAAAGAGTGAGGTTGAAGTACCTACATGGATAATTAAATCTAATAGGGGAAGAGTTCCGGGGATAGGAATTGTTTATGTTCACGGTGGTCCTTGGAGTGATGTTGATGACAGTTGGAATTTATTAATTTCTCCATTACTGCTATTCGGTTACCACGTAATTGCACCTAATTTCAGAGGATCAACGGGATATGGAAGCAAGTTTAACCTAATGGACATAGGTGATCCAGGCGGAGGAGATTTAAGGGATGTAGTTAAAGCTAGAGATTACGCTGTAGAAAAAGGGATAGTCAAGAGAATAGGAATTATGGGATATAGTTATGGTGGTTATATGACCTTATTAGCTGTTGGAAAAGAGCCTGATAAGTGGGACTTCGGTATTGCTGGAGCTTCAGTAGCTGATTGGGTGGAAATGTATGAATTATCCGATGCGACGTTTAGGAGCTTTATAGAGATTTTATTTAATGGTAAAAATCTGGAGTTAATGAAGGAAAGGTCTCCTATCACTTACGTGAAAAACGTTAAGGTTCCACTATGTATAATACACTCTCAAAACGATAGCAGAACTCCTCTAAGCCCAGTTATGAGATATGTTCAAGAGCTTCATAAAAGTGGGAAGAGTTTTGAATTACACGTCGTTCCTAATATGGGGCATGCAATTTATAATGTAGATAACGCGATTGACATATTATTGCCAGCTATCATTTTCTTAAAGAGACAAATGATTGCTGAACTTTCTCCCTTAGAAGGTTCCCCGCATCTCTCATCTGAAGATTAAGAGAATCAGAGAACCTTACAAAACTGGAATTATACATCGTAACCCAAGGTGCATAATGAAAAATATCCTAACGTTTCATGATAAAGGAATGTCAAACCTCGCCTTTTAAGGCGGGGTAAAAGTTTTTAAGACAAAACATCCTTTCTCTCATGAAACTCCCTTCTGGTCAATCTAATAAAGACGAGGAGCCAATTTCTCCCGCAATACCAGAGGAGAGTGTAAGAACTATAGTTGTTAGACTATTCCCTAACGGATACCAAGAAAGAAAGTTAGCAGACATAACTTCTAAAATGTGGAACGAGATCAATTACGAGAGAAGACAACAATTCTTCAAAAGAGAAAAAGTAGATTTCAAGGGTACTTGGGACAAGTATTATGAGAAGTATAAAGGTGTATTAGGCGTTAATGCACAAGCAGTATTGCAGAAAAACAATTGAAGCTTGGTAATCATTCTTTTCATTGTTGAAAAAGCCACCCTTCATCCAACGTGTTTCGCTACCTGGTTACTGGAAAGAAAATGAGAAGAGAAAGCTTATTCTCGTTGTTAGGCAAGATCATTATGAGGTTGATGAGGAGAGACACGCAGTAATGCTGAAGGACTGGAAGATGGAAATGCCCTTTGTGGGCAAATTAGGATGGTTTGGTGTAAAAGGAAGGCTAGAGACACATATCGTCGACAATAAGTTCTACGCTTCCATACCAGTTGACGTTAGTGGAATAATTTCGAAGAAGAGTAATAAGCCAATGAAGGATTCCCTCATCATTCACGGTGAGAGGGACAAAATACAAATAGCCATTCCTAAAGGTGACAAGACAACGTCAATTGACCTTGGTATAAACATGTTGGCTACAGTTGTCATGGATGATGGTACTGTACTTTTTTACCGTGGTTCCATAGTTAAGAGTGACTACTTTTATTTTCGGAAGAGGGTGTGTGGACAACAATTTAGTTGATATAAATTGAATTTTCTTTATCGTGGAAAAGTATTTTTAGGGTGAGGGCGAGAATGTGTTTGATTTCTTAGCACTTAACTCAACGAGAAACACAATAGCAAAATAGCTGAAAATATTCTTCCACAATATACTCTAAATCCATCGCATAAGTAAAAAATTTACAGTTGGACGAAATTGTTGTCCACACAAAATAAGTTCTACGAGTATATGGTATAAAGGTTTTCTTTGTTGTAGAGTATAATACTTCTAGGCTTTGTGCTTATCATGAAGTAGAGGTGGTTAGGAGACCTAGGGGAGTTATTAATTTATCTCATAAGCTTCACAGCGATGTTAATGGTGCTTTGAATATTTGGAGTAAGGAAAGTCGTAAACGGGTTGAAAAAGCCATATCTTTCTTTATCTCTTCAAACGGAGTAACTCCTATAAAGGGGAGTAACGCTTTAGACCTTGGCAAAACCCTTTAGGGCGGGGAGGAGGTCAGTGTACTTGGATAATGGCGTAGAAAGAAAGGCAATCTTTCATTTTCTTTATAACGTTTTTATACCATATAACGAGAATAATTAATGTAGAGATATATTATAATTTATTCATATTTCATAGACACATGACTTATTCATAATCTGTTTTTGAATACTATGGTTAAGATAGAGAAAAAAGGACATTACTTTATAAATCTTCTAATCGAAATTTCTATTAGTAACACGATTAATGCTATAGCACCTATTATAATGTATATTTGATCCATTGATGAAGACTCGGAAACATTAAAGCTATATTGTGCTATGAGGAAACCATAGCTAGTTATTGGGATTAATGTATTTCCTATCTCTGACTGAAGCACTGGAGAGTATAGATATATTTGAAGCGAAGTCGAGCTAATGTTATTTTCCTTTATGTCGATCTTGTTAAGACCTTCTCCTAAAACAGTAGGCATCACTAATTGTCCGTTCCCGTATTTCACAACGACCGTTAAGTAGACAGTATGATTAATACCGTTATAGATGCTAAACTGAATATGATTATTACTAACCTTTACACTTTCTACTTTAATCATAGAAAATTGACTCTTAACTAGAGACGTTATGGTAGAGGTATATAACAGTGCTTGCTCCTTGAACCAACTAGGACCGTAAGCTGGTGGTCCAGTTTGCCACGTCCAGTCACTCCCCTCCGCTATGTATAGATAATTCCATAAGGTGTCAAGTAAACTAGTAGAATTAGGGGCATTTACAAAAGGTAGATAAACTAATGGCGATATGTTCTCCCCTAACATAACAGTATACGCTATTAGGTATTCTCTGGCTATTGAAACGTTGCGCCATATCTCGGTCTTCCCTATATATCCATTGTTCCAGTAATTTAAATTAAGATCCCATGAACTGACGGGTAGATTAGTTATTATACTGAATGGTTTATGTGTAATTATAGCCTCGCTTGCTGTTTGGGTTACTAACCACTGACCTTGATACTCGGATAGTGCCTGATATATTGCATAGAGGTCTTGTGGACCTGTTGAGGGATTAAATATCAGTGGATTTTCTCCATCCAATGCAACTGTTACTATACCACCGGGGTCATTCATGTATATTTGAGCTAATTGTTGAATTAGCTCTTTAGCGGTAAGCTGAGGCTGTTGACTGAAGAATTGGAAGCCGAACTCGTTAGATAGTGTAGTGTTTCTGAATAACACTATTATCCTTTGCCCTAAGTTGTTTTCCACAATAAATGGCTGGTCAGGGTTTAAGGAACCATTTACTAAAGTGACATATGGTAAGAAGGCTTGTTGATCTAAGATTGTGAAAGATATGTTACTCTGATTATATAAGCCTACTAATCCCATGCCAAAAGCCATTTCAGGTGTCCAAGTACCATTAGCCCATATTCCAAAAACTTGGTGAGTTAAGTTTTCTCCCATTAATATCTGGGCTAAGACATCACTCCAATAGCCATCTTGAAGCAATAATGGCTGTAATGGATGATAGAAGGGAACCGTAAGAACTTCTACTTTCCCTTCGTTTGCTAGTTGTTTATACAGATTTAAAGTGTAATTAACGGCTTCAATATCATGATTTACTTCAATTCCGAAGTTTGAGGAAAAACTAACATTTTTCTCATGTAGTATAACCTCCCATTGATATAATAAAACAGGTGTGAAGTCAATAGTTACACTTACGTTAAATTGCCTTATTAATAAGGCTTGTAACTCGTAAGCTCCTATTATGCTATTATTCCACTCGAAGTCTTGTCCAGTATGTAACCATACCCAAGGCTCCTCCCAAGTGCCATTGGGGGCAATGTATAATGGTTGATGCATGTTCCAAACTATTACTAGACTCAATGGTTTCTTCCCAGTAGTATTTAGTATATAAAATGGGGGAAGCATAGCTTGCATCTCTAACGTTTTATTAACCAATACTATAAGGAGAGGATGATAAATACCCTGCTTGATGTTACTTGTTTGAATTGATAATGTAACTTGATTCCTCCCGCTGTTCAAAATTTGACTAGTGGTATAATTTTGTCCCGCCAGTTGAATTAAAATAGAAGAGTTGATCGATTGGTTTAATTCATTATAAAGATATACAGATATTCTTGCCGACTGACCTTCCACATAAATGAACCTATCATAGCTGGAATTAATATAAAGAATGTATGAGTAAATGTCTTGAATAGCGAAGTTTGTATTAGATATGTTATGATACCATTGATTTACACTTAAATCGTGATAAACCCATTGAACCCACTGCCCAGGTTTAAAGGGTCCTATTAATACCGTATAATTTCCCCAGAGAGGATTGTAAATCATTTCTTCATCGGTTATATTACTCCAAGGTAAACCTGTTTGAGGACCAGTTGTTAATCCGTAATGTATGTCTAATTGGTCTGGTGCTCTCCCTATTGTGGTTATAAGAACTGATCCGTTTTGGAGGACTACAGCATACGTTTGCCCAACATTTGGGGGATTAATCTCAAGATTCCAGTTCCAGAAGGGATGATTCTCATAGTTAATCCACTCTCCCGTTGTATTATCATAAAATACCCATCCTATCCATGTACCATTGCTGAAAGGACCTATAGATGCGCTAAAATTATCTCCATCCCATTTCATGACCACATTAGAAATGTTTGTCCACGCTTGTTGAGGACCGTTTTCAATACCATAGTGTAATATTAGCGTATTATTTTGAGGAAAGCCAGATAAATATATGGTCACTAGACCGTTTGACGTGACAGTGAAATTAACCCTTATAGAAGTAGACTGTGTAGCAAGTATTGGGAAGTTAACTAGTGATAATATTATAGCAAAAAGGAGCATTACACTTAAAATGAAGTATTTATTTTTATTCATAATTTCATAGAATTGGTTATCTTTTTAAATTTTTCGATTCACATATTTAAGTATGCATTCGACTATAATATAATAAAAAAGAGAATATAATTTTTCTCAATAGAATGTACATGAAGAAAGTTTTTTATGCCACATAAATGTAATAAAGATAGGGGATAATTTAATGGGAAATAAAAAAGCTATATCAAAAACAATTATAGCAGTAATAATTGTTGTAATTGTAATAATAGCTGTAGCTGGTGCTTATGCATACCTTTCTACTAAGCATCCATCAAGTATGATGACTAGTATGACGACTTCTTCCTCATCAACTACATCATCCATAAGTAACTTAAATACGAGTAATCCTCAAGTCTTAATGAGCCTTGTAGGTCTTAGCTCACCCCCATCTACTCCAGTAACTATAACGGTTTGGAATAGTTATAGTGTGTCCGAGAATCAAGCTTTCAATGAAACCTTAACTCAATTTGAACAAGAGTTTCCGTGGATTCACGTACAAGTAACCTATGGTGTAGGTGTTGGAACATCACAATTTGAAACTGCTGCAAAGGCTGGACAAGCACCGATAGTTTATAGGGATACTAGTGATTCCGGCGGAGCATTATTTGCTGCGGGACTAGTATTGAACTTATCACAATATTTACCAAATAGTATAACGTCACTATACTTACCTACAGCAATTAAAGATTGGGAACTAAATGGATCGTTATATGGTTTACCAGACAATATAAATTACATAGTAATGTTTTACAATAAACAATTTGTTCCGTATCCACCTAATACTACTGCCCAACTGGTGCAAATTGCAGAACAAGTTAACAAGACGTATGGCGTATGGGGTATTGCATATGGCGCTTCTGATGAGTATGGTTATAGGTTTGCTGCATGGTTTGCGGGATTTGGTGGTCAAATATTTACTACGAGTTCCGGTAAAGTAATTCCAGACTTAAACACCACAGCCATGGTTGATGCCTTAAACTTCTGGTATAATTTAACTTATAATTTGAAAGTGAATTACTTAGCACCCTCAACTGGTGCTGGAGGAGCTGAAGGACAATTATTCATAGCTAATAAGACTGCTATAATATTTGATGGACCTTGGGACTTAAACAATTATTTGCAAGCTTTAGGTCCTAATCTAGGGGCGGCACCACTGCCGGTAGTCAGCCAGACAGGTTTAAGGGCTGCACCATTTGTAGGTTCTACGGGCTTCTTGATAGCCTCTCCTCAAGCTAGTGGAGCTAACCAAATGCAAATTAAAGCTGCTATCATATTTGTACTATACTTTACGAACTACGAGGCAGATTATAGACTTTTCGCGGTAGCTCACGATATTCCTGCTAATGTTCAAGCTTATAATCAAGCGTTAACTGACTTAAAGGAAGGTAAACTACAACCAGCTTACCTTAACCAAATAATGGAGGGAATATTAGAGCAAGCTCAATATGGACAAAAATTCCCTAACATACCTCAAATGGCTTATTACTGGAATTCCTTCCACCAATATGCAAGTGAGTTCTTCGCTGATAAGATAAATGCGACTCAGGCATCTCAAGGTATGGAGCAGGCATTTGTTCAATCATTAGTGCAAAATGGTTTATTATCATATGTTATGCCATTGCCTATAGTACCTCCAGTCCTTCTGATGGTAAGTATAATCTCCTCAATAATTTTCGTCGTAGAAACTCCCAAAGTAATGAAAAAGTGGTGAAAGAATGAAAAAAGAAAAAGTTTTTTCACTTTTTTATATTGTTCCTATAGTAGCAATTACCTTATTTCTCTTCATATTTCCCTTATTATATTCACTTTACATTTCGTTTACGAATCTTAGTCTTTTACACTTCCTTAAGTATAGTTATGTTGGATTAACGAATTATCTTATAATTTTTAAATATGGTTATTTCTTACAGCTATTAGGGAATACGTTAATCTGGACTATTGGAAGTCTGGTTACAATGATGTTTCTAGGATTTTTGCTGGCTTTAGTTCTTAATCAAAGCGATTTAAAGGGAAAAACAATATTTTACGCTATTCTTATTCTTCCTTGGGCCTTTCCAGGGTTTATCTCTCTTCTAGTATGGCAAGGACTTTGGGTAGATCCATATGGTATGATGAATAGATTAATACTACCGTTATTGCACTTGCCTCATATTAATTCTTTAACATCAACAACTGATGCGTGGACAGAGCTTATCTTAACAAATGATTGGCTTTCCTTCCCTTATTTTATGGTTGTATTTTATTCAGCCTTACAAAGCATCCCTAGAGAGTTGTATGAGATAGCTGAATTAGATGGGGCTAATGCTCTTACTAAGTTCTTAAAGATTACTTTACCTTCATTAAAAAAGACAATCGCGTTTGTATTCATAACTAGTTTTGTATTTACGTGGAATAACTTCTATCCAATTTATATATTGACTGGCGGAGGACCCGGTATATCTACAGAGACTTTCATAGTTTATGCGTATCAAGAAGCTTTTAGTTACAATAATTACGCTTTAGCTGCAGCTTGGTCTATAATTTCTACAATATTTGTAATTATCTTAGCTATAGTAGTGATAAAATATACTAGAATTTTAGATACATTTGTGTAAAGAAGGTGAGATAGATATGATAAAAGCGAAACTATTTAAGGTCTTAAGACTAGCCATCTCGTACTTAATATTGTTAATCATTGCTCTATTTTCGCTCTTCCCATTATATTATGTGTTTGTAACATCCTTTAGTAATGCTCCTAACCTAATTTCATTAGGTGTTTCTGACTTAGTTCCCAAACATCTATACCTAAATGCTTACAAATACTTACTTACTACAAACCTATATGGGGGGACCTTCCCTTTATGGGTAAGAAATAGTTTAATATTAGCTCTTTCTACAGCTCTTATATCAGTTTTATTAGCCCTATTAACTGGATATGCCCTTTCTAGACTTGATATACCTGCCAAAAAAATTCTAGCGACCTTCATTTACATAGTGACTTTCTTCCCATACACTGCCACGGCAGTCCCTTTATATTTATTATTTGCTAAGTTCCATCTCCTAAACTATTTAGGTTTGATATTGGCTTATACACCCGGAACGTCAATTTTCGCAGCATTTATAGCCAAACTTAGTATTGATTCCATACCTCCTTCATATGAGGAGATAGCTATGATAGATGGATTGTCTAGGTTTCAGGCTTTCCTAAGGATAGTTATGAGACTAGCATTACCCGTGGTAGCATTAACTGCACTTTTGGGCTTTAATGGAGCGTATTTAGATTTCGCTTTAGCCTACTCTTTCCTTTTACCTAACGTTAAGGAGTGGACAGCAACCATAGGATTATATTATATGGCTGGGTTACTAAATCCATCAAGTGCCCCTGCGTACAATATTTTCGCAGCTGGATCAGTGCTGATGGGAATTCCATTAATGGTTTTATTTATAGTATCACAAAGAATGATGACTAGAGCATATAGTAATCTAGCTGGGGTGAAGCAATAATGGCGCATTACGTTAAATTAGAGAATATTTGGAAGGAATATGAACTAAGAGGAAAGAAAACTCAAGTATTAAAAGGCCTTAATTTAGAAGTAGAAAAAGGAGAATTTGTCGTAATCTTAGGACCTTCTGGAGAAGGAAAGACTACTATCCTCAAAATAGTTGCAGGACTATTAAAGCAAGACAAAGGTCACGTTTATTTGAGAGGTGAGTTAGCCGACGAAGTACCTCCAAAGGATAGAAAAGTGGCTATGGTACCTCAAAATTACGCTATATATCCCTTTATGACGGTATTTGATAATATCGCATTTCCGTTAAAGGTGATGCACATATCAAAAGAGGAAATAAGGAAGAGGGTAATTGAAGTGGCGAGTATGTTGAAAATTGATGGCCTATTAGATAGAAAGCCTAGTCAACTAAGTGGAGGTCAAATGCAAAGAGTGGCAATAGCTAGAGCCTTAGTTAAAGATGCGGATATAATACTAATGGATGAACCATTATCTAACCTAGATGCACAAGTAAGAGTAATAGCTAGGGAAGAGTTGAAGCAGTTACAGAGGAATATTAAACCCACAATTCTCTACGTTACGCATGATCAAATAGAAGCATTAAGTTTAGCATCTAAGTTAGCTATACTTCATGATGGAGTAGTACAAGCCTATGGAGACCCTATGGAAATATATAAGTCGCCTAATAACGTATGGGTAGGTACGTTTTTAGGAAATCCTCCAATGAATGTTTTGAAAGGAGAGGTAGACAAAAATGCTATATTTGTGGAAAATGGTAAGATCCAATTATCTGATAAGTTTAAATTTTTGGTAAAGGATAGTCAGAGAGTAATAGTAGGAGTTAGACCAGAGGATTTATCAATTAATGAAAATGGAACCATAGAAGGAACTGTAGAGATGATAGAAAACTTGGGCTCTTATAGCATTATACATGTGAGATTAGTTGATACCACGTTAAGAGTCTTAGAGAAGTCTACAGTGAAGAGAGAGAAAGGAGATAAAGTGAAGATCTTAGTTGATCCTAATAACATAAACCTATTTGATCCTAATGATCAAAGAAACTTATTGGTAGGGAAAACTTGAGAGTTTTGTTTATAATAATTTTAATCTTGATATCACTTACACCATTACCATATTTTAGCCAGACTATGAGTTATCAAAGAAGTCTAAGTTACAGTCCTTCCTATCTGTTACTTAATAATTGGAAAGACGAATCCATATGGATAACTACAGGAATACCTATTCCTAATCCTCAACTAAATGGCTTTATTCCATATCCTTTTTCTATCAGAAATCTCTATATAGGGAAACACGGCATACTTAACTTCACTCTAAGTGCTTCAAATCTAAGCGTCTCATCAGCATATTTGACGCTCAACAATAGTGTGGTGATTGAGAGTATGCAAGGAAATTTAAGTATTATTGAACCTCCTTACTCTCCTTATCTATTAATCTTGTTTAGTATTAACTCCACTTTTCAAATTAAATTAACATCAAATACTTCTATAATCTCGATTAATAAAACTAGTCTCCTAATAAACGCTAGCCTACCAATTTATGTTTTAAGCAATATCACACATCTAGTTAAGAAGAGTGAAATAGATTTCGTAATACCTAAAGGAAAGACATTTATTGAAATAAGTGTAAATGCTAAGCCCAATGAAAATGTGTCTCAATTACTTTCAATTAACTTCGATCGTGTAAAAGAATGGTTGAATAAATCAAAGATTCCTAATGGTTTACCCAAAGTATTGCTAAATGAATATTATTTAAGTCTATTATTATTGAAAGATGATCAAAATCCTTATTTGGGAACCTTTGCTGCTTCTCCATCGCCAATCTATTTATACTCTTGGGTAAGAGATTCAGCTTTCAGTGCAATTGCGCTACAAGAAGCTGGTCACTATGAGTCTGCATTGAAATACTGGCTATGGATGAGTAAAGCAGAGCAAATACAACCGGGGGTATGGTATACTAGATATGATTTCTATAACGGTAAACCAGATATCTCCTTTGGAATCCCAGAACTAGATAGTATAGGATTATACCAGATAGGCATATATCAATTTTACAATTTAACAAAAAATATGACATTTTTAAGGGAAGTATTACGTACACTTAACCTCAGTTTATTATATGAGATAAAGGAAATAAACAGTTCCAAATTCCATTTACTTCCACAAGATCTAAGTGTATGGGAGGATAGGAGTGCATACCACTTCTGGACAGAATCACTTGATGACCTAGGACTATTTGATTCTGCTAAGATCTACGAAGTTTTAGGTCTAAACTATTCACTAATCTCTAGGGAAGAATACGTTCTTAATCAAAGTATAATCAAATATTTTTGGTATAACAACACTTATTTTGCATCAGCTTTAGGGACTTCCGTTATATACGAAAACGGAAAGAGCGTTACTACTCTATCTCTAGAGCCTCCCGCCATAGATTCCGCCACACTACTGCCAATTGACATGGGATATCTTCCAGTTAATTCAGCCTATGCGGCGAGTAACTTTAACACGGTTATAAATAAGCTTACTGTTAACGGAGGTCTATCGAGATTCCCTGATGATCTATACCATTACTCAGAATATCTTTATGATAGTAGCGGACCTAGTCCTCCGTGGATAATATCTACCTTATTCGAAGCCCTATATTATGAGCAAAGGGGAAACTATGCTCATGCATTAAATTTGCTCTATTGGGCTTACGATCATTCACAACACGGGTTATTACCAGAAGCTATAGACCCAAATTATGGAAATCCGCTACCCACCACGTCTCCATTAACATGGTCCTCTGCGATGTTCATTATATCTTCCCTTTCATATAAACCTAATATAGTCGTTAACAGCCCATTATTTTTACCTATTATAACAGTCATTATCTTGATAATAGTAATTATAATAATCACTATATTTCGTAAAAGATCCGCACACTAGATTGCAAAGTGGTTAAAGCCTCGCCATTCATGGTGGGGGATGATAAAGTATAACTCTTTTCCTCATCTCTTCGTTTATGAGTGGGGGAGTTAGTAAAGGTGGGTTAGGAATCATGGCTACTATTAGCCTTATGATTTCCCTCCCCTACTCAGCCTTGTTCAAAGATATAAAAAAGGTTTAAAATATGTTCTTAATTGGTTGAGGGAAATTAAACTGAAAAAGGTTAAGGAAGTTCATAAATTATCAAGTTTTGAAGGAAAAGTTTAACCTTCACCCTAAGCTCAAGATTGTTATATGGATACTATAGCAATATATAAAAGTTGACTTAGAAACCCTAAACGTGGTAGATATCCTGGGGTTCATAAAGCATCAATTTGGTTAACCCCTATACTAGTTAGATCTTGGAATTTGCCAACTATTTTTAGTGATAGGTTGTATTTGATGCAGTCGTATTGAATGTTGGATTGAATGGGAGGTTAAAAAGAATGGTCTTAAAGTGACTTATGAGGATCCTAGTTTCTCATCTAGCAAATGTCCTAAATGCGATAGCGAGATGGAAGAGGTTTCTTATAGGTATTTTCGCTGTTCTAGTTGTAATTATGAGAATGATAGGGATGCTATTGTTATAATTGAATTTATATGGGAGGAGTTCTCTGAGCCTCTTGACTTGCCCCTAAAATGAGAATCGATAAGGGAAACCTGCCTAAGAGGAGGAATTCAGAGATTAATATTAGGAAAACGTTAAAATTTATTTCTCGCACTGACCTCATCCTAGCCTTGAGAGAAAGTTTGCCTCCTTTTATCATGTGGTATGTAATGTTGAGTGACGAGAGATTAAAAGTAATAAAATTAGTTTCCCGAAAAATCGCTTAAGATAACCTTTTTAATTCATTTTCAAAAGCTAAACCTTAGCGATGAACGAGATAGTAGTCAGCTTATTTGACGTATCTTTGTTCATTCTCGTCGCTGAAATCATAAGATCTTTTTTAGCAAAATACAACTTACCTTATTTAGTGGGGGAAATTATAGCTGGAATGATAATCGGTCCTTATGCAATGGGAATGATAATCAATCAAATTGTTGGTTTTCCATTGATCTCAATCAACGAATACATAACATTTCTTTCTGAGTTCTCAATAATTTTATTAATATTCACGTCGGGATTGGAACATGGAATTAGTCCAATAAGGTCTGGTGGTTTGTATAGTTTTCTAGGAGCTACTCTCGGAGCATTATTACCTTTCTTAGTTACATTTTACCTCTATTCAGACGAGTTCGGTAGTAACTCAGCTTTATTCTTAGGGGTGGCTATGGGAGCAACGAGTTTAGCTGCTGTAGCATATATAATAGAGGAGGAAAAATTAAAAGGAAAGGGGATAGATTTCCTCATATCCGCTTCAGCATCGGATGATGTAGTTGATTTACTACTTCTCTCAATTGCGATCAGCATCTCAAGCGAGACTACATTAAACATACAGTATCTGGGAGTGAAGATCATTGAGCTCATAATAATATGGTTAGTTATATTCATAGTTTCAGTAATTTTAATACCTAGAGTAATCAACAGACTTAGTGATAAATACATAGAGGAATTTCCTTTCGTAGTGTTATTTGGATTGACATTGATCATGGTGTCACTTGGATACTCGCCAATAATATCAGCCTTTATTGCCGGAGTTTCTATCGCTAATAGTACTAAAAGCGAAAAGATAAAGCAAATAGGTAACACATTACTTAGCATTTTCGGTTCTTTATTTTTCGTAGTAGTAGGGAGTGAGGTTAATTTAACTAGTTTCAATCTAAGTACTATAGTATTTGCATTAGAATTGACTGGTATAGCGGGATTATTTAAGTGGATTGGGGTTTTTCCATTCGCATTTCTACGAACTAGGAATTTTAAGATGGCGAATACAATAGCGATTGGAATGATACCTAGGGGTGAGACTGGATTGGTCGTAGCATCAATAGGGGAATCGTTAAACTTGCTGAACCAAGTTGAATTTGAAGGTATAATATTAATGTCTCTACTTACTACTTTGATAGGAGGAATAGTATTTAAGACACTAGTTAAAAAGACTAAATTAGAGTGATGAGCCCAGCTCACTTGATAGGATGAAGAAGGGTACGAACGCTGATAAATCATTTATTTTTTAAATCTTGATATATTATCATCATGATTTTTATCGACTTTAACACTCACTATGGAATAGAGTTGTATAAGTACACTAATCTACCACCACTTAAAGATAAGGATATAGAAATTGAGAGGATTGTTTTGAACCCAATCTATAAATACTCTTGTAATTGTTGTGTTGATGGATTTTATCAGCAATACTTGTGGAGTAAGGATAAAAAATTCATATCAAGACTGGGAATTTATAATCCAAATTGTAGAATATCACCAGAGGTAGAAATTGAGAGACAATACCAAAAAGGCATAGTTGGAATTGTACTTAATCCTTCTCATCATAATTTCTCACTTCTTCATCCTAAACTTAACTTTGTCTATTCTTTTGCCGAGAAGAGAAATCTGATTATTGTTGTTTATAATCCCAATATAAATGAGTTAAGAGAGATATTGAGTAAATATAGTTTTACCGTTGTACTGATTAATAATAAAAACGTTATTAATGATAGGAGAGTCTATTACATGATAAACCATGAAAGTGAGATCGTTAATAGTGATTCTATATACGGTAGTGATTCGCCATACAATTCTTTAGATCTAATTGAATCAGCAAGAGAATTCGTTAAGACTCATGATTATAATGAGGTAATTGCGTTCAAGAATGCACTAAGCTTATTACATGAGACCAACATTTAATGTTTAACTTTTAATAAGAGCAGTATTAATTGATGTGTGAGTTTAAAGCCACTAAGAGTAATAGACCAATTAATAGAAGTGCAACTGTCAGGCTTATAGACTATTATGATTTTGTTAAGCTAAGTAAAGATAAGGTATTTAGAATATTGACTTCTGATTCGAGGGACAATTATAGTAAAAGTTACTATTATTATATAAGAGATTATTTAAATAAGATAAAAGTTCTTAAAGAAAACATGATAGATGTAAGATTCGTCTTTCCTTTCGAGAAGACTAAGGATTCGATAAGCCTGAGAAAAGGGTTACTATATCTAACACGTGATGGGGAAATAGTTTACATGAACTTACACTCAAACATTTATGAGACTTGTTCAGTGTGTAAAGTTAAAGCTTTATGTATTTATTACGCTAAAAAGATTGTAGAAGAGAATAAGCTCAGAACGAAAGTAGATGAGGAAGAACCAATAAAAAGTTGGGAGGAGATTATTAATAAGCTTCAATCAAAAGAGATAAAAACAAAGGTAATAGAAATCTCTTGATTACAAGTATCTTCTTAACACTGACATAGGATTAGTTATGTTAGCAGTAAGTAAGGTTTCCTCTGGACTATGACCAAATGCAAACGCTAATAATTGCGAGAAGTAGGCTAACGGCATCTCTAAGTCTTTGCCATACTTCTGGGTTATCTTGTTCATGTTAGTCTCTATTGCAACATGTCCTAATGGACAATCAGTAACTAATATTTCAGCACCATTCCTTTTAGCTTCCTTTAATATTCTAGCCTCTAAGTGTATTGATACCTCATTATCAGAGTAGACGTGAGGTCCACCACAGCACATCGTTTTCGCCTCAAACGGAACTACTTCAGCGCCTATTGCTTTTAATATTTCGTCCATAAAGAATGGTCTCTCTGGATCATCCCTTAATTTCATGTATCCGGATAAGGTATACGATTTAGGTCTGACATATAGACAACCGTAATAAGGAGCAACCTTTAATCCAGTTAGAGGTCTCTTAACCTTAGCTTTGATCCCCTCAATTCCAACAGTGTTATAAACATATTCCACTGCATGAACTAGCATTAACTTCAGATCATATCCTTTCGTACCCATCTTTTCTAAATACGTATTAGTCTTTTCTCTTAATTTTGGGTACTTTGTTAGATAATATTGAGTTCTAGATAAGGAATAATGACAGCCGGGACATGCTGAAACTACAGCATCTGCATTCATTTCTCTAGCTAATGCTAAGTTTCTAGCTGGTAATAAGATTCCAGCCATAGTGTTTACATTTTTAACTTCTAAAGCACCACAGCAGTTATAATCCTCTATTCTTTCTATTGGGACACCTAAATCTTGGGCAATAAGCTTTAATGAAACATCATATGACTTCCCTAATCCATCTAGAGCACATCCTGGGTAAAATACTGCTTTACCATAAGGTGTAGGTAAGGTCATTCTGGGATCACCTCCTCTTTCATTGCCTCTTCTAGGACTTTTTGAACCCTATCCCAATCCTTCACTCTATTCGGCTTTAATAAATCTTTTATAAGCCCTCCCTTCAAAACTGCAGCACCTATATTAATCATATCCTTTAGGCTTAACGTCACCATTCCTGCTTTCGCTGCAGCTGCTCCTAATGTTAGCTCTGATATCCTACCTCCATTCTTCATTACAGTCTCTAAGAAAAGTTCATCAAATATCGTACCAGGGTCCTTCTTGACTAACCCATGTTTCAACATGTAATGATGTATTGCATGCACTACTTCTTCTACCATCACTCCTTTAGGACATCTGTGAGTACACTTCTGACATGATACACATCTCCACAAAGAATCTTGTAACTCAATTAAGGCTTGCTTATCTCCCTTTCTAGCTAAATCTATAAACCTTCTAGGGCTATAGTTAGGATCATATTCCCTCATAGTACATCCTGAAGTACACGTTCCACATTGCCAACAAGCGCTTATAGTAACTCCCTCTAACGTGTTAGCTATTTCATCCCATACACTAGGATCATAGCCAGTTTGCGTCCTCTCTATCATGAAGGCATTCCATGTACCATCTAACTCCACTCCATCAACTATTACCTTATCTTTTTGAATTAAACCTTTAATTATAGGTTTCTCTAACTCAGGAATTGGCAAGTTGAATCACCCTAAGGAAAGGTTTTAAACCAAGAACCATAGCTGTAGTAGAAAGATGAGAGGGATATAGTCCCCCTCCCTTCCTATCTACAGCTAACAGAGTTGCATAATCTACATATCTAACATATGCGTAAACTAAAAAAATTGAAGTAGCATAATAATTACCTATATCTAATCCAAATATGGAAAGAGTATCCTTAAGTTCAGAAAGTGCTTTGAAATAATCTTGAGGGGAATTTATGGTCACTCCTTCCTTTAGTACGTAAGTTATTGAGCCTGAATTTTTGTCAGGGTTCCATATCCACCTAGTCCATAAGGGATATTTGTCCGCTTCTAAGAAATGAATTATCTCTCTAGCCATATCAACTATATCTTCATGATCAAAAATAGAATAAAATGCACTTACTCTTTCGTCATAACTTAAATTACTATCCCTTAATTTATCATAACTTTGTCTAATCTTTTCCACACTATTTTTACTGATTACCTCACTGTAGTGTTTCTTTGCATAAAATATTACATCAAATAGTTTCTTTACGTCTTCTTCAGAGTTTATCTGTAAAGTGGATAAGAAATCACTCTTCATCTTCATTGCTTTCAAAATAACTGACAAGGATTCCTTAGGATTGCCCTTTACAGTATTATTTGGCTCTTTAGCTAACATTGCATTAAAAATATCCCTAACATAGTCAATGTTTAAAAAAATGTTAATGGTGAACCACCTTGGCTTCTGCAGTCTTCTTATAATAGTCAGAATCTTCCCATATCCCACTAGTTACATATTCATAAGCTTTCATAGCTGCAGCATATCCCTCAGTTATTGAGTCAGAGATTGTCTTAGGTCCTGTTATTGCCCCTGCTAAGAATACTCCTCTCCTAGCTGATTGTACTGGTAAGCTGTCTGGATCTAATGGCTTTACGAAACCATGTTCTTCTAGTTCTAAGCCTAATACTTTAGCCACTTGTTTTGATCCTAATCCTAATTCCATACCGTTAGCCAATATTACCATATCATAAGGAACTACTAATGCCCTATTAAGGTTCATAGTGTCTTCTCCCTTGATTATAACAGTATCGTTAGGTCCTCTCATGAACTCGGATATCCTACCCCTAATGAATCCTACTCTGTAATCTAACTGAGCCTTCCAGTATAATTTGTCTTCCATTAATCCATAAGTCCTTATATCCATGTAATAGATATGTACAACAGCGTCTGGTATCCTCTGCTTTATTTCCATAGCCTGCTTGATTGACACAGCACAACATACTCTTGAACAGTAAGTGTTTCCAACTGTAGCATCTCTTGAACCTACACATAATAATATCGCAACTCTCTTTGGAGGAGTTCCCTTAGTAGTGACTAACTTATTGTCATGAAGCATACCTTCTATGTCAGAAATCTGATAAATGTTGGGTATAATGCCGTATCCATACTCGTATTTTCTCCTAGAATCAAAGTGCTCAAAACCTGAAGCTGCTATAATTGCGTTAAACTTTTCAGTGGTTAATTTTCCACTCTTATCTTTTATACCAACTTCGAAGCCATCTTGAACTGTTTTAACGTTTTCAACTATGCTTTCCTTATAAACTTTGACATTACCGTTTTCCTCTACTGTTTTAACAAGAGGATCTATTACTTCAGATGCCGGTCTTAATTCTGGGAATAGTAAGCTATATTTTAACCTTTTAGGAGTACCTCCTAAGAAAGCTTCTCTCTCAACTACTGTAACATTTACCCCCATTCTAGCAAGTTCTTTGGTAGCAGATAATCCTGCTGGTCCCGCCCCTATAACTAGGATGGATTTATTAACCATTTAATCACCTTTTATACTTATTAGTTAAGATTTAAAAAACTTTATTTTAAATTTATTTTCCAACTTGTTCCTTCTTATACCATTTAACTCTATCTGGCAGCGATAGATAAAAGTCAATTTTCCTATGCTTGGGATATAAGTATTGTGGTTCGGCCTTACCTTCTCTTAGATCTTGTAAATACTGAATGAATTTCTCTTTATAATCATCTACTGGAACGCCAATCTTCCTTAAGAACCCTTCCACGTCTGTAGCGTGCCAATGAATCTGAGCAATTACATAGGGATCAGCTCCCATAGCTAAAGCTGCGAACTGTGCATCTGCTAACACTGGTAAATTATAGTTAAACCCATGAGCTTTTCCTGCCCACTGGCTCTTATCTAACGTGGTTACACATCCAGTGTCAGAGGTCACGAATACGTCAGCATTACCTTCTTCCACAGCAGGAATTACTTTTTTGAATAACGCGAAACTTCTACTAAACTCTCTTTCTGTTAATATATGTCTAAATCCGAATCCACAGCAATCCCACCACGTGGAATAATCTACTAACTTAGCTCCGAAGTTTTGTACAGTTCCAGATGGTGCAGCTGGTCTTCTTCCTTGAAAGACTTCTGGATCATAAATAGTATCCTCTGGTACTAGCTTATATACGTGACAAGGTGTGTGAACAGCGGCTTTTATGTTACTTAAGTCATATTTCTTCTGTTGGGCTGCTTTCTTACTCATAACGTATAACCATTCACTATAGTGTACAACCTCTTCTGGAATAACTATATCCATATCAAGTTTTCTCATTATAGGTCTTAGTTTATCCCTTATTTCCTTGTGTAAAATTATCATGTTTCTAACTTCTTTATAGTGTCCAAAAGACGTACCACAATGTATTAACGGGAAGTAATCTGTTTCATAAGCTCTCCACATGTTTCTTACGTATACTCCAGCTAGGGCAACTGGATTAGAAGCTCCAGAGGCGTGATAATTCCAACCCGTACATGAAGTCTGATGGGGCTCGTCTAGGTAATCAATTTCCAATTTATTCATTACCCAAAACACTGAAGTAGGATACCCTGGTATATGACCACATTGCCCACAACTCTTATGATGCCATAGCTTAGTAGTTGGAATCTTCTTTGGTTGACCATTCAATGTCTGATATTCCACGGGGTTGTTGTAAGGCTTTATATGATGGACAATTATTTCACCCTTATCTTCTAGCTTATATAATTCTTCTTTAACATGCTCTAAACTATGAGGTGTACTATACTTATAAATTATCCTTTGATAAACTTCGTCCCAATTTACTGTATCAGCCATTGGAAAAGCCTCTTCAATAGACTTTTGTAATTGTTTTTCTTCTTGTTGACTCACAATTACACCCGATTAATAATAGTTTTTTAGATTTATAAGCTTTATTTTAAAACTTCTTTATGGTAATGAGTACAAATAATTAACTAAATATTGAAATTTGGGGAATTAACGTTAGTTACAGATGTAACCAACCCTTTCATAGTAATATTATACAGTTTATATCTTTGAAAAAAGTTATAAAGAATAAGGAATAAGAAAAGTCTTTACATGTTTGAAAAAGTTATAAAGAAAAGTCGTTTTAATTCTCTTTATAGGTCTAACCAACTATCTGGTAATTCGTCTTCATTGAGTTCTCCTTTCTCCCACTTCTCCTTAATTTCTTCTAGCTGCTGCTTTCTTTCTTCATATATATCCATAATCATATCATATAAATCCTTATCAACATTCTTAATCGAGTCTAAGACCCCAGCTTCTACAAAAATTGTCATCATCTCAACAGCGGTCTGTAGTGATGCGTGCCAACCTATATCAGTCCTTTGCAATAAATCAACTGGAACTGCTTTTCTATAAACATCCATGTTCTTAGATTCCTCAACGGCTTGAGGTCCCCAATCAGGAAAAGCGTCAGGCTGTATCATATCAGGGGTAACTTGATTACCCATAGTTATTACTGTTAATAATACCCTTCTATAGGGAGCCAAGATCTGCTTTGCTGATTCTAACCCAAATTTTACTGCATATTCTCTAAGTAGCATTATTAACCCGGCTATTTCGTTATTGAATGGACACCTCATAGAACAAGTATAACACTGGACACAAGCCCACACTTTTTTATTCACAAATTCCCAAATCTTATCAACAGCGTCCCTCATCATGTATTGAATCATTTCTCTGGGACCAAAATCATAGAACTTGGCAGCAGGACAACCAGAAGTACACACACCACAATTCAAACATCCTCTAAGATATTCATTATATCTAAAATCACTTTTTACTGCTTCCCAGAATTTCTTTGCTAAATCCCTTTCCTCAGGTTTTAAGTTACTTATTAAGTTCCTATCCTCTTCCGGCAATGATTCTTGAACTTCATAAGCCATATCTAAAAATCTGGGATCGTCCGGGAGAGCTGGTAATAAAGTTTTAGTAGCCATCCATCCCACAGTATAAGATTAAGCCCAGAAACTTATAAATTTTATTAATAAAAAAGAAACGTAACTTACTTCACTCTTTTAATTAATATTCTAGTTACACCATTATCTTGCTTAATATCCAATATCTGATTACCAGTCCTCCTAGCCCAAGCCTCAATATCTGGCTTAGCAGCAGGGTCAGTAGCTAAAACCTCCAAAACCTCACCAACATTAATCTGCTTAATAGCCTTAGCAGTCTCCAAAACGGGACCAGGGCAATACATACCCCTAACATCCAAAGTCTTAGAAATCCTAAGCTCTGACACCAAGAAACACCCCTGTTAAATGAATAAAGTTATTCCGCCTTCTGCTCTGTCTAAGAAGGTAGCTACACCAACTACGTCATCTACAAACTCCGCTAGATCTTCCCTTTTTATTCCGAAGAATTCCATAGTCGTGGAGCAAGCAAATACTTTGACCTCTCCTACTTCTTTAGCTTGTTGAACTAACTGGTGCCACATTGGATACTTCATTTCTTGCATTCTCTTCATCATCATTGGACCCATCTGTTCGTAATTCTTATCTATTGGAGGAGGAGTTTGACTTGTTAAACTTCTCTTTGATATTGCTTGTAACCCCCAGAACGTGAAAAATAAGTTTACCTCGTACCCAGAAGCAGCTGCACCTGAGGTTAATATCCCTACTGGCATCAGTTTATCTATAGTACCGGAGAATACTATTATGGATAGTTTTTTCTTCTTTTCTTCTGCCACCTAAAATCCCCTTTTTAACTTTTTCATTTTTAAGTTATTAAGCTTTTCGCTTTTCATATATTTCAAATATTTCACATTTTAATAAATATATTATGTTAGAATTAACTCACACACTTTATTACTTTTCGTTATGTGTGAACTGACCTCCTTTTCACCTTGGGGCTATCTGTGTCTCCGTTTTACCGCATACCTTTAACATTTGATAAATAAAAAATTTAAGTAAGTTCATTTTAAATTATAGTTGAGTGGGAAGTATGGAACAAGCACAGACTCAAAGTCAAGAGCAGGAACAGAAGAAAAAAGTATTAATTGTAGTTACTCATGGACCCGAAGATCTTGATAGAACGTATGCACCATTATTTATGGCATCTATTGCTGCTTCAATGGAATATGAAACGTCAGTCTTCTTCATGATAAAGGGACCAAAGCTATTAGACAAGAAATGGCAAGAAGAAGAGAGAAAGAAAGGTAACAATCCATTTATACACTTCTTCGACATGGCTAAGGATAACGGAGTTAAAATGTATGTATGCATTCAAAGTCTTAAGGATATGTGCCACATGAAGGAAGATGATGTTGTAGATGGAATTGAATTAGTAGGAGGATCTACGTTAATAGATTTAACAATGGATGCTGATAGAACATTGTTCTTCTGATCAAGCATGGAATATGATGCTGTGATAGTGGGCGGAGGAACCGCTGGCTATGTGGCAGGGAGTGTATTAGCTAGAAGTAGAAAAAAAGTACTAGTAGTAGAGAAGAATAAGTTCGGTGGAGTATGTGTAAACTATGGTTGTGTGCCAAGCATTTTTCTTTACGATGTAACTTTTTTATTAAATAGATTGAGAGAGCTAGGTTTTTATTTAGGATTAAACATAAGTGCAGAGCTTAATGAAAACTTATTTTTTAGGAGGAATGAGATAGTAGAATACTTATCCAATGCTGGTAAAAAATTAATTGAAGACTCAGGAGGAGATACTCTATTTGGAGAGGCTAAAGTTATCTCACCAAATGAAATAGAAGTGGATAGTAAGATAATAAGATTTAAAAAATTAATTATAGCAAGTGGGTCATCTCCTAGTCCACCAGATTTAGAAGGAGTCAATAATGCTATCAATGAAGATGAAGCTGTAAACCTAAATTATGTACCTAACTCTATGATAGTAATAGGCGGAGGATTTGCAGGTGTAGAGATCTCTCAATTCTTTGTAAGACTAGGATCTAATGTGACTCTAGTAACAAGGAGTTCAATTCTTAGATGTGTCCCAGAGGACGCTAGAAAGGTGATTAGAGAGTCATTGGAATTTGATGGGATAGAAATTATAGAAAATACTTTTATCAAAAAAATTGAAAATAAAAAAGTTATAATAAATGATAATAGAGAGATAAATGGAGAAGTAGTAATATATGCCACTGGCAGGAAGCCAAATTTTCCAATAGGAATTGAAAAGTTAGGATTAAACATTTCTCCCAATGGTATTAAAACTGATAAGTTTAGAAGAGCTTTAGAAAACGTTTACGCAATAGGAGACGTGGTAGATAAAACTAATAAGACTGCACACTCTGCAATGTTAGATGCAATAATTGCCTCATTACACATATTAGGAGATAATAGACTGATGAGCGTGATAGACCAATTCAATTTTAAAATACCACAGGTCGTTTATACTGATCCCCAAGTCGGTGTAGTGGGAGATGTGAGGGAAGCAAGGAAATTTGAGACGTTCCCGTTCAATGCTACAACGAGGGCTATAATTGGAGGATTAAGAGAGGGCTACGTTAAAATCGGTGTTAATGATAGGGATGAGATAGTTTTTGGAGAGGTTGTAGGAAAAAATGCAGAGGAGTTAATTAATATCCTCACTATTGCTGTGAATTTAAAACTAAGTGTGGAAAAATTGGCTTTGCTTCCGTTTATTCATCCCTCTTTCTCAGAGGCAATAACTAATTCAGCGAAGAGCTTTTTTGATTTGGATGTGGATAGATATAAGAGTAAGGATGAGCTTAAATGACTACTTAAAGAAGAAGGGTTTTTCGTTAACCAAGCATAACGAGATGGAAAAGGTTGTAATGGATGACTACGAATTTTACATAGCTAATGGCAATACTGTTCTATTACCTATACCCCTACCTACTGGGAAAGAAAGTTTAGATGATTTAGTGAGCATGGGAATCAAATACGCTAGAGCCTCACGAATTGCTCAAGGATTAGGATCACCTTTAGAATATGAACTAAAGGGGTCTATAGTATATGTTATCAAAAAATATGGAAATAGACAAGATTTAGAAAGCGGAATTATTAAGTCATTAGAGGGAATAGAAAGTTTGAGGTATTTCTTATGAGTTACGATTACATTATTAAACAATACTCTTCTGCAATAAAACCTAATGTAAAGATTCTTCAATGTAAGGGAGATGATTTGTTCGATAATATGAAAAGTTTTCTAAATATCGAAAAACTTAACAACTGTGAAAAACCAGTGGTAAAGGTAGTTAAGGATAGTAGAACAATATTTACCTATCATGGACTGCCTATTGTTAACGAACTTTGGCCTTTCCTTAATGCGCTTGTCAGACTTTCTAACGATGTAATTCACTTAGAAGAAAAGGAGTTAGAGTTAGCAAAGCAGATAAGGGGAAACTTAAAACTATTTGTCACTCCAGATTGTACTAAATGTCCAATTACTGCAGAATTTCTCTATCAAGTTGCTCAAGTTAATGAAAACATTAACTTGGAAATATATGATGTAACTGAATATGAAGATGTTAAAGAAAAGTATAGGGTATTAAGTGTACCTAAGATAATTTATAACGATAAAGTAGAAATTCCTGGAACGTTTCCTACGCTAATGATACTTAAGATGATATTGAAAGCTCATCAATAGTAATTGCCTTAACTCCTAATTCTTTAGCTTTTTCTATAACTAATCTATCATTTGCTATTAGTATGGCGTTTAACTCTAATGCTACCATTATAGCCTCTGACTCATAGGAAGGCAAATCATCTACCTTGGGAGGTTTGTGAGAAAACGCTCTAACTGTAACACCATTATCTAAAGCATAATCTATGTCTATATTGTTCTTTATCGCAAATGAAACTCCTAATGTCGTAATTATTAGTTTGTAGTTCTTAGCTACCTTTATAATATCCTTTAATTTCTCGAATGAGCTAGGAGAGATAACTGCAAACATATTAAATATATAAGTTCCAGATATTAAATAATCTAGGGTAGTACTGAATGAGTTTAACAAAAGATCCTATTGAGGAACTCTTAAAACCTGAAAATTTAAGTAGGCTTAGTAAATTATTGGACGCATTACCAGTAATAGAAAAAGTTACTGATAAATTTGTGGAAATGGATAGAAAAGGACAAGTCGATATGATGATGTCCTTATTTGATCAAACTATTTCAATAATAGATGCTGTCCAGAAGGCTGACCTAATAAATGCAATAATATCGTTCGGAATGGACCAACTACCAAAAATACAAGCAATATGGCCAATAGTAGAAAAACTAACAAGCGAGAAGTCTATGGAATTGCTCTCACAATTTGACATTGATTCTATGTTAATGACACTAGAAAAAACCATGCCAGTAATGAAAAAGTTAACGAGTGAAAAAGCCTTAAAGATTTTAGATCAATTGGATATTGACTCACTTATTGATAGTACTTCTAGGTTAGTACCAGTTCTTTCGAAGTTAGCTAATGAAAAAACTGTGAAGGCTATAGAAAGCCTAGACATTGACTCTTTAATTGAATTATTATCGAAAATGGGCCCAAGTCTAAATAAAATAGCAAATATGATGAACGACATGTATAGTAAAGGGCAAATTGACATGCTAATGGGTCTCATGGAACAAGGCATTTCACTTTTAGATGCTGTCCAGAAGGCTGACCTAATAAATGCAATAATATCGTTCGGAATGGACCAACTACCAAAAATACAAGCAATATGGCCAATAGTAGAAAAACTAACAAGCGAGAGAACTCTGAACATCCTACAGAGTATGGATTGGGATGCAATGTTTAACGCAATTGAAGCGTTAACACCTATGATGAAACAGCTAACTAGTGATAAAGCAATTAAAATCATTCAACAGTTTGATATAGCTACGACGCTAAGTGCTGTTGAGGCAAGTATACCAATACTTAAGAAGTTAACAGATGAGAAAACTGTGAAGACGCTATCCCAACTAGACATAGATTCATTAATAACATTGATGAGTAAATTCGCTGAGTTACAGAAAACTGGAATGATGGATAGATTAATTAAATTACTAGATATATTTGCTGATCCACAGTTCATTAATGGTATGATACTAGTAACTGAAAAGTTCTCGCAAGCCTTTAAGGAATGGATTAATCAGATACCAAATGTTAGACCAGTGGGAACTCTAAGCTTACTTAGAGCTGGAAGTGATAAAGATACTGGATACGCAATAGGATTAATGCTAGAGCTAGCTAAACAAGTAGGAAAGACCTTTAAATCTTGAGATCTTATTTTTAATGTCAAATAAAATCTCTTTTTTGCTCGATGTTGGCTCTTCATAGGAGACAATTTTGCCCATTAAGCCTTCTAAAAAATTAACCATACTTAATGCAGACATCTGACCATATCCTCCTCCGCCATATGCAATAATCTTTTTCTTGAACCTCCTCAACTTTAATCCTAAAAGATTATATGAATTAGTAGTAAGATTAAGCGACTTTAACTGATCATCCCTATGACCATCAACTCCAACCACCGCAATTATATATGTTGGATCAAAGCTTTCTAATAAATCTAGTATTTCTAGAGATGCTTCAAAAACATCGTCCCCAGAACCCAGAGGTAAAGGTATATTAATGTTATAATACCTTCCTTCTCGCTCACCTATTTCATCCATCTTGCCGGTTCCGGGGAAGAAATGACCATCGTATGCAAAAATGTTTATCTTGAGAATGGGCTTATCATATAAAATTTGTTGCAATCCATTTCCATGATGGGCATCAACATCAACAATAGCTACTCTCTCTCCTTTTTCATAAAGCTTCAATGCTGTAATAGCTACGTCATTTATAGGGCAAAAGCCCATTGCCTTATTTGGTAACGCGTGATGAAAGCCTCCTAAGGGAATATAGATGCGATCCAGGTATGAAGAATACTTTATCGCTGTGAGGGAAGAGCCCAGAACTAGTAATATATCATCAAAGATCCCCGGATAATGTACAGTATCCCCATCATCTAAGAATCCCAAATAAGGGATCTTGCTAGCCTCTTGAAGTTTATCCACATACTCCTTAGTATGAACAGTAAGTAAATCTTCTATCTTAGCCTTTTCTGGCTTAATTTGGATGAATGAGAGCTTTTCCTTAGCTATCTTTATGAATTCTCTAATCCTCGCTTTCGATAAATCCCTTATCATCGGATGAGAAAACGATATTTCAGTAAATCTTTGATCCCAAATGATTCCTAATAAGGGTTGATAGCTCAATTTCTTCACCTTCCTTTATCTCATTGTTATTAAAAAAGAATCTGATCATAGGGCATCCGCCATATGAGAGAACTATTTCCATAAAGGCGAATCCGCAAATAGGTTTATTTGCTAACACCTTGAATGAAGCCTCCTTTTCCCAGTTTCGCAAAATACCATTTCTGCCCTCGAAGAGGGCATAGGTTTTCCTCTTCATGACTATCCTTCCTAATGATATGCCGTATAGATTTACCGGTTCCTTATAGCCTCCTATTATACCTCCGTAACAAGCGTAAGGTATACTGGCGTTCAAAAGACCATTACAACAACCTAATCCCCTTAGATTACCTGCTTCAGAGAAGTCCTTTATTATTATATCGAAGAAATCCTTTGTCTTGTATTTTACAATGCCTACTTTTGATTCTCTGTATCTCTTAATCTTAGGAAATCGGATCGTTAAACCCTCAACGTGAGCATGAGGAAAATCTCCACCGGTATAAGGAGTCTCTAGGAATTCCCCAAACTTATCTCCCTCTTTAACGTAATCACCTTTTTGGAAATATGGTAAAACGTGCAATATTTTTATCTTTCTACCTTTGTCATCATGAATCAACGTGAGATAGTCATAGTTTATCTTAGAAAACTTATTAGGTCTACCTATTTCAAACTTGATTATATCAACAATCTCTCCACTAATCGGTGAGTAAAAGGTTTTGAAATCTGGTGATGATATATCTATTGCCTTTACCCTAACATGAGAGGGAAATCCACTCGTGAAGTAACTAATAAGGGATTTATTGCATATAAACATTAAATACTTCCCCATAAAAAATCTAACAAAAATCCTTTTTATTTAATTAATATCTTAACTAAAGTATCTAATTTAGATGCTTTGATTGAACTTATAACTTGTTGTCTATTAGGGTACCATGGTATGTTCTTCAGAACCTTACCAGGTCTCTCATTCGAATATGGTCTATTACATCCTGGGCAACCACTAGTCATGAAGGCTGGAGCTATTTCGTCAAGGGTTAAGTCTTTAGGTAAATCAATGTCTATTACTTCTCCTTTTTCGTTGAATTTAAATGAATCGATAGTTACTAAATCATTTTCTATTAGCCACCTCGCTATTTGCATTCTTCTGTACACACTAACTGGTACTGGTCTCTTCTTTTCCATTGGTGTTCCAGACTCTGGATAAAATGCAAATAGCGATATTTTAGCCCCTCTTTCATGAGCGTACCACATCAATTCCACCGCTTCCCTTTCTGTCTCTCCTAAGCCTATTATTAAATGGATCCCAGCGTTTTTCTTGCCGAACACTTCTACAGCTTCATCAATAGCTTTTAAATAACGTTCCCAAGAATGCATACTCCTAGCCTTCTTCCCTCTTAACTCATCAAATACTCTTTTACTAGCAGCGTCAATTGCAACGTCTATCATATCAGCTCCATACTTCCTCATTTCTATCATGTGATGTTTAAAAGTGTAGGTTGCCGTTACTAATTCTGATATTTGTAATTCTATTCCAGCTTCTCTTATTCTCTTAGTTATTTCAATAGCATCAGGAGAAGCTCTAGGATGAGCTAATTGTCCTACACATATCCTTTGTAAACCGTAATCTGGATTTCCTTGTCTTTCCTTTATTCTTTGTATAACTTGATTTAATGGCCTTAACGGCCATTCCACTCTAATTAATGTTTTACATTCCGGTCCGTTAGCTACTTCTCTGGCTTGGCCACAATATAAGCAATTAGCCTTGCAACCATCAGGATAATATTGTAGTAAGTTTATAGTAGTGTTTAGTGCTCCCTTTAAGAAGACACCGGGTGAAAAGCCTAATACCATATCTGCTCCAAAACTTAATCTTACCCAATCTGGACTTGAGACCAGACGAAGACTCATGAGTTGATCACCTCCATTAAGTCTAAAATTACATTACCACAACACGCATGACTCAAAAAAACCTTTCTCTTGTTTCTTGCGTATTCGAAAGTTTCATCTTCTGGAAAAGCTATCCCATCAATATCATAATCAACAGCAAATTTTTCTACATCTAAGTAATGTTTTCCTCTAGGCCTTGCACAACCTAAGTTAATCGGAATATCATTGAACAAGTCTCTAGCTACTTTAAGTCCTCTTATCATGTCATCTGGAGATGGCTGTCTAGAGTTTACCATCTTCGTGCCCACTAACGGCATTAGTCCTACAATTATTAAGGCATCTGGGTTAACCTCTTTAAGAAGCCTTATTGCTTCAAGATCACCTTCTATACCTTTCTTGCTTAACCCTATTATTACGTGCGGGGCTACTCTGATTCCAACCTTTTTAAGATATCTGAAAGAGTTTAAATAATCGTCAACTGTAAAAGGTTGTCCTAAGACACTATTAATGGTTTCATTATCGCCTACCATATCAAGTAGTGCGATTTTCACACCACTTTCTTTAAATTTTTGTGCTATTTCTTCATTCTTTATAACGCCAGTATGAGCAATAATAGTTAATCTATCTGAATATTTGCTTAATAATTTCGAATATTTCCATATGGGAACATCTCCTCTCGAAGTAGAACCACCCGACAGTATTATTCCCTTGTCACCTCTTGCTATTGCTTTCGATAACTCCTCTTCTATCTTATATAAATTAGAACCATCTATCATGGATTCTAATACCCTTCTCCCGCAATGCTTACAATTAAAAGCACAATAAGTTCCGGTTACGGAAATTGCTTTCCAACCATTGCTAGACGATAAATACTCAGACTCATATCTTTTCAGATTTGGAGCATATAGAAAAAGTGGCCTCATTGCAAAGCACCTTTAATCAAGTCAATTAAGTCTCTCGCAGTAATTCCTAATAGATTAACATTTTTGAACCATTCATTTACCTCTCCTTCTATATCTTCAACCCTCGACCACTTAAGCCTAGCCTCTAAATCGTTTATTGCAGTTTTAGGCTCTATGAAGAAATCACCTGTAATTAATACTGATTCTATTAGCTTTTCACCAGCCAGTTTGACTTGAATTCTTACTAATCCGCCTGGCAGTTTCTTTTCTACATATTTAATATCGTCTCCTACTAAAGGTTTTCTTAAGTTATATATCCACTCTGGGGAAGAGTACTTTGTTGCCAATTTCTCAATTAACTCTTTTTCATCTTCCGTATAGATAGAGTCTCTTAACTCTATACCTAAGGCTTCGGAAAAGCCTTCTCTAGCATATGCAATTAGATCTTGCATATCGATTTTTGAATTTAATTCTCTATTTATCCATGTAATTCTATCCTTAAAGTCTTTGGCTAATTTATCCTTTAATTTCTCTGATGTTAATCTCAAGACTGATACCATTGCGTCAACATCAAAATCTAATAGAATAGTCCCAGTTACTGCAATGTATTTCCCTTCTGAAAAAGCACCTATTCCGGATACCTTTTTACCATTTATTTCTACGTCATTTTTAGGTCTGAAATTTGCCTTAATTTTAAGCTTATCTAAAGTCCTTATTACACCGTCTGCACATCTTCTCATGGCAACATCTGGGGTTTCTCCTAAAATTGACTTTTCAGCATAGATTTCCCAGCCTAATTGCCATGGTCCCATTACTATAGCTCCCCCACCAGTGGGTCTTCTCCCTACTTCCCATCCCCTCTTCTTTACTTCTTCCAAATTCACCTCCTGCTCTACCGCTTGATGATAGCCTATTAGCACCGCAGGGGGATCAAATATAACAAATCTTAAAATGGGTTTTTCATGAATAGAGAGTGAAGTTAATAGAGCTTCTTCTCCAGCTAATATATAAGCTTGGCTATTTCTCTCAATTAGAAACCTAAATTCTTTCATTTAGGTTAGTTTTAATTAACTTAATATAAAAACTTATCTTTAAAAAACATTCAAATGTGTTTAGGCGTTAAAAAATAGATTTAAAGCCACGAGATAGTATAATAAAATATGTCATCAAATGTTAATGAAGAGGAGTTAATTAAGGAAATTCTCCTTAAATATAAAAATATAGCAACCATAGGGTTCTCAAAAGATCCATCTAAACCAGCTTTTCAAGTTCCAAAATTTTTAATGGAACATGGTTATAATGTAATACCAGTAAATCCTTCAACTAATGAGATCTTAGGTAAGAAATCTTATCCATCGATCCTTGACGTACCAGATAAGGTCGAGGTAGTAGAAATCTTTAGACCTTCTAGTGAAATACCAAAAATTGTTGATCAAATTTTAGAAAGGGTGAAGAGAGTAGGAGATGTAAAAGTTATCTGGATGCAGGAAGGGATAAGACATGATGAGAGTGCTGAAAAGGCTAGAAAAATGGGGTTAATAGTCATTCAAGATAGATGTATGTACAAGGAATATATGAAAAAAATACAGAGAGTATAAATAATCCTCCTCCAGAATCATCGTTAAATAATAGTTAAAGTTTTAATAGTAGAAAATAAAAATATAATTTGATGAGCATAGATACACAAGAAGAGGAAAAAGAAATTATAATAGGATCTCCAGACAGTAAAGAAATAGTAAGGTGTTGCTATAAGATATCAGATACTGACGTAGATTGCTTATTTAAACTAATTGAGATAAATAAACCAATATCCGCTGAAGAATTTGCTTCATTAATGAAGTTGAGTAAAACTACAATCGAGAATAGTCTAAAGAAGTTGATTGAGTTAGGATTAGTTGTTAGAACCAAGATTGCTGATGATACTAAAAGAATAGGAAGACCAAAATATGTTTATAGCGTCATACAAGACGTAAGGAACAAAATAAAACAAGATCTTAAAAACTGTGCCACAAGAATCTTATCAACAGCTTCCGGTTAGTTCCACTTTTTTATTGGGCTTATCCATTGACGATTTTTCCTTTTTAATATGCATCGAAAATATACCATTAGCTTGCTTATCTTCTAGTACTTGGCAATTCATCAACTTCATCGCCTCTAGAATCATTTCCCTGCATTTTGGATCCTTATATCTTATTTTTAGCTCTCCACTATCCATTTTCATTAACTTTGCAACTACCTTCATAAAGGGTTCGGGACATTCTAATGAAGTTAGGTCTAGTTCTTCGACCATGATAAGTAGAGTTAAACGTTATAAATATAAAAATTTATTTCTTAACTACAATGAAAGTTATCTGCCCAGTTTGTAATAGATTATTTGAGGCTGAGTGCACACCATATAAACAAGAGTATAATAAGATCACGTATTATTTTGATACGGAAATATGTATGCTAGCCTTCATGAAAGAGCCAGATAGATTTGTATATAATTGTAAAAGTGAAAAATAATTAAAAACATCTTATTTCTTTAATTCCTGCGGTATTACGGACGAGAATATATCAGCACAGTATTTGAAGTCACTAGAGATTTTTTCAGATATCTTATCGGGATCCATCGGCTTATAAATATACCTAGGTCTTCCACCCTTAGATGAAGAATCCTTCACTCTCTCCACGAAGCCCAGTGACACAAGTTTATTTACTGATCTGTTTATGGATGCTTTGCTTAAATGGAGCATTTCTGCTAGCTGATCTTCAGTCTTTGCACCACTGTTTAGTAAAGTCTTTAGAACTTGGAAGTCTGTATCTGAGATATCATAGCAAAAACTTAATGCATCTACTAATCCTACTTCCTTCCCAGATGGAAGTCTTACTCTTATATTCTCTACTTGCATATGAATATATCAGTAAAAACGTATATATAAATCTTTCCTTATTTTAGCAAAAAAAGTTAACGTGATTTTTGCAAAACTAACCCCATACACCTTTATTTATATCATCTATTTTAGTAGCTAAAGCTATTTGAAAATATCTAAAGACTTCTATAACAAACTTAATACTGTTCTCGTCATCTAACTGCTGGATTTTATTAATTAGATCACTTATAAATCTACTCATATCATTGTAAGTAGACTTCTCCATCTCATATTGGTTTAAATCTAAAATTTTCCTAATTTCTTCTTTACTTTTAGCTTGTTTTAGCCTCTCATACATCTTTAATACCACACCTTTACCTTCCTTTCCAAATAGAGCATCTTGAGGATTTCTTAACCATCTAGCATAGGTGCTAGCAATTTTCTTAGCTTCATTCTCAATTGACATAACAAAACATATGTTTACGAAAATAAAAACTTAATTGTGTCATTTCTAAATTTATTAAACAATTATTACTGCAAGATCTTTAACCTTTTAAGCGAAAAATAAGCCTTCAATAAATCTTCAGAATAAATAAAAGGTGAATATTTCGAACAATCCCTATTTCTCTTCACGCATACTATTTTAATTCTAGAATCATAAAATCTAGCCGATAACAGATCTAATGGAGAAGAGCAGATAGTAACAACATCTAAGGGATCCCATTTCGTTAGACTAAATAATAATTTATATGGTTCAGGGGATGGCTTAGTTTTTCCTTGATTATAAATCACATACTTAGGTTCTAAACGGATACGAGATATAACATCTTCTGTAGTAAACTTATCATAGGGGGAAAGAATAGCCATATCATAAATTGACAAATACTTATTAACCTCTGACCAATCCTTATTTACGCTATAAGAAACTGGCAAGGTCGATAAGCTCATACCTTTATACTGATTGTATAGATGATCTGTTAAATCTATGTCTAAAATAACACCGTCCAACCAAATAGCTAGATTTACCATTAATAAAGTTTGATTAAATAAAGTTTATAAGCTTAAATATATTTAAAAATAATTATGAAGGTTCTAGGTTTCAATTTCCCAGATGATCTATTATACGATACAGAGAAGCACGTCTGGATTAGGATCGAGAACGATAATGTTATAAGTATAGGTATAACGGATCTAGGTCAATATATGGCGGGAAAGATATTTCAAGTAACTGTGAAGAATAAAGGCGAAAAGATTAGTAGCAGAACTATAATATTTTCCTTGGAAAGCGCTAAATGGGTAGGGAAAATTAGATTGCCAATAGAAGGAGAAGTACTTGACGTTAATGATAAGGTAATAAAGGATCCCTCATTACTTAACCAAAGCCCTTATGATAATTGGATAGTTAAAGTAAAGGTAGATGATGTATCTACGGTTAAAAACAAGTTCAAAACAATAAATGAAGCATACAAACAGTTCGAAGAAGAGGCTAAGAGAATTGCCAGATGATAAAGATAAGTTACTTAAAGCATTAGATAAATTTGATAGATTTCACATATATCTCGCAGGCATAAGGGAAAACTGCCTATTACTAGTGTCAGATGTTGAATTGCCTAAGGAGATAGAAGTAGATGGGCAAGTATTTACAATACTTCATTATAAGCCTGAGGAGTATTTACAAGAGGTGATAAAGAGAGAGGAGGAATTGTTTAGACGATATAAAGTCTACTATTTTGTGAAATCTTACATGAGAAGAATTTTAGATACGTTAGCATATGCAGAAGTAGAGAGGATGAGCTTGGATAATGACACTTTTAATCCCTAGACCAATTATTTTTTAATGATGAGTAAAACACTAGGGAGATTAATGATATCAAACCAACAAAAATCCACAGATATGTATAAGAGAATATTTCAATAAATAATGGAGACACTAAAGAAGCCAATATTCCGCTTGATTGCCAAAATAAGTTTGATATACCGGTTACACTACCTGACTTCTCCTTACCCCCTTCCAAAGCTAATATAGTAGAGTTAGCTGGTGTTATCATGAACCTGAAGAATCCTATACATATGGCAATCAATCCAAGGTAAATTATGTTAAACGTTATAGAAATCATTACTATAGAGAAGCTATAAAATATGATAGAAAATACTACTGTCTTCTTAAGACCTATTTTATTTATTAAGTATCCAGATAAAATAGTAGATAAAATTCCTGCTAATGCCGTAAATGAGTATACTAATCCTGACAGATAAGCGTTTCTTATAACATCTAACAAATACTTGTAAAGATATAATACAAGAATCCAATATGAGAGGAAGAATAAAAATCCACCTATTGCGATAAAAATTATACTCTTATTAGATATTAGCGTTTTAATCTCTATTCTTTGCGAGTGGACTTTTATAGAAGGCAAAAAGAATGCTGATAGGATAGCCAGAGTAATCGATAATATAGCTATAAAGTAAAAAGGGGTTCCCCAACTAAATCTTAAAGCTAAGAAAGTGATTATAATGCCAGATGCTACAATCGATGTAGGCCATGCCAGACTATATATGCTCATAGCAAGAGGCAAATCTTTACCGGAAAAGGTATTGCTCAAAATTTTGATCGTTATTGGATAAATCCATCCTGAGGAAAAACCCATGAAGAAACTTGTTATATATTCAATCATAAGAGAGACATAATAAGCTGAGACTACAGATGTTATTGTAATTCCAACTAAGGAGAGGACTATCAGCGACTTAGCTGATAAATAGTCTGACAGTATTCCAGCCGGTAATTGAGCTAGAATATATCCCGTGAAGAATAGGGCAAAAATTATGCTATTCGAAATTAGTGAGGATTTGAACGGAGAGAGCGGTGCAATTATTGACCAAGAGACTCTAGAAAAGTATGATAAAAAGAAAGATGTAGATGATAAGAGTATGATTGTCTTACCTTTCATAATCTTAGATATAACATTTAAACAAAAATAGATAACTATACATAGTGAGGAAGAGGTAAGATGAATTGAATTTTTACTAATTATAAATTAATATATGAATAACATTTGTACATATTTGTGTGTAAATGTATATGTGAATATATATGGCTTTTTTAAGCAACTAAGTTAAATCTATAGATGGTGGAAACAAAAATGGCGGAAAAAGTCAGGTTCCCTGATGGGAGAGAAGTAGAGGTAGACGACTTTATAGCTTTCATGTATGGACTCTCCAAGAGCGACATAGAAGTTCTACACGTGTTATTAGCTAATGGCAAAATGACAACTGATGAGCTGGCTGAGAAATTAAATGTAACAAAAGCTTCGATAAGCAAAGCACTAAATAATTTATTAGACAAGGGATTAATTGAGAGAGAGAAAGCTATTAGTGATAAAGAGGAAAAGAAAGGCAGACCAAACTACATCTATTGGGTAGAAAAGGAAAGATTATACAGAAAACTAGAATCAGATCTAGAAAAATTAGCCGGTGCGATGAAACAAACCTTGCAGAAGACTGCAGCATTAGAAATAGTAATTTAAAATTTTTCTAAAAATAACGCCTTTATTGAACTTCTTTAAATTAAATATGTACCTTTTATGACGTTTACTGTTGAGTATTCTGATTTTCCGTTTTCTCTTCTGACTTCTCTTCAGTCTGCTTTTTCTCCTCTTTTTTAGTTTCTTTCTTTGGCTTCTTAATCCTCTCTACACCTATTTCAAAGAAATATTTGACGCCATTTCCCTCACATTGCTTCGTGATCAAATTCTCTGACCTATTTAAAGGTGTACATTTAACGTCAGCTTCTTTAACTAATTCATCAATAAATTTCCTCGCATTAATTAATTCTCTGAAGTTCCTTTCTATTGTTATAGTATCTTTACCAGTTCTCTCAACTTTTGCCTTCAAATGATATTTCACGACTTTCATGGTAAAAGATGAATTCGTATAAGCTTATAAATCTGATTTCCTATATTGTTCTGTGCTACCAGTTATCACTACAAGTGGGATTGTATCTCTAGTTGTAGCATTTCTATTAGGACTACTAATAGGTCTTCTAGTAAGAAAAGTTATAGCAGTAGGTCTTATACTACTAGCAATAGTACTTATCCTCTTAGCTGTTGGATACATAACACCAAACCAAATTGTTACATTCCTACATAGCGTAAGTAGCCAATTGCCATCTATCTTATCAAAGGCAAACGCATTGAAAGGAATAATTCCCTACGATTCACTAGTATTCATAATTGGCTTCGTAATAGGTATAATAAAAGGATGACTACTTTAGAATATTAATAATATCTTGAAGTTTTTGCCTTAATTCGTCAATCTCCTTTTTTAGCATCTCGTTCTCTTGAACTATTCCTTTATACCTTTTTTCACACTCCTCCTCTGGAATATATCTTGTAATCCTTACGTTAGTAAAAGTGAGTTTATTAGCTTGTTCGTCGTATTCAGCATCAACCAGTATTCTAATAACGTCGAGCTTACCTAGCCTCATTTCTTCAACGATTTTATGATATAATTGTTTATTTAACTCACTTACATCCCTAACAATAACATCTTTCGGAGCTACTCTACTGAATGCTACTAAAGCAACTCTTCTTAACTTATCAGCATATCTCGCAGCTATAATTAGCCCGGTACTTAATTCAAACTTGTTTTTACCTAAAGCTGAAATCCTGCTCTGAGTATGTTCATATTCTTCCGCTCTCTCAATATCACGATTAAAATCTTCTGTCATACATTTACTATTTATAGTAATTAGAAATATAAACCTTTCACATATTCTTTACGTTTTCAAAAACATGCCATTCAGAAAGAGAGCCATTGAGATAAATGTGATGGATACTCAGTTCCTCCACGCGTTAAAAAGGCTTGCCCTCTTTTATCAAGTTTTAAATAATTTCTCATGGGAATTCACGTAAAATTTAGACTATATCCCTAATAACATCGACAATGATAAAACTTTAAGAATAGAGTTTTTAATAATTATCCAAACTAAGAGAGCTTTTAAAACATCATGTGTATTTTGCCTTAAATATTCATTATAACCTTAAGACGATGTTACTGTAACTGATCCATCTTCATTTATATCAACTTTTTTGATATTCTTATTCTCCTGCAGCAGTTTAGACGGCTTAACACAACTAATACCCAGTTCGTTACATATTCCCTCAACTATTTTGTCTAAACTCCATAATGATAAGGGCGATTTAAGTTTTCTAATGAGTACTATGTCAGAAAGTTCATTGCATATGTTGATGGAAAGTCTTGTGCATGTTTCCTTAATTTCCTCTATTTTAATTGGTATATTGCCATTTGACTCACAAGATTTCCACTGAACTAAATTCCTTAATGCTCTAAATGAGTTTTCCACCGTAGAAATCTCGTCTCGACGTATAAAAGCTGTTATCGACAGAGACAAGAAGGGAAGAATTGCCTTTCTTATCCTTTCACAAGTGAACTTTGAAAGATTAAATCTTATATTAAATGGAAACTCTCCACATATAACATTTGAGTCGTAAAGAGCATAATAACATATTGGGTCTCCTTCTTCGCATATTCGCTTGAAATTGTACTCAGATAATACTATAGGAGAATATCCGAAACTAGCTAACTCGACTAAAACGCTTTTATCGTTTGAAAGAGCCAAAATATTAATATCAGATATTCCTTCGACAAAATCCTCTTCCCTAGTATAAGAGCCGAAGAATGCTAGAACCTTAACCTTCTTACAAATTTCTAATAATTCACTCACAAAAATCTCCTTAGACGGAAAATTATTATAATTACTGCTAAGCATCAGATGGTTTAAAACTTAAACTAAGAGGAGAAGCTTTACAGAATAAGAAATCTTTACCATTTATGACAGGAAGGAAGTCAGTATATCGCTAGTCAAAAATTTTTAAAATCTATTAAAAATACTGGAATAATGTTTGTTTTCAGAAGTTTCATAAGCATCTCGTAGATTAGGTTTTTTAAAGCGGAAGATAAATATTAAAACATGCCAAGTAAGTTTTTATATAAGAATACTGAATTATACTACTATCCTCTAAAAGAATTGGAGGAAAAAGGATATAAGATTAGCGATCTACCTTATTCAATAAGAATATTAATAGAGAACGTTTACAGAAATCTAGACGGAAACAAGATAACTCAAGAAGATTTAGATGCAATAGCTAATTGGAAAGTAGGAAAAGAATTCGCCTTTATGCCTACTAGAGTTGTGATGCAAGATTACACTGGAGTTCCCTTGTTAGTTGATTTAGCAGCTATGAGGGATATAGTCAGAAAAATAGGAAAAGATCCAAAGATTATAAATCCCGTAATACCTGCTGACTTAGTTATAGATCACTCAATCCAAGTGGACTACTTTGGAACGATTTATTCATTAGATTTTAACATGAAGAAAGAATTCGAGAGAAACTATGAAAGATATCAATTTCTAAAGTGGGCACAAGGCTCTTTTAGAAATTTAAGAATTGTCCCACCTGGAAAAGGTATAATCCATCAAGTGAATTTAGAGTATCTAAGTACGGTAGTCACTAAGTCTGAGGTCAAAGGCGTTTTAACGGCATATCCAGAGGTAATTATAGGAACAGATTCTCACACTACTATGATAGAGGGTTTAGGAATCTTAGGTTGGGGAGTAGGAGGATTAGAAGCAGAATCTGTTCTCCTAGGCGAGCCATATTACATGAACGTACCAGAAGTAATCGGAGTGAGATTAACTGGTGAGATTCAAGAAGGAGTTACTCCGACAGACGTCGTATTGTATATTACGGAATTACTTAGAAAGAAGAATGTTGTAAATAAGTTTGTAGAGTTCTTTGGACCATCATTATCACTTCTATCAGTACCTGATAGAGCAACAATAGCAAACATGGCTCCAGAGTACGGAGCTACTGCAGCTTACTTCCCCATAGATGATGAAACCATAAAGTATCTAAAATTAACTAATAGAGATGGTGATTTCGTTAAAACATATGCCGAATTACAAGGATTATTTTACAATAACATGTTAAAAGTTAGATATTCTGATGTTGTTGAAGTAGATTTAAGTAAAATTGAACCTTCAATAGCAGGACCGAGAAACCCAGATGAGAGAATAGCATTGAAAGATGCTCCTAACAAGTTGAAAGTTAAAGAAAAGAAGAAAGGTAGGTTCATAGAAGACAATAATGTAGTATTAGCCGCTATAACGAGCTGTACAAATACTTCAAATCCTACTGTCATGTTAGGAGCTGGAATCTTAGCTAAAAAGGCTGTAGAGCTTGGGTTAAGAGTTCCTTCGTACGTAAAGACAAGTACTGCCCCAGGCTCTCCGATTGTTGCAGAATATTTAAAGGAGACTGGATTGTTACCATACTTAGAGGCTTTAGGCTTTCACATTGTAGGATTTGGATGTACTACTTGCATAGGAAACGCTGGACCATTACCTAAGCACATTGAAGACGATATCAAAAACAATGGAATAGAGGCTTATTCAGTGATCAGCGGGAATAGAAACTTTGAAGGGAGAATAAATCCACTATTAAAAGGAACTTTCCTAGCCTCACCAATCCTAGTAGTTGCTTATGCTTTAGCTGGAAGAATTGATATTGACTTCTATAACGAGCCAATAGGCTATGATCCAAATGGCAAACCAGTTTATTTAAGGGATATTTGGCCAACTATGAAGGAAATTAAGACTTACATGAATTTAGCCTTAAACCCAGAAATTTATAAGAAAAGATCTAACATATTTGAAGGAAATGAGTTATGGAACTCACTAAAGGCTCCACAAGGAGATGTTTATAATTGGGATGAGAAATCAACATATATTAGATTACCACCATGGTTCGCTGAAAAGGAAGAAGAATTGAATGATGTGATTAACGCTAGGATTCTTCTCCTTCTAGGAGATAAAGTAACTACAGACCACATTTCACCAGCAGGTCCTATAACGCCAGATTCTCCAGCTGGACAATACCTTAAATCATTAGGGGCTTCTGAGTTAAACACCTATGGTGCTAGAAGGGGAAATCATGAGGTAATGCTAAGAGGAGGGTTCTTTAACCCAAAGCTTAAGAACCTATTAGTAGATAAAGAAGGAGGTTATACAAAGCATTTACCTGAAGGTAAAGTAATGAGTGTATATGAGGCAGCAATGCAATATAAGAAAGAGGGAGTACCACTGGTAATTGTAGCAGGTAAACAATATGGAAGCGGGAGTTCAAGAGATTGGGCTGCAAAGGTTACTAAGCTTTTAGGCGTTAAAGCAGTATTAGCGGAGAGCTTTGAGAGAATACACAGAAGTAATCTAGTTTCTATGGGAGTTATACCAATTGAGATTCAAGATTGGAGAAAGCTTGGAATAAAGGGAGATGAGACTGTAAATATATACGGATTAAAAGATCTAACTCCGAAGAAGGAAGTCACTATTGAATTTATAAGAGATAATGGAGAAAAAATTGCTATAAAAGGTTTAGTGAGAGTTGATAATAACGCTGAATTATCTTATGTAAAGGAAGGAGGAATATTAAATTATGTGCTCAAAAGATTTTTAGAACATGATGAAAAGAGTTAGAATAAGAGGAATTTACTCTACTGCACTTACAGAAATTTTTTCATCACTTTTTTCCGTAGTGCAACAATCTTTTGAAATAGCTGAAAGGTTCATGCAAGAGATAAGAGAAGAACCAGCTGATATAACGATTAAAGATGGAGAGGATAAAGGAACGCTAATCATTATGAGTGATGACGATATCTATGAGGATATAGCTAATGTTTTCAAGAATTCGTTCATATGGAGGAGTCCAGTAAAATTGTATTCTGTCATAGAACCAAAAGAAGACTGCACTTACTTGGAATTTAAGGTCGAACCTTGTATCAATAAAGGTTTGGTCGTGAAAGTCCCGTACGGAGATAATAAGATTGGATTAAGTGAACCAAAGGTAGTTAGTAAGTATGCAATGTTATGGAGAGGAAAAGGTTATACAGTGTTTTCTGAGCACATAAGAGAAGACGAGGATAGGATTAGACTTTTACAGCTAAGTAAAAACCTTAATAAAAAAGGATATAACGTGAAGTGGAGGAGCAATGCTAGATTTGCAAACTTAGCTGAATTGAAAAATGATTTAGACAACTTATTACTGAGATACAACTCAGAAAATTTCGGAAATCAAGGTGAAGAATTTTATATTGTAAATATTTCTTTGACAGATAAATTATATCTAGACGATGTAAGGAAAAGGATAGTAAATACTGTTAAATTTCATCACATGTTAAAACTAAGCTATGGAAAAGAAGTTGATATCGTAGAGGAAAATGGTGGTAGTTTAGCAAAACTATTGGATGGATTAGTTAGTGAGTTCTTAAACATTGAGCATATAAAGGCTGATGGGAAAGTGTTATATCTAACTGGAGGTAGAGTCCTAGAGAAAAACATTGGAGAAAATGAGTACGTAATAAAGCTTAAACGAGATCTCAAAGAAGGTGGAGTACTTGATGGTATTAACGAGAAAATCACAAAGGGAACTTATGATATAGTTGAATATGACTCTGAGAAGTGGTATCAAATACATCGATATTTTAATAGTGAAAATAAATTAATTGGAACATATGTAAACATCTCTACTCCACCCGAGTTACTTAGAGGAAAAATAAGGTATCTAGATCTGGAGATTGATGTTGTGATTAAGGGTTCTGAGATAATCGTATTGGATGAGGATGAGCTAGAAAAAAAGAGCAAATTCATGCCCTCTTCATTAGTGTCTAAAGCTAAAGAAGTTTTAAACAATATAGTTAAAATGGCTAAAGAAAATAAATTAACTTAATGTTTTTAAAGAGTATAAAAAGACTTCCAATGTTGACTATTTTTTAATTTTAGGATTTAGTAAGTAAAATAGATTTAAAAAATGATTAAATTCATCAATGGGCTTTCGGACAAGAGTGAATTGAATTTTTCTATCTATTTTATAAAATATAAAAATGTAGATATTTAGATAAATATATAAAATATTTTAATTATAAAGACTGAATTACTATAAACACATAATAATATCATGTAGTATCTTTTTACCATTATCTATGCAAATTTATTGACGGTCTCTATTAAAAAGTTTTTAATTATATAGCAAAATATATAATGATAGATCAGCTATTTGTTCAAAAAAATCAACGATAAAAAAGAAACTATTAAATATCATAAAGAAGTATATATAAATATGAAATTAAACGGAATTGATATCTCATCGATCATCAGTTCCCAAACAGCCTACGTAGCTACAACATACGAGTTCATAGAAATCTTCGCTGAAGACTTCCCTACGTATATCTCTTTAGATGTAAATGGAAGAATTATTAGAAAACTAATTGTACTTTCTAGGCCTAGAATCAATTTCAGTTTCTATCCAAATTATAAGTATATTATAGAGAAGAGTAATTTTAATGATAACTATTCCTTACAATCACTTAAAGATGCCGAAAAGATATTAATATATATCAAGGCTACGAGAAAAAGTATGGGAAACGAGAAAGTAATGCAACCAATTATTAACTTTTTAGGATTAAAGAATGATAAACCTTCTAAACTCCTAGTAGTGAACGATATTCCAATCGTTACAACAAATAGAAAAGAAGAATTGATTTCACAAACAATAGAATTTATAAAACAAGAATTAGGTCTTGACATTTCCACATTGCCTACTATTGTAAATGCATCAGATTATAGAGAAATTAGGAAGAGAGGAAAAGTGAAAATAGTTGACGTTGATTACTATCAAAACCCACTTATCCTTCCCTAAGCTTTCTTGTCACTTCACTAGTTACCTCTTTTGATAGTCTCTTAGTCTGTTCTATTGAGCCTAACCTTTTAGTTGTCTCTAAGTTCTCTGAGAGTCTTCTGGTAGTCTCTATGAAGTCAAGTCTCCTAGTTTGTTGAGCTATTTGGTTCATTTGTGTTAAAGTTCTAGTAGCTTCTACTAATTGTTCTGCTTGAACTTGCTTTGCGTATTTGTCTAAGAGCTCATAGTATCTATACTCATTTAATAAATCCTCATCTAAAGAGGAAACAAACGTGTTTTGGTCAGTAGCTTTCCTAACTTGAACTACTTGCAATAGTGACTCTTGCTTACTTGTAACGGGATCTTCATAAGTTACTCTTACTGTTAGGAAGTTTCCCTCATAGTTTGCTGGCAATATGGTCTCCCCTAGAATCTTTACTACATTTTCTATTCCATTAATCTTAACCGGCAGACTAGCATAATTCAATAGTTTTACTGCCCCTTCAGAAGTTATGTCAACTGTAACATTTTTTGCCGCTATTTGGGTTACGGCTTTCTGGGGCAACTTTTGTGGGATCTCTGAGGGATCAGATACATGATACATTACTCCTCCCGTTTTATCGCTAATTTTTTGGAGTAGTTGTTCATTATAATCATCACCAACACCAAAGGAATGAATCTGAAGCCTATCATAATATTTCACTTTAAGATAGTTATCCAGGTTGGTTTCATCAGTCGGATTACCGTCCGTCAATAACAATATATAAGCAGGAATGTTATATTTCTTAGCAATATTGTTTGCACTGAGTAATGCTGTATAAAGAACGGTCTGACCTCCAGCGCTTATATTCTGTATCTCCTCAGTCATATCAGATGGATCAACAAATTCCTTAACTACATTAACTGTTGAGGAAAAAGTTATGAATGAAACTTTATTCCCTTTAGGTATACGTTTAAATAGCTCAATTGCACCTTGTTTTGCTAATTCTATCTTATATCCAGCCATTGACCCACTAGTATCCAACACTATAATGTAATGAAAGCCAGACGCTGACCCCAATTTTTCCGGAACTAATAAAACTTTAAAGACATACCTAACATCTGCATTATACGAATACTTGTGACTAGTATTTACCCTTAATGAGAGAGTCATCTTACCCACCTATAGATAAATCTTATCCATTTTTCCATCCTTTTTTAAAATTAAAACACCTGCTCTCATTTTATGATACCTACTTGAAAAAACTGTTATCACTTTCCCATTCATATCTTCTCTAAATCCATCCGCTACTTCATGACCCCTAATTATCCCATTTAACGAGTTTTTCTTTAAGAAATCCTCTACTACTCTTTCTCCGAAATAATAAGTTCCCTCACCTCTTATGTTAGGCAAAAAATCTAAATCTCCTAATCCTTCTCTCGGGTCGTTCCAAAGTAGCTGGAATGCTATAGGATCGTTAGGTATCTCGTCTGGCCTAGGTAGCTTTTTTATGTCTTCTACTTTTTCAAGCCCCGAAGCTATTCCTCCGTGTACGCAAAAATAATTATTAACTACAACTGCGTAGGGCATATAAGAGAATAACTCTATAAACATATTGTAATTTTCTTCACCCAGCTTGTTACTAATCTCCTTCTTAAAGCCATAATATTCATTTGTTAATGGACTCTCATGATTTCCCCTTAGCACTATATATTTCTCCTTATTTTCAATCAATTTTTGTAATATAAGTTTCAAATTACCTAACTGATCCTCCCCTCTATCAACGTAATCCCCAAGAAAAACTACCTTGTCAACCTTATCTGCAATATCAGAAAAAACTTGGCTTGTGACATCAATTGCGCCATGTGTATCCCCTACGAATGCTACATTACCATCTACTTCAATTGTTCCTAGAAAAGGGGATTCAAACGATTGAAATATTTCTAGAGCCTTATTTACAATGCTCTTGATTTCGTCTAGCTCAATCAAACTCATTCTCCCACAATTCTGACTACTGTATTGTTACCTAACTTTATTATTGAGTTAGATTGAATCTTAACCTTACCCTTTATGGGTTGAAACATTTTACCATCATAAATATAGGTTCCATTCGTACTATTCAAATCCTCTATATACAACTCTCCATTTTCTAGGCTTAAAACTGCATGCTTTCTAGAAACTTCAGGGTCAGGGATAACTATTACATTTTCTGGACTTCTCCCTAATGAAATTGAGGGAAAGATATCAAAGTCTAAGGGTAATTTAGTCTTGTTGAATGCCGAATTTGGAGTATTTATGAACAACAAATAATATTTAGATGGTTGAGGGACTGCTACTTGAGGCTGCTGAACAGATGGTTGAGTGGAAAGTTCTGGGGTAGGAGATTGGGCTGGAGCTTGCGGAGATGGAGAAGGTTGAGATTCGACTTGTAGCTGTTGAGAAATTTCAACTTGGCTTTGTTGTGTTGTTGGTTGCTGAATAGATTCCGGTTGCTGAGAGGAAACTTGCGGTTGAGCTGGTTGTTGGGGAGCAACAGCCTCTTCAGGTTTCTTAGTACCGCATTTTATACAGAACAATGAATCATCAGCGTTTTCATACGCACAAACTGGACATTTCCATGTCATGTTTGTATAAATCGAGTAATAGTACTTAAAAATTTCTGTTATAATATTTTTGACATGACTGTAACACTTAACGTAAAGCAAACACATGATTACGCATATACTGACAGACCAACAGAAGTGGGCTTCGTAATTTATATAACGCCAGAGAAGACAGCAATCACGAGAAATACACACTACATCATTATGATAGATAACAGCCCTTCGATGCAAGGGGAAAAACTTAGTACAGCGGTTGAATCAGCAAAAAAGCTTTTAAGTGATTTGCCCCCAGGTAATTTCGTAACTATAATAGCTTTCTCTAATCATCCCGAGATAAAATACCAAGGACCTACCGGAAGCGCAGTTAATTTTGATGTAGGTAAGGGTTACACAACCAGGTTACACGAGGCTATTTCATTCAGCTTAAATCTAGCTAAGCAGTCACAAGTCCCCACTAAAATAATAATGCTAACCGATGGTAAACCAACAGATAAGAGAAACGTTAAAGATTACGAAAAACTGGACATTCCCCAAAACGTCCAAATCATTACAATAGGGATAGGTAAGGATTACAATGAAGAGATACTTAAGAAATTAGCTGATAAAAGTGCTGGAAACTTCTATCATATTCAGAATACTTCTGAGCTACCTAACGTATTTGAGAAAGAGAGATCTACTTCAGCTTATGCATATAATTTGCAATTCATAACGCCACAAGGATTTATACCTTATAATTATGATTTACCAATAAGACTACCGATAATAGATAAACTAACATCAATATATGGGAGCCTTGTGATCCCTCCAGGCAACACTGCTTTCACTGTTTTCTTTACAATAACTTATATTGATCCTGTAGATAATCAGCAAAAAAACGAAACTAAGAGCGTTGTTATTCAAAGAGGAAATACTCAAATTGTGGAAAGTCACATCAATAGGGACGTATTATTGACGATTAGATATTATAGACTCTTGAGGGAATACACAGAGGCTTTAGTCTCTGGCAAGGACACTACTAGAATACTTAATCAACTGAGACAAATCGCTGAGGAGACGAGAAGGTCCGATCTGATTGAACAGACTGAAAAATTAGGAAGTGATAAAAAAGCTGATTTATCAGAAGTAACTAAAAAGATGAGGTCATGATACTAGGCAAGGCGTTTGGCAAATACTTAAGAGATGAGCTAGGTATTGACTCATTGAAAGTAACTAGGCTAAAGAAAGTTTTCAAGACGGGATATTTACAGTCGATTGCTATTAATATGCTGATATATAACTACGGTTTACTGAAAAAGGAGGAAAAAGGGTGGATAGTTTCTGAAGAGGAGAAAGTAAAGATACTCGCGGGAAATGGCGAGGCTAAGACAAATTATGTTACCAGTAAAGGCGGAGAGATAAAGATTAAGGAAGAAATAGTCCCATTAGAGCCTCAATTTATTATTGATCTGGGACTTTTTAAAGAACATACTGAGGAAGAAAAAATAAGCTTATTAGAGCAGATTAAACTAACTTTAGTAACGATTAGACATTACCTAAGTGATTTAAATTTAAAGTTATTCAATAAACCTGAATTCTTCTCGTTAGAGGTTAAAAATAAGGTTTATACGATTAATCAAATCCCTAAGGAGAAAACTATTGTTCTAAATCCATATGGAGATATAATCGCTAATGAGAGTATAATATTGAACAGTAAATTTTTCATAATAGGAGGTATAGTGGACAAGGGAAGAAGATATAAGAACGCTACTACTCTCTTGGCAAAAAAATATGGTTACGACGATTTGCCTCAAGTAAAAATAACTTTAAGGGGATCAATCGTGGGAGTTCCGGATAGGATAAACAAGATTGTTGAGATAGTTCTTAATACTATTACGGGATCATCATTAGAAGATGCTATAATATTATCACAATCAAACGCTGATAAACTAAATAGATTAGTTACAGAAATAAATAAAATGAATGAATTGAATTTGGAGAAAGCTAGAGAGCTAGCTTCTTGGCTTAAAGTAGACCAAAGAATTCTTAACTTTGCTTTAAGAAAAAGCAAATTCAAAAATCAATCTATTTCTTCTTGAATCTTCCTCTTCCCTTCAATAAGCTTCCTTGGGAAAGGAATATTTTGTATCTCCTCTATCTTAATTCCCATCTTCTTCAAATTTTCAATAGCCTGCTTTAAATCATCCTCATGAGTAGCATATTTTACTGCCTCCTTTACCTTCTCTATATCAGGATTATTCGCTCTGAACCTCTCTGCACTCACACTAATCCAGTTATTGTTATTTTTATAAACGAAAACTACATCTTGAAAATATCCAGGAATTACATGCTCTACTCCAGCTAGATAATACTCGCCTATTTTATATACTTTAGACATCAATAATATTTATTCTAATATCACTTAAAAATTAACTGATGACTTACACAATAGATTATGTGATAAAAGCCATTTCCACGCTTTTACGAGATGGAGAGTTAGTTTATATAGGGTTAAATTCCATTCCTGCTTTAATTGGAAGTTTTATGGCTAGGGATCTCTATGGGAAAAAGATTAGAATTATTGGAGTAGCTGAAGCACAAAACCCGCAGAAAGTAATTTTATCACCATCAACTGGAAATCCATTTTTTGTAGAGTCCTCTCCAGTAATAATTACAGCAGATTCCTTTGATTTAGCTCAAAAAGGAAAGTTAGATGTAATGTTTTTAGGTCCTGCTCAAATAGATGAAGAAACCAATGTTAATCTTTCAGTTATTGGAAATTATGATAAACCTAACACAAGATTACCTGGCGGAGCAGCAACTGCCTTCATTCTACCCCTAGTCAAAAAAGCTATTTTATGGAATTTAAAGCATAATAAAAGGAGCTTGGTAAAGAAAGTGGATTTCATAACGGGGACAGCTAAATTCTCAAACAACTTAGTTTACGTGGTTACTAATTTAGGGATATTAAGGTATGATAGAGAAAGCAAGAAATGGTACGTTGATGGGATATACCCATGGAGCTCCTATGACAAGATAGTAGAAAATACTGAATTCGGTGTAGAAAAAGGTAAAATGGAGCTAATAAGTTTGGAAGAAAGAGACTTAAAATTCATTAACGATATGGATCCTTATCAGCTCAGAAGTGCTCTAGAAAATCAATGATTTTCTCATAATCTGCATCGTATAAGGGAAACATACTAGTTGGATAAGCTCCGTTTGGAGAATGTACTACGGCAGTAACGTATATGCCATTAATTGTCGGTCTCCTCCCGAAAAAGTATGATCTAGGAACTATTTCCTCAGCTGTTATTATGACTTTTTTTGAAGCCTTAGCCTTATAAACATCTTCATATAGGGGACCCAAAATCTCTGCATTTCCTTCCTCGTCTGCCTTATTAACATGAATAATTGCCACGTCTGGAGTGATTGCCTTCACTAAGACTATTTTTTGATTATTAAATGGATCTTCAACTACCTTCCAAGTACCCTCTTTTTCATGAAGCTTAATGAGATCAGATCCTATTATCCCTCTTACTGGCATGAATGGAACTCCAAAAGCCCCAGCTCTAATACCCGCTATAAATGCTCCGCAAGTATCTTCTAATAATTCAACTTCTTTGTTTTCAATCATTTTTCTAAAATTTTTAGGAATGCTTGAAAACCATTCTAGAGTAGACATCGCTATTCTAAGCTTTTTTATGGCATTATATTTCAGAAGCACCTCTAACCCGAAACCAGGTTCTCGATCAATGAAATAAAGATCACGTATCCCGGTCTTTATCATTGCGTAGATGAATGACATAGGATTCCTATGAATTGATATTCCACTTGTAGTGATAGAATTTCCATTATTAATTAGATTAACTGCTTCATCTAAAGTAATAATCTTATTATTGTCCATAACTATCATTATCTATTTAGTTTCCCTAAGATTAATACTTAATGCCTTCGTTAAGGAATAAACAATTCCGAACGTCCAACTTAATACAATTTATTTTATCTTAACTCCCTCTATTATCCAAAAACCTTCCTTCTCCTTGACTCTAACAACTTTGAATTTTGCTGATATTCTCTTTATACCTTCAACTGGATTTATTCCACCAAATACTACATCTCTTAAAACCAAGTATGCCTTAGAATTAGTCTTAAGTACTCTATGCACTTCCCTTACTAAATCTAGGTCAATAACCTCAAAGATTACCGCAGAATCAATAGAGGAATCCCTAAACGGAAAAGGTACAGTGAAAATCACGTTTTTATAGGATATTGAAGATGAGTCTCCATAATATCCTACGTAAATAGCCTTCTCCTTACGGAAAGGCAATAGGATAGGCTTTACCTCAGTAACCTTATTATTATCTATCACGAGATCAGCATAGTTCTTTAATATTAACACTTCTCCTTGTAAAAAATTGCTACCGACTATTACATCTAATCTAGGCATTTCAGACAGTTTTCCATAAGCTAGAGAAAGAGTTTCTTTTGAGCCGTCAAAGATATCTAATTTTACCGCATTAATTAGATTAGTTAAATTCCCTTTAGCATCCATCAGTATTCCAACTTTCACAAGACTAATATTTATGTATATTAATAAATATTTTTAGCTAGAATTTTAGAGTAGTGCCTTATGAACATCCGTTATTGCAAACATACCTATTATATTTCCCTCCTTATTCTTAACTGGTAAGTGTCTAATCTTATTATTAGCCATAATTTTAAGGGCATCATAAACATCAGTTTCCTCATCAATTGTGATTATATTGGTAGTGGATGCTAAAATTACTGGATCAGAAGAACTTAAACCCATGGATATTGCCTTCACTGCATCCCTGTCTGTAAATATTCCCTTAGGAACTCCATCTTTAGATACTATTACCGACCCCACTCCTCTTTCCAGCATTAATTTACACACTTCTTGAAGCGAAGTGTTCTCTTCTACTTGAAAAACGGGAGTAGACATAAACTCCTTTACCGTTCTCTTCATCATATAGTATATATTAACTTTGTTCCCAATAAGCTTTTAGTTTGACTTTTTTAGGCTGTCCATCATTTAATAGTAAATCTTCTATAACATTTCGAATATAATCCTCTTCTTGCACACCTCTAATTAACCAGTAATCATTAACTAGTAAAGCTGGTACTCCTCTTATGCCCATAGCGTGGGCTTCAGCCTCATCCTCATATACCGACATCTTAGCCCTTTTAGAGTTAATATCTTCTTTAAACTTCTCTATATCTAGACCTACCTCTTTTGCTATCTCGATTAATACGCTCTCATCATTAACGTTTTCACCCTCTAAAAAGAACTTCTCTTGAGCTCTATCAAAGTAGTCCCAATACCCTAAATCGCCCTTTTGATACTCAGCAGCCTTGCAGGCTACTAATGGTGGAAGAGACCAAACCCAGGTTATTTTACCTTTATTTATCACCTTATCTGGATCATAATCTGGATAATATCTTTTAACTATCGAAAATTCTTGTCTAAATATCTCCCTAGCTTCTTCTTCAGTAGGAGCAGCTGCCTTAAGATCCTCTAACGAGGATATGATCATGAAAGCTTTATGCTTTACAATTACATCGCTCTTAAATTCCTTCGTGATATTCCTAAGTCTTCTTGATGTGACGAAGCAAAACGGACATAAGACATCATGGAAAAACGTTATTTTTACAACCATCTTATGCCACCTTATTGTCAGAATGGTTTAATAGACTATTAAAACTTTAGTTCCCCCTTAAATTATGTCATTAATTTTTGAATTAAATAAATATTTTTGTAGAAATTTATTTTTAATAACAATAAATAATGAGAAGTATTATAATATTCGTTTAAACCTACGTGGCTAGTATATGACAATTGTATTAAATCTTGAACTAATTGAATATAAAAGATAAACATATAATCGGCAAAATTTAAAAACATTTATACAACTTTAATATTATGGCTCAAGGGGGTAAAGTCTCAGCAGAAGCTGATAAGTTATTAAGGAAAGAACTAAATCTGCTAGATCTTACTTTCTTATCATTAGGAGGCATAATAGGTTCTGGATGGTTGTTTGCATCTCTCGATGCCGCTGCCGTTGCAGGCCCCTCTGCAGTACTAGCATGGATAATTGGAGGAATTTTAGTAATGTTCGTAGGATTAGCCTATGCTGAACTAGGAAGTGCAGTCCCTAAAACAGGTGGAATAGTAAGATATCCACATTACTCGCACGGAAGTTATACTGGCTATATCCTAGGCTTCTTATACTTACTTTCAGCTATGACAGTGCCTGCTATTGAGGCTGAGGCTGCAATAGAATATATAACTTCTATTAGTCCCTCATTATCTAGCGTACTAACGACTACTACTACTGTCAACGGTGCTTCGATAACTATTTTAACTTTACCAGGAGTAGGATTAGCTACTTTATTGCTAATAATATTATTTTTTATAAATTATTTTGGAATAAAAGTGCTGGGAAAAACTAACTCTGGAATAACAGCTTGGAAACTGATAATACCCACGATAACTTTCTTACTATTATTCTCAGCCTTCAATGCAAAGAACTTTACCGCGTATGGAGGGTTATTTCCTAGTAATGTAGCATATGCCAGCTCTGGAATAGTAGGTCCGGCTGCGATGCTTTACGCAATACCTTCAACAGGTATAGTGTTCGCTTACTTAGGATTCAGACAGGCCGTGGAATATGCAGGCGAAGCCAAAAACCCACAGAGAGATGTTGGAAGAGCAGTAATATTCGCATTACTAATAGCTATCGTAATTTACACACTATTGCAAGTATCATTTATAGGAGCTATAGATTGGAAAGCGGCTGGTATTACGACTCCGGGGAATTGGACAGCTTTACTCTCAAGTCCTTGGTCAACTGGACCATTTTATAGCGAAATTACGGCTGCTGGAAAGGCACTAAGCCTAGCTGCTCTGATTTATTGGGGCTACATATTACTTATAGACGCGGTAATTTCTCCTAGCGGAACTGGTCTAATTTACATAGGAACTACGACTAGAACGTTTTACGGAATATCAATGGATGGTTACTTTCCCAAATTCTTCATTACATTAAATAAGTATAGAATACCCATATGGTCACTAATAGCATCTTTAATTTTAGGTTTCATTTTCCTATTGCCATTCCCAAGTTGGTATCTTTTAGTAGGCTTCATCTCTTCAGCTACTGTGTTGACATACATTATGGGTGGTATTGGATTACAGACCTTAAGGAGAACTGCCCCAGATCTGAAGAGAACTATTAAAGTACCGGCAGCAAGCGTAATAGCTCCAATAGCTACAATAGCTGCTATACTAATTCCATACTGGTCTGGTTTTACTACACTTTACTATGTGTTCTCAGCATTATTCATAGGCGTACCCATTTTCTGGATGTATTATGCAGTTAGGGAGTTAGGTATGAATAGAAGTTTAGGTATTGGATTAGGCATAGCACAGTTACTTGCAAATATTGGATTAGCTTATTTTGGATACGTCAACATCATTACTGCATCTTCTGCAACAACTGGTGATTTAATCAGAAGCTTCCTATTATATTTCTTAGGTTTCTTAGGAATGCTAGTAATTCCGACAATTGTAGGTTATACCACGGTCAATAATAAAGGAAGACAGTATATAAAGAGCGGATTCTGGGTAATTTTCTTGATACTAGCAACTTACATTCTAAGTTTCTTTGGAGGATTCGGTCCGTTAGGTACGTCTGCTCCAATACCATTCCCATACGACACTATAGTAATGGCAATAGTGGGGTTAGCATTTTATTTCTTCGCGGTCTACAGTGGTTTCAGAACAGACGAGATAGAAAGTATAATAAAAGAACAAACGGAGAGCCCCTAAAAGAGAAAAGTTTATCTTTTTTATCTTCTCTTTTCTATTATGTCAAATCAGAAAAAGGTATTATTTTTAGTTGGAGAAGAGTTTGAAGATATAGAGGTATTGTATCCGTTTTATAGAGTAATTGAGGAAGGTTTTCAACCAGTTATAGCGTGGAAGGAAACTAATGCAAAAGTTACTGGAAAGCACGGATACACTTTAGTATCAGATATCTCGTTCAAGGAAGTCAGACCAGAAGATTATGTGGCGTTAGTTCTGCCAGGTGGAAGAGGACCTGAGAGGATAAGAACAATAGAAGAAGTTAAAAATATAACCAGAGCCTTCTTCGAGCTGAAGAAGCCAGTAGCGGCTATTTGTCATGGTCCTCAAATATTAATATCAGCTAACTTAGTAAAGGGAAGAAAATTAACGTCTGTTGTATCAATAAAGGACGATGTAATAGCTGCTGGAGGAATTTATATAGATGATAAAGTAGTCGTAGACGATAATTTAATCTCATCAAGAAACCCAAGCGATTTACCTTATTTCACGTCAACGTTAATTAAGGCGTTAAAAAGTTTGAAATAGATTCTTAATCCTGCTGTAGAATTTCATTAATTTTTTTGTTATATTTTTCTAAAGTCTCTGAAATTTCTTTTTCAGCTTCTTCATAAAGATTTAGTATTTTATCTAGTTTATCACTAACTTTAGATCCTCCGGCATTTTTTCCGCCTTTTCTCATCTCTATTGAGTTATTCATAATTTCGTTTATCCTCTTCACATATTCCCAAGCAAATTTATACGATACACCAACACTTTTAGATGCGTTAGAGAGAGAGCCAGTACTCTCGACTGCTCTTAATAGTTTAACTCCTCCTTTTCCAATTAGTGGTTTGCCCTCTTCAGTCTCTATCCAAATTTTAAATCTGAATCTCATAAATCTAACCCATTAGGATAAATTAGTTGCATAATTTTATCAATTTTTTGCTTCACTTCTTCAAGGTTATTCCCAACAATATTTATATGACCTACCTTTCTCCTCTTTCTAACCTCTGACTTAGAATACCAGTAGACTTTACCATAATTTAAAACTTCAGGAGGTATCTTATCAGTTCCCAAGATATTTATCATACCGCTAGGGCACAAAACATCGGTAGGACCTAAACTCATACCTAAAATAGCTCTTAAATGTTGTTCAAACTGAGAAATGAGAGCACCATCAAGGGTGTAATGTCCAGTATTGTGAACCCTAGGGGCAAATTCATTAATTAGTACCTTCCCATTAGCCACAAATACCTCCAGCCCTAATGTCCCAACGTAATCCAGCTCATTAACTAAACGTATAGCCAAATCTATTATCTCCTTATTGTTATATGGCCCATAATTATATACTAAAATCCCCTTTTCATTATAATTATAAGTTGGTGGATAATATGCTACTCTACCCTTTCTATCCCTCGTAATAATTACAGAAGCCTCAAAGTCAAAATTAACGTATTCCTCAACTACCATCTTCACTTTCTTCTGTTTAAGAAACTCATATTTTTCGACATCTCCTTTAATAAAATATTGACCTTTACCATCATATCCTCCTTGGGACTCCTTTATCACACCAATATTATTAAAATTCTCTCTCAGTATTTTCAACGCCTCTTGTCCATCCTCCGCTACGAAGAACTTAGGAGTTGGTAATCCGTGATCCCTATAAAATAATTTCTCTTTATATCTTTCTCTCTTTAGTTCTACGCTCCTTATAGCGGGAAATAATTTACCTTTTTCTTCTGCATACTCTAAAGCCTTTTCATTCACGTGCTCAAATTCAAAAGTTACAATGTCAGAATTCTCTACAAATTCCTTGTATTCATTTGAGGTGAAACACTTATCAGCAATCTTACATGCTGGTGCACTTTTATCATCGTCTAAGACGTAAAATGTAAACGGAAATTTTCTTCCCTCTAATATCATCATCCAGCCTAATTGTCCACCTCCTAATATGCCAATTTTAGGCTTCCAATCTAGTATTGAGGACATCATTTTTCATCTCCTCCATAAACCTTTTCATCTTTTCTTCCAATTCCTTATATTTTATTGATAAAATTCTTATAGCTAAAAGAGCAGCGTTCTTTGAGGAACCTATAGCTACAGTAGCTACTGGAGTACCATAAGGCATTTGAACTATGGATAGAAGGGAGTCTAAGCCATTCAGATTTCTGGACGGAATAGGAACTCCGATCACCGGTAACTGAGTTAAAGACGCGACCATTCCGGGTAAATGTGCAGCACCTCCAGCTCCTGCAATTATTACCTCTATTCCCCTACTTGAAGCCTGCTTAGCGTAATCCATCATAAATTCTGGTGTTCTATGGGCTGACACAACTCTCACTTCATAATCCACGTTAAATTGTTTTAACACATCTATCGCATCCCTCATATACTCCCAATCATTTTTGCTACCCATAATTACGGCTACTTTAGGCATAAGGAGAATTGGGTATTAGGGTTAAATAATTTTCTGATTAAGATAATAGATATGTTAGAGTTAAGGCCATATAGTGAAGAGGAAATTTACAAGGCACTAATTCAAGCAAAGATGGAGAACAAAAAAGTAGGAATAAGAGGTCTAGGAAGACACTTAAGGAGAGAATTAAATTGTGATTTAGTAATTAGCACCTTAAATTTAAATAATTTTGAGATAAAAGGAAATAAACTTTTGGCTGAGGCTGGAGCGAGCGTAGAAAAGATAAGGGAAGAGGCGTTAAGTAAGGATCTAATTTTACCGACAATTTACGATGGAACAATCGGAGGTTTATTGGCTTTGAATGAATTTTCGACACTCTCCACTGCCTACGGTACCCCGTGGGATTTCTCTGAGTCAGTGGACTTCATAACGCCTTTGGGAAAAATTAGGTGGAGGTTAGTGATAGGCTCTCAAGGGATTCTTGGGGTAATTACTAGAGCTGAAATGAAACTATATAAAAAGCCAGAAAAAGTATTCTTATACGAGAAAGAGATTAAGGATAAGGAAGAATTTAAAGAGAGAATCAAAAAGTTAATATCACTAAAGCCTTTGGCGCTACTTGTTGAGTATGACGGTAGTGAGAAAGTGTTTAGGCTTCACTCTTCTTACATAGCTGAACACGATTTGAGAGGATACATCAAAGACGAGGGAATTCCAATTATATCTGAGGAGTCAGATAAGAATAGTTACGTAGTAGAAATAAGTGATTTCGTTAATGACATAATTTCAATAATCAATAATGTTTCACCTTATTATCTCTATGGAATATATGGTGTTAATTTGATTAAAGTTTATGTTACTGATGAATCGTTGTTAAAGGAGTATAAATACTACCCAAAAAATCAGCCTCATCCTTTATATTATAAATTTAAGAGGATATTTGACTTCTATAATATATTTAACTAACAATCAAATTTAGTACACAAAACATTCTCCATTTCAATCACCAAATTTTTTAGATAAACAAAATTTTTATAAAGAACCTCCATGCCATACTCTGTTATCTCAACTATTACGTCGTCTCCAATATATGCTTTAGTTTGTATATATCCTCTTTTCTCCAATCTTCTTATACTTTTTACTAGATCCCTTCTTGGTATATTAACATAATCCTCTATTTCCTTCACGCTTAATTCTCCTTCTGAGAGGACTGTCAATATTGCTAATTCTTTTATATTCATCTTCTCATTCACTTCCTTAAACTAATTAAAACTATGAACGCCGATAAAAAAGCTACGATACTACTTGTTACTAATAAAATCCTCACATTGCCGAACAGATAATCTATAGCATATCCCATAAGCCATCCAATACTTTGAATAATTATTGTTATTGCATAATCACTAACTACATTTCTTCTAGGAGTATAAAGTTCTAAGCTCAACGGAACTATAACCTCCCACATACCAAAAAATATTGCAAAAAATGGAGAGAAGTCATAGAGAGATATTAATGAAAAGAGGATGAGGGACGAAGAAAGAAGATATTTACCATCCTTTATATATCTTGATGAAATATAGCTAAATATCATACCTAGGATCTCTGCAATAGTCACAATCACACCTAACTCAATTTTGGACAAGTTAAATCTAAGGTAAACAGCTAGGTAAATGTAAGGAGTGGATATCGCAATTGGCAGTATTAATAATAATATAAATAATAGAGATATACTCATTTTTATCGATGATTCGCCTATTAACACCTTATTAGAGCCTATTTTTAAAACAGGTATTGACGCTAAGGAAAAAATTATTCCAGAAATTATAAAGAGTAATCTAAGACCTAGATACTGAGCTATAAGACCAGCTATTGAAGGCATTATTAAAGAGGGAATTATAGAGATTGACCATATTTTGGTTATTACACCTTGTCCCTCCTCTGACATAAATGAATAAAATGATGGTAGCGACAAGTAGAAGAGATAATTTAATGCCATAAATATTACCATTTCATACAAATTTTTTGAAAAAGGTAAAAGAATTAGTCCTAATCCTCCTATAATCATACCTATAATGACTGGTAATTTTCTATTATACTTATAGAGCCATGCTCCTATAATTGGATAAGGCAAAGAAATTGCTTGAAAACTTAAATATAGTAAACTTATCTTTGATTCACTGACGAACTGAGAGAAGTATATTGAAAGAAATGGATAGTAAAGGTAATATGAGCAACTCCAAATAAGCCAACTCGATATAAGTTTCCTCTCATTATTACTCATCGAGTTTTTGGAAGAAAAATAAAACCTATAAAACTTTGTTCTTTATATCGAGAAAATCAGTAAAGACAATTAAGAACTTATAATTCATTTTTATCATATGTGCTTTAGAAAGCAAACTTTTTTAGTCAACTAGAGTAATATAAATAAGATCAACATGGTAGTAGAGTCGAATTGTGAAATACCAGAAAATCTATATTATTACATAGAAGGTAAAAATACTGTGTGGGCAAGATTAGAAGGTTCAGATGTAGTTGTAGTAGGAATAACTGACTTAGCACAAACTATGGCAGGAAAGATTGTAAAGGTAAGAATAAAGAAAAAAGGAACTAAGGTAGAAAGAGGTAGACCAGTAGCTACTATGGAGAGTGGTAAGTGGGCTGGACCAGTGCCAGCTCCAGTTACTGGAGAAGTAATAGATGTTAACGCCGAGGCTGAAAAGAACCCAATAGTTATAAATCAAGATCCATATAATAAAGGTTGGCTAGTAAAAATGAAGATGAGTAATCCAGAAGAAATCAAACAATTACAAACTGGACCTCAAGCAATACAAAAATTAAAAGATTTGATTGCTTCTGAGAAATTAACTTGTAAGAGGCTATAAGATGCAATGGAGGTATATTACTTTACCTCCTCAAGACGGCTATCATATGATTACTTCGTTTGTCGCAGTAGCTGATTACGTATCTAAGGGTGTTAGCAAAAATACACTTTTACTTTTTTACGCTAAAGAGCCTTTCGTTAACGTAGGATTACATCAAGAAGTCTGGCTGGAAGTAGATTTAGATTTCACCAGAAAGATGAAAATACCCGTTGTGCGACGCGATCTAGGTGGAGGTACAGTTGTAATTACTCCAGGGGAGCACGATTACTTCATTGTTATAAGAGAAGAGGATGCTCCTAAAAACCCAATGCAACTATATGAGAAATTCTTAACTCCGGTAGTTGATGTATTGAGGTCATATGGGCTTAATGCTAACTTAAGAGAGCAAGATATTGTTGTGAACGGAAAGAAAATAAGCGGAAATGGGGCGATGACATACGGTAAAGCCGTAGTAATAACTGGAAATATATTATTAAAACTTGATGTAGATCTAATTAGTAAGTGCATTAGAGTCCCATCAGAGAAGTTTAGGGACAAAATGGCTAAGGATATGAGTGATTGGTTAACATCTATGGAAAAAGAATTAGGGTATATTCCTACTAGAGATGAAATTAATCGAAAGCTAAAAGAGGCATTTGAAAAGAGGTTAGGGATAAAGTTTGAAGAGACTACCTTAAGTATTGAAGAGATAGAGCTTTGGGAGAAGTTAGCTAAAGAAAAAGCTAATGAAGAATGGATTTATTATAAAGATAATAGACATCCTGAATTACATACTGAGAGATGTGTGAAGATCTCTTCTGCAGTCGCTTTGTGTCACATTGATTACAAAGCTAGAAAATTATTAAGAATAACGTTAAAAATTGTAAATAAAAGAATAGATGAGATATCCATTTCTGGCGACTTCTTCGTAATGAATCCTAAGAACTTCATAGAAACTTTAGAAGATAGTCTAAAGGGAATGGAAGCTAATGTAGATAGAGTTAAGAGCATAATTCATGAAATCTTTGGAAAAGAGAAACCTACGATTTTTGGATTCACAGAGGAAGATTTAGTAAATGCTATAAAGGAAATTTTCAGTAAACCGGAGATCCAAGAGATTATATAAATTTTTAGCATGTAACTCTGAAAAAATTATACTATTCGTATCTTATTGCCTTATTAGGATCTAGTCTCGAGGCCCTATATGCTGGAGTTAAAGCTGCTAGGATACTTAAGAAAGTAGAGAAAATTAATGCTTCTAACATGAATGAAAGCGAATAAACTGGAGTTACTGAAAGACCCTTTAAAAAGCTAAATCCTAAACCAAAATGCTCAACGGTTAAAACAAAAGACACTAAAGAGCCTAAACCTAATCCCAGCACACTACCTATAAATCCCATAACTCCAGCTTCACATAAAAAGATAAATAAAACATCATTCCTAGTAAATCCTAAAGCCCTTAATATTCCAATCTCTTTAGTCCTCTCAACCACTGTAGTAAACATAGTAGTACTTACTCCCATGAAAGAGACTATGAACGAAGTTGCTCCAGCTGATATTAATAGACTATTCAAGGATTGCAAAGTATTTTGAATTAATTGTATGAACTCTTCAGCAACTACTACATCCAACGCGTCTCCAAATTTCTGTTTTATCTGATTAACTACATAATTAATCTCGCTTAACGAATTAACTATAATAATAACGCCAGTATATGTGCTAGATAGAGTCCTACCAAAGGAAAGAGGGACAACTATAGACTTATCTATATCTACCCCTAGAAAACTACCATATTCGTTAAGTACTCCGGTTATGATAAAGTTTTTAGTAAAATTCTCTCCACCATTAAATACTATAACCTGAACCACTTGATTAGGTTTTATTGGAGTATAACCACCTTGATTGCTGCCTAATTGATATCCTATAACAGCCTCATAAGGAACGTTAACGGTAGGGAGGTATCCAGTATCTAAACTAATTGCAGGAGCTGCCATTTTTAACTGGTTAATATTTACTGAGAAAATTGTAGCACCTTCAAAACCAGTAGAAGTTCGTATAAGTGCAGGAAAAGAATAGAAAGGTATAACCATCTTAACGCCTATTATATTTTGTAACTGTAAAACAACGTAATCGGATAATGAAATTCCTCTACCGGTAGATGTTACGATAATATCATATGGGGAAAGAAAATTTGATATTTCACCGATTATAGAATGTGAATAACCTAAAACCATAGAATTTATGGATATGATTGTAGCCGGTCCTACAATTATGCCCAGAATAGTTAGAATAGCCCTTAGTCTTCTCTCCCTTAAGGAGCTAAGGGCATAAAAAATGTAATCTACAATCTTCATTTAAATTCCCCTCTTCCTAAGGCTTAAGTATATTATTACGGAAATAAGGATCATAATTACCGCCGCTAAAACTACGCTAATTGTGACGTTAAAGGAACTTTTATTACTGGAAGTAATTGGATACGATGCTATATAGGAAAAGGCGTAGTAAGTTAAATTAGGTTGATATAATTGATTTTCATAGGTCACGGATACATTAAAGGTATACCTCCCCGGAGGTAATGATAAGGTGAAGGAGAAAGGTGTAGGACTATTGGGGGGCACACTACCAATGTACAATGAAGTATAATTGTTCAAGTAAACTGTCACAAATTGAGCACTCTGAGAGCCAGTATTTATTAGAACGCCACTTATAACTACACTATTATTGACGACTTGAGCTGAAACTTGCGTTATCTCCATTTTAACAAAACCCGTGCTTAGCAAGTTTATTACATCTTGATATGTTTGAGTAGTGCTATTTACAATATAGCTCATTAATATATTAATAGGTATTGAAGTAGTTTCAGGAATTTGTGGTATAATGTATACGGGAAGAGTGTAAATATAGTGAGGGGGTAAGAAAGGAATGTAAATTTTACTAGTTGATAAGTAAATCTCTTGGGAAGCATAATTCAAGCTAATCTGAACATTATATAAGCTATAGTTTGCAAGATTAACTACTTGTATCACATCAGTATTATTAGTGTCATAATATACACTAGTCTTCAATAAATTAACCAACAAAATGTTTTGAGAAGACACTACTGAAATGGGTATAGTAAAAGTTCTAACAATACTAGATGTGAAATAAACATAATACAGTTTTATTAATAGTGGATATACTGCAGGAGGTAGATCTTGTGGAGCATAAATTGTGTAATACAGAGTGATAGAAGAATTTGGTTTAAGAAATGGGATAGTGTTATTAAAAGATGCTATCATCTCCAGACCTTGAGTTAACAAAACAACGTTCAAGTTGTAAACATATTCAGCTCCTAAATTAATTACCTTTAATGGTAAAACATCATAACCACCTTGGCTTACTATGGTCTTATTTAATTCAACAATTACTGGAGAAGGTGGTAAAACGTAAATATTATTTAATCCATCTACTACTTGATCGCCATTATAACTTATCCTATAAGTGTAATTTAGCACACCTATGGAGGCGTTAGGAGTTATCTCAACTGGTATGGTTATTGGTATCATCTGAAATTGTGGAATCCCCGGCAAAAAAACATAGGGCTGTAGAGGAATTATTCCACTAGGGAAGTTATAGGTTATGTTAACACCAGTTATAGGATAAGGTAAGGGATTATACACGTATAAAGTTAAGGGCATAACCCCAATGCCGGGAAAAGGCGTGACAGTAGTATTCCACGCTGTCTCGGCTATTTGCGGAGACTCGTTATAATAAACTTTAATGTAAGACAAGTAGACGTAACTAAAGGAGCTACCTAATGCAGAATAATTTAGTTCTATGGGAATCGGGTAAATTGAGGGTAATACGTCTTGTATCACGTAAAAATTGAAGTAAAATACTACATTTTTCGCAGGCTGTATTACTGATGGAGTAAAATTTGAACTAATAGGAAGTAAGACTTCACTAGGAGGAATTGGTTTAACAGAGTATACAAAACTTGTTACATTAGACGAAATTTTTACCAAAAGGGTTACAGTGTTGCCTGGAATAGCATAAATGGGATTAGAATATACTGACAGCTTAGCTAAAGGATAAACTACTATGGAAGTAGTTTGATTTGCATAGTCTTTATGCCAATAACCTAGAAAATCAGTGAAACATATCTCATAAGTCAAATTATATACTCCAGGTTTAATTTGAGAACTGACATTAACGATTACAGTAGTTAATTCTGGCTGACCGGGTGGCAAAGCTGAAATTTTTACACTTAAATGCTGATTATTCGTTTGAGAATAAATACCATTCGGTAAGAAAACGTTAAGGGTAACATTAATCATAGGATCTGCAGTTGGATTAAAAACTACGAAGGTCAATGGTATCAATCCCTCACCTACTTGAGCAAATGTTACTTGCTGAGTAGTTCCCCAAAAAACTTGCTGAAGTATTGGAAAAGTAACATTGTATATAGGAATAGTTATAGTCTGTGTAACTTGGCTCTCAGCTCCAGTAATTGCATTTTGATATACCACAGTTAACGGAACATTATAGGTACCAGGTTTAGCATTCTGATTAATGTTTAAGAAAAATGTTATTTGAGTGGTAGTAGATAAGGAAGATGAGGTTACTGAACCATAGGCTAACGATGACCCACTTTCTGACGTTATTGGAGTACCATATAAACTGAGATAAGCGTAAACTACTTGATAGCCTAAGGGTAACGAGATGAGAACATAAAATGGTGTATCATTGTAGCCTGGGTAAGCTTTTATAGGATTTTGAGGAGTCCCCCAACCCCATGAAGAAACGACTGGAGTCTGACCATAAACTATATTACTAGTTATGATAAGTGATGTTAGCAAGAAAGAGATCAGAAATACTGTCATAATTTTTCTCAATTTTCTTCACCAATAATTCTACCATCTCTAATGTAAATTTTTCTCTCTGTATAACTAGCTACTTCTCTATCATGAGTTACCACAATAACAGTTGTGTTAAACTCGTCATTTACCTTTTTGAAGATCTCCATGATATTCTTAGCATTAACACTATCTAAATTTCCAGTTGGTTCATCAGCTAACAATACCTTAGGATTTTGAGCCAAAGCTCTAGCTATCGCGACTCTTTGTTGCTGACCACCTGATAGCTCATTAGGCCTTTTCTTATAATAACCATCTAGGCCAACAAGTTTTAACGCTTCCATTGCTATCTCTTCCCTTTTACTCTTACTAACCCCTCTTGCAATTAATGGCAACTCAACGTTCTCAAGTATGGTTAATCTTGAGATGAGATTAAAGTTCTGGAAAACAAATCCTATATATTCATTCCTAATTTTTGATACCTCATTATCATCCAGTGTAGTTATGTCTTTGTCATAAATATACACCTTACCAGTAGTAGGTCTATCCAACGTACCTATTATTGACAGTAACGTTGATTTTCCGCTACCAGAAGGTCCTAATATAGCTAAAAATTCGCCCTCACTTATAGTTAAATTAATATCTCTCAATGCAACTGTTTTAACATTACCCATGTAAATTTTAGTGACGTTCTCTAACTTTATCATATGTTTTTGTATTACATGAAAGTTTATACGTGTTTTCCAAATTCGTTGCTATATAAATTTAAAAAGGTAAGCTGAATGAAGAAGATTATGAAATACACTGAAACAGCACCTAAACTTTTTATGAATACTGGAACTAGGTTTCCAAGAAGAATTGTATGGGCTGTTGGAGTAGTAAAAAAAGCTTGTGCAAAAGTTAATTCAGATCTAGGACTATTGGATAAAGATATTGCTAATGCAATTATTAAGGCTTCAGAAGAGTTAATGGAGGGAAAATTAGATGATAAGATTGTCTTAGACGTGTTCCAGACTGGATCTGGAACTGGATTAAATATGAACGTTAATGAAGTGATTGCTGAATTAGCTTCAACTTACGCTAAAGTTAAAGTTCATCCTAATGATCATGTAAATTTTGGACAGTCCTCTAATGACACAATGCCAACAACTATGAGAGTGGCAGCTGTAGCTGAGGTTAAGGAAAAATTAATCCCATCTTTGCAAAAAATAATTTCGTCTTTAAATAAAAAGAGTGAAGAATATAAGGATGTTGTCAAAGCAGGAAGAACACACTTGAGAGATGCCCTACCAGTTACGTTAGGGCAAGAACTTTCAGCTTATGCCGATGCTTTCCAACACGAATACGAACAGTTAGTCAATATACTAGAATATGTAAAGGAGTTGCCAATTGGAGGAACAGCCACTGGAACTGGAGCAAATACGCATCCAGAGTTCCAAGAGAGGGTGATAAATGAGATAAATAAGATAACAAGTTTAGGTTTCAAACCAGCTAACAAATTTAGGGCTATGAGATTACTTACAGATTTATTGCTACTCAGCGGATCCTTGAGAAATATTGCAGTGGATCTCTACAGATTAGGGCAGGATATAAGGTTAATGTTTTCTGGTCCATTTGCAGGTTTAAACGAAATTGATCTACCAACACAAGAAGAAATAGCAGGGAGTTCAATAATGCCTGGTAAGACTAATCCGGTCACTGTTGAAGCTTCTTTACTAGTTTCAGCTCAAGTCGTGGGATTAGATCATGCAAATCAGTTTGTATCAATGTTAGGTGAATTTGAATTATCCATGGGAATTCCTTTAATTGGTTATAACATTGTAACGCAAATAAGCTTATTATCCGAAGCTCTAAGCAAATTCTCTACTTTGGTAATTGATGGAATGGTAGCCAATACCGAGAAAATGAAAAGATATGCTGAGTCTTCTCCTGCACTTATTACAGCAATTTCACCAATCATAGGTTACGATAAGGCTTCAGAAATTGGTAAAAAGCTTAATAAAGGTCTTTCAATACGCGAAGCTCTTAGAGAGTTAGGTTATAAAGACGAAGATATCGATAAGATACTTGACCTAAAGAAACTGACAAAACCTGGATTTACTTCAAAATAATTTTAGGGTTTAGCTACACTCACGTTTTTGCACTTAGCTAGGCATTCTGATATATCGATAAATTTCCACTGTGATGAAGGGGAGTAACATTCCCTTACACAATCATCCTCTATTTTTGCTTTAGTCTCCATCTATATCACCATAAAATAATCTTAATAAGGCAAAGAAAAATTTTTCTCTATAAATTCAAATGTATTAGATTATGAAGGAAAAGATAGGGAATTTAGAGCTAGAAGTTGAGGCTATTTTAGAGTTAGATGGTCAAGAGTATAAAGTGGTAAACGTACCATCAGCTGATGAGTATAGAGGCTTTCCACCCTCATGGGAATTCGTCAGAAATCACATGCTAACGTGGAGACCTTATATCAAAGTTAAGTTCATTGAAATAAATAATCAACAGATACCAGCTTTAGGAAATATTTTACTTAATATGGATGAAGAAATGTACGAATTTTTATTTGACCTATATCAAACTTTCAAGGTCAATAAACCAAGTATAGAGACAAACATTAGCACAGTGATAACTAGGCAAATAGAAAAATTAGAGGAAAAAATAGGAAAGACATTTAATGAGGAAGAGAAGACTAAGCTATATATAAGGTTTGGAATAGAGGCATCAATTCTAAGGGATATAGGTGCAATAAATTGAAAATTATAACTTTCGTTGCTGAGGGAAAATTAGATGGAGATAAAGTAACTATTACTTTAGGAAATAATGATTACACTATAGGCTTAATTGGCTCTGATTATCCAACCCCAGAAGAATTTTGCCTCGCCTCCGCCTTATCTTGCCTAATTCTAACAATTTATTATATAGGTAGAGAAAGAGGAATTGAGATAGAGTCTATTGATGGTTTCATTGAAGGAAAACTTGATCCAAGGGGATTCCAAGGAGATAATAATGTTCCTCCTGGCTTACTAGAAGTTAATTATGAGATATCTATAACTAGTAGTGATACGAGAATAAACGAGTTAATTAAAGAAGCTGAGAAAAGATGTCCAATGCGTGACACATTAACGAGAAGTGTCAAAGTGAATATAAAATGGAGAATAAAAAGTTGATTTTATAAATTTTCCTTTAAAAGTATTAAATGGTGACCAAAATGGCTGAGGAAGGAATTCTTAAGGCTGGGGAAAGAGAGATGAGAGAAATAGCTGGATATGTTCAACTTATTCTCGACTCATTAAATGATTTAATTACCAAATATAAAGACGAATTAAAAAACATGGGCATATTAAATAAATTATTAATAGATATGGAGATAATTACAATGCACAAATATAACCCAGAAGTCTATATTACAAGCGGATATTGGGATGATCTAGTTAATATAATAAATTTGATGAAGCAAAACAATAAAATTAGTAATGATCTTTCAGATATAATTAAACTATCGGAAGAAATCAATGAATTGAAGGCTAAACTTTGATTAGCAAATCTGGTAAAGAATCCTTAGCCTTTCTTAAATGTTTTTCTATTTCGCTTTTAGCCAAGGACTTAAAAGGTCCCTTATACCATTCTTTCATCTTCATCCTACTACCACTACCCTCAGTTGCTAAATAAAAATCGAAACCAAACAATATAGTAAATACAGAAACTTTCTGAGAAGCGAGATATCTTATAATATATCTATCTTCATCTAGTTTAAGACTATAAACAGTTAATGGTGTGTCCCAACTAATGACCCATCTAATTCTAAGCTTGTATACTCCCTCCTTCAAAATTGAAACACCTTTAATTTGAGGGATGAAGATAGTTAATATAGCAGGATTCAAAATCTTCTCATAAACTCTTTTTGGAGGCAAAGGAATAAGAATATTAGCCTCATCACTGACAGACCCTCTAAGTTCCACTGCCTTCCTTATTTTAATCAAGTATGTATTATCTTTTTCTGAAGTTTCACAATCATACTCTAATTCTCTACAAACATCGTTAACTATCTGCTTACCCTCGTTATCTACCTTAAATATAATTTCATCTTCATTACTTTGGATATATTGCATGACTAGAAATTTCTTAACATCAACGCTCTTCTCTAATGTTAAATCAACTTCTTTCATACATATTTAATCTTGTTTAAAATATTAAAAATCTATCTCAAAACTTTTATATGAAATCTGGGAGTATGAGATATATTATACCTTCTATATTATACATCCATATCTATAGAACGTACATTAGCCACAAAGTTATACATAATCTTAGCAATTCAATTTTTTATTACAATTAAAGATTTGAGATTTCACTAATTAAGTTAATGAGAAATTTCTCTCTACTATTTAAGTAATTCTATTCACCCTACTAAAAATTTTCGAAAAATTCAGTATACAAAAATGGAATTCTATAATTTTTCAAGATTAAGAAATATGTATTTTTTATGGTAATAATAATAAAAATTTAAACTCCTTTTTATCCCTTCTATTTTGTGAGTAGGAGAGTTGAAACGAACTATAGGAACGAAATCAAGACTATTGTAAGCTTTATGATTCCCCCTCTCTTACTCAGCATTATAATGGTTTTATTATTTAAGGCTATAAAGAGCTTATTCTAAAAGTATGGGATTACTGTCAATGTAAATATGAGTGAAATAGTTATTGGTTACCATGCATAAAATTCCTTAGATAAGTTTTTAACACTTGATAAAAAATATGGTTTAAGATGATGATCGATGGGCGGCAAGAATTATGATGAGCCATTGTAGCACTGATAGAATATTAGTTAAGTTTTTTGTTTTGAATGTTAGATATTTAATTATGATGCTAACTAACAAGTATTCAGAGATTTGGGATCTAATAGTAGGATTAACTAGAAAGGTCAATAAAGAGGCAGATAAAGCTCTAGAAGAGCTAGGTTTATCTTATTTTGAATACAAGGTTATGTGCGCACTAGAGGAAGAAGGTAAGGTTCCTATGAGTAGAGTCGCTGAGAAATACATGCTAACTAAAGCAGGACTTACTAGTATTATAGATAGACTTGAGGAGAAGAATTACGTAACTAGGATAAGAAGTGAGGAAGACCGAAGAGTTATATATGTGGAGCTTACTGATAAGGGACGAGAGAAATTAGCACAAAGCAGAAAAATCTTTGGTGAAGTTATAGAAAGATTTATGAAAAAATTGGATAATAATGAGCTAGATAACTTAGAGAAAATACTTACTAAATTAATTGGGTAACAAGAATTAAAAATTTTTATTATTAATCTTTTCCTTTTTCCTTTGTTTCTTCATCCATAGCCTTAGCTTCTTCAACAGCCTCTTTAGGCTTAACGCTTTCAGGGATTGCTGCTAATAACTCAGAATACGCAACTTCTCCATGTACTGCATAATCACCAATTGCCAATACTTGAGGTGGAGATTGCAAAGGAATAAATAGTCCAATTAATTTTAGCAAGCCAAAAGTTATTGCAAAATCATATACAAATACTATGACCGCAGCTAAAGCTTGAATACCTAATTGATACCAATTACCGTATAATGCTCCTCTTAATCCAGGGGCAATAAACTGAGTTACAGCAGGATTTGCAAAAACTCCGGTTAGCAAACCACCTACAATTCCAGCTATTCCATGAGTAGAAAAGACACCTAAGGTATCGTCCACCTTTAATTTTGGCTCTAACCAATATAAGGCCATCCATGGTATACTACCAGAAGCTATACCGATTAACATTGCCTCCCAACCATTAACGTAACCAGCAGCTGGTGTAATTGCTACTAGACCAGTTATAGCACCACTTGTGGCACCTACAAGAGTAGGCTTTCCGAAAAACTTCATATCCATTAGCATCCAAACTACTGCACTTACTGCAGTAGCAATATTGGTATTAAGCACAGCAATGGCAGCATCAATGGTCGCACCACCTGGATCGCCTCCATTAAATCCGTCCCAACCTAACCATATAAGCCCCGCACCTGCTAATATTAATGGAAGACTATGTGCTTCTAATTTTCTTTCTGAAGCTAGTCTAGGACCTATGGCTAATGCTGCTGCTAATGCACCCACACCCGCATCTACGTGTATCACGTAACCTCCAGAGAAATCTACAGCCCCTAATTGGTTTAACCAACCACCCGCAAATAACCAATACGCTACTGGACTATAAACTAATAAGGACCAGAAAGGAACGAAAACCATCCAGGCTTTAAAGTTCATCCTCTCCAATACTCCACCTGCTAACAATACCGGTGTTATGGCCGCAAATACGAACTGGAAGAATATGTATGTAGAAGTAGGTATGTCCAGTGGTGTACCACTTGGACCGTAAATAGTTTGGGAGGCTTCATATAATCCTTTCCAAGCTGGTAATGGATAACCAAAAATACCGTAGCCATTTATACTTAATAGAGCTGGATGACCAAAACCAAAGTTGTATCCCGCTATAATCCAAACTACTAATACTATTGCAAAAGCATAAAACACCATTAGGGCAGAATTTACCGCATATTTCTTTTTAGATAAACCAGCGTAGTATAGTGCAACACCGGGAACACTTTGTAATCCTACAAATGTAGCAGCAGTAAGCATCCACGCATTACTTCCAGTATCGAGCCAAGATGGAACAGATGCAGGGGGGTAATCTGCAGTTCTATTTAGTATAGACTGAACTGTCTGATTTAATTGTTGTATCTCTGTAGTAGTATTTGTAGAAGTGGAGGAATGACTTATTAATGTAAAAACTAAAATACTGATTAAAGGTATTATTACGAAATATTTTACTCTTTTATCTACCATTCTTCTCGGAGATAATGAGGTAGGAAATCGTTTTAAATATTTCTCATAATATGCATTAAAAGTAGCCATCTATATAGATCTGTTTTTAAAATATTTTTATTGACATTTCCTGAAATGTAGTTCTTGTTTTTAAAATCTTTTCATTTTACTTCCTTAGAAATGTTAATCTTACTTAAAAATTTCTACTTCAGTAAATATCTATATTAATTTATTCACTATATCTTTAATAACTATATTAATTAAACAAGCCATATCTTCTCTAATCTCTGATAAATTTATGTGAAACTCTGTAGGTATTTAGAATCTTGACTAAGAAGATTTTTCTCAGATAAATTTAGCATAAAATTAAAAAACAGTAAACTCAAATTATCTTTAACATTTCTTATACTTAGCCGAAGAGAATAATTGAATATCAAATAAGGCTCACTAGCCATGTAAAGTAAGCTTTAAATTATGAGAAAAGAATAATCAAAGGAGGGCCCGTAGCTTAGCTAGGTAGAGCGCCCGGCTGATAAGGGTGCTCAGAAACCGGGAGGTCGCGGGTTCAAATCCCGCCGGGCCCATGTTGACCACTTTTATCTAAAACCTTATTTAAGTTAAAGATATTTAATGGTCGTATAAACTCCTCTTTAACGTGAAAACAACATATAAAGTAGTTTTCTCGAAGTTATGCTGAGCAAACCTTTTAACTTATTTATTAAGGTAAGTTATAGTAAAATTTTGATTAATAATACGGATAAAAATTGGTATTCCGTCAAATTCATAGTATTTGTGAAATACAATATCCTCTCTCAAGGTAGGAACAGGGATAAAAGCAGGAAAGTTATTGATTTTTAATAAATTATAGTCATTTGATGAAATGTTGTTATAGAACCAACTTGTAATCTCTAATGATCCGATGTTATAAAGTAAATATGAGGTATTAGTGTAGTTTAAAACGAAGTAAGGTAAAATAGTTTTATTTCCAAGATAATATGGAGGAATGTTAAATCCAGTAAATAATCCGTATTCCCAAGAATACCATTTATTAACCAGATAATATGACCCATTATAAATACTATACCAGATATTCCATGACACTATAAACACCAGTTGCATAAAAGCTTGGTATTCACTACCCTCCTTAGAAATTAAGGCAGTGGTATAGTTTAAGGCTGTACTATTACTAACCATTTGCATAGATATTTCGGACGATAATAGTAATAATTCCCAATTTGAGTACCTTTCATCTGTGATATTCGTTGTAAAGTTATAAATTATTGAGTTCAATAACCTATTTAATCCATAATAATATCCTATACACTGTAAATATTTGTTAGCATAATTATTTTTATAAATATAATTAGATGGTACATGATTAAAAACCCAATTAGGTGGAGATTTTAAAATGTGATCTTGTATCGTGAAATTTAGTAAACACTCTATATCTATTACATTGCCCTCGGTTCTCATAATATAATAAGACGATGGAACTATCATTATATAACCTGGATCCCACTGCCTAACCAATTTATTTTCTCCAATATTTATAATATCCTTAGTAGCAACACTGACGTTTATATCGTAAGGAGAATAACTCCACATGGAGAACTGTACATCCCTTGAAAAATTTCTGGCATTCGTAGAGTAAATTATTGAATTATTCGAAATGATAAAGGTTGTAGGCGAAGTGCCATTGAATACAGAAATATTGATAGGGAGGGAAATATCATAGTCGTAAAAAGTATATTTATAATATGTAATCTGCACATTTGGTGGAAAGGTAGGGGAAAAGATAGTAGTATTTCCACGATGTGCTATATTTTCACCAGCACTCAAATTAATTATTATGGGGAGATACAATACCCTTCCATGAAATGGATATTTAATGTTGACTGTTATACTACTAGGTGATACACCATTCACTGTCACACAAATGATATAAGCTGTATATCCTTGATAATAGAATTGTCCATTAACTTCAACGAAAGCTAATACATTAAATATTGCAGAATAACACCATTCTATAGCTCTTGGTGGTTGAGTAAAGAACCACTCAACAGATGAAAGCCAAGCTATGGCGAAGCTCTGAACATAGGTTAGGTTAGAAACGTTATACTCAAACGAATAGTTTAATTGATCATTAGGAGGGTAGGTAACTATAAACGGACTTGCATAAACATCAGATATGTTCAAGTATATCTCACTAACGTTAGGCTGTCCACTGTAGTTATCATAATAATACGGTGTAAGATAATACACTGAAAAATTCTTTCCAATAGTATAATTAGAAAAGAAGCCGGCAAGATTTGCTATAGTCCAGTAAGCAGACGGCGATATTAAACTGGCATTCAAGGAAAGTAAGTGTAAGATCTCATCCTCAATAGGCTTACCTGAAGAGTTATAAATAAAGATGTAATAAGGGTTACTAGATGTTAAGGAACTTTCATTAATCGAAACTGGAAAATCTTTAGCATAAACTAAAGGATCAAATTTGTAAATAGGACCTGACGAGAGAGAAATATAAACTGGAAGAGGAAAGTCAGTAAAAGGTGAATAAATAAGGAAATATATCATGAGAATGTCAATAAGAATTATTGTAATGCCGAATAGAACGCCGTTTCTGATCATCGTCCCCAACTTATAACTATCATTAAAAATAGTTCTCTCTTCAACAAAAGTATTTATAATCACATAAGGCATAAATTAAGTCATGCTTGTCTAGGACGTTGAGAAATTAGGTATCAGTAACAGACTCTAAGCTTTATACATAAAAAACGTCGATATAAAACTATACTTCACTTTCTGACTTCCTCTCGCCATAAATGGCGAGGCTATCATCACTTTGCAACACATAGATAGTCTGAAAAAGGCAATTTAGGTAGAATTTAAAAACTAAAGGTTTAATAAAAACAATGTAGATATATCCAAATACTTTATTTTATGAATGCTTTAACTAATAATCTTTGCTATTAACATGATAGTGATTTGGAATAAGCTTAATAATATTATAAGTGTATTACTCTTCTCAGTTATGCAATCAGCTAAACAAGTGAGAAGATACCTACCTAAAACTACGATTATCGATTTACCTCTAATTCTAGGACTATCATTAATATCAATCTTAATTAGAGTACTAAGTGCTAACTGGCCATTAGCGGTTAATGAATTTGACCCATGGTATCTATTTTATAATGCTTTACTAATAGCACAAGCACATGGCAACTGGTATGCAGTACCTCCAGACGTGTTAGGATGGTGGCCTTGGGGATATTTTATTGAATTAGGGAATACTATTGGGTTACCTTTCCTTGTAGCCTTAGCTTCCTTACCATTTTATCCAGCTTATGGTGTTAATGCCGTCTATACTGTTGCAATATTTTCTGATGTTTTGTTAGCTGGATTGGGAGTTGTAGCGTCTTTCTTGGCCGTAGAATCCCTTACTAATAGCAGATTAGCGGGATATATGGCAGGGGCTATAATAGCAGTGTCTCCTGCATTAACCTATAAGAATTTGTTAGGGGGTCTACCAAAGACATCGTGGGGAGCTGTATTTATACTATTTACAATATTTCTGTTTAACCAGGGTCTAAAGAAGAAGAATATTTGGTACGGAATTCCAGCAGGTGTATTACTATTCTTGGCCGAGATATCTTGGGGAGGATATACTTATATTGACCTTAGTTTATTGGTAGCCGCATTTCTCTTAATTTTGTTAAATAGAAATGACGATATTACCGCAAACCTATATACAGTAACAGTAGCGGTTACAGCGTTTTTAACATCATTAGCCCCCAACAATATAGGGTTCATGTCAGGGTTAGCTCATGGTTTATCAATGCTCTTAATATCAGTAATGCTTTACTTAGACCTCTATCTAAGTAAGGTATTGCCAAAAGATATAGTGGAGTCAAGAAACATAATCGTAATAGCCGTTTTAGCCTTAATCTTTGTATTAGGAATAGCCGGCTTAGTATTAGTCAGACCTTCAGCTCTGCCGATACCGCCTAGATATTACGCTATTATAAATCCATTTTACCAAGTCACTGTGCCTATAGATAAAACGGTAGCAGAATATATACCACAACCAATAACGGCTATGATAGAAGATTTTGGCATAGCTCTATTTATGTCAATTATAGGAATGTATTATTTGATTAGAAAAAGTAACTTAATGGGACTATGGCTACTAATTTTAGGTGTCGCAAGTATATTTGGAACTTCTGAACAGCCATACTTATTTAACTATACTGCATATGTAGTAGCTGCATTAGGTGGACTAGGAATATATTATGTAGTTGATGGCTTGCTAAAGGGGATCAAAAACGGAAATGGTGGAAAAATATTAGCAATAACTATTTTAGCAATAGTAGGTATCTCATTAGTTGCTGATGCAGGATTTGCAACCCTAGCTAGTAATGAGCCCCCTGCAATTACAAACGCAGCCACAAGCTTTTTGACGACCAACTACTCTTGGGTTAGCGCGGTAAATTGGATAAGAACACATTCTCCACAAAACGCTTATATTTTAAGCTGGTGGGATTACGGTTATTGGCTAGAAGTACTAACTAATAAGAGTGTAATAGATGAAAATAATACGCTAAATGGCACTCAAATCAGGTTAATGGCTGAGATGTTCTTAAACAACGAAACGTTTGCAGCGACTGTTTTAGAAAAGGACTTTCACATCTACCCATATGGCAGTCCAAATTATACAATCCCAACTTATATAGTAGCTTACGACGCAGTAACATCTGTAATATCGGGAGGTCAATTACAGTGGTATATAGGCTATCCACCAGATCTTCCAGGACCATTCTTAGGATATACGACTAGTCTCGGAGATATAGGTAAGGCTATGGGAGCTATGACCACTATAGCTGGTTACCCGCTAAATGAATACGTGAACCTAACCGAAATAAATGACAGTATAACCCAAATAATAAACACATATGCCTCAACAGATCCAACATTTGCTCAAGAGTTAGCAAATCAAATATCTCAAGCTGAACCATTTGCTTGGACACCTAAGGCTTATAACTCATTAATAGTACAAATGTTCACTGAAGCGTTATATCAAACTGGCTATGGAATACCCATAGCACCATTTACAACCCAAATAGTTCCGACTTCAAGCAGCGGCTATGCTATAACTGGGGAACCATTACCTCATGTACAATTACTTTATTTCCAACCTGCTTATATTGCATTATTCCCGGTGACTAATGGTGGTTCAGGAAGTGTATTTTACACAGTTTACATAATGGTAGTAGTATATCAATTCGTACAACCTGGAGTAATATTAAAGCCTACAGTAGTTATTAACAGTTAAGTTTAATTCCTTTTTTTAGTTCTATCCTATATTTTACATATTTATCTTGGGGAGAAAATCTTGGAGGGTGAGGAAAAATTGTTTTAGAACCACAAATCGGGCAATTCTCTTTTAAAGTATATATGTTATCTTTCTCACATTTTCTCATTTTCCACTTCATTTCTTAATCACGCTTATCTCAACTTTTTCCTCTTTGCCTATTTTAATCAAGTTAGATATAAGCTCATTTAGAGCTTGACTTGACTCTTTAGGATCAGTACCTATCACATCCACTCTATACCTAGGAGCTCCTATAGTATAGATTTTTATACTTAATATATTATTATAATTACTATCCCCCTTAATTGTTTCTAGAGCTTTTGTTATCACCTCTTTAATTCTGTTAACTCCTAACGAATCAAGTGTTCTAACCGTTATAACTTCGGAAACTTTTACTCTCTTTTCTTCAACATGCTTTGACGCCTCTTCTAATAATGGCTTAATCCACATCTCTTGAACTCCAGCTTCAATGAGAACTTTTTCTCCCTCTTTTACAGCCTTATCTATAGCTAACATGGGATCTCCGTATTTGGAAGCTAACTTCCAAGCAACTTGTTCCCATGCCTCCTTTTCATTAACTTTTAGTTTTTGTGATACTATTTCTAATATTTTATCTAGCCTCTGAATTCTTTTCCACTGTATCATTTTCTTCTTTCTTTCGTCATCATTAACTTTTTTCAATGACACGTCTACAGTGTTTTTCCTTCTATCAACTCTTATTACCTTTACTACTACTTTCATATTCTCCTTGAGTACATCATTTATGTTCTTTACCCACTTACTACTAACTTCACTCCAAGGCAAATAGGCTTGCATATTTCCATATTCGTCCAAAGACAAATAACTACCGTAATCAAAAACCTGCTTAACTGTACCTATTACAATTTCTCCTTCCGATGGGAGTTTATTCCTGTTATAAATCATTTCCTTTAACCCATTATTCTAACTACTTCTCCGGCTATTTTTGCTTTACCACCTTGTGGATAAACTAGTTGAGTTCCACAACTCAAACATCTAACGGGAAAAGTGGCATTAGAAAATATAGTTTGCTCATTTTCACAATTTGGACATTTCACTCTTACGAACTTACTCTTAGGTTCTGGAATTAGAATCTTAAATTTTTTCATCACTTAGCCACCTCTACTAATTCAAGCTTCTTAACTCTTATTCCCTCTTTTACAATCGTGTAACCACATTTACTACACTTCAACAATAACGTTTGCTTTTTAGTAGTCTTAGCGAACCTCTTTTGCTCTGGCTTCCTCTTACTTCCATAACCTACATTTTTCCTCTCATATCTCCTCTGCCCCTCAGCTAAACTTCTTCTCTTACCGCTCTTATAAAGAGATACTGAATGCTGAGTCTGAGTCTTACATTTGGGGCAATACGTGTTGATGACCTTAGGGACTTTCATTATTACCCACCATTATCTATTTTAAATGGAGTTAAATAACTTGCTATAATCAATGGTAAGGCTTCCTTTATGCTTAAGAAAACTATATCACCCTCTTCTAGCTTATAATCATCTATCATAACGTTCTTTACAACCTTACAATATATTTTATCATTATAAACTATATACTGACCCGTAAATAAAAAAATGTAGAATTGTTTAATTAAATTAACTACACTAATTATATCTGCATCAAAGCCCTTAGCTACCTTACCTTCAAGGACCTTAGATAATCTAACTTCAAACAACGACTCTGCTAATTCTGACAATAATTTTAATTCCTCTTCTCTTATATCTCTGTCAACTAATATACTAGATTTCTTTATTAGTAGAATATATTTTTTGAACTCTTCTTCGCTAATTTCTGTAATGTCCTCTTGAGATAATTCTCTTCTCAAGATTTCATCTAACATATCCCTTCACCTCACCTAAACTTTTCAAATGTAAATAAACTCCTACACCTGCCTCGAGCTTTATAGGAATACCTCTTTGTAACTTAATAACCCTACCCAATGCTTCTGTCTCAATATTAATATAAGGCAAAAAAACAACAAACCCGCTGAAAGGAGATAAGCTTTCATCTAAACTGAATCTATCCAGCGATTTCAACTCTTTCACAATAAGTCCAGATTTACCATGAATGGAATTTGGAATTCTTACTAACCTCTTAGTATCTATCGTCACTTGCTCATCTATTGAGATTACCTTCTTTTCCCTGCCAGCCCATCCCGGACCCTCATCATATTCAGGCAAATCTACTCCCATCACGTATTCAGCTATTTGTCTTCTATCTTCAGAGTCTAGTAAAGCACAATCATCATAACATTCAACATGAACGTGAAAACCCCTATTACCAGAAAAATAAACTTTAGGTTTAAAGCTGAAATCGTTCTCTAGAACATTGACTAACCTTCTAGCTTCCTCCAGACCCCTGCTAATACATTCATTAGTCATTTCAACATACTCTAAAGCCTCAACGTTATCCCTCTCGCACCTATCTCCTTCAACAAGGTTACCACAAACTGGACAGAACTTAACTCTTCTTAAATTACATAGATGATCTGCATCTATATCGAATAGCAAATCTGATCCCATCCAACCTTTTTCATCCATGTTTTTCGCACTGGGCAATTGATATCTAGCTGAGGAATAAAATAAGTGAAGAGGAACATTAACGTTTGTAATATATTCCCTTAATTCTTCAACGTTGTTAAAAGATAAATGCCTAATATAAGTGTCAATTCCGAAGGGCTGTAAAGCGAATTCCCTCAATTCTATATCATTAGGCAATTCAAGCTTAGCGTTTAAATAGTATTGCCTAAAAAGTGACTTGACTAAATTACTCTGCCCTTGGTGCAATATAGAAATCCCCATGACCGCCTTGAGGTAATTCAAAGTGTAACTTCAATGGTATTTGTGAACCAAAGGCCAATTCCATGGTATCTGATGCTCTTCTCATCTTAGTGGTATTGCTCACATATTCCATTCCATATACACTAGAGGAATCAGCTCCAGAAGCTTCTAGTAGTGTGCCACCTTCTGTTGATAACTCAACTTTAGATGTTGCTATATCTCCAGTGACTTCAAAATATAATTTATTATCTTTAGAACTAATCGTAATTGTTTCTCCTAAGTCACTGAGCTCCTCAATAATATCAGCAAAGGTTATAGTGAGTAACTTTGCCTTAAAGGGAAACTCCAAGTTAACTGATGGAGGTTGAGATGTCTCAACTTTTATTAGAGGCAATTCGAAAACCCTTTTAAAATCTCCTTCTAGAGATAACAGTAACTTTGACTCAGTTGATGAAACAATTAATGACTCATCCTTCTGAACTCTCCTCAAAATGTCATTTAAGTCGTCTAACTTAAATCCCAAAGTTTCACTTTCATTATCTAACTTAAAATCTTCAAAGTAGCTCGACGGCAAAAAGATGTCTAAAAAGACAACCCTCGACGGGTCTATTCCGCTTACTCTCATACCCTCCTTATTTACTATAAAATTAGCTTCGTCTAGGAAATCCCCTACTGTTCTGATTATGTAGGAAAAGGCTGATGCATCAATTACTTTAGCATACATAACAATATTAAAAACGAAAAACAACTAATAAAGCTATAATCTAGGATTTGGTTCTTCTGTCAAGTAATCTTCTCCTCCAGCAACTACTCTCTGAATACTGGCATATAATTCATCATATCCTTTACCTTCTTCTGAAGAAACTGGTATAATAGGCGATGATAAGTTCTCTAAAAGTAAGTTTACCAACTCTATTGAGTATTCATCAATTTTTCCTAACTCGTCTATTAAATTTTCTGCATTCTCACTCCAGCTCAAGATTTTATTCAACTCATCATCCTTTAATAGATCCGCTTTACTTAACACGTTTATTATTGGTATATTAAGCCTAAATTTTATAGAACTGGATAGAAGTAATAAGGATATAAAGCTTCTAGCCTCTTTAGCAAGATAAGAGTCGAATAAAAATAGACCTAGAGACTTATTGTTTCCCGTTATAAGTTGCGAAACTATTCTCCCGGTATCCCTATAAGCGAACAATTCAATTTGACCAGGTGTATCAACAATAACGTAATTTGCCTCAATTTGGTCTATTTCAGATTTTATTTCAGATGCCCTAGTCAATATTAAATCGACTGATGCTATTAAGGCTGAATTAGGTCCTAAATTATATCTCTCCATGACCTCAAACGCGTCAACGTAATCTCTCACATCGAAGTCTGGTCTATAAGGCAAGGATTCCACAGCGGGGTCTAAATTTATAACTGCTGTATCCATTTCATTATCAAGCAAATACTCTTGAAGAGTTTTAGTTAAGATAGTCTTTCCAGATCCTGCTGTTCCAAGTATAAATATGAAATACATCCTTTTACACTCCAGTTTTAATCTTAAAAACTTCTCCCTCAACATAAATAATAATGATATTAATAGGTGGGACAGCAACAAACGGGATAGATGATAGTTTATCAAAAATATTATCTGTACCATCAGTAAAAGTGGAAAATAAAATATTTCCAGACGGAGAATCTTATATTAGGATTCCAATTTCTGTCAAAAATGAGGAAGTAGTTCTTGTCCAGACCACAGATTACCCTCAAGACAAACATCTAATTGAGCTTTTCTTAATGTCAGAAACAATAAAGGATTTAGGAGCAAAAAAGCTAACTGTAATAGTACCATATTTGGCTTACTCAAGACAAGACAGAAGATTTAAAGACGGTGAAGCAGTTAGCGTTAAAACAATTTTACATTTGTTAAGTGAAGTAGGAATCGACTCTCTAGTTGTAGTTGAGCCTCATAAGCCTGAGGAAATTTCACACTTTAGAGGAGAAATAAAAATTGTTCATCCTTATATACAACTATCAAGAAAGATAAGAGAACTAACTACTAATCCTTTTATCTTAGCTCCAGATAGGGGAGCCCTTGAAAGAGCTAGACAAATAGCTGAGGATTTAGGAGCTAGTTACTCTTATATAGAAAAAGAAAGAGATAGAAATACTGGAGAAGTTAGAATCAAGGATATTCCAAATATGACCTTGAAGGATAAAGACGTTGTGATAGTCGATGACATAATAAGTACTGGTGGGACCGTAGCTCAAGCTTCTAAATTAGCTTATTCCTTAGGAGCTAAGAGTGTCATAGCTGCAGCAGTACACCTATTGTTAAGTAATAACGCTAAGGAAAGGTTAGTCCAAGCAGGTGTAAAAAATATTATAGGAACTAATACTGTGAAAACAGAAGATAAAGATATTATAGTTGTAGATATATCATACTCCATAGCATCAGTTCTATGACAAAAAGTTATGCGGTACTAAAGGGTAATAATTATTTTCTATCCTTAGCTGAGTTACAGGCATTAATTGGAACCAATAATATTGAATATCTTACTGGTGTTGCCATTTTTGAAAGTGATCAAGAGAAGATTTCAAGCAGGTCAGCTAGAATAAAGAGAAACGGAGATCTATTATTAATCAGCGATAGTCCGGAGGAAATTAATGAAATGATAAAAGACGGTTGTTATTCTGTGAAGGAAGACATAATATTGGGATCCCAAAGAAACGAGTTTAATTCAATCATGACTGAAATTTTAAAGGGCGTAAAGGTTTCAAAAAGGTGTGATAAAATAGACCTAATATTTACAGATGGAATAATACTACTAGGCAAGATAAGAGACGAAATAGACTCTAAGAGTATGATAATCCACTCTAAGAAGAAACCTTATTCTCAGTCTGGTACAATGAACGCGGAAACTTCCAGATTACTGGTAAACTTATCTAGACCAAAAAACACTGTTTTAGATCCATTTACGGGTACGGGCTCGATTCTCATTGAGGCCAAGTGGCTAAACTATAATTGTATAGGTGTCGATTTAGATGGGAAAATACTAGAAAAAGCCAAAGTAAATTTGAAATTTTTTGGTTATGATTGCGATTTAATATTAGCATCAGCTACCAAATTACCAATTATCTCTGTCGATTCTATAGCTACAGACCCACCATACGGGAGATCAACGAAAGAAAAAGGTGAAGAGTTATTTAAATTATATGAGAATTTCTTTATCTCAGCCTCAGAAGTATTAAAAAAGGGAAGTTTTCTAGTATTCGCAACTGACTCTAAGTTTGACTTCACCGATAAGTTAAAGGAAAACAGTTTTATGCTTAAGGAGATACATTTCTTATATTCTCATAAGAGTCTAACTAGAGCAATTTATGTGGTGCAGAAAAGGTGATCCAAGTATATTTTTTAGGCACTAGTGGAGGATCTCCATCTAAAAGAAGAAGACTACCCGCTTTTTTAGTCAAGAGAGAGAGAAATACTATACTACTGGATTGTGGAGAGGGTACTCAATATACCTTAATGCAATACAAACTTGGAATAAATTCAATAAAAATAGTTGGAATATCACATATGCATGGAGACCACGTATTCGGATTATTGGGATTAATAGCGACTATGGGATTATTAGATAGAAGAGATCCATTATACCTTATAGGACCTAAAGAACTCAAGGAGTTCTTATATAATTCCTTTGAATACTCAAAATTTTATCCACCTTTCAAATTAGAATTTATAGATAGTTATGAAGACTCAGATATAAAAATATCAACATTCAAGACCTGCCACACGATTAAGTCCCAGGGATTCTTTATAAGCGAGAAAGATAGGGTAAAGATAGATAATGAAAAATTAGTTAAAGAAGGGATAAAAGACTGGAGAGTAATTAGACAATTAAAGGAAGGTAATATAGTAAATTACAACGGTAAGATATTGAAACCAGATGATTACTTAACCATAAAGAGGGGTATAAAAGTAGCATATACGGGAGATACAACACCTTGCCAATCAGTAATTGATTCCGTAAAAGGTGTTGATTTATTAATACATGACTCGACCTTTCTTTACGAACCGTCAGCTTATACGTATGGTCATTCAAACGCAATCGATGCAGCTAAAGTAGCATTAGAAGCTAACGTAAAACTATTAGCATTGACTCATATTAGTGCCAGATATGAAGATACTACAATGTTCCTAAAAGAAACTAAGAGAATATTCAATAATACAATTTTACCTGATGATCTATCATACATTTCTATAAAATAAATGTTAGTCTGGAGGAATAGGATTATCCCATAATGGAACTCCATGTGCAGTTTTAGGAGCCAGCCAGTCGATCACTGCTTTTGGGTCAGAGTGTTCTATGTAAAATTTTATGGCTCCTAAGGGAGATTCATTATCACTATCGACAAAGCTTAAAACTCCAACTGATGCAGCCTGCTTATGAATCATAAAACTTATTGAATTACCCATAATTCCCTTCATTAAATATCTTCTAGCTGAGTCTAAGATTCTCTCATTTCTTAACGCTCTGTGAAACTTCGTTAAGCTCTTTAGTGTATTAGACTCTAAGACTAGAATCTTTCTTATTCCCTCTTCTCTTACGTTCATCTTATCGTAATTGAAGAAATTAATAATTGCACTTAAGACCTTACTTAAATCTTCTGATGGTCTAACTTCACATTCTACAACAACTCTAGTCATTCTTTAACACTTTATCTATTACTTCATTAGCCCTTCTTTTAAACTCGTCATAAGATGAGTCATTAATTATCATATAATCTGCCATTGCTATAACACTGCCTATGCCTAAGCCTAGCTCTTCTCTATCCCTTCTTAAAAGATCTGAAAGATTTCTTGAATCGTCCATTCTTGACCTATCCATCATCCTCTTATATCTAATATTAGGTGGTGAATGAATAGCTACAATATATGTCTTACTGCCTAAGAGCCTCTTAAACTCCTCAACTTCATCAAGACTTCTGACACCATCAAAGCCTACCAACTCATACTTGCTACTATCGAGTTCCTCAACGCTAAGCCTTGCTACCACACCCTCTCCATAAATTTGCCTTAATCTCTTAGCAAAATCCATTAAACTTTCTCCTATCTTAGCCTCTTTTTCATATCTCTTCTTCACCACATCACTCATGATTATGACTTTAGCCCCTCTCTCCCTTAAGATCTTCGAGAATTCACTTTTCCCAGAACCAGGCATACCAGTTACTAAAATGACTTTAATTTTTGACCACCAGATAACTTAAAGTAGAGGTTTAAAAATTATGAGGCTCTTCATAGGTATTGAAATACCAGACATGCCTAAAATAGTTGAATTTTTAGAATTGCTAAAAAATACTGGAGCCAGTATCAAATTGGTAGAGCCTTATAATATTCATATAACATTACTATTCCTCGGAGAAGTTGACAATAATAGACTAGAAGACGTGAAGGATTCAATGAAAGGATTAAAGTTCGGTAAATTTAATGTAACGTTAAAGGGACTAGGAGCCTTCCCTAGCATAACCAAACCAAGAGTAGTCTGGTTAGGTATAACAGAAGGTAAAGAACAATTAAGACAAATAAGAGAAACAATATACAACGAGTTGCTGAAGAGAAAAATAAGACCAGAAGACGAAAAAGATTTCGTACCTCACTTAACGTTAGGTAGAATTAAAGATTTCAGATCAATAACAAATTTGATAGATCTTATCAAAGACAATGCTACTACAGAAGTTGGAAAGTTTGAAGTGAATAGTGTTATATTATTCAAAAGTACGTTAACTCCAAAAGGGCCTATTTATGATAAACTATTTGAAGTGAAATCAATTGATAGAGGAGGAAGTATTAACACAAATCAAACCATCTAAAGAAGATGAGGAAAAGATCAAAGAAAGCTTGAGAATAATAGAAGAAAGATTAAAAGGGTTAGATTTCGAGATAGAAGGGTCATTTAGAAAAGGAACTTGGCTAAAACAAGATACAGACATAGATTTATTCGTATTTTACCCTAAAGAGTTAGGAAAACATTACTTAGAGAATCAAGCATTAAAAGATATAATAAATAGAATAAAAGATTTAAACTACGTATTGGCATACGCTGAACATCCTTATGTAATAGTTAATGTAAATGGAATAGAAGTAGATATAGTCCCAGCATTAAGAGTGGAGAGAGGAGATCAAGCTATTACTGCAGTGGATAGAACACCATTTCATACACAATACGTTATATCACACCTAGACAATAATGGTAAAGATGAAGTGAGACTACTCAAGAGATTTATGAAAGGAATAGGAGTGTATGGGGCGGAAATAAAAGTACAAGGGTTTTCCGGATATTCAGCAGAACTTCTAGTAATTTATTTCAAATCCTTTAGAAAAGTACTAGAGAATGCCTCTAAATGGAGACCCAAAACCTTAATAGAAATCGTAAAACCAGCCAAAATCTTTAATGAACCATTAATATTACCAGATCCAGTAGACCCTAAGAGGAACGTTACAGCTGCAGTATCGCTTAAGAACCTTGCAACATTCTCGTTGGCTTCTAGGCAATATCTTAAAAACCCGTCGATAGAGTTTTTCTTCCCTAGCAAAATAAATTACTCCAGAATTAAAGGAGATGTATTAATCATAAACTTATTAATCCACGAAAAAATAACGGAGGATATAGTTTGGGGGCAAATAAAGAGAAGTATGAATAAAATTAGAACTGTATTAGAGATAAATGGATTTAAAGTTATCGATATTCAAGCTTGGAATAATTCTGAAAAGATAACAATTGCAATACAGCTAGAAAGCAAGGAGATTGGCAAATATTACTTAAACGCGGGACCACCGTACTATTCTGAATCGGCAATAGACTTTATAGAAAAAAATGAAAACATTTGGATAGGGGATGATGGCAGACTATATTCTATAAAGGAAAGAAAATTGTATAACGTGGAGGAAATCGTAAAAAATAATATAATTTTAAAGCCAAAATTCTCTATTGAAACACATTGGCTGAGTCAAGGAGAGAATATGGACGAAAACTTGATGAGATTCTTGAGAAAGACCCCACCTTGGTTGAAATAAGGCATTTCATTTATCCCTATTACTCAGCAGAGATAGAAAGAGAACTAGTTCAAGCTGGGTTTACGTACGCTTACTCATATGGAAAGACCATTATAGGAAGGCTAAGGGTTATAGGTAAAGGAAAAACCGGGATTATTGCACTTGTTGAGCCAAATAAGGTATTAAAGATAAGACGGACTGATTCCCCGAAAGAAAGTTTAGAAATGGAAGCTAAGATGCAAATGAGAGCTGGAGAAGAGATAGCTCCTAAGGTATATGATTACGGTAAGAATTACATTTTAATGGAATATATAAAGGGAAGAGAATTAAGTAAAAATGAGAGAAAGGAAATAATATTTGACCTACTAATGAGGGCAAAATTGTTAGAAGATAAAAAAATAGAACACGAGGAATTATCAAGACCTTGGAAGAACGTCCTTATTAGTAACGAGAGAACATATATAATTGACTATGATTCTGCTTCTATTAAAGAGAAGCCTAGAAACGTTTCTAAAATACTATCAGCATATTTAAAGAAAAATGACTTAGCCATAAAATATATAAAACATGAATTGACATTAGAAGAAATAATTAAACTAATACTCTAGAATCACCGGTTTCGCAATCTTCTTCTTCAATATTATTTTAATGTCCTCCAATTTAGGAACATTTAACTCATGCCCACACTTTGGGCACTTTCCTCCAAATATGGACTTTATTTCTGAAGGAGTTCTAACCCCGTAAAAGTCTTGTCCAACTTTTTCAAATCTATATAATGTATTTCCACAATTTCTGCAAACATATTTTACTGGAATTGATGACCACCTATTAAGAAGTATGAAAAATATAAATAAATCTCAAATTGCGGTTATACGCATCATACTTTACGCATAAATAGGGGGAGAGAGTTGACCGAAAGTAAAAAAATCACGTGTGTATTACCTATCGGTTAATTTATATACCCTTTTACATATTCACTATTAAGGGGCCGTAGTCTAGCTTGGACTAGGATGCCAGCCTGGGGATCTATTCCCCACCACCAGAACGCTGGTGGTCCCGGGTTCAAATCCCGGCGGCCCCATTTACCAATCATAACTACTACCTCTTCCCCTAGTTATAATAGCGATACTAAGCAAGATCATTATCGTTAAAAGTATTATAACAATACTTTGCTCTAGACTAATACCACTTCCATCCGTAGCAGAACCAGAAACGATCTTTACAACAGATATGTTAATCACTTTCATGTGAACTATAGTAACATAATCCCCAGAATAATGAATAATTGCAATACCAGCTGGCGATCTCCCAGCTGGATTTACAGCAAATACCTTAACCAGAAAAGTTCCATTAGATATATTAGTTACAACAGATGTACCTGGTCCTTCATACACTAAACTGCCATTAACGTAAACTAGATAACTCAATGCACCATTAACACTATTCCATTCGATGTAGAGATCATTACCCAAACCTACTAAAGAAATTTGAGGAGCTGAAGGAGGTAAATAATAGATTATTTTCTCAATAAATCTAGAAGTGCCAGCTGGATTAGATGCAACTATAACTAGAGTATAATTTCCCTCTTCAGGTACTTTAAATAAATAGGAGTTATCCAAAGGATTCATAACACTAGATAGTAAAGTTCCGTTCGGGTAAAACAGTTGTAGAGTAACATTTGCTGGAAAGTCAACTGAGTAATTAACTAATATACCACTTTGTAATTTACTTAAGACAGCTGTTATCTTAGCTTTAGTTATAGGCGTTACAGCTATAATATAAGGACTACTATTCCCTAACTTATTATATGCGTAAACATACACATCGTAAGTCACATTAGGCACTAAATTGGTTATAGTTAAACTAGTAGAATTAGTGTAGTAAGATGAAACTACATTACTACCATTCTTAACTACTAAGTAATAGCCCAAAATCGGATAACCTCCAGAAAATGAGGGAGGAGACCATGATAACGTGACGTTGCCATTACCGTATTTTATAGAATTTATATTAGGTGAATTGGGAACTGAAGCAGGAATAAGCTCAACTAGATTAGATGGTGAAGAATAACCGATGGAGTTGTAAGCCAAAACCTCAAAGAAATAAGGAACACCATCTTGAAGACCATTTATCGTATAACTAGTCGAATTCCCAACGTTAACTGAAGTATTAAAGCCATCATTAGACCAGTACATTATCTCATAACCGCTAGCTAAACTGACAGGTGTCCACGATAAACTAACACTCTCGTTTCCTGAGGCATAGGAAGTTATTTTAGGCGGTAACGGGGGAAACATAAATATAACATCCTGAAATGTAGATACATCAGTAAAACTATTACTCTCCCCGCCAGCTAGATATAAAACATTACCAACTTGAGTATAACCAAAATCAAAAGCAGGATTAACCAAATAACCAACCCGTCGGAGATTATTATTATAGTAGGCATATATCGCATTATTTACCCCTCCAGAACTTGCGGTGAACGTGTAACCTCCTACAATGAAAATTACACCCCTATAATAAGCTAAAGCCCCACCCTTTATCCAGAAGGGTAAAACACCATTCAATACTGTCCAATGATTACTCTGGGGATTATAAATTAAAATATCATTAGTATAAGCCCCGTAACCGATATATCCTCCCGCTATAATCAGATCAGAACCATTAAATACATAAGCCCCATGAGCAGTAGGAACTGGCATATAGCCAATAATAGACCAACTATCATTATTTGGATAAAACACCCTCACCTCATTAGCAGGGGGAAAATAAATACCGATTAAACCAGTAGTATTCTCTCCACCTACCACGAAGATTTTATTATCATAAACGAAAGCCATTACATCATAAGCTGGATCTGGCATATTATTACTTACTACAACCCATTTACCTCCATTAAGCATAAGTACATAAGGAATAGTACCAGAACTATTATACCCCCCTAACAAATAGATCGTATTATTAAAGACTACAGCTGTACCTCCTATTATATTAAATGGTAAGCTAGGTCCTTGGTACCATGTTCCATTAGAATAAATCCAAACTTGCCTTGGTGTATTATCTCCACCTATAACATATAATTTGCCATCATAATAAACTAAGGCTGAGTTAGAATCTTGATAAGGTAACGAAGAGACATAATTAGATGATACCTTAAAATTTGTTGATGTAGCATGAACAGATATAATAGGCAATAGAGATAAAATCAGTAACACCAATAACAAACTCCGCTTCTTCATATTACCTTTACTTAAGATAAAAAAATTTAAAAACATTTACTATCCTTTCAAGGTAAATCTTGATTACAAGAAAAACTATTTACCTCAAATAATGATTTATAATTCTAATTACTACAATAAGAATTATTGAAAAAAGCAGCAAGGAAGCTGAGGCAGTAATTGATGCATTAAAGTAAGTTAGATATTGATTATAAATGTATACTGAAGCAACGTAGTCTCCATTAAACAACCAACCGGAGACGTATGGCGCTATTATTACGACAGAACCAAATTCACTTATAGCCCTAGCTACAGAAGTTAAGCCGGCTGAAATTACACCCTTTATGGACAACGGGAAAACTACAGATACGAAAACCCTAAACTCTGACGCACCTAAACCCATCGCATATATCTCATATGAAGTTGGCAAAGACTCAAAGAAATTTTGAACAGATCTAATGTAAATGGGGGAAGACACTATAATCAATGCTAGTATCAAACCTAGGTAAGAATAATAAAAAATTATGCCATGAGAATATAGAAACTTTCCCAAAGGATTTACAGGACTATCGATGAAAACAAGTGCAATACCTACTAGCGGATGAGGTATGGATGCAGGAACGTCAACTATAGTCTCTATAACTGGGTTTTTATGCCTAGCCAAATAATAAGCTAAAGGTGTGAAAACAATTACTATGATAGTTACAGCTACTGCAGAGGAGAAGAAGGTCAAAGCTATAGATGATAAAAGTGATCTACTAAATGCAACAGACTTAATGAAAAACGGACCAAAACCATAAAACAACAAATAGAATATTGGGATAACTAAAAGAAGGGATAAAAAAATCGATACTACCTTTAATATGTCAAACCGCAGAGAAGTTCCCCGCATACTTCAAAACACCACTATTTAACAAACTCATTATTGGTTGTGGAACATCAGAAGGACTCTCATAGAATAGTAAAGCTGGGCTAACTGGTGTTACGTGGAACATCGTTAACTCGCTTTCATGAGATAAAATGAACTTTATGAACTCATAAGCAGCTTGAGTATTCGACGCGTTTAATGGTACTGTAATATATAGATATACTGAGTTTCCATGAATAGTAAGCGTCTTCCCAGATACAGTTATATTAAAAGCAAACTGACTATACCAGCTAGTCTCATTTGGATAGTAACCAAAACTTAACCATGGCGGTAATTGAATATACTCTAAATCTTGTGAAACGGCATATGATACGTAAGAGAAGGTGAAATCTAACTCTCCAGCCTTCAATGGAGCAACATAATCAGCTGTTGTAGGGGCAACTTTCACGTTAGGATTTTCCTTAACTAAATCCACAAAGTAACTAATATTATGATTAGCATATAAATATCCCGCCATTTCCAGTATTAGATACGCATATAATCCCTCTGGGTCAGAACTTGGATTAGCTATACCTAAACTGAACTTAGTCGATAACAAATAGAAGAAATTATACCAATATTTACTCTCATTGGTTTGCATTGCCATAGTGTAATTAGAATATAATTCGTTCCAATATGGTGCATTAGTAGTGTAGTTAGAATACACAATGGACATTTGATCTGATAAGAAAGCTATAGCCCAACCAGGATTCCTGCTTCCCTCAAGCTCTACAGCTTGAATATAAGCTACTGGAATAAACACATTAGCTGGGACAGGCGTCTGTGATGCTATTTGACTTGCTAAAGCGAATGAACCGCCTGGAACCACGTGAACTTGAATACCAGTAGCATTCTCAAATTGCTTAGCCAAATAATTCAATATCGCAACATAAGCTCCAGCTACATAAACAGTTACGGAACCCGTAACCGGTGTAGTGGTAGTTGTACTAGGTACAGTTGTAGTTGAGGTAGTTGTGGTTATGGTAACCACGTGAGAAGGTCTAATCGTTATAAAGTACACGGCAACAGCAATTACAGCTATTATAACAATTACAGCTATTATTATACCTTGAAGTCTGGTGATTGCCTTATTCTTACTCGACATATTTACTTATAGTAATATTTCCCTTAAAAAATTTTTCCGATAGAACATATTAGAAAGGACATAATTATTTTTATTTTTATGTGCAATTAGGTTTTTAAAATGCTAGGTATTAAAAGAAAAATAATAAAAATCAGCGTTAATCATGAGTAATACTAAAACGTCCTAATTTGTATATCTGCTGAACCCTCTATGACACATGATTTATCAATTAAAGCTCGAATAACAAAGAGAGGATAAAGCCTAACCTTTTACTGTTAGTCGTGCATTGTTCTCAATCGAGTCGTCTTATAGTGAGGAGTTTTTTATCCACTCCCTTATTTCCTTTAAGGTTTAATAATCAAATTAATTTATTAACCTGTTTTTTAATGAAGGAAATTATAATGCCGTTCTTAAGGTATAAAATAAACTATAAAATGTGTTGATAGAGTGTGGTCATGAGGATTTAAACTTAGCAGAATCTAATTAACATGAATAGGCTAATTAAGATTTATTTTTTATACCCATATAACGGCACTCTAAGGGAAATGCTCATTTTCTCAGTAGATATATAAAAAATAAAGTAATTTCTCTCTACATTAATAATTTTACTAATTTTTCTCACGATTTTGAGTCTACCGTCTGTGACGTGATCAGAAGGTAGATTCAAAAAAGCAATAGAATATTACTGTATTAGCCCTCTTAAAAACCTAACCTCTCAGAAAAAATATATGAGATGCTAGGAAAAATCATCGTAGTCCTCATAATAATCCTAATAGGAGCGTTCCTAATAACACACCTAAACTTATTTTATCATCCCCAGATAACATCAACTAAAGCTGAAGAAATTACCAGAACCTCAATCCTTAGGTCTATCACAATGTATCAGTTCTCCATCTCAACCAATTCCACTTTAGCATATATATTTCCTCTTAAACTAAATGGTACACATAACGTAACAATAAACATTATTACGACAAAACCGATAAACCTGACAGTTTTAGACAACTCTAACGTAGTATCTACAACTATTATCCATCCTTCAGAGTTCCAAAAGAGCTTCCTATTAAACGGTACAGTAGAATTCAAATTTCTAGGGGAAGGAGAAGTAAACGCTAACGTTTCGATACAAGTCGAATAAGCGTTTTTATTTCTTAAATCAAAACCCTTTTTTATGATCAAATATTTTGACGCTCATTGTCACTACTCTTATTTGAAGAAAAATTATGAAGAGTACTTTATATCTGCAGTATCAATGGATTACGAATCTGCAATTGACACGTTATCCCTAAAGAGAATAAACATCTTAACGGGAGTAGGAATCCATCCATGGAAGGTTCATGAGGAAAAACTTGAAAAAATAATCCCTTTAATAGATAAGGCGGACTTCGTAGGCGAGGTAGGATTAGACTATCGCTTCGCTAAGGCTCCTAAAGAAGTTCAAATAAAATACTTCATAGAACAAATAGAAAGAGGAAAGGAAAAACTAATAAACGTACACGCATTAGACGCTTGGAAAGATGTTCTTGAAATCTTGATTAGACACGATATTAAAAAGGCAATAATTCATTGGTATACTGGACCAGTAGACTTGTTAAAGGATATAGAGGGAATGGGATACTTCATTACGATAAATCCATCAGTTACATTTCAGAAAAAACATCGAATTATTTTAGAGAAAGCGGACCCAAAAATCCTATTGACTGAAAGCGATGGAGGATATGAGTATAGGGGTAAGTTACTTGAACCAACCGATATACCAAATGCAATATCTTTCATAGGAAAAACCCTTAACCTAGACGAAAACCAAGTAATGAAAATAGTTGAGGAAAACTTCAAAAAAGCATTTTCAATTAAATAACTTAGGTCATTTTATGGAAGATTTAAGAAAAAATGCGTTAGAACTAATTGAGCGATCAAAGGCATTGCTAAAGGAAGGAAAGAGAGAAGAAGCAATTAATTTAGCTAAGGAAGCTTTTAACGTGTTTATCATTTATTTAACGTATAAAGTAAATAAATCAACAGAAATTCCTACCATCCCCCCAAAAGTTGAGATAGTAAATGAAAACGATATAGAATTAATTGAAAGAATATTGAAATCAGCTATCAAAAATAACTCTAAATAGCTCGTAAAATTCATCCCATCATATATTTTACATATTCTCGAGGTTAAAGATGAGACGCAAAACTAAGTTTTTGTCTCCTACTCCTAGGAAGTCGTAAAGTAGTCCTATCTCAGATAATATGAAAGTTTTTTGTAGTCATAAGCATGAGCTATTGCATTTTTCAGTTGATAAAAGCCCACGTAGTCTCTGTGCTTCATCGATTACAATAATTAGTCTTTTCTCGTTTAAGTGGTCAAACAAATCTGCTAACGATAGCGAGTCCCTTCCTTTCCATTTAAACTCTATTGAGTTTCCTAGTATTCTAACTCCCCTTACTATTGATATCACGCCTTTTATCTTGTCTAGGACTGATAAGAAGCTGTTTGAGAATAGGCTGTATAAGTCCTTTCTGCCGTTTTAACTTTCTACAGTCTATTAAGACTTCCCTTAACTCTTTTAGTGCGGTAGAGTGTTGATGTTTTGCCTATTCTTCTTATGCCTAATAGTGTTAGGAGGGGTCTGTTTACATTTTATATCCTTTTTTCCCTGTCAAATAGACCATGTCTGTTCGTTTTTGGACTTTCATCTAGTAACAACTTCTCCCCCAGAATATATATTCTCCCCCAGAAGTCATAAACCTTCAAGTGAGTTATTTAATCTCTTTAATCATATTTGGAAAAGATTATATCATTTTATATAACAACTTCTCTCCGAAAAAAGTTTTTCACTACGCACTACTAAATTTGCCCAACAGCTGATTTAAGCCCATGTTAACTAGTATAGTCCCTATTAAACCTAATATAATTCCGTAGTAGGGAATAACCGTGAATATTGACAAAACAGCTCCTAAAGCCATAAGCGTATTATTGTACAGAGTACCTACTTTCGCTAATCCAGAGCCAATAAAAGCTATGCCTATAACCATAAGCAAAATTACCGCTAGATATAAAAAACCCAACATTGTTACACTCTCCGAAATCGGCAACATCCTTAGAACTAACAATACAAAACTAGCTATAATCATGTATCCACCAAAAATTCCAATAGTAAAACCCTTCCCCAACTGCTTGAACGACCTCACAAACCTGGGTACTGATAAGAAGATGAAAACAGCAAATAACCCTAAAGCCACACCTAAGACTACTATGCCTTCAACAGTGGTTCCACTTATCTCGCCATAGCTGGGAATAAGGTAAATTAAAATTAGCGAAATTGGTAATCCTATATAGTATTTTGCCCCCTTTTTCAGAGTTATTAGACTCTGAGCCATTAATACAATATTGCTAAACTTTTTATTTAAATTTTTCTTTCCCTTCTTTAATGTACGCCCAATCATTATGGTTATTAATTTAAATTGAACTTGATACGCAACGAACAATCACGTAAGAACACCTCCTTAACCATGGTACTCACGCTTCAATCCTTCTCAGATGACTGCCTAGATGCATATTATTCCATTATCCGCTCAATTCCTAAGCCGAGCGTATTCCTATATAAATGCCAACCAGCATCTCCTCTATTAAAGGACTGAAGACACTACATAGGATATGCTGACCTCCTGCCCGCCTAAAGGTTCCCTTAGGGCGGTTCACAAGTTTACCGCCTTCATAACTAGTGGGCTTTAGAGCCCCTCCGTTCATCCAGCAGTAGACCAATGACTGGATCTTCAGCCAAATTACCCCTATCCCTTTTCCCTCACTCCACCCTCCTTAGGACTCAAGAATAAGTATTATTGAAGAGGGACACATACACATATTTAACCCCTTTTGGGGCTTCCCTCCACTTCAACAACAATCGTTATATTGAAAAAACTTTTATTCCGCTTAAAACGCGAGGCTTGTCTCCCGTTTTGTCAGCATCAAGTTATTATAAACACTAACCATAGAGGATAAGGGCTGAAAATACTTCTGCCTTATTTCCATCCTTCACCAGTGCTTTAGTAGTTTGGAGAATGTTATAGACCCTTAATTGCTCTGAATAGACCAAAGATAAGCATATAACTTAATATTGAACTACTCTAGCTACCCTGTTTGCGAAAAGCGCTGAAATAACCCCAATTATTATATCTCCCGGCACGTAAGTGATGAATAGGAACAATATTCTTTGAGCATTCGGAGCGAAGCCGAAAATTAAGGGGGCGAAGAAACCATAAGTGAAGAAGGGATGAACAAAGGAGAAGAAGAATCCTAATATAGCCCCCTCTACTATTGCAAGTAAGGCAGATAGTTTACCTGCACCTATGCCAAAGATCTTTCTGTTCGTTAAGAATATTGTTATATCAGCCATTAGACCGTAGGTTAGTATATCTTCTATTAGCCATAATGGTTCGCCTCCAAATCCGAAGTGAAGGAGGTCACTAGTTATGTCATATATTCCCATAGCGAACATTCCAGAGCCTATTTTTCTAATTAATCCTACAGTCACGAAGAAGGCTACTATCCTTAACCAAACTGGTGGGTTAACTATGGGGTAAATTGGAGATGGCAAGTAGATTATATCGCCAATTACATGATCAGCTACAGCTACTACTGCGCCACCGATAGCAGCATAAACGAAGTCGATGGTTGTCATTCTCTCACTACTCTTCTTAATGATTATTACGGCTATGATACTAGCTATAACAAAGTAGGCTACAACTACTTCCCAAGGCGTCATTCCAGGTTTTAGGGTATACGCTCCGTAACTTGCCATGTAAAAATATGAACTATTAGTAATATTTAAACTTAATCCTGTTTTTTTAGCAATAATTCTTCGCGAGTGTGTTTACTAATAAAAAGATTTAGAAATAACTAAGAATTCTATGAAGTATTGGAGTTAAAAATACTCATTGTGCTGTTATTTTTTTCATGAGAGATAATTATCTCTTATTGTTTTATAATCTAGTGTAAATAGTATTATTGCCTTTTTGTAAATTGCTAGGGGTATGGAAAACGAGGGTTTATCAATTTGATCACCTTTTTATTTTAAAAACATTTTGTTATAATATCGGTTGGTAAATCTTTTGTGAACTCCTTATGGTGTTGTTATGAAGGGTTGAATTTGGGCAAAACTATTGTATCAGGAATGCACTTCTGCACCATATAATATGAACCCGCTTAATGGTTATTTTATTTCTTACGTATACGTACGAGATATTTTTATGCATATTAAAACTGAACTTAAGTATACTTAGATAAAAACATATTATTTTTCATAATGCGTATACGATTTATCAGATAACTTCTTTCTAATTAAAAACTTAATATACTAAGCAAAATCGTGGTCACTTTAAAAATCTGGGAAAAATAATATACTCCTCCATTTTTTACTAAATGTTATGATAGCCATAATTACTGGTGCATCTAAAGGGATTGGAAGGGCTACCGCTGAATTGTTAAAGAATAATGGATATACTGTTATATCAATCTCGAGGACTAAGCCTGATATTGGTGATGTAACATATACTGTTGATGTTAGTGATAAGGAGAATGTGTTTTCAGTCGTGAAGAATGTATTATCTAAATTTGGGAAGATAGACGTACTGGTAAATAATGCAGGATTCGGAATCTATGGTTCTTTTTTAGAAACAGATTTAAGTGAAGAAGAGTATATGATTAAGACGAATTTGTTAGGTCCGATATACTTCATGAAGGCTGTTCTTCCTCACATGGTATCGAGAAGAAGTGGCAGTATAGTTAATATTATTTCTGAGGCCGCTTACGTAAGTACTCCTAAGCTTTTAGTTTACTCAGCTACTAAATCAGCGTTAAGTAGTATAACAAATGGTTTATGGGCTGAGATGAGAAAGTATAACGTTAAGGTTAGTGGGATCTACCCTGGTCCAGTGAAGACTAATTTCTCTTCCCATCCGTCCTTTAAGAAGGCAGGAAGCGATCCTTTTGCTAAATACGCAGTAGAGCCGGAGCATGTTGCTAGGGCAGTTTTAAAGGCTATAAAGACTGGAAAGAGGGAAATATATGTTCCTTCTAAGCTTAAACTTGATCCTTATTTCCTAAAATTAAGTAACCTATTTCAGAGTTTGACTTATGGTTTTATAAGCAAATACTTTGCTTAACATATGCTTAGCTATAGTCCTATCTTTGTTTATTTCTAGGCTTACTTGCCTTAGCCAAAAATTGTAGAGTCATCTTACCACTTTATGGAAGATACTACTACACCTTGGAGAAGGCAATAGAGAAGGTGGTTTAAAGAGAAATCAGTAGAAGACGATATAGAGAAGTCGAATGGAATACCGTGCTGGCTCATTGTAAAGTACTTTAAGTTATAAATTTAAGGAGTCAACAATAGAGCGATTTCCACTCCCGTCACTTCAAACATTCACGCTTTAAGGTTAAGCAATGTCTCTTCCTAAAAGCTGGTTCAAATTTAGAAGAATCCTTAAACTCACTTTTTTCAGTTGGTGCCTTTTGCCTCAGTTTTCGTCTTTATACTTATGTTTTTAGTAACTTTTCTTGCTCTTTTGGATAACATATTATACGCCAGTTTACGTTATAGTTTATTAGTTGCATTCTTATGCACTTTTCTTGACTCTCTATATAATGTAGAGGAGACTGACCTTATATTATGGGAGGATAGATGTCTAGCTAGGACGTTATGGGTTAATGTGGTGAACAGATACAAGGTTGTCCAAGACGCTATTTTGAGGTTGATGAAATTGTGAGTGGTGAGTTGTTATTATTACATAAAACTTTTAATTTAGAAGGAAAAATAGTATGGGAGGGAGAAGGGGTTTGGAAAGCACCTCGAATCCCCCATTACCTATATCTGCGAGTGATGTATCAGCCCTAGGTGCAATGATACAATTTACCCTAGACTATACCACAATAAGAGATCAAGGTGTTTGTACTGGGAGAGGATTAAAGAAAGTATTAGAAAGTGAGGCTAAATATGAGGTATACCCGGCTTTAACAGTCTCTGGTAGAGTGTCCACTAGTACTACAAACATTTTTCAGATATTAAGGCATGGGATAATAATAAGGACGGCTGAGGGGAATTACTATTATATAGGAGGGAAGTCTAACTATTGGATACAGGATAGGGCGTTACATGCTTATCAAGGGGGTACTGAGTTCGTCTTAAGCTCTGAATCGGGTAGTAGGCTCTTCAAGGAGATAAGGGACTCACCATCTAATATTGTAGTGTTACAAGTGAGGGGGATAAGGATATCGGGTACGTGGTATCAACCTAGCCAGTTAGAAGGATGTCAAACCCCAGTATTAGGTTGGATAATGGAATGGATACAATCTACTAGTGGCGTAGGTGCTGGAGTAATAATGAACTATGTAGCACAGTTTACTGATTTACGGAAGGACTTTATCGAAGTTCCTGGAAATCTGGTCTACGAGTCTGGTGGACATTACACTACTGACCCGTTACAAGCGATTCTTAGGTCTTTTTCAACGAAGCCGCCTTTCCCATATTTTATGATACTAACGAAGATAGTCTCTCAGCTGGAGAGCTCTTTAGGTATACCTTTACAGATTCCATACTCGTTTGGATTTGTTCTGTTCCCTGCTAGTGTTATGAAGGACTTCTGTGAGTTCTTTTTAGTTGGTAAACCTCAAGAATACTGTAATTATTTAGTCAGTGATACTACATATAATGAGTCAATAATTGGGGCTCCAATATTTTCCTCAATTATATGCCCTAGTGGCTGTAAGAGGTTAGGTTTAGCAGGCCTAGTGTATAAAGGCCAAATGGTGGGTGACTTTTTAGGTTTAGCCTATGTGAAGCCTCCTACAGATTACACCGATGCCGGTATTCAAGCTTATGCTCAAGAATTGGGTGTTTCTAATGCTCTTCAGATTAGTAAATCGCTAGTGGGTGGTGCTAGTAGGGCTGAGGCGGAGCTCATTTCAGTTTTTGGTCTTTCAGCTACTGTTGCTAGTGCTATAATAAATGTTTTAGTGACATGGTATGAGGACTGGCAGAGGGTGTTTGAGGAGGCTAAGCCTTATGCTGAAGAAGCTAGGAATGTTGTAAACGAGGTCAGGGATTTCTTGAATAAGATTAGGGAGTATAGGTTGTTAAGTTATGTTGATGAATGCTTAGCTGAGACTATTATTAGCAATGAGCCATTAGAATATTGGTATGATGCTACGAAGGGGTGTGTGACAAGTAAATTAGGTTAGCCTCCTTATATGTCTGGGAACTCGTAGCCTTTTATCATACTACTCTTCTTGAAGGCATTCAAGTAGTTTGCTCCAGCTGTTCTCACCTTGGGCTATACACTTTAAAGCGTTCTTATACCTAACTACCTCTGCCTTTATGCCTTATCGTGTAACTTTATCCCTCCAATTTTCCAGCTTAATTTAACATCACGTAGACGTGGAAACCACTCCTAAGGCATCAAGAATACAACCAGACTCGTAATACCTAACAACCCATCTCATCATTATCCCTCATCAACGAGCAAATAATCCCTATCCTTAATATCAAGCTTAAGCTCATAATTAACGCTAGGTAACTTGTGAAAAGCAAGTGAGGTAGTAAAGTCCTTTAGCCCAGCAAGTAAAAGGCTAATACAAGGAGTGAAACCTAGGCTTAAAAGGACAATTTGGGAAATCAAACCTATTCTCGCCCTCACTCTAAAAATACTTTTCCACAGTAAAGAAAATTCAATTCATATCAACCAAATTGTTATCCATACACAAGCTTTCCTCACTTTGTAAAAGTAATTTTCTATCAAGTCTGAATTAAATTATTTTGACAAACTTTTTATGCATTTACATCAGATTAAAATCAGATTAAAACACATGAACAAGACTTTATTGATAATTGGAGTTGTACTAATAGTGCTTGCAATTGTAATATTTTTTATAAGTAGTTATCTTACAGCCTCTTCTATATCCCATTCCTTCCACTTCACTACAATATATTTGACTCCAGGTGAGACTTACAACATTACAATCGATAAGACGTCAATTCTCTTTTACAACACAACTCTTCCTGTAGCCTTTTACGGCTCTTCATTAACAATCCTCACTCGCTCATCTGAAAACGGATGCAATACACTAGTCCTAGAGCCAACGTCCACTCCTGCAGTATTTTACATACATAATAACAACCAAGCGTGTGTGGATAACAATTTCATCCAACCCCATATTCCACCTTATGCCAATAGATTTCGAGTAAATTGTATTGAAGAATATTTTTAGTCATTATTGTGTTTCTTGTTAAGTTCTATCTGAAGTCTATGCTTGCTAGTTTTAGGCTTCTTACTAAGCTTCTCTTGTCAAAAGTTTCAACACCATGTTTTAACCAAGAGAATGCCTTGTAAACTGAGCCTCTATTAGGTTCTCTAATTCGTTTAATGCCAAGTTTATCGCGATCTCTTTAACCTCTTCCATCCCTTTAATAGTCTGCCAGCCCCGAATATGCTTTTACTATTGCTAACTCGTAGTATATGGCTTTTTCCTTCTAAATCATGGGTTTGCAAAGCCTTATACAGGGAAAATAGTTTAACGGTTTTTATAAGGATTTTGCCCACCCTGGTAAGATATTTGCCTATAATGAGGACAAGGAGAGTATGCACAAGTATGTTAATGTAGAAATATACTTACTACTGCTTGATGTGGTTTTGTATTATACATTCTCTTTAACTTCAGCCGTATGGAAAAGTGCATGAGCACACTTATGAATCCTCAAACATACTAACCACTACACACATAAAATCTGTTATAACTGGCTATTATAGGTAGCGTAAGACAATTATAACGTTAGAGAATAAATAAACTAATTATAACGTTAGAGAATAAATAAACTATAGAAAGGAGATCACAATAAGGCCCTCAGCTGGCCTAGGATTTACCGGGCTGTCTAGAATCGGCAGCATAAGGGCTTGCCCGATTGGGAGGCGCGGGCTAAATCCCTCGGACTTTCGCCCTCGGGACTTACACCCCGCCCCCATCAACCCCCTCTTCTAGGGGAGGGCTCTCGCGGGTTAGCCCCGCATGGCCGTCTCTTTTCGGGGAGGGGTTCTCGCTTAGATGCTTTCAGCGATTACCCCTTAGGGCGTGGCTGCCCGGCACTGCCCTACCGGACAACCGGTAAACTAGAGGCCCCGGTACCCTGTTCCTCTCGTACTAGGGGTACCTTCCCCTCAGACGGCCAGCACTCCCCACCCTTAGAGTCCGACCTGTCTCGCGACGGTCTAAACCCAGCTCACGTTCCCCTTTAACGGGCGGGCAGCCCTACCCTTGGGGGCAGCTGCACCCCCAGGGTGGGAAGAGCCGACATCGATGTAGCAAACCGCGGGGTCGATGGGAGCTCTCGCCCGCGACGACCCTGTTATCCCCGGGGTAACTTTTCTGTCATGCCCGGCCCCCACGTGTGGGGGCACGAGCGTTCGCTAGGCCGCGCTTTCGCGTCGAGACCCCGTACTTTGAAGGGTCTCGTCAGGCCAGCTTTTGCCCTTGCACTCTACGGCGGCGTTCTGTACCGCCTGAGCTGACCTTTGGGCTCCCGTGTTACTTTTTCGCGGGAGTGCCGCCCCAGCCGAACCGCCCACCTGACGCTGTTCCCACCCTTTCGGGTAGGTTAGTCCCGCGAGCGCTTATGGGTGGTGTTTCACTTCCGGGTCCCCCATCCCCGAAAGGATGGGCTCGACCCCTCCCACCTACTCTACGCATAAGCGCCCGCAGGACAACGCCAGGCTGCGGTGAAGCTCCACGGGGTCTTCTCTCGGTGTGGGGAGTTGCGGGACTGTGAACCCACTCTGGGCGTTCACGGGGCCCCAGGCTGGGACAGTGGGGACCACGTTGATCCATTCATGCGCGCCGGAACTTACCCGGCAAGGCATTTGGCTACCTTAAGAGGGTCAGAGTTACCCCCGGCCTTCAGTGGGGCTTCGCCCCGTTGTACCGGGGTTTCACCAACCACCAGTGGCCAGGATTTAGCCCCCGTTCACACCCTTTCGGGCTAGCGGGGACCTATGTTTTTATTAAACAGTCAGGTCCCCCTAGTCACTGCGACCTACTGAGGCCGGTTTACGACCTCAGTAGGCACCCCTTCTTCCGAAGGTACAGGGCTAATTTGCCGAGTTCCCTAGCCCGGGTTACCCCCCAGACGCCTTGGGCTTCTCACCCAGGGGCACCAGTGTCGGTTCTCGGTACGGTCCTAGGGGATCGTTCCAGACTCCCTTTTCAAGGGGACCTGGGATCAAGAGAACTCCCCAAAGGGGAGCCCATCACACCTTCGTCCCCTTCTCACCATTACGGCACTCCGGGGACTTCAGTGCTTGGATGGGGCGGTGGCCCCACTCTCCCTACCCAGATCCGTTGGGAGTCTGGCTTGCGTTACCGCACCTACCCCTAGGGCACGGGAATATTAACCCGTTTCCCTTTCGGCAGGTACCTATTAGGCCCTGCCTTAGGACCGGCTCACTCCCGGCTGACGACCATTGCCGGGAAACCCTGGCCCTTCCGGCGAGGGGGATTCTCACCCCCTTTCGCTGTTACTGCCGCCGGGATCTGCACCTGTGGTAGGTCCAGTGGACCTCACGGCCCACCTTCTACCCTACCACAGCGCCCCCCTACCCGATGAGCCTCAATGAGGCTCACCGCTTGGGTCTCGGCAGCCGGCTTAAGCCCCGACCAATCTTCGGGGCCTCCAGCCTCGGCGGGTGAGCTGTTACGCACTCCTTAGAGGATGGCTGCTGCTGGGCCCACCTTCCCGCTGTCTAAGGCTGGAGACGCCCTTCCTGCTGGCACTTAGCCGGCATTTAGGGGCCTTAACCCAAGTCTGGGCTGTTTCCCTTTCGCCACCCAACCTTACGCCGAGTGGCCCACTCCCCCCTTCTTCGGCATCCGCAGGTTCGGAGTTAGACCGGAAGCCCCAGGCTTTCGCCTGGAACCCCCGAGCTGTAACTCTACCCCACGGATTGCCTCCAGGGAGGCTGCGCTAGGACGCATTTCGGGGGGAACTAGCTATCACCGAGCTAGATTGGTCTTTCGCCCCTAGACCGGGGTCAGGGGAACGAATTGCACGTCAGAACCCCTATTCGGCCCTCCAGCGGGGTTTCCCCCGCCTTCGGCCTGCCCCGGCCTAGATCGCCCGGTTTCTAGCCTCACACCAGTGACTCCAGACCCTGACAGATCCCGTCCCTCACCCGGTTTCCCGGGTTGCGGACGTTCGGTTTCCCTACGCCTTCAGGGTTTAATCCCCTTAGGCTCGCCACTGATGTGAGCTCCCCGGCCCGTGTTTCAAGACGAAAGGTAGGACCCTGGTCCTCTTCCCTCGTACTGGGGACTCGCGTCCCTTTCCTTCGGGAAGACTCATCCCTTTTGAGCCCTACCCTACTATGACCAGCCGGTTTCAGGCTCTTTTCACCCCCCTTCCGGGGTGCTTTTCAGCTTTCCCTCACGGTACTTAGTTCGCTATCGGTCTCGGGACGTATTTAGCCTTAGAGGCACGTGTCCCCTAGCTTCCCACCCCCAAACTAGGGGATGGTACTCTGCTCCTAGCCACCCACCACCTACCTTTTGCCTACGGGGCTTTCACCCTCTATGGCCCCCCATTCCAGGGGAGTTCGGCTAGGTAGGACCGGTGGGCTGGCTTTAAACCAAGCTAGGAGCCACAACACCACATCCCCACTGGCTTATCGCCAGCAGGTTTGGTTTGGGCTCTCCCCCTTTCGGTCGCCCCTACTCAGGGGATCTCGGTTGATTTCTCCTCCTCCCCCTACTAAGATGTTTCCGTTCGGGGGGTTCCCGTACCCGAACTCTTAACGAGTCGGGTACGCCCCAAAAGGGGCAGGAGGTCCCATTAGGGGATCCCGGGATCAACGGCTGCATGCGCCTACCCCGGGCATTTCGCCGCTTGCCGCGCCCTTCGTCGGCGCCCGAGCCGAGCCATCCACCGGCTGGCTTGGTGCCCCTGATGCTGCCGATTCTAGACAGCCTTTCGGTCCTAAGCCAGCTTCATTGAGCCTTAAGGGTTAACCTTAAGGCCCTTTGCTCTTAGTTTCCCTCTTGGCCAAGAGGGAAACCGCATTAATAAAGGGAACCAAGGGTTTTATGGACCTCTAGCCCCCTAATTGATGCAGGGGAGCTTAGTGATGTGAGGTGATCCAGCCGCAGGTTCCCCTACGGCTACCTTGTTACGACTTCTCCCCCCTCGCAGGAAAAGGGTTCGACTCCCCACCCGATGGCAAGGAGCCTCACCCTTTTCCTACTCGGGTGGAGCGACGGGCGGTGAGTGCAAGGAGCAGGGACGTATTCACCGCACGTTGTTGACGTGCGGTTACTAGGGATTCCTCGTTCACGAGGGCGAGTTTCAGCCCTCGATCCCAACTGCGGCAGGGTTTAAGGGATTGCCTCCCCCTTTCGGGGTGGGATCCCGTTGTCCCTGCCATTGTAACCCGCGTGCGGCCCAGGGGTTTCGGGGCATGCTGACCTGCCGTGGCCCCCTCCTTCCTCCAGCTTACGCTGGCAGTCCCCCTAGTGTGGATCCGGTCCGGAGACCGGATTACCAACTAGGGGTGGGGGTCTCGCTCGTTGCCTGACTTAACAGGACATTTCACAACACGAGCTGGCGACGGCCATGCACCTCCTCTCCGCGAGTCAGGCAAGGTCGTTAGCCTGGCCGTCATCCTGCGGTCTCCCCTGGTGAGATTCCAGGCGTTGACTCCAATTGAGCCGCAGGTTCCACCCCTTGTGGTGCTCCCCCGCCTATTCCTTTAAGTTTCAGTCTTGCGACCGTACTCCCCAGGCGGCGGGCTTAACGGCTTCCCTGCGGCACCACATGGGCTCTAAGCCCATGTGACACCTAGCCCGCATCGTTTACAGCCGGGACTACAGGGGTATCTAATCCCTTTTGCTGCCCCGGCTTTCGCCCCTCACCGTCGGGCGCGTTCTAGCCAGCCGCTTTCGCCACTGGTGGTCCTCCCGGGATCTGAGGATTTCGCCCCTACTCCGGGAGTACCGCTGGCCTCTCCCGCCCCCTAGCCCGGCAGTATCACCCCCATTTCCCCGGTTGAGCCGGGGTCTTTAAAGGGTGACTTGCCGGGCCGGCTACGGGCGCTTTAGGCCCAGTAAGAGTCCCGACCACTCGCGGGGCTGGTATTACCGCGGCGGCTGACACCAGACTTGCCCCCCGCTTATTCCCCCGCCTTTATAGAGCGGGGAAAAGCCCCCTTACGGGGGCACTCGGGGTAGCGCCCTCACGCTTTCGCGCATTGGGGACGTTTCGCGCCTGGTGCACCCCGTAGGGCCTGGGCCCTTGTCTCAGTGCCCAACTGGGGGCTCCCGCTCTCACGGCCCCTACCCGTTATCGGCTTGGGGGGCCTTTACCCCCCCAACAACCTGATGGGCCGCAGCCCCATCCTGAGGCGCTTATGAGCGGGGACAGCCCATAAGCCTTTCAGCGAGGAACCGTTCCAGGCCTCCTCGCCTATGGGGGATTATCCCCAGTTTCCCGGGGTTATCCCCCTCCTCAGGGTAGGTTAGCCACGTGTTACTCAGCCGTCCGCCACGCCCCCTTCCCGGGAGCGTACGACTCCCATGGCTTATCCCTACCCCGATAGCGGTCGGGTCCGGCAGGATCAACCGGATTTAGGGGGCTAGAGGCTAACCACACCCTTGGTTCCCTTGTCAGAGGTAAGCTTTCCTGAGCTTAAGGAGCTCAGGGGGCTTACCCCTCCATGATAAGCGTTATCTTCCCCGGCGGGAGTGTTTGTCCCGCGGGGGCATCTGCATTATACATATTGTCATGAAATCCCATATAAATCTAACTTCTATATATTCCATCACTAATACGTGCGTTTTAGGATGGTTAATCATTTAAGGTAATTTGTTTTTCTTTGGTCTACTACTTTGTCTAAAAATTTTTTATTAGACTCCCTACTAAGAATTAAATAATTTTAAAATTTTCCCTCATTATACTTTAATATAGAAAAAAATTAAGGAAAAATATTGAAAACTTTCTAAGATGCAATACTTTATCTTTATTCTCTGTTTTTTATAGTTGGAGTAAAAAATCTGGTACTAGAATGAATTTGCTTAATGCTCGTAATGTCATACATTGTAGTAGGAAATATTGCTCGCAAGTTGACGTAATAAACTTTATAATTAAGACTTCATGACGATATTAGGATATTAATTCATTTATTTTAATATAAATTAAAACATTATGAATTAGAGGAGAATAAATTAGTAAGATAAGGACTCATTTTTAGTAAAATTGTTATTTATTTGGTGTAGAGAATATCACTTACAACTAGATTGCTGATGATTTTCCTAAGTTTAAATCCTCACGATGAATCACTCAGAGAGAAGGTCTGAATTATTAAATGACTAAAAACGTAAAGAATAAGCGAGGTGTAATAGTTTATAACTTCTGGGGGAGAATATGTATTCTGGGGGTGAAGTTGTTATTTGATGAAAGACCTAAAACGAGAAGACAAGAGCTATTCGATAGGGATATAGAAATAGAGGAGATAAAGAGTAGCATAAATAGACCTCTCCTAGTAATATCTGGAATCAGAAGAATAGGTAAAACGTCTACACTTTTAGTAGCATTAAACGAGCTAGGAAGAGATTACGTATTAATAGACTGTAGAAAGTTAAAGGAGAATTATGGTAGACAAGATTTGTATAATCTCTTCTCAAGTAGTTTTTCTACAATTATTGATAAGATAAAGGATTTACTCTCAAGGGTGAGAGGGGTAAGCATATTAGGAAATTCAATAGAATTTAGATGGAAAGGTAGAAATTCAGTCTCCTTAGCTGACTTGTTTGATCATCTAAACGAGAAAAAACTAATTATAGCAATAGATGAGTCACAAAAGTTAAGAGGACCATTATCAAATGAGGTAAGGGAAGCGATAGCTCACGCATATGATTATGACAGAAACTTAACCTTTATTTTGACCGGCTCTGAAATTGGCTTACTCTACGATTTTCTAGGCATAGAAGATAGAGAATCTCCGCTTTACGGAAGATACTATTATTCAATAAATCTTGACAGATTTAGGAGGGGGAAAGCAATCGAGTTCTTAAGAAAAGGTTTTGACGAAATATCTATGAAAGTTAATGATGAGATAATAGAGAAATTAGTAGAATTCTTTGACGGAATACCGGGTTGGCTTACCTTTGGGGCTAACAGATTTTTAGAGGGGAGAAAGATAGAAGAAGTAAGAGATATTGCAATTAATGTAGCCTTAAATGAGTTAGAGAACTTAATAGGAGCTAAGAGAAGGGTGTCGGAGATAGCAGGTAGAAGATATAAAAACACGTTAAAGTGCTTAGCATTGGGAGAGAATAGTTGGAGCAAATTACTCAATTGCTTGCAAAGAGCTGAAGGAAGCACTATATCTAGTAGTGTAATGGACAACATAATAACTAATCTAGAGAAAAGTAGTATAATAAAGGATTACGAATTCTTAGATCCAATATATAAGGAGGCAAGCAAAAAATTAAACTGAGTATGAAAATCACTTCTCATAAACCTCTAAAGAAGTCAGTATACTGCACGTAGTATGTGCTTAAAGTGAATATATAACGGAATGAATTTTCCTAATAAAGCTTTATGGTGGTAAAAACGTAAGTGTGTGAAGATACTGTAGTTATTAAGGTTAAGACGTTAAGGAGGAGTAAACAAAACCAGAGCTTTAAAAAGTAACTTGTCTATAACGTTAAGTGGCTGACCTCCTCCTACTAAAAGGCTAAGTTTGCCGTTCTTTTTATCATTTTTTACACGAATATCTACGCTTGTGAAACAAGAATTAAGAAGATTAATGAGCAATCTCATGAATTTATTGGAAAGTTACTGTCAATAGACTTCCCTAAGATTAAAACTCATTTTATACTTCGTTAACACTTAGAGTTACATGGGTATAAAAATCAGTCTCTACCAACTTATGAACTAATTTTCTTAAATTTACAATATACACACTTTGTAGCTTATTATATGCCTTCAAAAGTGTGCTAAATATTAAGTATAAAGTTGAATAAAACGTATTTTTCTGAAGTTCATCAACACTTAAGATAAACCATTTTAATAAGCTTGTATGCAGTTTCATATTGCGTTCCACTTCTAGGTTATGCTGATTACTCCAATGATTCCACCTATGAAAATTAGCGCTACAGTTAAGAAGTAAATAGACATTCTAAGTCTCGAGTATGCGTGTTCTTTCATGATGTTCTTATTCGAGACAAGTATTCCTAAGATTGTTGCAATAACTGTGAAAACTATAGGAGCTAAAGTCAAAAGGGTTGTGGCGAACTGTAAGACCTCAGAATAGTTGTAGCTATACAAATAAACTACTATGATAGCTGGAATTGACTCTAAAGAGTATATTTTCAGCAAATTTCTTATGTGATTGTCCTTTCCTAGAGCCTCTAATACGCCCCAAGCACTACTTAATGATACTACTATTAGAGCTAGGAAACCGGCACTTAATATGAGTATCCCAAAGATCATAGGCAGGACGCTGAAGATTGATCTTAAGACGGATGAAAGTTGAAAAGTGTTAGTTGGATCTACGTTGTTTAATCCAGTTCCTATCGCCTCGGCGAAGACGATTACTAGTTCGGTGCTTATTGCACCTAATGCTGTTTCTCTAGTTATCCATGATAGTTTGTATTTAACTGTTATCTCGTTTATTCTGTTATATTTTAACGATGTAGCAGAGGATTGGTAAATTAACATGCAAGGTGGAGTCACTACTGCACCTATGTTAATTGCTAAATATGTTAGAAAATTGTTTGAAGTAGATATATATGCTGAAAAGTGTAGTTGAGGAGATTTTGGGATTATAGCTACAATAGACGACAATATTAGCAAAAACGAGATGAATATTAGTGTCTTCTCTGTTTTCTCATAATTTTTAGTTATTATGACGAGAAGATGGAGGATGAAGAATGTTATCAAGCCTATGAATGGGGGAATTCCTATTAGGTAACTCCCTAAAGCTATTCCAATGTATTCGCTAATGTAAGTAAAAACGTCTATGGAAAATATGGGAAAGGTAGCTAGTATTGCGATTTTTTTGGAGTAGTGAGTTCTAATTATCTCTCCTAAACTTTTACCAGTAATTGCTGATACTCTTCCTGCAGCTTCTTGGACGATGAATAGAGGAAGTGCGAGGAGTAGGACAAACCACACGAGACCTAAACCATATTGTTTTCCCGTAATTAGACCTCCTATTATGCTAGCAGCATCTGCATCAGCAAGTAATGCTATCCATGCAGGACCAAATAGTCGTGCGACTTCCCTTCTACTCATGAGATAACCCTTCTTGTTAAGTTTTATAACACAAATATATAAAATACGGGAATATTAGAGTAAAAAGAAATTAAAAAATTTTTTACTCGAATTTAGACTTTCTGGATTGAGGACCTTCACCAGGATATGATCTTCTGAAGTGTCCCGATGGTCTAGCGTAAAGTAGTTCTAGGAACCATGCCTCATGTTCGATCTCTTCTTGCAGTATTCTTTGGGCTAAGTCGTAAGTCCTAGGATCTTTGCCATACGTCATGTCGCATACTTCTTTCCAAGTTCTTATTGCACACTGTTCAGCTTCTAATAATACTTTTAAAATCTCTTTTGGATCTTTCCAGTTCTGTGGCAAATAAGCATCTGCACAAGCTGAAATGTCTGCTACTTCCCTTATATCTCTAGGAAGAGATCCACCTAACTCATATATCCTTTGTGTCATTAGTTCGAAGTGAAGTCTATCTTCAAGTCTTGCATCTTCGGCTATTTCCTTTAGTCCCTCACCCTCTATTCCAGTCAGATGCATCCTTAGTATAGTATAGTAATAGTAGGTTGTGAATTCAGCTGCTGTGGCTTTAACTAACTTATCTATTAATTTTTTCACATCTAACCCAGATTTTTCTAGGATTTCTACTCCAACTGGTTTTATTTCGTTTTGACTCATTTGTTTTTCGCCTATTAAATAGATTCTAGTACTAGATTATAAAGCTTTCTAATTAAAAGTTACTTTAAATTAGGAGTTAGTTCAAATGAACTGCTGTTACCACACAGTGTGAGGGAAAATTAAAGTTAATTTTAAATAAGATACTATCTTAGTTAAAAGTTAGTCTAAGTAGAAGGTGAATATAGTTTGATAATATGCACTGGACTGCGTGAGATACAAGAAGGTAAAATGGAGACTATTGAAATAGGAGGAAAAGATTTGATAATCACAAATATAAGGGGAAAGCTTAAGTGTTTTTCAAGGTGGTGTCCACATAAAGGTGGGGATCTGGCTTACGGTGATATTATTGGAGATAATCAGATTAGATGCTATCTTCACGGTTACGTTTATGATCTGAATTCAGGGAAACCAGTGATGATACCTTACGTTAATGATTATGGGAAATGGAAGGAGACGTCTAACTTGGAAATATATGATGTAATTATAAAGGCGGGTGAAATTTGTGTGGAAATTATATAAAAACGTAAAAAGATCCTTATCTTTTCTTCATTACTAAATACACGCTAAATAGGATTACTACGAAGATCACTATAATTATTATCATTAAATTATCGGTAGAATAACTACCTTTAGGTGTTTCAGCGTTTGCAACTTTAAAGAAGAGTGGAGGGCTATAGTTTCCTTTATCCATTAACTTGTACAACATTTGATACGCTGTGTAGTTATTATTTATAGTTGCTATGTACCCGTAATGTACTGGATATTGCAATTGTAGAGGATAACTCCAGTTCTCTGGAGTTAATATTATTGGTTTTCTTGGCGTTTGAGAGAAATTAAACGCTTCAAGTATCGCTTTTGGACCAAACTCATTCACGATAGGGTTTAGATATGGCAATCGCCAGTTATAGTCTATGAAGGCTAGAATGGAGTAGCCAGAGGATGTATAATTGTCTATGAACCCTTCTTTGGCATATGGGGATATTACTATTAATGGTATTCTTTGCCCTAATATGAAGTAATTAGGCATTTGGGGTAGAGTATCAAATTGTGCTAAACCATTAACTATAGGAGGCGGGACTTGATCAAAATAACCTCCGCCTTCATCGAAGGTTATGAAGATTGCCGTCGAATTCCAATTAGGTCCTTCCATTATAGAATTTATTACCGTAGTTAAAGCTAACATAGCTAAGGTAGTATTATATGGTGGATGCATGTCGTAGCCTGGTATATGAGTATCGTATCCAGCTGGTCCGGTAAACATCACAAATGAGACAGATGGTAATTTGCCCTCCTTAGCTTGTTGTATAAAAGACGTTAAATCAAAATAATGATCGTTAAGCTCGTTTGCTCCCTTAAATAAGCTTAGTGGTAGGGGTGCTGTATTGTTATAACCTAAATATAGATCTGGACTGAGTATTTGAAAGTCTGGGGAGTATCCATACTCATACCATCCCCAGCTAATGTTGTACTGCGACAGTTGGTATACTATTGTTTCGTTTAACGGTAGTTCATTGAACTGTGGCGAGTCGTTATTCACAAATGTTGGGAATCCGGTAATGTAAGCTACTCTATTAGGTACTGTTACTGATAATTCTGGGCTAAAGTAATTGTCAAATAATACGTATTGTTCAGCGTAATCCCATAAAACTGGCGCTTGTTGATAAGAGATGTATGCTAATGATTGTGTACCAGACCCGTTAATGAAGCCATCCATTTTTCCGTAATTCCAATCGGTGAAGTAATTGTTGTTACCTTCAACTGGATCTATGAGAACGGTGGTATTAGCGTAATATGGATGAAGGATTTCGCCTTTATATGGGAAGGAAATCCAGGTTATATTACCCTTAGTTTGTTGAAGAAGTTGAAGTAAGGATAGATTATAGATGTAATTTACGGGTCTCATGAGGGACAAGGTTATATTGTTCACTATTGGAGGGTATCCAAAAGGATAAGTTCCAAATATGCTGTCAAAGGCGTGGTTTTCCAGAATTATTATTACTACATGTTTTATTGGAGTCTGTGTTATCATATTAGAGGACGTTGTGGGAAGACTAGTTATAACTGAAATAAAAATGGGTATTAGAAGTAAGAAAAATAGTCCACGGAGTTTTCTAGCTTTTCCACTTTCCATGTGATGTGTATTTGTAACCAATTTTTAAGGCTTTTGTATATAAAAAATGAAAAATATATAGTACTATAGATTAATCTTAAGGGTATGTGGGGATTCTGACAGCTTAACTAGGCTAATTTAGAGGCTTTTCCATGTCATTTCAGAGGTAAATAATCTTCATTTAATATCTTTCAATTAACTTAATAGTCCTCTCAAAAGCTTGTTTTGCTTTCTCAGCAATATCAGACGGGACTCTAACTGGATATATTTCTTCCTCTAATGATCTCTTTATCTTATCAATAGTTATCATAGCCATATAAGGACATCTAGCACATGCACATGCTTCAGTAGTAACTATTGGATAGAATTTTTTGTCCGGCACTTGTAGTTGTAAAGCGTTTATCATGCCTATTTCTGTGGCAACTATGAACTCCTTATTTGAACTATTCTTTGCAAACTCAATCATTTGATTAGTAGAGCCTACAAAATCTGCTGCTTGTAAAATCTCTAACGGGGACTCTGGATGTGCGATTAACAACGCGTTAGGATACTTCTTTCTAGCCAATTCTACTAATTGTCTTGTGTAATTTGCGTGAACTATGCATCTGCCGTTTGGTGGAACTATTATTAAGTTTTTGCCAGTCTTAGTTTTTACGTATTTAGCTAAGTTAGCGTCTGGACCAAAGATTATTTTATCTGCGTTAAGCTTCTTTACTACTTTTATTGCAGTTGATGAGGTTACGATATAATCAGCTAGGGCTTTAGCATATATGCTAGTGTTAATGTATAGTACGACGGGAGCATCTGGATATTCCTTTTTATATTTTTCTAATGTCTTTACATCTAATGAGTCTGATAAGGAACAGCCTGCATTAAGATCTGGAGATAGTACTAGTTTGTCCGGATTCAATGCTGCAGCTTGTTCCGCCATAAAATAAACGCCAGCAAATACTATTATGCTTGCATTTGTATTCATAGCCTTTTTAGCTAAGTCGTAAGAGTCCCCAGTGAAGTCTGAGACTAATTGTACTGAGTAGTCCATATAATTGTGACCTAATATTATTGCGTTCTTTTCTTTTTTTAATATTTTAATCTTATTTATTAATTCTTCTAACCTAGCCATGTTCTCCGAACATGTGTTCTTTACTAGAACAGCTATAAAAACTTTTTTCATAAAATAACTTTTTATATTATCGAACACATGTTCGATATATGATCTACATTTTCGGAACTGGGATTGCGGGTTTGTCTGCGGGAATAAGTTTGAAGAGAAGTGGCTATAACGTTACGATAATTTCTAAGAAGATAGATGGGGGATCAACTTATTGGGCTAAGGGAGGGATAGCTGTGAGTTTAGGTGAAAACGATTCTCCAGAAATTCACGCTAAGGATACTATACTTGTAGGGGATGGAATGTGTGACATTAAGGCAGTAAATTACGTTACTACTGAGGTTCGTCACGCTGTAAGAACCTTAAAGGATTGGGGGTTTAATTTTGACGAAGATTTAAGGTTAGAAGGAGGTCATTCTAGGAGGAGAGTGATTCATAAAACTGATGAGACCGGTAGGGAGATTTTCAGCTTTTTACATAATTTGGCAATTAAGGATAAGATTAATATTGTAGAAGATAGGCTGTTAGCCCTAAAGGTTATGGATGGGGTTGTGAGGGGTTTTGTCACTGAGAAGAGGGGTTCTGTTGACCTTTATGATGATTCTAAGGTTATTCTAGCTACTGGAGGTTATGCGTACTTATTCACGTATACTTCTAATCCGGCAACTAGTGTGGGAGATGGTATAGCAATTGGCTTTAGAGCTGGGGCGTTGGTTTCGGACATGGAGTTTATCCAGTTTCATCCTACAGTTACTGTGAATCATTTCCTATTGACTGAAACGCTTAGAGGTGAGGGAGCAATTATATATAACGATAAGGGGCAGAGATTTGCTTTTAACTACCACGAGAAGGGTGAGCTAGCCCCTAGGGATGTTTTGGCTAGGGCTATATACAACGAGTATTTAATGGGAAATAAGGTTTTCATGGATTTATCAAAGATAAGGGATCTAGAGTATAAATTCCCTGCAGTTATTAAGTTTTTGAGAGAGAATAATATAGATAAGAGTAAAGTCCCCGTCTTTCCTGGAGCGCATTTCACAATTGGTGGTTTGAGGGTAAATATTAGAGGTGAGACCAATATTAAGAATTTGTATGCGATAGGTGAAGTTTCAGATAGTGGTCTTCATGGAGCAAATAGGTTAGCTAGTAATTCTTTAGCTGAGGGACTAGTTTTTGGGATCAATATGCCTAGATACATTGATAAATGGGAGGGTAATAATGAAATTAGTGATGGTGAAGTATATTATGTTAGATTGATTAAAAGTGGGAAGAGTTTGGGATTAGATGAGATAAGAAAAATTAATTGGGAATATTTGGGAGTGTTCAGAGATGGGGAAGGGTTGAAGAAGGCTTTAGAAATATATGAGGCAATAGATAATTCTTCGATTACTCAAGAGGCTAATGCAAGTTTAGTTTCATTGTTAAGTGTTAAAGCTGCTTTGTTGAGAGAAGAGAGTAGGGGAAGTCACTATAGAACGGATTTTCCAAAAAGGAGAGATATCTGGAGAAGAAGAATATACTTTAAGGTGAAAGACAATGATTGAGCAGGTATATATTAAAAGACTTTTAGAATATTTAGAAGAGGATGTATTACCAGAAGACATAACTTCGTCAGCCTTAGAGGGAATAAAGGCTAAAGGTGTTGTGAGAGTTAAGGAAAGGGGAGTTTTGGCAGGAAATAGGTTCATAGTACCTTTCCTTAATTTTTTAGGATTTAACGTATTAAATTACAAGAAAGATGGCGAAGAGATCTATAGCAATCAAATAGTCTTAGAATTTTCTGGAGACGCTGATAAATTGTTGAGCATTGAAAGGTTAGCATTAAATATTCTGAGTAGACTTTCTGGCATAGCAACTATAACTAATGTGATGGTTAAAAAGGCTAGAGAAGTGAATCCTAACGTTAGAATTGCTGGAACTAGAAAGACTACACCAGGATTTAGGATATTTGAGAAATATGCTATTCAAGTTGGAGGAGGAGATCCTCATAGATATAATTTGAATGATGCTGTTTTAATAAAGGATAATCATATTACGCTTTACGGGAATCTTGAAGAACTTATACAGAAAATAAAGAGAAGTGTAAGTTTTACAAAGAAGATCGAGGTTGAAGTTTCATCATTTGAAAACGCAATCAAGGCTTATAAAGCTGGCGCTGATGCTATTCTTTTAGACAATATGAAACCTTATGAGATAATTCCCATTGTTAATGAACTTAAAGGTAAAGTAATTTTAGAAGCGTCTGGAGGAATTAATTTGGATAATATAGTAGATTACGCCAAGAGTGGAGTTGATGTAATTTCTAGCGGTTATATCACGCATAGTTACAAATCAATTGACTTATCTTTGGATGTTGAAAGGATTTGGGGAAAATCTTAAAAAAGTTCCATAAGTAGGTAGACCCATGTTATCTTATAAGGTTTGTAATGGTACTTTTGATGATTGTGTAAAGAAAGTTAAAGAGGTTATTTCCAAGCTAGGATTGGAGATATTTGGTATAGTTGATCACGCTAATAACGCTAGGAGAGTAGGTCTTAATTTAGATCCGACAGTTGTAATATATTTCGGTAATCCTAGAGTAGGAACATTGTTAATGCAAATTAATAGAGAAATCGCATATGAATTACCATTAAGGATACTTGTTTGGGAAAGTAATGGTGTTAATTACGTGGGCTATAAGAAACCTAGCCGAATTGCTGAAGAGTACGGTTTATCTAATAACGAAATCGCTCTTAAAATAGATGCTGTAATGGAGAATATTATTTCATCCATTTAACTTGTTAATAGTTTCTATCAGTTCATCTATTACGTTTCTAACAGCCATTAATGGTTTTTCATGAGATTTGAGAAAACTTATACCCTTGTCTGTTATGTAATATCTCTTTACAGTCTGTCCTTTGCTATTTTTTAACTCCTCATATTTTATTAACTGTTTTCTTGCCATATACTTTAGCAATACATATATAGATCCATCTGGTAATTCATAATTTAACTTACTATTTATAATTTTTTCCAATTCATAACCATTTTTAGGTCCATCGTTTAATGACTTTAAGATATACAACGTTATTACTCCCCTTAATATACGCTCAGTTCTTTTTCGCATAAAACCATTAGATATTTACGGATAAAAAGTTTATCCAAACAGAGGAACTTTACCTCTCCTCGGGGGTTTTGGTATAAGTGGGATGATTACAGCTGAAAATATTCCGATCAAGCTAGTAATTTCAGTAGCATAGATTAGGCTAGTTATTTGGGATAAGGAACCTACAATTATAGGTCCTATTACGCCTCCACCTGTAACTCCTAAACCCCAGACCAATGAATTGGCAAAACCAGTTGAGTTCCTTGGCACGAAATCTCCTACTAACGAGAGCATTAATGGGAAAGAGCTGAAGGTGAAAAGACCAAAAATCGATAGCAACGCTATATTGGGGAACCTTAAGAACAGTATAAAAGCTATTACCGCACCTGCAGTTGAAATGCCGTAGATTAGCCTCCTTCCCACCTTATCAGATAATAAGCCTAATATTGGTTGTCCTATAATTGCAGCTGATAACGCTATACTTATTGCTTCCCCTAAATTTGCTGTATAAGTATAATTAAAGTTTTCAACCAGTAACGTAGGCAGGAATTGTGAGATGCCTTGTGTAAATACGCTCCTTAGAAACGCTGAAATTGTTAGAAGTGTTATAGCCATCATTGGAGCCTTAGTTTGGGTAGGAGTTAGTGTGTCTTCCCCTTTCTTGCCTTCTAAATTGACATTTATTACCAGAGAGGGAATTGAAGCTAATATTGAAACTATACCTAAGACTACAGAGTCTAAGAACATGTTTTTATGAAGTAAGGCAAAAATCACTAGTGTTAATGTAGGGTATAATGCTCTTCCTACGCTACCCATCGATCCATTAATCCCTAAAGCGATACCTGCATTTCCCTTATATGTTACTGACAACATTGCTGCACCTAAAGGATGATAGAAGGTAGAGGCTAAACCGGTAACAGCTACGGAAAATATTATGAATGGTAAGGAATCTAAACTAATAGAATAACCAAACAGAATTAACCCTATACCCCACAACAATATTCCTAGCCCCATAGCTTTAGAGTAAGAGTTTGTCTTGTCAACTATTCTAGTAACTAATGGTGATGTTAATGCTGATATACCGAAGAATATTCCTCCTAATATCCCTACTAAAAACTTTGAAACGCCTAAGTACTCTATCAAAAAAGTGAATGATACTGGCAAGAACCAAGAGTTGCCATCGTTTATGAAGTGAGATATTGAAGTTAATGTGAGTATCTTGTATTTCATAGGATATAGTAACTTATCTATCCCTAAAAAATTTATCTATCAAGTTAAGCTACTTATAGTTCATATTTTAAATATTAGCTATCTTAACTAACATCTTGTAAACTTCGGCGTTACTCCAAGCTTGAGCTATACAACCTCTTGGCCTATAAGGGGGTATGTCTTCAAAAATCTCTGGTATAAAACCTTGATTATCTAATGCATAATTAATCAGTGGTCTAAATTGCTCAAATAATAACTTAATTTCTATGGGATTTTTTTCAACTCTAACTTTAGCATCAATGTATTGCCCTAAAAGCCAAGGCCATATGGGTCCATTATGATATGCTCTATCCCTACTCCATCTATCCCCCTTATAAACTGGAATGTAATTTGGGTCATCCCTAGCTAAAGTACTTAACCCATACGGCCTTAATAATTTATTTTCTATCAGTGATAATATTTCTTTAAAGTAGCTATCATTTTCATTTATTACTGGAAACGGTAAGGATATTGCAAATATTTGATTAGGTCTTATACTCAAGTTGGGTTTAAAGTCCCAGTCTATATAGTCATAAAGACCTTTATCTGCTTTGAATTTCTCTATGAATGATTTCTTTATTTTCTCCGCTTTCTCGCTTAAATCATCTGCTCTTTCATCTAGTTCCCTCGAGAAGAATTCAGCTATCTTTATAGCATTATACCAAAGCGCGTTAATCTCTACAGCAGCCCCCTCCCTAGGAGTTACTATTACGGTATCATATGAAGCATCCATCCATGTTCTAGGGGCACCTCTATGGAAAATCAAACCATCTACGTTATAAACTATTCCATTACCTTTACTATACCAATCTATTATCTCTAGAACCTTAGGATAAACCTTCTGAAGGAAGGTCTTATCTTTGGAGTATATATAAGTTTTATATATTGCGTTTACCGCTAAGAGAGATATATCAACTCCTTTATACACTGGTTCACTGTTATAACTGATGAAGTGATTAGGTAACATTCCCTTATCCATTAATTCTAGATAACGAAGTATGATGTTCTCTGCTATCTCATATAGTTTATCGAGTAGTAGTAAGCCCTCTAAAGATACGAAAGTATCCCTGCCCCACTCATCAAACCAATGATAACCTGCTATTATATGCCAACCGTCTTTGCTCTTTATTACGAAATCTTTTCCTGCGTCTGATAGAAGAGCTAGGATATCATGAGAATCCTCAGAGGTTTCATCAGTTATAGCATGAAACTTAGGGGGTTGACCTATATATGCGTTAACGGTAATAGAATTAGATAGAGAAATAATACAAAATGGATTATAGAGGTCTTCTACATGATTATTTCCTAACTCTTGATCTTTCTTATAAAGAAAATTATAGTACCAAAAGTTTGTATTTAATAATTCGTATTTTCCTTCTATTTCAAAGTTTAATATCTTCTTCCCTTCAAGGTATATATGTATATGATTAGAAGGAGTCGTATCATAAGTGAAGAAGGTATTAGGTGATTTCCTAGCTAAGTGATGACTTCTGAATGTTATAAATGGACATATTTTGATCTTTCCTTTCGTTACCGTGTATTTGACTGTTATTGCATCATAGCCTTTGTGAACTAAAAGTGTCTTCTTAACTTCAGAGTAACCAAAGTTATATACCCAAGTTACACTTTTACGTCCTTTTTCAAATTTTTCAAGATATTTATATCCTTGGGGATAATAAGTATCAGGTAGGTAATGGTTAGTAGTGAGAGGGTACTCTTCATTATTTAATATTATAAAATCTTCAAACTTAGATAAGACTAAATACCTTAAATGCGGAGGATTCAATGGCACTATTAGATACCCATGATAAGTCCTAGCATTAATTCCACATGGAGTAGATGAAGAATAACCACCAGTTCTAGTAGGTATTATCCACTCTCTCTCCTCGCACTGTTCTACTGTAAACATGACTTAAACATATTTACTCTAATAGCTTATTAACTGCTATTATAAACTCAGCATGTGACCATACTAAAGGAGTCACTGAAGTAGGTTCAAAAGTTTCTGGATCTACTTGTTCTGGCAGAAAACCGGTAGGTAATGCTCTATTTACCACCCATGATATATATTCAAGAGCTTTGTTTTTATCACCAATATCAGCAAAATATTCAGCTATCCATAAAGTCGTAATAATCCATGGATTAGGACTACTTTTTCTCCTCTGATACATATCATTTTCGTACCTAATTATACCACCATTTACCTTTAATTTGCTCTCAATTGCTTGAATAGTGTTTTTCATGATAGGACTATTTGGTTCTATCATTCCAAAGAACATTGGAGAGTACATACTTGAATCTATGGTAAAATCTGTATTTCCATCCTCATCTATTCTTCTAATAAATCTTCCATTATAAACCATCTTCTTTAATGTTACCTCCTTTAGCGTATTTGCTGTATCTACAAGATCTTCACTCAAAATTTCATCACCCATGTCGTGAGCTATTTTAGAACCCTTTATCAAAGCTCCATAAACTGTTGAGACTGTATAAATGTGAACGCCATATCGCTCTTCCCATAAGTCAAAGGATGGTTTAGGTAGACCTTCTTCCATAAAATTCATCATAAATTTTAATGAGGGCTTTACAAATTTCTTATATAATTTAGCTATCTCGTCTATATCTCCATACTTCTCATAATAGCTTCCTATCGCCCAAACTTCTAACGCTGTCTCGTCCTCTTGTATTGGATATATTCCCTTTCCCCTTAAGTACCATGGGTGCCATGAACTAGCTAGCGTTCTATTCGGATTATATTTATGGTATAAGAATCCTTCTGAACTTAACAGATCCGAAATAAAATTGAAGTGCCTTAGAGCTAATTCCTTATAACCAGCTAACTGTAAGGCGTATGTGGAAATAGCCCCGTCCCTGGGCCAACAATATTGGTATGAATCCCCATAAAGCTTAACAAATGAGAAGTCGGAAGAGGCTATTATTGACCCATTTACATCCATGTGATTCCTAATAGTAAACACACTTACCTGATAAATTTTTCTTATGTTATCTAGTAAATGGAGGTCTCTTTGGTTTCTAAGCCAGTTTCTCCAAAACATATACGTTAATGTGAAAGAAGATTCCACGTTTGCAAAGTTAATCTTCCTCATATTACGTCTTAAGCTCTCTAAGTTTCGATCTGCTACGATAACATAGTATATCTTTGAAAACGATTTAGGATCTATCTTTATCTCGATCCCTAAAGCAGAGTTAACGTCTCCATTTTCAATGCTATTCTTACCTAAATAACCATCATAAAGATCACTAACTAAGTCACCTTTACCTACGGTATAGTCTGAAAATGAGTAGGTTGTTGTGAATGCTCTAAAACCCAGATACCTCTTGGACTTATAATGAATTAACGAATATGTGTAAGGATCATAAAATGCAGTATCCCCAAATGGGTTAGCGTACAGGTTTATATCATGAATAAAAAATAATTTAACGTTCTTCTCAGAGTTACTTTCATTTAAGATTTTTATGATTGAATAAAAAATTGGTTCATCTAAGTCTACAAAGTTGTATGATGTTATTGATAGGTTAAGTTTATCAATCGTATGCTTAATTTCCACAATATTCGTGTAATCTAGGTAAGATACTTCAGTCTTCCACTCCTCATCTAATGACAGTTTACCATCATGCCAAATAGCTAACCTAATAGGGTTCCCAGCAGTTTGATTTTCCATTCCTATGTAAGGATAATAGAGGTCTATTATCCTTCCTTTTTCATCGAAGTTTATTAAGATTCTGCCATTGCCCGCAGACGAAACTCTCATAATTGATCGCTCTAGGTTAAAATAGTCTCATGTAACTTACTACCGGCATTTATAACCTTATGAGGATAAACTTTAGAATTAATTATTTCACTGCCCTCGCCTATTATAACGTCATCAGCTATAACACTATTTATAACTTTGACCGGTTTATCCTTTGTAGACCTCAACTCAACGTGCCTAGCTATAACTGAGTTTTCAATATATGCATAATCACCTATGAAATTCCTATCCATTATGGCACTCCTTATTATCTTCACACCCTCTCCTATAATAGTAAAGTTATCAATGTTTGACTCTTCAATATACGTTACATCTCCTATTTGACAATGCCTTCCTATCAACACACTTCCTTCTATCTTTATAGATCCCTCCTTAAATTTTCTCTGGATTATTCTTCTTCTTTTTCTCGAATCTGGACTGGTACCTTGAACAAATATACGCCTATTCGGATCTATCCTCCTCCCTCCGATTTCATTATCTGGAAGAGAATTTAGTAGAGTCACCATGGCATCGAGGTATCTCTCAGGTGTACCTATGTCAAACCAAATATCGTTCATAGGATATCCGTAAACTGGATAACCCTTGTTTATTAGATATGGTATTATATCCTTTCCAAAGTCCATTCTACCCATCTTATACATTTCCATTATTTCTTGACTCTTGAAGATCTTCCTAATTTCTGGAGATAGAATATAAATTCCCGTGTTAATTAGGTCAGATGGAGCATCCTCTCTTTTCTTTGGTTTTTCAACAAACCTTTTTATACGATAGTCATCCTGGATATCAGCTACGCCAAATTCACTTAGGTCGCCTTCATGCTTCTTTAACACTATTGTCATCGTTGCACCTCTGTCCTCATGAAACTCTAATACTTTCTTTATATCTAATTTAAATATATTATCGCCTTGAACAACAATTACTGGTTCATTTATATCATAATATTCTATATTTATCCTAACTGAGTCGGCGTTTCCTATACTATCAACTCTGGGCTGATATTTCAAGTGTACTCTAGGCTTAATCTTATACCTTGCCGAGAAACCTATTCCCTCTTTAAAGGTATCAAATAGCGACCTATAATTTACATAACCTCTGACACCAAATATGAATTCTTTAATTCCTTGTTTAGCCAATTCTAGAATAGTATATTCAATTAGGGGTCTATTTAGGAGCCTTACAGTAGCTTTAGATGTTTCTATCGTTAATGGTCTCAATCTTGTAGCCTCTCCCCCTATTGGTATTATTACTTTAACATCCGATAGGCTCCAATTACTCATAAATAATATTACCCTTTATTCACTTATAAAATGTAATGAAAAGGATTATAATAGGTTTTGAAATACATCAACCATTTAGAATTAGGAGAGACTTCTTCTGGAACCCCAGATTTAGACAAAGTTTAGAGGATAGATTTTTCGATACAGAGATGAATAGAGAAATCTTTGAAAGAATTAAGAGAAATTGTTACATTCCAGCTACTACAACTATTCTCAATTCAATAGAGCATGCTGAGGAGGAAGGAAGAGATGTGAAGTACTTCTTCTCGTTGTCTGGAACCTTTTTAGAACAAGCGGAGAGATGGGGGAAGGAGGTTATAGAATTGTTTCAACAACTAGCTTATACCCATAAGGTAGAATTTCTCTCACAAACATATTTTCACTCTGTGACTGGTTTATGGGAAGATAAAGCTGAGTGGAGAGAACAAGTAAAAATGCATAAAAAGTTAATAGAATCATATTTTAAACAGACACCAGTAACCTTTGAAAATACTGAATTAATAACCAATAAGAGTATAATAGAGGAAGCGGAGAAATTTGGCTTCAAGAACATCGTCCTAGAGGGAACCGAAAGTAATTTGAAAGGGAGAAGCCCTAATTACATCTACAGATTGAAAGGACACGAGATATCAATTCTATTTAGAAATTATAGATTAAGTGATGATATTGCTTTTAGATTTTCAAATAGGAAATGGGATCAGTATCCCTTAACTGCCTCTAAATTTGCTGACTGGATAAGTATGAGTGAAGGTAACGTTGGACTAATATTTATTGATTATGAGACTTTTGGAGAGCATCACAAGGCTGATACTGGCATTCTAGAATTTTTAGAATGGCTACCTAAGGAGTTAAATAATAGGGGAGTTGAAATGGTTCTACCTAAGGAAGTTCATAACGATGCCTATAACGAAATAGACATAACTGAAACTTCATCATGGGCTGATATTGAAAAGAACGAGAAGAGTTGGTTAGGAAATATAATGCAATGGGCTTATGACGATGCCGTAAGAAGAGCTGAAATGCCGTCTAGGGAACTGGGGAGTGATTACTTAAAGGTTTGGAGATATTTCACGACCAGTGATAACTACTATTATCTTTTCTTGGGTTCAGGAGGACCGGCAGAGGTTCATTCATATTTTAGCTCATTTGGTTCTCCTATTGACGCCTTTATAAATGAGTTTTACGCTATATTAACATTTCTCCATGAGGAATTAGCTAAGCTGAACATTAAAAATGAACCCTACATTTTTATGGTAAATGGTAAGAGGTCTTCAATAGCTTGGAATGAGAAAGAGTTCATGGAAGTAATTATGCGAGACGAGAAATTTAAGGAACATTTAAAATACTTAAAGGAGTGGTTAAGGAAATGAAGAGAATAGAATCAATATGGCTTCCAGAGAATGTCAAGAACGTATGGATGATAACTTTTGAACTACAAAAGGTCGCAAGCTTAGGTGGATTAGGTAATGCAGTATATAACATGGCTAAACATTTGGCTCAGAAAGGTTATAATGTGACTATTTTCATGCCATCCCATGGTAGGCATTTAAGCGAGTATTATAGATCAATATTAAAACTAAATTATATAGATCTTAGAGTCGAAGGATATAGAAAAGGTACTGATAATAACTACTATCCTTATAAAATAGGATTTGAAGAAGGTACCTTAGATAATTTTAAGGTTATATTAGTTAAAGGTTTAGATCAAACGACTGGCAGAATCTTAGACACGTGGAACATTTATGATAATACACTAGAAAAATCTGCCTTATTATCTAGGGGATTAGAGGGATATATACTAAGCAAACTACCTAATGATGTACCAGATCTAATACATGCTCAAGACTGGCATGCAGTTGTACCAGCAGTAAGGATTAAACAAATATTGGAAGAGAGAAAGATCGTTGTACCATTAGTGTATACAATTCATTTGTTAAATAAAGTGGATGTTCCTTGGCATTATGCTTCTCAAGACTGGTCTGGTATTGAAGATTGTAATCATTACGTTTGGATGGTTTCTAAGCATAATCTTTACAAATATTCCTATGTCTGGGACTCATTATCTAATGGATATATTGAGAAATTTGGATGCTATGAAGCTGATGTAGTAACAACTGTAAGTTATAGTTATCTAACTTTCGACGTTTTCAATCTAGTAGGAAGCTGGATAGCTAATAAGTCTTGCATAACGTACAATGGCACTGATTGGGACGTTAATGAGATAGAAAATAAAATAATGAAATTTTATGAGACAAAAAATAGGAGAGAGCTTAGAAGAAGGCTTCTATCTTCCTTGAATGCATTGAGGGCTATACCAGATGATTACACAACTGGAAATATTCTATGGAATAATAAAAACAGGATTGGAATACGTGACGATTGGACTTACGACAACTTAGGAGAAGGCCCTCTGCTGTTGTTCACCGGAAGAATAGTGTATCAGAAAGGGATAGATCTATTATTAAGAGCTATGAAGTTAGTAGTAAATGAGATCAGCAATGCTAGGCTTATTGTGCTCGGAATACCTTCCGGAGATTATAACTTATTGTGGGACATTATAGATAGAGCGTCAGAAATTAAAGACAATGTAAGATTGATACTAGGGAGAATTGATCCAGACCTATATAAGATATATCATTATGCATCCTCAGTGTTCGTAATACCCTCAAGATGGGAACCATTCGGAATAAATGCAATAGAAGCAATGTCGTTAGGATTGCCAGTTATAGCTTATGCCGTTGGTGGTTTAAGGGAAACGGTAGTTGACATTAGAGAAGATTTAGAGCATGGAACTGGAATATTGGTGAAGCCAGAGAGCATTGACGACTTGGCCAAGGCTATAAAAGTTGCAATATATCTATCAGAAGCCTCGGAAAATAATAACTATGATCTTTTAACTAAAGTTCAAGACTATATACAGATAAAGGATGTGAATTATTGGAATAAGGTTAGGGAAAACTCCATTAAGAGGGTTGATAGTAAATTTAGATGGGAAGCCGTGATAAATTCCCTTACTGAATGCTACAAAAAAGCATTAGAGATGGCTAAATACAGAGCTCTGGCGTCATTTTAGGGGCCTTGATAAAAGGAGGACGAAGTTAGAGAGGAGGTCAATATGAATATAGAGGAAGCTCTAGATCGAAAAGATATTTTAACACTTCTGGATTCATTGAGAGAAATCCTTAGAATGTTAAGGAGTAAAAGAAAGGAGAAAAGGGATATCGCGTGGAAATGTATAAACTTTATTATAGAGAGTGGAAATTCAAATAAATTAGAAAAATATAAGGGATATTTAAGATCATTATTATGGAATAGCTATCAAAACATTAGAGATGATGCGTGGAAAAATTTGAATATTTATAAGGCAATTAATGTTAAAGGAATAGAGAGAGCTCTGAAAGCGAATTCTGATAAGATTAAATGGTCAGCGTGGAGTAACGTCTTAGAGCTAATAAACTTAGGGTTAGTTGAAAGGAGTATAGTGTTATCAATCAGAAATTCGTATTGGAGATTATTAAAAAGTAGATACTCTACTGTAAGAAAGAAAGCTTGGAGAATGTTCGTTACTTTGGTTAAGGAAGGAATATTTTATTCTACGGAAGATAAAGAGAGATTTCTTAATTTTTTGAAACATAGAAAAGCCAATATAAGGATATATGCGTGGAGAGCGGCTCTTGAATTGACTAACACTGGCTTCATATCAAAAGAAGAATTAAAGGCATACGGAAAATATCTCGAAGAGCTTACCTTAAGAAAAAGTAAAATTAAAAAGTTAGCTGAAAAATTAATTAAAGACTTAACTTGAAAATCGGTATTGTGGGTGGAGGAATAACCGGTTTATTCTCTGCTTATTATCTTCTCAAAGAGGGATTAGACGATATCACTATCTACGAGAAAAATTTCTTAGGAGCTGGGTCGATACATGCTGCAGGGTTGATTGAGCCGTATAGATTTGATAGAATAAATACTACAAGTATGATTATAAAAATGATAAATTATAAAATTTATAAATCTACTGAAATAAAAGAAGTTAACAAATCATGGCTTGTAGAATTATTAAGAAATCTGAATAAAAGCCCTCCTGACTATGTGTGGAGCGAGATTAAGAAAATGGCTGATTTTTCTCTTAAAGAGTACAAAAGGCTAGCTGAGGAGAAAAATGATTTTGATTATCACGATGATGGTTTACTAGAGGTTTATAAGAATCAAAAGGAACTTGAAAAAGGCATAGAGGATGAGAAGAGAAGCCCTTTTAAACCTAAATTTGAGGTAGCTGAAGTAGAAGGATTTGTCGGTGGAATTTTCTTCCCAGAATTAAGTAGAATTTCTACAGAGAAATTTATAGAAAGAATGAGAAGAGAACTCAAAGAAATAAGAGTAATAAATAAGGAAGTTAAGAAGGTAACGAGAAATGGATATATAGATGATGAAAAATACGATATAGTAGTTGTTTCAGCTGGAATTTGGACTAAGAACCTAAATTTACCGGTAACGGCATTTAAGGGATATGGTTATAGAATTAAAGGAGTAGCTAAAATAAGTAAAGCTTTTGTATTAGCTGAGGAAGGAGTTGCTGTCTCTCCACTTAGCGATCACATAAAAATTACTGGAGGATTTGATGCAGATTTCTCATATAATTCTGACAGAGCAGAATTATTTTTGAAAAGGGTAAAAAATCTGATCGATATCTCTTCCGTTATGGATCTTAAAATGGGATTTAGACCATGTTCACCGGATGGCTTTCCTATACTTGGGAAAGAAGGGAATCTTATAATAGCAACTGGAGGTTGCAGATTAGGATGGAGTTATGGACCAGCTATGGGAAGATATGTGACAGACTTAGCGTTAAATAAAATTAGTAATATAGATTATTTCTCTAGATATATAGTTAATATAAGTCAACTCTCTCTTTAATTCCAAAAAATTAGAGATCCGGTTATATGAAATAATTTAAACCATTAGAAGATAAAGTATTATTGATGAGCGACTCGCAAGAACTTAGAAGAAAATTAATTGAAGCTAAGAAGTTGATTCTAGACGGATTTGTAGAACAGGGAATTGATTTATTATCTAAGACCATAACTTCAGAAAATATTAAGGAGTCTAACTGGGTTATTTGTAACATAATAGACGCGGCAGAATGTAAAGCGGTAGTGAGTGTTTTAGATTCCTTAGGGAAGATATTCAATATATCAGTTTGTGCTAATGTTAAGAGAATACCTTACTGTTACGCGATTCTGAAAAAAACAAGTGAAAACGTAGATTTAGCATTAGAGGCAATAATTTCGTCCGGAAAAAAAGATCAATTAGACAAATTGTATAGTGAGATTATAAACATGAACGTTAGTGCTGAATTTTTAATAAAGATTGCAAATGCATATAAAAAGTTGGGAGCTATTAAAGAATCTAATGAGATAATTAAAAAGATATGTGAAAGTGGTGTAAAAGAAGCGTGTGAAAATATTAAAGATATAATAAGTAAGGTAATGTGATGAGAAAGACAAAAATAGTTGCCACTTTAGGACCTTCATCAGAAGATAAAATTCATGAATTGAGTGCTTTCGTTGATGTTTTCAGGATAAACTTAGCTCATGGTAATGAAGAATCTCACAAAAAGTATTTTGACCTATTAAAAGATTATGCATCTAATTCTAGCATTCTAGCTGATCTGCCTGGACCTAAATTAAGGATAGGAGATCTTAAAAAACCAATAGAATTGAAAAAAGGAGACAGAATAATATTTTCGCAAAATGAGGGAGTACCAGTTAGTGATGAACTGTTTTACTCTGCAGTAAAAGAGGGATCGTATGTACTGATAGCCGATGGTACTATAAGAGTTAAAATAATCTCAGTGAGTAAAAACAAGGTAGAGGGAATAGTAGAAGAAGAAGGAATCCTAATGCCTAGAAAGGGAATAAACATACCTAATGTGAATCTCAAATCTGGAATTACGGAAAACGATATAAAGCTACTTAAGAAAGCATTAGATTTAGGAGCTGATTACATAGGTCTGTCTTTTGTCATCAGTGAAAACGATATACAGAAGATTAAGGAGATTGTAGGGGATGATGTATGGGTAATAGCTAAGATAGAGAAGAGTGAAGCTCTGAAAAACTTAGTTAATATAACAAAGGTTTCAGATGGGATAATGGTAGCTAGAGGAGACCTAGGTGTGGAGATAGGATTAGAAAACCTACCATTAGTTCAAAGGAAGATTGTAAAAGTAGCTAGAACTTTCGGTAAACCAGTCATATTAGCCACTCAAGTTTTGACTTCAATGATAAATAATCAACTACCAACTAGAGCGGAAATTATCGATATTTCGAATTCTATAATCCAAGGAGTAGATTCAATTATGCTAAGCGATGAAACTGCAATTGGCAATTATCCCATAGAGAGTGTAAAAGTGTTACATAACATTATAACCAACGTGGAAAAGAGTGTAAAACATAGAGCAATAAGACCCCTAAATAATGAAGATGATGCTATTGCATTAGCAGCAGTAAATGCGTCAAAAATTTCTAAGGCTGACGCGATATTAGTTTACAGTAGATCAGGTAACTCAATCCTACGCATATCTAGGCTGAGACCACAAAAAGAAATCATAGGCATATGCCCTAATTATAAACTAGCTAGGAGGTTTAAATTATGTTATGCTGTAGTTCCAGCTGTAATTGATAAAAAAGTTGACACATTAGATCAAATAGTTGAAAAATCTCTTGAGACCGCTAAAAACGGTAATTATAAAAAGGTTGTAATTGTCGGTGGGGATCCTAAGCAAGAGGAAGGAAAAACTAATTTTATCATTATCAAAATTATTAGCTAATTTTTTAAATGATGAACTTCCAGGCTCAGTGATTGATGAGCAAATGGTTGCAAGAACTGACAAAGTGAGGATAAGCCTTGCCCTTGTAGGGCTAGGAGAATATCAGTATGAATAAAAGTTAATAATCGGTTTTAGAGGAAAATAATGAGTAAATATGGATTATTATTTCGGAAACTTTAAGGATGTTAAAATAGAGGAAGTACAAGTAAGAGGATCAAGAGATGCATACATACAATGGCTCATAACAAGACAGCACGGTAACGAAAAGTATGCCGTAAGACACTTCATTATTAAGCCTAAAGGAATTATAGCCCATCATAAACATAAATACACGGAAACTCTAGTAATTCTAAAAGGAAAAGGTAAAGTATGTGCAAACGGTGATGCGAGGGAAGTTAAATACGGAGATTTCGTCTTCATAAATTCTGATGTTCCACACGAATTAATAAATGAAAATGATGAGGATTTTGAATTCATTTGTATAATCTCTTATGAAGATGATATGAGAATAACTCCACTTCAAGATAACTGCGGAAAGCACGCATAACCTAATCCATTTACTGTTTCTTACTCTAATGTTTTTAACCTTTCCCTTTAGCTTTAAAATCAAATCTTATAATACACTACCTATGGATCCAAAGGAAGTTTTAACAGAATATAGTATAAAGTATGTGAAGGATATTAACATAATTGGATTAGGTACAGGTAAGACTATCAGAAAGCTAATAGAAGTCATGAGCAAGCACGAGGATTTAAAGAAAGATAAATTATTCGTTGCTAGCTCCATCGATACTGAAATAGAATTGTCTAAAAACAATTTTAATGTAATTACGCTCTTCTCTGGAATAAGACCCCAAGTATATATTGATAGCTTCGATACAATAACGCAAGATGGAATCTTAATTAAAGGTGGAGGAGGAGCACTATTTAGGGAGAAACTTCTCACTTATTTTTCACAAAAGAGAATTTTTATTGGAGATTCGAATAAAATGAAAAGGAATAAATTATATGAAGTACCAGTGGAAGTTATTAGCGTGAGTATAAATTATATTATGAAATACTTAGAAGATAACGGATACGCCGTTAAGTATAGAGAAGGCTCTGGAAAGATTGGTCCGGTAATAAGCGACAACGGAAACGCAATATTAGATGTTGTAGTAAAAGCCGAAGAGTTATGTAAATTTAATGAAATAATTAAAAAGATACCGGGTATAGTTGAAACTGGAGTGTTTTGTAAAGACTTATACGATAAAGTAATAATAGCTGATGAAAATGGAAGAATAGAAGAAATAGTAAGGAGTTCAGACCTTTAACCCACTTAATCCCCCAATACCAAATCACCTCTAAATAGTTCAGCCATCTTGTTATTCAAAAATCTAATATAAATTTCACTTTAGATTTCTTTACATTTATTATTAATATAAAAATTATTCATGAGCTAGAATCAATTTTATATTAAATTGGAAACCCATCTCCTCAATTCTTCAACAATTTCATGTGAACGGCAATTTAATTATCTTTTTGATATAATCATAAATATAATGTATCTTCAAGAATGGGTTTATCTAGATCTAGGATAAGGCCCATTTATATATAGCCTTAAGAACCTCTGGGGCAACCTCAACATATAGCGAGTATAAGATATTCTAAGATGATAATAGCAGTAAATAAGGATAAGAGCTCATACATCGCTGATTCTTGATAATGCAGATTACAAAAGTGAGGAAAGCTTAATCCTTAATGACGGGAATGGAAAAATTCTTGAAGCCAATTCTATATGCAGACGAGAGGGATTCTCTGAGCCTCTCGACTGCCCCTCACATGAGAGATGTAATTCCGAATCAATAAGGGAACCAATGAGACGCGCTAAGGGAATCACCACCCTTTAGGGCAGGGAGGAAGTCAGTTAATAGATAGTAGGTGATACAGTAAAACTCTGTGAAGTAATGGGAAAAATTAAAAAGATTTTAGTATAAATACAATATTTATGATATCTGATATAAAAACTGATTTAGGAATATAAAGGTTTCGTAGGATACACATATTACAATAGTAATCGGCATTATTAATTGATGGTATCTGAATATATAGAACTGGAATTAGAGAGACTTGAAGGCCATGCGTTAAGAAGAGTGAAAGGCATTCCAAATAATAGAAGATTATGGGTATTAACGTGCATGGATGAAAAGTTCATATAGAACAAGCTTTAGGCATACAGCCTGATAATACACATATCTTCAGAAACGCTGGTGGAATAGTAACTGATGACGCTATAAGATCTGTCACGTTAACTACAAATTTCTTCGGAACTAAGGAGATAATTGTAGTAACGCATACTGATTGTGGAATGTTTAGGTTTACTGGAAAAGAGGGCGATTGAATACTTTAAAGGAAAAGGAATAAAGCCCACAGAGATTCAATTAGACCCCTTATTACCTGCGTTTCGACTCTCTTCAGAAGAAGATTTCATAAAATGGTTTAAATTCTATCAGGATTTAGGTGTAAACTCTCCTGACGAAATGGCGATTAAAAACGTGGGAATCCTAAGAAATCATCCTCTAATAACTATGGATGTTAAAATATCGGGTTATGTATATGAGGTAAAAACGCATAGGCTAAGGAAGCCTAATCGGTTAGTATGTGCTGAAACACCAGATTTCAACACGGTATTGTAACAAAAACTTAGAAATACCATGTTCATAAAGGTGCGGGGGACGGGATTTGAACCCGCGTAGGCCTTCGCCAGCGGATCTCTTACATAAGGGTCTTGAGTCCGCCCCCTTTGACCAGCTCGGGCACCCCCGCAATAAAAATCTTAGTTTTCAAGCCTTAAAAGATTTTACATCTTTTTAAGCACTAGAGAAGTTAAAGTTGACCTAACACCCTTAACTGCTCTTATACTCTCGATTATTTGGTTCAATTCGTTTGAATCTCTAGCCTCCACTTTTACTATAATATCGTAATCGCCAGAGATTTCCATAACTTCTTTTACACCATGAATAACTGATATACGTCTAGTTACTGCAGTGGTATAAACGTTTGAATCACACTTAACTGAAATCATAGCTTCTATATGTTCCGGTGGTCTAGGCTTTAGTACTCTCCCAGTCACTTCCTCAGCTAATTCTAACAAGTCTACATCTCTGTAAAATCTTATGGTTGGATTAGATTTGATTTTAGCTAATATCTGATCTAATTCGATCTCACTTAGTTTTACTCCTAGTTTGTCGTATTTGTCTCTTAAAGCGTGTTTACCAGTATATTTATCTATGGTGTAGTCTCTTGACCTGCCAAAAGTCTCTGGTGGCATAAACTCGTACGTCTTTGGATCGCTTAAAACTCCAGCTACGTGAACTCCAGCTTTATGCACAAAAGCATAATCCCCAGTTATTGGATAGTTTGGTGGCATAGGAATTCCGCTATATTTCTCGACTATACTAGATACATATTGCAATTTATCTAATTTTACTACCTCTATATTGAAATGATACTTTATTGCAGCTGCAATCTGTTGTAGGGGAGTTATGCCTACTCTTTCCCCCAACCCGTTAACGGTTGTGTGAATTATTGTAGCCCCGCCCTCTATTGCAGCCAACGAATTGGCTACTGCTAGTCCTAAATCGTTATGAGCATGTATATCAAACTCTAAGTTTTTGACTTCTCTTGCTAGATAGCTAAATAATTCTTTAGTTTTTGAAGGATATAAGATACCTACCGTATCCGCTATGCTTACCCTATCTGCTCCAGAGTCTCTTGCCGTCTTACATACTATCGTCAAGAAGTTTAGATCCGTTCTAGAACCATCTTCTGCTGTAAATCTTACCTTTACCCCATGAGATTTAGCATAACTTATCGTCTCTGCTATAACGTTTAACGCTTCTTCTCTAGACGCCTTATGTTTTGCTTTCAAATGAATATCACTAACCCCATAAAATATTGCTATCCTATCAACCTCCAATTCAGCAGCAATTTCTATATCCCTTTTAACCGCCCTACTATGACCAACTATTTCAGATGTTATTATACCCTCTTTTTTCATTTTTACTATTCTCTTTATCCCTTCATGAATATCTGGAGAGACTGCAGGATGTCCTGCTTCTATCATAGAAACTCCTAAATCAGATAAAGCCTTAGCTATTTCGACTCTTTGATCAATATTAAATACAACACCAGGAGTTTGTTCACCTTCTCTAAGAGTTGAATCTAATATACCAACTTTTATCATTGGAAAAAGAGATTAAGTAAAGGATATATAATAAATTCGGTAAAGAGGGGTTCGAAATTAGAATTATTTAAGAATGCTTAGTATCAACTGATTAACATTCTCAATACCTATCTTTTGATAATACTTTTGCAATATTTCAGCTACTAACTCATAGAACTCCTTATTTTTCTTAACTTCCTCCAAATGATTAGTGTAAATATAGATTATAGAGGTCTTAATATCCTTGCTACTTTTCAAATCTAGCTCTATTTCATCTAAGATTCTAGCTAGAGCATTATAATTTATTTTCCCTTTATACCCTTTTAATTTTCTAAATTCTTCTTCTTCTAAGATTGACATGAGACTCACATTGGTTCTATTATAGATGATATTTCCTCTCCATTCAGTATATTAATTATTTTGTTCAATCTTTTGTAGTGCATAACTATTACCTTTATCTTCGATCTCTCCACTATCTTTATAGCTAGTGGGTCGAGTAGCTCATAAGTTCCAGCTTGAACTGATTGAGAATTCTCTAAAATCTTCCTCAAATCCATTGTATTTAGACGAGGTATTAGTTTAACATCAGAATAAATTCTAGGATCTTTCTCGTATACACCGTCTACATTGGTAGCCATCACTAAAATTTTTGATGAAGAAGCCTCAGCTACTAATGATGCTACTGCAGCGGTAGATTGCCCTGGCTGAAAGCCACCAGTAACAACTACCTTACTATGAGACCAAGCTTCTATAAACTCCTCTAAACTTTGAGGAACTTTCATGTATGCCAAATCTTGCAAGGTGAACATTACCAAATAAGCGTTTAATCTAGACGCCCATATTCCTAATAAGTCAAGATAAGCCTCGCCTATGCCAATCTCTCTCCCCAACTTTATATATCTCCTTGCAGTGTTTCCTCCTCCAGTTACTACTCCTACTCTATAGCCTTGTTCTACTAGTTCTTTAACACTCTCCTTTAACAATCTCAAATTATCTACATTATCTTCATCAAAAAATTTTCCACTTATCTTTAAAATAATGTTCATCAATATGGGAAAAAAGTTAGTGATTTTAAAGTTATATGGGATAGTCGTCCGGTAATTTATGCCTAAAGTATTTTCCAGTCTCTGGATCTTTGAAAAGTCCTATCTTCACTCCTTTTCTACCCTTTGGTGCTAAAGCCCAAGCTTTCTCTGGCACTAGTTCTATCTCTTTCCCATTAGGCGTCTTAACTTTTACAGACTTCTTACTTGAGCTCATATTCTATCTATAGTAATGTTATAGGACTAATTTTATAAACCTTTCCATGACTTATGTGAGGTATAATACCTTCAGTCCTTCAAGGGTAATATTAAAGATTTCCATTAGCTTTCAAACTGATCTAGTTATCCCACCATCGATCAATATATAGGAACCGTTAACATAACTTCCATAATCTGACGAGAGATAAATTAGCAGAGATCCTAACTCATTCTTAATATCTCCAGATCTACGTAGAGGTATTTGAGATAAAACCTCTTTTTCCCATACCACTTCCACAGGTTGACCTACCTTTTCAGCGTATTTCTTTAACGATCTTCTAGCGCCTTCAGTATCGAAGCTACCCATCAGAATAACATTAGTTGTTATATTGAATTGACTTAGCTCTCTACTTAGGAGCTTAGCCATTTGAATTAATGGAGCTCTAGTTATATCAGCTAAAGAAAACAATCTTTGAGGTTCCTTTACTGTCCACGACGATAAGAAAAATATCCTACCCCATCTTTGTTCTCTCATATATGGATAAACTAAATTTACAAGTTTTATCGCACTAAGCAAGTATAATCTTATTGAATATTCCCAATCTTGCATTGAGTTTTCAAAGAAAAAAGAAGGTTCTTTTGGAGGATTTCCAGAATTAACTACGAGCACGTCAATTCCTTTCATCACCTCAACTGCTTTCATAACGAGTTCTTCTAAAGTACTTTCAACAGTTAGATCTGATATGAAGCCCCATATAGACGGACTGATTTGCCTTAAGTCCGCTAATGCCTTATTAAGTTTTTGTTCACTCCTAGATGATATTACAACATTACAACCCTCACGCAAAAAGGCTTCAGCAACCCCCCTACCTATACCTTCTGTGGAGGCTGTAATTAGAACCCTTTTACCTGAAATGTTTATATTCATAGTTTACTATTTGGGAGAAAGGCTTTTGAAGACTTCTACTACAGATATGAAATCTTTTTCAGAGAGGCCTAAAGCTTCAGCCATTCTATACAGCTGCAATGAAATTGAGGAAAGCGGAGTAATTGCTTTCAAATTTTGAGACTCTCTAATAATAATTTCTAGATCCTTTCTCATATGTTTTGTAGCAAATTGAACTAAGTAGTCTTCATTAACTAACTTAGGTGCCTTTAATTCAGTAGTAGGTGATCTAGCACTACTTAAATTAGTTAGTATATTTGAGATTTGCTTAGGATCTAATCCAGCTTTTAACCCAAAATTATATGCTTCAGCAATCGCTACCACGTAGGAGGCTAATAGTAAGTTATTAACAAGTTTAGCATATAGACCCATTCCATTGTTACCCATATAAACTACTGCCGAAGAGGTCTCCTTCAGTATATCATGAACTATATCAAATTTATCCTTAGGACCGCCTACTAACACTACTAACTTCTTCTGTTCAACAAACGTTGAAGTCCCTATTACTGGTGAATCAAACATAACTCCATTATTTTCAGATATTCTCTTAGCCAATTCTATACTAAGCGTAGGGCTTATAGTACTCATATCAACAAGTATTTTACCCTTCATAAGCGGAATTATTGGCTCAACTACAGAGCTCACAGCTTTATCATCAGCTAACATGGTGAGGATTACATCAGATTTTTTCACCAATTCTTCGATACTAGAAGCTTTAGCTACCCCATAATCTTTTGAGAACTTATCCGCAACTTGTTGAGTTCTATTATATACTAAATCTAATTTAGATGCTTTAGCTAGATTTGCCCCTATTCTATATCCCATTACACCTAGTCCGATAAGACCTATTTTCATAACTTTATATCTTAAATCCTACTTAATGTATGTTTCTACTAAATTATTAATCCTACCTTCCACATCTATCAAATCTATTGATAGTACTATCATGTTACTTTCAAGTTTCATCTTATCTAATTTCTCTTTTAATTCATTAAAAGATTTGCAGTCAATAAAAATATCGTAAATATTATCGAACAGTTTAAAAGAATCTGGAGGGTTAGTTTGAGAATATACTGTCACTCTATATTTTTTCCTTGATGGCTTCAGATTTGAAATACTCTCAATCTCCTTCTTTCCAACGCTCATCATTTTTACAATATTATAACCATTAATGTTTATCTTTTCCCTTTCCTCATCTTCTATAATTAATGGATATTCTGTAATTATCCTTACATCCGATGGTTCAGAAAAAGCTAATATTATTTTCTTACCTAGTAGATTATCTAAACCCTCTTTATCTTTAGAGAACCACGAGGAAATAGGTAAATTTCTTGTTAGGCGATTATAAACATATAGAGTTTTAATGTGTTTCTCCAATATTTTAACCTCTTTCGTAGAAATTGTATATATTAGCTCTATATCTGGATTATCGATATCCGGAGGAAAACCAAGTTGAGTTAACCTCTTCCCGACATCCCTTTTTATTTCATTTTTAATACTTTCCATATAAAATAGATTGAATTTATTCATTATTTCGTTCTCTTTCATCTTAATTTCTTCATCTAATTCTACCCCAAGCACATACTTTCTTTGTTTACTTTTAATTATCTGTAGAGATTTATCCAGAAAATCTGTTTTATATTCCTCAATCTTATTAGCACAAATATAACATTTCTTAGTTTGAAATTCATCAGATGAAAAATATAAATTGAACCAATTTTTAGATAATTCCCCCATGTTCTGAGAAATCTCCTTTACTATAGAAAGATCCTCAATTTCGTGATTCTTTATTTTATGATCAAGATATAAAATAAGAAACGTCTTTATTGCTTTTCCTCTTTCCTTGTTATCCAACCCATAACCTAATTTAGCAAAACACCTACCTAAGCAGTTATCACATAATGGATACTCGGATAAGATTTTAATAACTGTATCTATTATACTAGATCTTTCCCTTGAAGAACTTCTCAAAATCTCCCCTCTTTCTCTTCACCATCTTTAGCAACTTGTTCATATTATTATACCATTCTAAAAGCTCTTTTACATCTTCTATCTCTAACCCTGAACCTTCAGCAATTCTTCTCATCCTAGATTTATCAATTATATTTGGATTCTCTAACTCCTTGTATGTCATAGAATTAAGTGCCGAGATCCACTTCTTCATCTTCTCTTCACCTATCTTTAACTGAGTTTCATCTGGCATAGGTAACATGACGCCTAGACCCGGTATATGCTGAAGAACCTTAGACAATGGTCCCATTTTTCTTAGTGCTATCAGCTGATCATAAACATCTTTCAAAGTTAATTTAGATTTTCCTGTCATGACATCTTCCATCTTCTTCTGGACCTTCTCATATTCTTCCATACCCTTAATTTTATCTAGGATTGTCTCTATATCTCCCATCCCAAGAATTCGTGAAACGTATCTCTTTGGATTGAATACTTCAAGCTCATCTACTTTTTCTCCAGTACCGATAAATTTTATTGTGGCTCCAGTAGCAGCTACCGCAGATAAAGCTCCACCACCTTTAGCAGTACCGTCCATTTTAGTAATTATAATTGACCCAATTGGACTCGCTTGATGAAATCTTGAGGCTAGATCATATGCTTTTTGCCCTATTGATGCATCTATAACTAATATTACATCATCTGGCTTAATAGCCTCATATATCTCTTTCATCTCTTCTAATAGCTTATTCTCTTCTCCATACCCGTGTCTACCCGCAGTATCAACTATTATTATATCCATATTATCTTTGAACTTTGAGATACCATTTTTAGCTATTTCAACAGCATTTTTATTATCCCTTTCTCCATAAACTGGAACATTAATTTGTTGGCCTAACTGCACTAATTGATCTAATGCAGCAGGTCTATATGTATCAGCAGCTACTAACCCCACTTTATATCCCTTCTTCTTGTAGAAATATGCTATCTTTGCGGCAGTAGTAGTTTTTCCGCTTCCTTGAACTCCAACTAACATTATTATATAGGGGTTCTTTGTAGGGTTAACAGAAGGCTCCTTATCTCCTCCAAATAACTTAGATAATTCGTCATACACTATAGATATAAACCACTCCTTTCTCTCTAAAATAGATGGAGGTTTTTCTTTAATCAATCTTTCTTTAATCCGCGAAGTTAATGAAAAAACTAACTTAACATTAACATCAGCTGAAATAAGAGCCTTTTGAAGATCCTTTATGAATTCATCTACTGCTTTCTCATAGGGTGTAGAACCAGTGAGAAATTTTCTAACCGCGTCCCTTAAATTCTCTAACATTATTACTTGACCCTAACAATTTTTCTCCTTCCCATAATCTCCCAATATTCTATTTCTGCGTTTGGTCTTATTTTTGATGCTAGTTCGTCCTCATTTGGCTTCTCCATTTCGAACGTCTCATAAGACTCTAGATCCATAATTTGTATTTTGTCCCCCATATCTGCAATTATTTGTCCAACGTGCTTCTCTATGATTGGAACCTCTACTTGTTGGTCCACTGGAGCCATTAAGGTTTTTTTAGCGCCACTAAAAACACCAATTGCAACTACGTTAGCCTTAGCACTGCCATGTTTACCAGTCTTAGCTTTAGTTATTTCGACAACTCTACAAGGTTCGCCATCTATTACTACGTAACTACCTTCTTTTAACTCACCAACTGTCGTGTAAGTTATGCTCATTTTTAACCCTTAATGATATAAAACAGTTGAACTTTAAACTCTTACGCTCCGAGCTTTGGCCCTTCATCACACTTCAGCCCTAGCTAGGTCTTCACAGCAATTTTATTTTATACTGATCCCATTATTAAACTATGCCATGGAAGGTAAGGTGTACAAACTGCAATACGGAAAGACTACTTAATATCAGTTTTGACATAAGTTCTCAAAAAAGCATATATATCTATTGCAACACATGCAAGAGAAACACTTTTAATGAAATATTAGGTTATATCGAATAATAATGATGAGAGAGCTATTTTGACAAAAAGATGAAATAACCTGTCTCGGCTGAATTAACTAATATAATCACTACTCTTTATCTTCTCTGGCAGGTACTGAAAAGCTAAGAACTTTAGACCCTTACTAGCCATAGCCTCTATTTCCAATTTTGACTTCTTTTGGAGGAAAGTATTAATTTCTTCCTGCCATGCCTTAGTCTTAAACCATTGATAATTCTTAATCTCTTCAGCCCTCTTAATATCTGCATCCTTAGCTCTGATTATGTAATTCCTCCTCTCAACATCACTAAGATATGGTTTCTTCTTAGAACTTCCGAAAATATCACTCATGGAAACACCTAAAAATCTGGCTTCTGGTGTAGCTAGTCTCTCACTCTCATAAGATAACGTTATTGAGCCTATCCTAAATACGCTAAATATATACCATCCATAAGGATCAGCATCGGTGAGAATATACACTGGGAGTTTCAATTCTTCATTTAGTCTTCTAACGAACCTTCTAGTAGCCCTATCTGGTTGTCCGGCACTGGTTATTAAAATGGACTTATATTGCTTCCAAAATCCTGCTCTATGCAATTGTTGAAATACCGCATCCTTCTCCACGACTAGAACAAATTCTGCATCAATGTCTATGAAATCTATCAAATCCGGAGTAGGTTCAATAGCATACGCACCATGACCTGTTTTGCTGAGATCTATAATATCATTACCACTTCTTATTCTTAAATTCCCTACCACTTTACCCTTCTCTTTGCTTAATATTAACATCTCTTCTCTCAATAGAGAAGTGAACACTTCTATATCAGCTATTACACTGTCTGACTCCTTTTGCTCATCCCACGTATTCTCCTCCGATACTATTTTGTTATCATTGATAGATTTTAATAAAAGTGAATGCTTACCTCTGTAGTATAAATCACGTATAGTTGGATACTCATCATTAATTAGAGCTTCATAAATTATTGAGGACATTAATAAAGTTTGCATAAATCTCCTTGCTTCGTTTAGGTCAAGGAAATTTCGCTTAAGCTTCTTCTCACCTAGTAATAATAACTTCCTTTTTTCATCGTAAATTGTATTAGATAATGTTCGCATAGGTATTTCCATAACTAATGGTTCTCCTTTCTTAACTTGCTCTAAAACATTCAAAATTCTTCCCTTTAAAACGTTAGCAGCTTTCCTTCTAGCTTCTTTATCTACTTTTGATGTTAATTCTGAGCTCATTCACTATCTACCCTATACAATTTTCTATATTCTTCAATGTTAATTAAATTTAGCTTCCTTGAGATAAGCTTAAACAGCTCATTCTCCAACTCATTTTGAATTTTTAAAGCTGCCTCCCTATTACCATCTGACATAAATATGGAGAAAGATCTACTCACTTCAGGAATATATTTAAGATAAGTTAATAATTTCTTTTTCTCTTCCTCTTCCTTTCTTTTCTCAGTTAAGAATTGCTTCATTTTTCTTGCTGCTTCCATCAAAGCGTTCCTTATTTCTTTCTCTATATCTTCTACTTCTGCTATACTCTCCTTTCCAGCACTCTTATAAGGTATCTTAGTGCTGCATAAATGAACCATGACGACCATTTGATATTGCTCTCCCTCAATTCCGTATCTTTTCCAATCCATTTCCTCTACTACCTTCCATATAACATCAGACTTCTCATCATATATCAATGGGATTTTATTAGCATATCTTAATACGATAGGCTCTTCGCTAGCTTGAATATTTCCGCCATATGCTATCCCTACCTCTACAACGAAAGGATGACCTTGATAAGACTTAGGTCTCCTAGTAACAGCAACTGCGAATTCGGGGTTATAGATTTTCTTAAGGCCTAACTCAATTAAATCACTCCCTATTACAGACAAGGAATCAGCACTAGGCGGTCTAAGATCTTCAAATTTCTTGAAAGCCTCTACTAACCTAGTTATCTCTTCTTCAGTTAATGACTTGACCTTCTTATTACCTCTTAGCCCTGCTAACTCTAATATTTTATCAGCAGTTATCTCACCTACACTCTGGAATTCATTTATGAGAAATTCTTTAATTGTATAGTCCTTTTTTAGGTTATTGGCAATTATTTTAATCTCTTCCCTATCAACACCGTATGGATGGGGTTTAACTTCTTGTGGAGGTTTTGGTATTTTATTAGTTAGCCTAGGGAAATAATTCACGTTACCTTCTGGATCCTTAAATATAAACTCAGCATAAGGTGTTATTAAATAGGTTCTCCTTATATACTCATATACCCTAGACTTAGCCTTCGTCCAATCCCCTGGTATGTATATTGCTACTGAAGTGCCATGAAAATCCTTATCATTAATTACAGATCCTCTTTCTACTATTATTGGTTCATTTTTGTTTATATCAATTTTCAGTTTAAAAACATAAATTCTTTTTGAGTTAATTGGCGAAGTCTCTATCTCTATTGGCCTATCTTGATGCATTTGACTATACAGAACCGCAGCTTTTACACCTAGCCCATACATACCTCTGGTTTGCCTATTGACATACTTAGAACTGTAGAGAACTTTTCCAAACGCGTTAGGAACCTCATGAGGTGGTATTCCTATACCATTATCTGCTACATTAACTTTGTATATTTGCGTGTTGGCATCAATTAAATCTATACTTATCTTAATATTAGGCAAAATTCCATGAACATCAGTCGCATCCAAAGCATTTTCAACTAGCTCTCTAACAGTCTGATAGAGAGCTCTAGCCGTATTAGGGAATCCTGCTAATTCCGGATTCCTCTTAAAGAATTCTGCCGGTGATAAGCTGGTAAATTTTTCCTTACTAGCCGACATAAGTGTTACACCTTATATATAGAACAGTTTAGCTTAATAAAGACGCAGACAAAATAGGTAATATTATTGTAGCATCACCATAAATTGTAACATTTTTTGCATCAGGCTTAATTTTATTCCATGAGATAGCTTCTCTAGGCTTGGCCCCGCTCAGACTACCATCATACTCTTGTGCTGTAGTGACATATACAGCATAATCTAAACCATCTTTAAATTGATTCCACCAGATTGTATGATGCTTGCTAATACCACCTCCAATGATAAGAGCACCGCTCTTTTTACAAGAGAAAATCAAATCTTTAACTAATTTCATATCCTCAAATAAATTAATTCTAAAATTATAAAACTGCGACTGTATGAAAAGATTCGTACCAAAGCTACCGTCAACTATCCCCGGTACAATTATTGGAACTTTTTTATCATATGCAGCTTTTAAAATGGAGTTAGAATCTGAGATCCTTTCACCGAACTCCCACAGAAGTTCATAAACGGATATTTCCTTCTTATCCTTAACTATTTCGGGTATAAATTTCCTCACAACATCCTCTATTACCTTTCCATAAGATTCAAAAGGAACTAAGACGTTACCTAGTCTATGAATTTCCAACTCCCTTAAAACTGAATCATCAAAATCAAATGACCCCTTATAATACTTGCCACCAAAGCTTCTAGCAATGTCGTGATCTACGGTTCCACCAGTGGTTATTATAATGTTAAAGTATCCTTCTTTTATTAAGTCAGCAAACAAACCTCTTAAACCGGTAGATACTAAATTTGCTGTAAATGATAAAAATCTAAGATCAGCTTCTCTCATCATTTCCTTAAGCACTTGAGATGCTCTTATTATTCCCTCACTGCTGAATCCATATACTTTTTCAAAAATGTCTGAAATAATATTTGCATAATTTCTCAGATCCTTTAAGTTAAGGTCTTCAATAGGTTCCTTCAATAATTCATCTCTATTTATCATCCTTTAGTTACCCCAATTGGTCTTAAACGAATCACTAATTTAGCTATTTTAACTTCATGTGCTGTCCTAGCTACTCTGTCTACATCTTTATATGCACCAGGAGCTTCTTCTGCTATTACTCTTCTTGTAGCAGCTCTTACTACAATTCCTTTCTCCGCTAAGGTCTCTACAACACTGTTAGCTGGATAACTCCTAACTGCAGCAGCCCTAGACATCCATCTACCAGCACCGTGAGGTGCCGTGAACCATGTTCTCCTTCCTTCTGGAATTCCCACCATTACATAACTGGCTGTACCCATACTACCAGGTATCAAAACCACTTGGCCTATATTCCTATGATCTGCTGGTATTTCTGGACTATTAGGCGGAAATGCTCTAGTAGCACCTTTCCTATGCACTAAAACTTTTTTCCTCTTCCCTTCAATTACATACTCTTCTATTTTAGCAATATTATGGGCGACATCATATATTATATGTAAGTCAAATTTTTCAGGATCTGTTCTAAATACCCTGCCAAAACTTTCTCTAGCCCAATGGGTAATTAACTGTCTATTTGTCCACGCGAAATTAGCAGCTGAAGCCATAGCGTGGAAATAATCTTGTCCTTCCCTACTTTCGAATGGCACTGCAGCTAATTCTCTGTCTGGCAATTGTATGTTGTATTTCTTCATGGCTCTTTCCATTATTTGAAGATAATCACTAGCAGTTTGATGCCCTAACCCTCTAGATCCTGTGTGAACCATTACCATTACTTGTCCTTCGTGAGTAATCCCTAACGCTTTAGCAACTTCTACATCATATATCTTATCAACTACTTGAACCTCAAGGAAATGATTTCCCGCACCTAATGTGCCCAGCTGACTACTCCCTCTTTGTTTAGCTATGACGCTGACTTTTGACGGGTCAGCAATCTCCCAACTTCCATGCTGCTCCATATGTTCCATATCTTCTTTCCAACCAAACCCCTTATCTACTGCCCAAGCTACACCTTCAGCTAAAACTTGATCTAGTTGCTGAGAAGTTAATTTAACCTTCCCTTCACTTCCAACTCCACTTGGGATATTTCTATGTAATTCTTCTACGAGATCGGCTAATTTAGGTTTAATATCACTATAATCTAAGTTAGTTCTAAGTAATCTAACTCCACAATTTATATCATATCCAATACCACCTGGACTTACTACACCACCTTCATCAATGGCTGTGGCAGCAATTCCACCTATTGGGAAACCGTAACCTTGATGACCATCAGGAAGTACGTAAACAGACTCTTGAACGCCGGGTAGGCAGGCTACATTAACTGCTTGATTTAACGTTAAGTCTTGTTTCATTTTTTCTATTAATATGTCATCGGCAAATACGGTAACTGGAACCTTCATGCAAGCTTGATGACCTTTATTTATCCTCCATTCATACGGACTAACTCTAACAAGGTTAATCTGCATTTCGATCCATCCATAATTACGTCGTAAAATAAATAAATTTATACCTAATAATGTTCGGAGATAATGGAGGAAAAATACAGAAATTTAATTTACTAGTAATCTAAAATAGATATTCCAATTAAAGTCAATTTATATTTTTAAATTTTCTTTTGCGCCTTCTTTGCCTTATCTTCAAGAATTTCTTTATATTTTCTTTGTATATTCTTTACTGATGAGCCTATACAATCTGAATCTGAGTTCAAGATTACCTCTTTTAGAAACTTATATGCACAAGACTTACTATGAAAATATAACTTTTCTCCTACAATTTCAATTTTTATACCTTGCCCTTCAGGAAAAGTTCTACCACAAATACTACAGATATATTTATTATCCATAGATTGAACGTTGATTTTATATTTTTAAAAATAGCGGTAAATGTTGCTATCCAACAATTTTGGTGTGATAATTAATGCCAGATCAACTAGATCAGCGATTAAAGCATCTGATTAGGGAAAAACAATGGAGTGGCTTAAATAAAATTCAAGAAATGTCCTTCAAACCAATTGATGAAGGAAAAAACACCCTAATTATAGCTCCAACCGGTTATGGAAAAACAGAGGCTGCCTTATTACCTATCTTAAATAAAATGATAAGCGAAAACGCAAAACCAGTTAGTCTAATCTATATTACGCCACTAAAGGCTCTAATTAATGATTTACTATATAGAATTGAATGGTGGTCTTCAAGATTAGGATTCCTAGTAAATAGAAAACATGGTGAAGTACCTCAGAAGGAGAAAAATCAGAGATTAAAGAAGATTCCCCATATAATAGTTACTACTCCAGAAGGATTAGAAATAGATTTAGATTGGGCTAGTAGATTTAGAGAACACTACAAGAACGTTAAATGGATAATAATAGATGAAGTTCATGAATTAATTAGTTCTAAAAGAGGAACCCAACTATCAGTTCTGCTAGAAAGGTTAAAGTACTTCATAGAATACGACTTCCAGCGAATAGGCTTATCCGCAACCATTAGTGATCCAGAAAAGGTAGCTAATTTCCTCTTTGGCTCATCAAAGAGGCCATCTGCAATTGTTAAATTAGATGAAGCTAGAAAATTCGAAATAAACATACATAAAGTCGATAGTGACCAAATGCTATGGAAGAAGGCTGCAGAAAAGATTAACCAATTAATAGAAAAGCCTAGTTTAATTTTCACAAACTCTAGGTTTTCAACAGAGAGATTGCATGAAGAGCTGGAGAAGTTAGGCAACACAGAAATTTACGTCCATCACTCTTCTGTATCTCGAGATTTAAAGAATTTGGCTGAAGATGGGCTAAGAAGTGGGAACGCTAAAGCAGTAGTTTGCACAAAAACTTTAGAGTTAGGAATACATGTTGGAGATATAAAAAAAGTTATAATGCTGAGGCCTCCTACGTCAGTAGCTTCTTTCTTGCAGAGATTAGGTAGAAGTGGCCATATAGTTAAAGGTACTCCTAAAGGTGATATCATATGTTACTATGATTATGATGTAATAGAAGGTCTAGCTCTATATGAAGCAGCTAGAAGAGGAATAATTGAAAGACCATTAATAGATAATGGCCTTGATATAGTCGCAAGGGAATTACTGGGAATGCTATTGCAATATCAAAAAATCAACTTACAAATAGCATATAACATTATACATGGAGCTTTCGCTTATAATAATCTAACTTATTCCGAATTTTTACAGTTAATAAACTACTTAGTAAAGAATAATATAATAAAGATAGAAGGGGATGAATTGAAAATAGGCGCAAATTTCTTTAAAATATGGAGATTTAATAAAGATTCTAAGATAGCATGGGGTAAAGACTTTGCTGAATTTTTCTCTCTGATAAATAATAATGATACATTTTCTCTTAAATACAACGGAAATACTATAGGTGAAATTGACTCAATCTATGTTTTCAAGCATGTTAGGTCTAATGATGTCATAAGAATTAGTGGCAAGTTCTGGAAGGTAGTTAAAATAAATATGAATAAAGCTACAATAGACGTTATACCCGCAAATGAGGTAGAAGGAGAAATACCTATTTGGAAGGGAGAAAGTACATCTAAATCACCAATTATAGTTAAATTTATAAGAAAATTATTCAATAATATTGAAAAATATAATTCTCTAATAGATGAAATCCTTGATGAGGAATCTAGGAAAGCACTATTTAGAATAATTAACGATTACGCTACGCAAGGAATTGAAATACCAATTAAAAATACCATAATAGTGGAAAAAAGGGATAACGAATGGATATATAGCACCCTAATCGATGAAAAAGTGTCTAACACCTTAGCCCATTTACTTTTATATTTGGTGATAAAGAAGTATACATTAAACGCTTACGCTAGAAGCTCTATATATGGGTTCGCGATAAGAGGTTCTCCCACGGATTTACTTAAGGAGATTTCAACTATAGAAGAGGATAAGATTAAGAAAATGATAGTTAGATCTATAAGGAGATCACCTTTCTTTATAGCGACATTAAAAGAGATTGGAGCAAGTTTTGGAAAAATTTCAAAAATTGATATAAAGGAAGATAAATTCCTTATCAAGGAGGCGCTAAGGCAAACGCTAAATAAATACTTTAACATTAGAAGAACGTTAAAGTTTATTGATAAGGTCAAAAGAGGCGAGATAAAAATTGTTTACATAGATAAACCAACTCCATTTGCAAATGCTGTTTCATCACATGTTCAGATAAGGCCGTGGCTACTTGACCTAAACGTAACCATATATCACGCGTTAAAAGGTGGAGCATATACGATTAATGAATTAGCTGAAGTTTTAGGCATTCCTAATAAGAGCCTTGAGAATAAGCTTAAACAAATGAGAAAAAGCGGAAACAAGTACAGAGTTACTTACTTTATTGACGTTGATTGCAGGGAAACTAGATGGTGTTTATATGAGGATTTTGTTAATATAGTTAATTCAGAAGAATATTATTCGTCATTTGCACCTTTAAACTTAAATGAAATATTCTTGGCTACACTAAGATCTGGTGATAATCAGATAGAAATATTATTTAAGCCAAAAGATTTGTTGAATAGTTCAGACGAGATATTAAGAAAAATACCATTCAATGACGTGGATGAGATTAAGATTAAAGAAGCTATAGATACTTCATATCAAGTTTACCAAAAATATTATAACGTTAAGAAGGATATAATAATATACTTAATGTTAAACGCAGTAGCATATCTACAAAACTTAAAATACTCCTAGTAATTACTTTTAGAAATGAGTGATGAAGCCCTTCCATTTGATCTGTGATAAAGGCCCGTGTTACTGATAATAGAATAAGAAAAACTACCTTTCTTATCATAACTTATAATATGGGTTAGATTTATTTTTATAAACCTATTTTGGTCTCGTGAGAATAAAATGTCAGAGAAAATAAATGAAGTAATAGTTAGAAGATCTAAAAGTGTAGAAGACCATGTTTTAGATATAATAGTAATGTTCAATCAAGGTCTGAATGAAATCAAACTTAAGGGAGTAGGTAAAGAAATTTCAAAGGCAGTCGACATTTACAATACATTAAAGGATAGATTAGGAGAGGGAGTACAATTATTAGGAGTAGAGACTGGAAGTGAAGTTAAAGATAGGAGAAGAATCTCATACATCTTGCTCAAGCTTAAGAGAGTTTACTGAAGATAATATCTCACTATAAACATCAATTAGCACATTAGAAGCATTGATTCTGCCTAATGATATATCGTCTAGTATACTCATCAGCTTTGAAGTACGCTCCTCTGATATGAGATGAGGGAATTTAGAGCTGAGGTACTGATAAACATTAATTCCTCTTCGGGTTGCTATCAGATAGGATCTTTTCTTGCTAGAGATAACATATCCGTGCCTTAATAAGTTCTCGATAGTCTTAGCGTATGTGCTAGGTCTTCCTATACCCTTGGATTTCATTAACGATATTATATCGGAATACGTAGGCAATTGCTCACTAGACCCTCTGCTTAGCGTTATTCTTGGGTTTATTTCACCTATTGGCAAGTTATGCGTTTTTATATCATATATTTTTGCAAAACCACCAATAGTACTGGATATAAGTTCTGCTTCAATATAATCATTTTCATTCATTATAATTTTATATTTAGTCTTAATTCCAATAGAGTGCTTCATCTGACTAGCTATAAATCGCCTAAATATTAGATCATACAGCATGAAATGATATTTGGTAAACCTTATTGGATATCTAAAGGGGTTTTCCTCGATTTCTTGAACCAACTCATTAACGTCGATTGCTCTGGTAGGTCTTATTCCTTCATGTGCCCCTTCCTCATCAGAGCTCCAATTTCTAGGTATGAAATCTAAGGATAATCCGTGCTTTTCTAAGTACTCTTTAGCAATAGCTACTCCCACTGAAGATATATGAGTACTATCAGTTCTATGATATGTTATTAAACCAGCCTCGAACAGTTCTTGAGCGATCTTCATAGTTAAATTGGCGGTAAACTTAAATCTCGAGTTAGCCTCTATCAGTAAACTGTCAGTGGTAAATGGGGGTAATGGAGATAGAAGGATCTTTTGTTCATTGACCTTCTCTATACTAATTTTTTCTACACTTTTCAAATACTCTTCAGCAGATTTTCTATCCTTAAAATATTTTTTAATAATATAGCCATTGATATCTATATAAACGATGTAACCTAGATTACTCTTGTAATTCATAGTTCTGTTAACTATCCAACCTAGGACCGGCGTTTGAACTCTGCCCGCCCCTTGATTAAAGTCGTTAAACTTATTCTTTAGTATTTTACTCAGCTCAAACCCTATCCATCTATCTTCTACTCTTCTAGCAACTTGGCTCATTACCAGATTTACGTCCACCTTTTGAGGATTCCTTAACGCATTAAGAATAGCGTTCTTAGTTATCTCATGATACTTAACCCTATATACTTCAGAGTTATACGGAGAAATCAGTGAAGACACATCAAAAGCTATCTTTTCGCCTTCTGCATCCGGATCACTGGCTATATAAATTTTTTCAACAAATAGTGAAAAATGCCTGAGCAAGTCGATAATAGCTTTTGAAGAATAAACGTTCTCTGATCCACAATATGGACATTTGTCATAATTAGTTGAGGAGAAAATCTTATTGCAATCTAAACAGCGTGATAAAGGTACATAATAAGGTATTATATCACTATCATCTACCTTTACTCCGTAATAGCCTAATTTATCAGTAGTTAAATCGGTTATATGACCTTTAGTAGCTACAATATTCATTACGTATATGTTTTTACCATCTACTATAATCGTCTCATAGACGGGAATACGATTATATAGTTTAATTGACGGTCTTCCAAACAATTTAGCAATTGTCCTAGCTTTCGTCGGAGATTCTACAACCAGCAATCCAGTAGTTATACTAAATTGCGTCCTCTCTCCTTCGTCTCTTCTTGAAGAATCTAACTGCTGCTTAACCATATCTAGATTCAATTCTGATAATTCCTTAAATGCTATCTCAGGTAACATCCTTTGTAACCTTCTCTTCAAAATTTCAAATATTAATTTATTATCAATTAAAACAATTGATAGACCTAAAGTGAGACCACCGTTATATAGTCTACTTGATCTCCCCGAACCTTGAAGATAAGTTATAACATCAGGATAGGTCATATAATAACTTGAATTTTCATAACTTATTACAAAATTATCAGATATTATTGTACTACTATTTATATCTTTTAATTTATCTTTTATTAACGATATATATTCTAATAGATTACTCTTAATTCTTTGTAATTTCTCATTATTTATATCTTCATTATTCAGTATAGAGTATCTTATAAGCTGTGCCTCAGAATAGTTAAGAAATAGAACATCATTCTGTATCCTTGACACATCGAGTCCTAAAACCTTAGCTACTCTAAGTAGGGTAAATGGATTAGATATGGCGTTATATAACTTAATTCTTGTCTTAGGAACTCCATAAAATACCACATACTTTAATTTCTTAGGTTCATCAATCCCCCTTACAGCTACACCATAATATGAAGCTGAACCGATTAAGACATCTACTTTACCACTAGAGAACTCATCCAAGAACCTCCTACCACTTATCGCTAGCTTTGTCTCTAAACCAAATTCTTGTATTTCATCCTTTATTTTCTTCATCATATCTCTTCCTAATTCTTTGGAAACTAGAATTAAACCGCCGCTTCCCAATTTTTGGATAATCGATAAATCCAGATTTTCCTCATATGAATCTATGATATTTCTGGCATAGAGTTGAACAGAAGCCGGTTCGAATCCAGTTAACAATCGTAATGCTTTCTGTTTTATGCCTTTGGGTCTTATAGTCGCGCTTGCTACAACCAATTGAGATATTTTTTCATTAAAACTTGCTATCTTTAGTTCTAAATCCCTTATTCTCTCCTTAATCTCATCATTATCGCTATTAAGTAGAAACTTTTGTTTTAGTCTAGTCAGCTGGATCGCACTATTGTACACTTCTCTTGGTACGCCAAGCAACGAAACTAGTCTATCTGTAGTTTTACCGCTTTTCACTACTGCATCGGCATCATCTATAATAACTAGTTTAGGCTTAACAGTGATAGTATCGGAGTTCTTATTCAAGTAGCTTACAGTAATTACATTTAACTTATGATCTTCAACTTTACCACATGAAACCTCTCCCCCTAATTTTCTTAGTCTTTCGCATACCTGATCCACTAATGATTTAGTAGGTACAATGTAAACTACGTCTTCATTTAAGTATGTTGAATATACCATTAATGTCGTGGTTTTTCCTAACCCCGTTGGGGCTGACAATGTAAAACTTTGATTATCTACGAGCCTCTTTAACCATAATTTCTGTAGTGACCAAGGCTGATAGCCCGTTTTTCTCCTAAAATACTCAAATACCTTTTCGTATAGTGAAACATTATAGTATAAACTCCAATAGTTTATAATTTTTCCATTATTAATTAATATTTCATATATGGTTTTTATTTTTGTTAATTGATCTTGTATATCAATATGGTTAACATCTTGCAAACAATTATCACAAGGTAGTCCTTTGATTAATCTGCTGGAGGATATTTCATTACCACAGTTAGGACAAGCGTTAAGATACTTTATATTAATCATAGCTAAAAGAATAATTAGACTGGTAAGATCTTTTAAAATAGTTATCAGAGTGTTACTATTTTCGGTTAACTTTTTTAGCTTCATATTAATGTGTATTTGAGACCAAATAGGTGGAAAAGATGAGCAGCGCAACTCCAACTCCAAGTAATGTAGTGTTAATAGGAAAGAAACCAGTAATGAATTATGTATTAGCAGCTTTAACTCTGCTAAACCAAGGTGTTAGCGAAATAGTAATAAAAGCTAGAGGAAGAGCTATTAGTAAAGCTGTTGATACAGTAGAGATAGTAAGGAACAGATTCTTACCAGACAAGATCGAAATTAAGGAAATAAGAATTGGCAGCCAAGTAGTAACAAGCCAAGATGGCAAACAATCAAGAGTTTCTACAATCGAAATAGCAATAAGGAAAAAGTAACGATAATATAATTTTTTAGATCTTTCTTTTGCCATCCACTACTTTTAATAAGGCATTCGTAGTATATTATTATATGGCACAGCCTAATGTTAAAGTAGAATTCGAAGGAAAAGCAAAAATAGGAGAGCTTATGGGAAACTTTAAAGCAATACAGTTAAGACCAGAGGATTTTTCGAGTCCCTTAGCATTGCAAATGGCTTTATCAAGAATTTATTCTGAGCTAATGAACATGCTAAATCAAAGACAAGAAATACATTATGTAGCTGATGTTAAATTCACTGACTCAATGGGGAATCCGATAAGCGTAGGAGTAGATTTCGGTGATAAAATACCACCGCTTTCTAAAAAGGAGGTTAAAGTAAAAATTACTATTGAGTTTTACGACGAAGAGTAAGTCTCCTATCTAGATAACTCTTGCCTAAAAAAATCAGAACAAAGTCCTCAAAAGGATTTAGCTTATACTCGAAACTACCTAACTTAGTTATTAAACCTATTTTACTCATGTAACTTATACTATTATAAGATACTTTCTTTGAAAAATAAGGCTTTAAAACGTCTAAAGCTTCGCCGAGGTTAAACTTATCATATTTGAATTTCTTAAATAGTAGGAAATAGATTATGACCTCTCTCTTCTTTAACCATCTCATCTATACTACCTCATTAGCCTGGTTACTCATCAGAGATCAGACCTTACAAGTGCATTCATCTTTAATATATGTTTAACATAGGTTAGTTTATATGACTTACGTTGATGAGAATAGCAGAATTTGCAGACCTAATGAAGTAAAAAATATAGCAAAAGGAGATATAATAGTTACACAGCCAGCAACGTTAAATATCGATGGAAGAATACTTACTTTTCCTCCACTTTCGTTAATAAGTGAAAAATGTAAACACATAATAAGAACCTTAACATGGGTAGAAGGAATAAGAATTGATGATGAGCTTATTAATAAAGTGATTTATTTAGACCCGAAAGAGGATATTGAGTTTAATGACATTGAAATTTTAGAGCCCCAAGTAGCCTCAGCGTATACACTTAAGAGCCTTCTGGGGCAAAAGTTGAGAAAGGCTAAGATTATAAAAGCGGAAGGTGTTCCAATAATAAATGTAAATAAAATACCCATAGTTGGTATAAGGAATGGTTTAGTATACATCGGAATAAGACTATTAGGCGATGAAGATATTCTGTTTAGATTATTTGGTTACTCCTTATTGTACTACATGTCATCCAGTTCATCTGATTGATCAAAGCTCAAAATTTCAGTCTCCTTCCTTCTCCTTGCTTGATACTCTTCTGAAGTTCCACTAACGATTATCTCATATAACTTAGCTCGTTTACCATCATAAGGTCGTAATATCCTCCCTAGTCTTTGAATGAATTGCCTCCTTGAACCCGTACCAGTAACAATTATCCCTACGTTAGCATCTGGTATATCTATTCCTTCATCCCCTACAGTGGTTAATACTAAAATTCCACTGCTCATATTCTTAAAAGTATTCAAAACTCTTTTTCTCTCTTCCTTACTCATCTTTCCAGTTAACAGTAACGTATTGAACTTCTTCGCAATCTCTTCCGCCTGGTCGACGTACTGCGTAAATATTAATATTTTTCCCTTTTCATTTTTAAGTATTTCTTCCAATTCCTTAATTTTTCCTGAAGCAAAGTTAACTACTTTCTTAATTTCATTATAAATTTTCATTGCCTCTATCGCAGTTCCGTTACCTTGCTTAGCCAGAGTAATTAATTCGCTAACTTTCCTGCCATTAGACAGTTTCTTAAACTTATTTAATAAATCTAGATATTTTTTCCTCTCATCAATGGTTAACTTCACTTTTCTTTGAATTATGTCATACGAAGCTAAATACCCTTGCTTCACTAACTCGTAAGTTGACTTGAAGTAAACTACTCCACCTATTATCTTAAATAATTCTTCATGTTTTCCATCATCTCTGTAGGGAGTAGCTGATAAACCCATTCTAGCAGGTGCTACGATATTTTCAGCGATGACTTTAAACTTATCCGCAGGTAAATGATGTGCCTCATCGATTATAAGTAAATAGAATTTATCCTTCAATTCAGAAATGTGTCTATAAGCCGTGTGATACGTAGTAATAGTGATCGGTCTTATCTTTTTCTCCTCAGAATAATATAAGCCTATTTCTGGCCTATTTTTAGTAAACCTAATTATAGCTTCTCGCCATTGAAACATCTGCTCCTTAGTAAATGTAACTATAATTGAATTTTTTCTAACTAACTCTAAGGCTTTAACGCCTATAATAGTTTTTCCCGCTCCAGTAGGCAGTGCTATTACTCCCCGATAGTTATTCTCAACCCAACTTTTGATTGCTTCTTCTTGATAATACCTTAAATTACCGGTGAATTCAATATCAAAATCTTGGAATGCCAGATTTAATCCCATCACTTCTAATCCATTCTCTTTCAATTTTTTTAGAATATCGAAATAGTCCATAGGTCTTATAATAAACCTCTTATTAGCTTTGTCATACTTTACTACAAAATTTTTTAAAATATCGGCTAAATATACATATGGCTTTAATACTATTTTATCCCCGACTATTTCAAATCTAGCATCAATTAAATTATCTTTTAATTTATTTAAATCTTCTTGTGAAAGTTTTACATTCAAACTTTCCAATGTTTCCACAATATCATCAAGTTTTATCCTATTTCTCTTAGCCCTTTCTAAATCAATCATGAATTGAGATCCATTAGTATCTCTTCCCAAATAACGAGAAAACAATAACAATCTTTTAAAATCCTCTTCATCTATCCATTGCTTGATGTAGAAAGTCCTCGAGTACATCCTTAATCACTTCAACGTACTCAACCCTAACATTTGCACCAAATGTATTTATAAGCTCTGAAGGATTATCTATTTCGTAAATAAAAAAGGTATTACCATCGAATCTAGTGAAATTACCTATCAATCTCAAATTATATTTTGCTTTACTCATCATGAATATTTGGTATATATTTGCATTATAAGGATTAATATACAATATTAATCCATCTCCATTATCTAAAGTGAGACCTAAAAGATCTTTACCAAGTGTCTCCGCCTCTGAAATACCATATTCTAAGGCTTCTCTCAACCCGTACCAGGGTAAACTTTTTATGAGAGTATCAATATTCACACTTAACATATATTTAGAACCCAATTTATATCATCTACGCTATAACTAGAACCAACACGGGAAGATAAATCACGTAGTTTAGCTCTTTTAGTTAGATTCTAATAACTACGAATTACAATTTAACAGTTAACAGCCGAAATCGAATTATATTTGTATTAATCGTTTTTATATAATATTTATCTAAACGTTAATTTAAATTTGTCAAATAAGAGAGAAAAAGTTAAAAATATTTACAATCATTCACGAACAAGTAAGAGTATCTAGACGTAAATTTTTCCATACTCAGAAATATATCTTAATATATTAGGTGTGCTAATTGATTTTTTAACAAAACACTGATAATGATATAAAACTGTCTATTAGCAGAATACTATGGATTTTAGGATAGAGTGAATAATATAAGCTATGACTCTCTATGTGTTATAAAGATGAAGATAGAAGTTAATGATAAGCTAATTAAACATTTAGAAGATTTATCTTTAATTCAACTAACATCAGATGAAGAGAAAATAATAAAGGAGAGTATACAATCAATACTGAATTTTTTTGACAAAATTAATGAGCTAGACTTAAGCAATGTTGAACCATTGTTCCATCCCCTTTCTCAAGGTAAATTAAGAAAAGATGTGCCTAGAGAACCTTTAAGCAATGATGACGCTCTGAGCAATGTAAAGAGAAAGGAAAAAGGATATATCGTTGGTCCAAAAACGTATGGTGATTAGAATGATTAAAGACCTAGTAAACAGTCTAAGAAGCGGTAATTTAGATCCTACTGAATATGTTGAAAAAACATTTGAAAAAATTTACAGGCTAGAGAAAAAGGTTAATGCATTCATAACTATTAGAAACAAAGATGAAGTTTTGTACGAAGTAAAAGAAAAATTAAAGAATAATAATGGGAGACTATCTGGAATATTAATAGCTATAAAGGACAATATATCTACTAAGGGCATCAGAACTACCTGTGCTTCAAAGATGTTAGAAGACTACATACCCCCTTATGATGCAACAGTAGTAGAGAGACTAAAAATGGAAGGTGCAGTAATAATAGGCAAAACTAACATGGATGAATTTGCTATGGGATCAACAACAGAGACAAGTTATTTTGGACCAACAAGGAATCCATGGGATTTAGATAGAACCCCCGGCGGATCATCTGGAGGAAGTGGGGCGGCACTGGCTGCTGGCTACGTCGATTTAGCATTAGGAAGCGATACGGGAGGATCTATAAGAGCACCTGCAGCTTATACAGCTAGTTTTGGCTTAAAGCCTTCATATGGAACAGTCAGTAGGTACGGTTTAGTGGCTTATGCGAACAGCCTGGAACAGATAGGGCCTATGGCTAAAAACGCTGAAGATTTAGGAATACTCTATTCTATAATAGCCGGGCCAGATGATAAAGATTCTACTACCATAGAGTTTAATCCTTTAAATACTTTTGATGAAAAGAACATCAAAAAACTGAAAATAGGTGTGCTAAGTGATATTGTAGAAGCTTCTGATAAGGTTATTGTCTCAGCCATAAAAGATATTTTAAACAAAATGAGTGATGAAGGCGCTATAGTAGAGGATACTAAGCTTGGTTATGCTGAATACGCCTTGCCAGCGTACTACATTATAGCAATGTCAGAGGCTAGTTCTAATTTAGCTAGATATGATGGTGTAAGGTATGGATTTAGTAAGTATATGGAAGGTACATGGAAAGAAGTCTATGCTAAAAATAGAGGTGAGGGATTTGGCCTCGAGGTCAAGAGAAGAATATTGTTAGGTAGTTTCATACTTAGTGCGGGTTATTATGAGGAATTTTATATTAAAGCTTTAAAAGTAAGAAATTTAATCAAAAAGAGTATTGATAGTCTTTTTGAAAAATATGACATTTTAATATCGCCTACAATGCCCATCCTCCCTCCAAAGATAGGTGAGGTAATAAATGACCCAGTGAAAATGTATGCTATGGATATTAATACAGTGATAGCTAATTTATCGGCCATACCGGCATTATCGATGCCAGCTGGATTCTACAATAACCTACCTATAGGGTTGCAAATTATGGGAAAATATTTATCTGATTTAGAGATAATTGAGATAGCGTCTTATATAGAGAAGAACGTAACAAAACTATATGACTTAACCGCGACTATAAGTGCTTAAATTTTTAATCTTAACATGGTTAAGTAAACTGATATTAGCAATGCAAAGCAATATTAGAATTGACACCCTAAGCGAAATTTACAAGGAGTTGAAGAAAGAGAAATACCACATAGTCGGGACGCATAGTGCATATAAAAAATGCCATTGGACTCATGAATCACTAGTAACGAATAGGTCCTGCTATAAGGGAAAGTTTTACGGGATAGAAAGTCACAGATGTGTACAAATGACACCTACAGCTGCATGGTGCTGGTTTAGGTGTATCCATTGTTGGAGACTAGAACCAGAGGATATAGGATTAGAATGGGACGATACTAAAATGCCAGCATATGATGATCCGGAATACATAGTTGAGAGAAGTATTGAGGAACATAAGAGGGCAGTTTCTGGTTATTTTGGGAGGGAAGGTGTTAAGCTAGAAAAAGTTAAAGATGCGATGAAACCGGCTCACGTAGCAATCAGCTTGACTGGAGAGCCAACTTTATATGAGAAATTAGGTGAGTTAATTAGGGAATACCATAAGAGAGGACTAACTACATTTTTAGTGACAAGCGGAATAAGACCAGATATCTTAGCTAGCCTTGAGGAAGAACCTACTCAGCTTTTCGTATCTCTACAAGCTCCAAATGAGATCAAGCATAAAATGATAAATAGGCCAGTCGTAGCTAATTCTTGGCAATTGTTGATGAAAACCCTAGAGATACTGCCAAGTTTTAGTTCTCCAACTGTGATTAGGCTTACAATGATAAAGGGGTATAATATGAGTGATGAAGACGCTAAAGAGTTTGCAAAACTTTTCCAAATAGCTATGCCAACCTATATTGAAGTTAAAGCTTATATGCATGTTGGACCTTCCACGTATAGGTTAAGTAAGGATGCGATGCCTAGACATAATGAGATAAGAGAATTTGCAAAACTTCTCTCAAACTATACTGGCTATAAAATACTTTCAGAACACGTACCTAGTAGAATAGTGTTATTAAGTAAGTTAGATGAGCCAATTAAGATAGGAAACGCATGGAATGAAAGATGGGATTGGAGAACCGTTGACATAGAAGATGATATAAACGGAGAATATAAGGAAGCAGAACTAGGATGTACTGAGGGATCAACTTGAAAAGATGAGTCAAACGTTTGTATTTTAGCCAAAATATTAGCCTTTTCGAAGCAAAAATCCTACATTACGCAGTCTGAATTAGCAAGGATATTAAACCTTTCTCAGCAAACTGTCTCGAGAAAACTTAGGGAATTGGAAGAAGATAAATTAATAGTTAGGATAATTTCTAAAGAAGGAGAAATAATTCGGCTTAGTGAAGAGGGAGAAAAGATCTTAAATTCTTGCTTAAGTGATTTAAAAGAAGCGATATTAACATTGCATACCATACAAATCAAAGGTAAAATCATTTCGGGATTAGGGGAAGGAAGAATATTTCTATCGATGGAATATTATAAAACTCAGATAAGTAAATTACTTGGCTTCGAACCATATCCCGGAACGTTAAACGTAGTAATTTATGACAGGCAGTCTATAGAAAACAGATTAATGCTTGAATCATCTCCTCCATTACTGGTACCAGAATATAAATACAAGGATAGAGTGTTAGGGGCAGTCAAATTATATCCTGCATCCGTAAATTCTCTAAAACCAGCAGCGGTAGTTATCCCACAAAGGACTACACATCCAAAAAGTGTAGTTGAAATAATATCACCGTATTATCTTAGAGAGAAACTTAATCTTAAAGATGGCGACGAAATAGTAATAGAAGCATATGTCTAACCTATTATTTATGAATTACAATATCTTTTTTTAATCTCGTTTATAATATCTGTAGTACTTGAGTGGTTCCATTTCTTAATTCTTTCTCTTAACCTTATTATCTCCGGAGAAAGACCTCTTTTCTTAAGCTCTTCTGATAACTTCTTCTCATCTACGTTTTGATCAGGTCCTAAGAAGATTATATCAGGGTTTACTCTTTCAACGCTTTTTAAGAAATCTTCCTTATCACCTAATATTGCGTCATAAACATACCTTATACTTTTTATCACTTCTAATCTAACATTTTCATCATTTATTGGCTTCCTACCTTTAATTCTCTCGGAATTAGAATCCCTAGCTACCACCACATAGACCCTCCCATACTTAGATGCCTCTTTCAAAAATTCAATATGTCCAGGATGAACTATATCAAAAGTTCCAGCTACAAAAACTTTCTTGGAAACATCTGATTTGAACTCCTTTTCGTTAATAATGTTAATTGAGTCAAAAAGACCTTCAGCGTATACTATATCAACTAAAGCAGTAATATAATCACCTTTCCCCAAATAATATTTGGAATCTTCAGTATAAAGCTTAGCTAACTCTATTACCTTAGAATATTTTTCGTCATTAATATTTATATTCTTTAATCTTTCTTCCATACCCTTGATATATTTTTCTATACGAGTTCTCAAGTCATTAGCATCCATTTTATAGCATCAGCCTCCATATAATGAAGAGTCCCCGGGATTATTATAATATGAGGAGTATCGCCAAAATCATAATTAAGGGCCTCTTCCACCGTCATCGCTATAACTTTTTCGTTTTCACATCCTAATCTAGCACCTACAATAACAATATTTGACTTAGATATCACGTTCATCCTATGTTTATCCTCCATCGATAACAATATATTTAATGCATCATTTGCTGTCATAGCTTTACCATCTTTTAAATCAAGGTAAATAATTGTATGTAGTCCACGTTCTTTATTATCCCTAATAACATGATAAGGACCATAATCTATGAAATTATCGTACGGAAATGTCACTGTAACCGATTTCCCAAACTTATATGAAGATAAGAATGACTTAGATACAATATAGCAATGAACTGATACTGCGGGTATAACATTAACTATATGACCCCTCTTCCTCGCATCTAAAGCTAAAGATACATGAGTAGTGGCTATTAAAGCGTCTCCTATTGTTGCGATACTTACTTTATAATTATTATCTAAGTAATTAAGCATGATTTTGGAATTATTTTCTAATAAATCTCTATTAGCCTCAATGACATCTTTGCCGTTTAGTATCTCTTTCAATGAATCTGTATTTATATCACAAGACTTAGAAGTATATCTATCGAAAAATATAAAATCAGAATTCAATAGAGCATCCACTGCACTTTTCGTAATAAACTTCTTGGCTAGACCTAAACCAACTAAATTCAACACTCCCATAAAAAATAATATATGCCATAATCCATTTAACATTAGTGTTAGAGATAGTTAAAGATGTTTATATAGCAGAAGATTTACCGGTAATATACATTAAAGGAATTAACAGTATAGTAATGTCAGACATTCATATAGGTTATGAAGAAGAAATGGCAAAGAAGGGAATATATATACCTAGAATACAGAAGAAGAGATTTTTGAATATTCTAAATAGAGCGATATCTACGTTTAAAGCGAGAAACCTTATAATAAATGGAGATTTTAAGCATACATTCGAAAGGCTAACTAGACAAGAGAGAGATGAATTAACTGAAATTCTAACTTATTTAAAGGAAAATGAAATTAATGTGAGAATAGTCAAAGGTAATCATGATAATTACATAAGCCTTATCACAGAGAAGTTTGATAATGTTGACTTAGTTGAAGATATAGATTTAGGAGAAATCTTTATCACACATGGTCATAAGCAGATAGAACCAAGGGAGGAAACTACGTATATTATAGGTCATGAACATCCTAGAATATCTATTAGAGATAAGTTAGGCTTTGCTAGAAAGTTTCAGTCCTTCTTAGTGATGCCAATAAAAGAAAAAGTCAATTCTAAAATCCTAGTTTTACCAGCGATTGGGATTTATCAAGCTGGAAATGATATATCACTAATACATTCTAATTATTTAAGTAATTTGGTAAAAGAGCACGGGATATTAGAAAAAGCAAAACCTTACGTAATAATAGAAGGAGAAGGCATAATGGAATTCCCTGAATTAGGGCTTCTCAAGAACATACTTATTTAAAAGAGGGATTTATAAGTTTAGAATAAAAAAGTTTTTAAGGTGATTCCATATCTCAAACTCATCGCCTAGCTATAAGCCTATCGTCAATATTGAAAATATTGTAGCCACGGTGACATTGGAACAAAATCTAGACCTATACGCCATGGAAAGAAGCATTCCAAATATAGAATACGATCCGGATCAATTTCCTGGATTAATTTTCAGACTTGAACAACCTAAAGTAACTGCGTTAATATTTAAGTCAGGGAAAATGGTAGTTACTGGAGCCAAGAGTACAGAGGAGTTAATAAAAGCTGTAAAAAGAATTATAAAAACTCTCAAGAAATATGGTATAAAAATTATAGGTAAGCCTAAGATACAAATACAAAATATCGTAGCCTCAGCTAACTTACATGTTCACGTAAACCTAGATAAAGCTGCCTATTTGCTAGAGAACAATATGTATGAACCAGAACAATTCCCCGGTTTAATATTCAGAATGGATGAACCCAGAGTTGTTCTATTAATATTCAGTAGCGGTAAGATGGTAATTACAGGGGCTAAGAGAGAAGACGAAGTATCCAAGGCTGTAAAAAGAATCTTCGACAGATTAAGTGAACTTGACTGTATAAAACCGGTAGAGGAAGAAGAATTAGAGCTTTAGTAGGTTAATTAAACCGTTTACTACATTTTTGCTCTTAACCCCCTTTATACCTCTTTTTTCAACTTCTCTAGTGAAGAATGAAGTATAAATTTCTGAATTAAACATCCCGCCGAAATAATATACAGTGTTTGAATGAACAGAATTACAAACTACTCTAACAATACTAGACAGTGATGATATACAACTACTTAGTATATTGATAGCCTTTCTATTATTATTCTCTACAGCTTTTAGTAGATTATTTGAAAAATTAGCTATTTTTGCCTGATCACAAGAGTTCTCGTACAGAAATCTGACCAACTCCTCCTCATTTTTGAAGTTAGAGTAAGGAATTAAACTTCTACGTGATAGTCCTTGAAATTCGTTCAGAACGTATCTTAGGAACTCTCTACCTAACCAGAATCCTGAGCAGATATCACCTACTAACCAACCTCTATCTCCTTTTATTATCTTCTTCTTCCCATCATATCCATAAACTATGCTTCCAGTTCCAGAGATAACTATACAGCCAGTTGGAGCATTAGATAATAGAACTACATGGGCATCATGTTCTATTATTACTTTGTCTGAATAATCTGATAAGTTCCTGTATAGAATTCCTTTAACTTGTCTGGCTATAGTATTGGTATCTATGCCTGCCAATGAGATGGCAATTCCATCAAATTTTCTATTAAATGAAGATATTATATTAGTAAGTCGTGAAACGGAATTATGAATACCTACTGTTGCTACGCTCGCTGGAGGGAACCTATGTTCTTTACTTATTTCTTTTCCATCATAAAAATATACTTTAGTTGACGTACCACCTGCATCTATTAGAAGATACTCCATAAATAATATAAGGGAATAATTCACATAAAAATTGGTGCAATACGATGCTAAAGCATGGAAAGTATATTTATGTAGACCTAGGAAATAAATACTTGAAGGTTAGAGTGCTTAAGAGCAGAGATGAGAACTCACCAGATAGATATGTTTTAACCAGATTCGTTACGAAATATAGACCAAGAAACGTAGAAATAGTTAAACTGGATAATTTGCCCATTGAAGTTAGAGATAAAATAACTAATTATTTTTTATAACTCTTTCTAAAATTCCGTGTCTTTCTAACGTATTAAGCGTTATATATACCGATATTATTCCAATTGATGCTATTATGAGCGTATAAAGAGACTGTGTAATTAAGTAATACTTATCATTTATTATGCTGTTAATTACTTTAAACAATACAAAATATATAAATATTATATTTATGATCCTAATTATATCATGCCATACTTTAATATCTCTTTCTAAAGCCTTAGAAATAGCCTTACCTCCAAATAAGACTATAGCAGAAAATGTTACGTAAGGTAATAGTTGCAGTATTATGAATGCTGCCTCAATCACTGGGAGGGAAAACTTGTTAAATTGTAATTGAAAATATAGATTTATAAAGCCTATTAAAATTCCTACTATAGAAATAGTGGCACTAATTACCATTATGGTAGAATTTTCCCACCAATTCTCTATCGCTTCATCAATTTTCAAGCCTTTTAATACCATAGCTGCTCCTAAAATAATCAAAACAGCAGGTTCTATATAAACGGAGAGATTTAATGCTGACAATATTCCAGCTAATGCTAATATTACACCGGGTACTCCTAGGAAGATTCTTGCATAACGTTCTTCAGTTAATGCCTTCTTTATATACTTACTTAGTAATGCATAAGTCTCTTCAACCCCCCTGTATTGCTCTACTATAACCTGCTGAGTAGCTAAGATCTTAAGTCTAGATTGAATTATTGGTATAACACTAGCATCTTCAGGGCTATCGTAAACGACCACTGCATTCTGAGGCATAAGCTCGGAGATTATTTCGTCTAATTTTCTAGAAAATTCAATTTGAGCCTCCAAACCACCTTGCTTAGAGCCAGTTATAAAAACTATCTCTGCATCTTCACCTTTATTTTTCAGGCTTTTATATACATTATAAGCCACTACCATGGAATTAAAATCCGAATCAGTAGGAATCATAGTAGATGCTTTATCTATTACGACCTTACATTTCTCTTCTCCTATAACTGGAGTAGAGAAACCTAATTCTCCTATATCATCATCTATATCAATGTAAATCACTATTGTCCTTACCATCTGTATTATCTATTTCCCCGTAAAGTATATAAAATTCTTCAAACGATAATCTCTTCTTCTGTTTAAGCTTCTCTTCAGCTTCTTTCTTCTTCTTCTCTAGAATCTCCTTATTAGGTAACTTAGGTAAGAGTCCCTCTTTCATGCTCTTCAGTTGTTGATTTAATTTATCACGTTCATTTCTAGCCTGGGTTATCTTAGCCTTTATATCTTCTATTTGGTTAGAAATCTCCTCTATTTCTTTATTTATAGAATTAACTTCCTCTATTAGTCTTTTTCTCTCCTGAGATAAAGAACTGATAAGCTTCCTCTTCTCTCCTATTTCATTAAGGAGAGTCTTAATTCTATCACTTATACTACTTAATTCCACTCTTTTTGCTAGTAATTCAGCTCTATTCTCAGCTTCCTTCTCCTTCACTTTTAGGAACTTCTTAGCAATCTGTAACTTTTTTTCAAGCTCGGCTATCTGTTGAACTATCCTCTTTTCATCTTCTAAAGTAATCCTCTCATCAGTCTGAAGCTTCCACTCTAATTCCTTTATCTTCTTCTCTATAGCATTGGGATTACGAAGGTTCTGAGAAGAGATATTTTTAACCTCTTCGAATTCCTTCCTTATCTGTTGTATAATTTCAATAAGATGTTTTTTCTTTTCCTTTAACTGATTAAACTCCTCTAATTTCATCTTATACTCCTGCCTAAGATTATTTACTTGTTCCCTTAGCTCTTTTAGCCTCTTTATTTTCTCTGCTCTCTTCTCCCTTAGCCTCTTTATTTTCTCGATCAGATCTAACTTATCTTGATTAAGCTTATTTATGAGGTCTCTTACCTCAGCCAATTTTTGATATAAATATGCTTCATCTTCAGCAGTTTCTGAAGACATGCTTGCTTACAATAATGTTGCAAACATTTAAATAACTATTTCCGACATAATAACCGTGAACTATGACACATTTTTAAAATTGAAACCACAAAAATCAACGTTTAACATATCAGAATTCGCAATTGGTATTATAATCAATTATTAATATACGTTTATTTGTCTAATTTATCTCTGTGATGAAAAACAACCTTACGGAGATTGGAGAATTTATCAAACCTATACTTAAAAATAAGGCTCTAATTAAACTAAGAAAAGATATTAATTATGTAGATATTAATATAATAGGAAAAATTGCATACGATTCAAATGGAGCAGAAATAGGGAGGATTTTAGACGTAATAGGAAACGTTGAACAACCATATGCTTTAGTAAATATTAATTACGAAATTTCTCACCTTGGTAAAATATTTGTCAGTTTTAAGCAAAGGAGGAGAAAGAGATGAAATGTCCCAATTGTGGATTAGAAAATGTAATAACACAAGATCATAAGGAAGGTATATTAGTTTGCACTAATTGCGGATACGTGATAGAGGAGAACATAATAGATTTAGGACCAGATTGGAGAGCGTATAATTCTAAGGATAGAAATGAGAGAGAAAGAGTCGGGAGCCCATCAACTCCGAAGGTTCACGATTGGGGGTTTCATACTATAATCGGTTTCGGGAGAGCTAAAGACAGAATAAAAACAATTAAAATGCAAAGAATTCAAAATAAGATCAGAGTATCTCAAAAAGACAAAAAATTAGTAACATTACTATCAATACTAAATGATGAAAGTGCAAAGCTAGAACTGCCTGAACACGTCAAAGAAACAGCGTCACTGATATTAAGGAAAATGGTAGAGAATGGATTAACTAAAAGGATAGATCAGTACGTCCTAGTGATAGCGTCATTATACTATTCATGTCAAGTAAATAACATACCTAGACACTTACAAGAGTTCAAATCAAGGTACTCAATTTCATCTAGCGAATTATGGAAGGCTTTAGAAAGAGTTCAAAGCGCAGCAAAATCGATACCAGAGTTTAGACCTAAATTGAGACCAACTGAGTATATACCAAAGATAATTGATAGACTGAGATTACCTCCAATAATAGGAACAAAGGCATCAGAGCTTGTAGACTATATGTACAAACAAGGACTAACGAGCGGAAAAGGTTATCTATCCCTTAGCGCAGCATCTGTATATCTCATCTCTGCTTTAATGGACATTAAGAAAACACAAAAGGAAGTAGCTGAGGCTTTAGACATAACAGAAGTAACTATAAGAAACAGATATAAGGAAATAATAGATAGTTTTGACATTACAGTAATGCTTTAGATTTTAATTTTCAGTTTAGATTAAACCTAATATATTGTATCTAACTATATTGTATAATTATTCTTAGTTTGACAAGAAGAACTAAAAACTTATCAATTTTTAGTACCTTAGCTTAACGTTAGATAAAAACAGTAAAGTAAATAAGTGTGGCATACATATATAATATTTAGCCAACACGGGTGTAACAGATGGATACAGATTCAATAAATTATGAGGAGTTAATTCATAAAAAAATAAGGGAAATGGGAGAAAAAGGGATTTCTCAACAAGAACTTGCGAAAAGTATGGGTATACCAATTAGGGAAGTTAGTATAATTGTTAAAAAACTCGTCGAAAAGAAACTTATTGCTAAAAAAGCTGTAAAAGAAAACGGTAAAAACGTAGTTAAACTGTTCCCAATAAATAATACTTATGACTTAAATATATACATTAAATTAGAAAGTATACAAGATATTCCTTGCCTCAATTGTAAAAGCTTAACTAAATGTGGAAATGGGGCTCACGTTAGTCCTCAGTCATGTGGGAAATTATCCAATTGGATATTAGATAGATTAGCTGCTTAACTTTTTCATACAATTAATTACTTCTTCATATTCTTTATTAGTTTTAATTCCAACTGAATCAAAATGAGTTCTAACTCCATCGCCTAAACATTCTAGAATTTTATTAATTTGTGGTATATTTTTAATCTTATTCTTAGAAGCAATCTTGTCAAGTTTATAATACACAGAATCGTAAATACACTCATCCTTAATGACACTGACAAGCTTTTCTAACTTACTAAACGTACTAACATATTCGAACTTTTCCATAGAACTTTCAATCATTTGAATGAACTCTTTATCATTGATAGAACCATAATATAGTGGACCTATTACAGTCATCTCTCCTCCACATCTAGGGCATTTGATCTTATTACATCTTTCGTCTAAGAATTGTTGGAAACCGCATTTCTGGCATTCTCCAAAATATTTAAGAGTTTGAATAGCCTTGTCTGCTTTCTTAGCACCTTTATCGACCCTAAGAAATAATCGATAATAGTAGTCAGAATAAAAAGAGAATAGAGGATATACAGTCTTCTCCATTATGGATGCTTCTCTTATAACTTTGCCTATTAAAACTCTTATTCCCAATTCTTTCGACGACGATAGTTTTGAGTTAATAACATCATATTTTCTCCTAGCAGATAAAACGGAAGAACCAGTTAATGCTGATAGATCAGTAGCTGTAATTGCTACCACTCCTTTCCTTATGGTAGCATTTATTGAGGATAATATAAATGGAGCTGGAGTTCCAAAAGGATCTATATCCACATAATCAGCCTTTATTTCATAAAGTAGTGAGTTAGCATCTCTGTTATACACTTTAGTTACGTTATCATCAATTCCATTGAGCTTCAGGTTTTGTTTGATCAGATTTACAGCTTCTGTATTCTTATCGTTGAATATTAAATTCTCACTTCTCCAAGATTCTAGAAAATATCTTATGCCCCTTATACCTGTAGCGCTCAAAGTATCTACTACTATCTTTGGCCTTAGTGTACTTACAACTATTACACTTATATCTCTATTAAGTACCATTTTAGGATTATAGAATACGGGAGCCCAAGATGGATCAAATTTACCTTCTTTTGTATATTCAGAAGGATCTGGTATGAGTATTTTAGCTTTTCCCTCCACTATCTCCTTTAATTTCATCTATTAAAGAGTGTATACTATTCTCCTCATAAGTTTTATATCCTAAACTTTCACACTCTCTCATGACTCTTGAACTTCTTGAAACGACTAATAGCTCTGAGTTGGTATATGAGGCAATTTTCTTAGCTTCATTAAACTTCTTTAACGATTTAGCGTAATCCTTGCCTTCTATCACAATCATATATTTCTCGTTTTTATCACCGGAAGGTTTGACTATTAAATCTACAGCAGTAAGTTTAAGAGAAAGTACCTTTAATCCTTCTTCTTTTAGAATATGTATTAACTTGACTTTAAAATTCTCTACCGAGGTATCAGAAACTTCATCCTCTTCTTCTAGGTCTCTTTTAACTTTTACTGAATCTCTTATTATATCTCCTATTATTTCATCTCCAAACAAATCTATTAATCTCTCCGCTATTTCTAAGGAAACATCAGAATCTCCTCTTTCATAATCGTATATAGCCTTTCTGGAAACTCCCAGAAGCTTAGCCAAATCGCCTATACTATATCCTATCATCTCTCTTCTAGTCTTCAACACATCATGTCTTATTTTTATAAATATACCTCCCCTAGTCCTATATAAGAAGATTTTCTCGCCGTTCAGTACTCTCATAAGACCTTCGGGAGATATTGCGAAAACGTTATCAGCCTTAATTGATACTATATCATCTTGTTCCTCATTAGTGATTATCAAAGATGCTTTATTGCTCGAAACAGCTAACTTTTTTAGATCAGCTATCTCGTCTTTACTAACTTTTTCATTTGCTGAAAACTTAACTATTGCCGGTTCTCTCGAATTTATTATTAAGTCAACTGATTTCCTACTATGTTCTGGGTATTTAATTAAAGTGTAACTGTACTTTTTTAATTCAAGCGTATCCAATATTTCATCGATAATCTTTGTATTCATTTTTTACATCTCACTTGATTCTGATTCCATAAATAGTGTAGGACTCAAAATTATAAATATTAATGAAGGATACTCCTTTAATAGTCTTTCTACATCAGTAGTTAATATTACATTGCCTATCTCTTTATGCAATAAAACTGAAACTAATTTCCTTTCCCATTCCCCGCCGTTAATATGAAATTCACCTAGCTCAGTGGACTTAGTAAACAATAAAGGAATCTTAACTAATGACCAAAGATATATTGGAACTCTTTTTGAAAGATTATCAATCTCATCTTCCTTTAATTCATGATAAAAACCATTATTCAATTTAATGACACGCTTTCCCTCCAATGCCTCTTTTAACGTAATATATTCTGCAGGCGTAGAGGAGAATAAATCTTTAAGTCCAATTTCAAATATCTTATCTATCAAAATCCTACCCTTTATACCTACTTAAAACAATTGCATGATCCCTATCATAAGGATCTAAGTTTATGATTTGGATAGTCTCAAATCCAGCGTTCTCCATTTTCTCTACTTCAGATTTATAAATCTCTTTAGGATCTTTAGTTACATCAATGCTTCTAGCCTTTATAACCAAAAACATATAACCGTCTTTCTTTAAGAAGAATTGAGCGTTGTAAATTGCAATATCTGTCTGATCTGGCTGAGCTATATCCACATAAATTACGTTAACGTCTTCTACTATTGTCCTATAGTTTTGTGGAAATCTAGCATCAGCTAATATTGGAAACACATTAGGCCTCTTTTGGGCTACAAGTAATAATTCTCTCACAACCCTAGGCGAAAACTCTACACTATACACCTTTCCTCGAAGCTCAACAATATCAGAAACGTGGCTGACCGTGGTACCAGAAGCTGCGCCTAAATACAACACTTTTTCATCCTTCTTAATAGGATTATACTTTAAACCCTTCAAGATAGCACCCGCTAGCTTGCTTCTAAACGCGTTCCACTCCCTATATTCCACTCCCTCATACTTGATTAATCTTTCTCCATAAACATTATACCCTGGAGCTAAATTCTTAGTACACAGTTTAGTAGTATTATCGTTAAATTCGCATTCATATACGTTCTCAAGGTTCTCTATCGGTCTAACCTTAATTACTTCCGACATCTAACTTCACTTCCTCTTATTCTTTCTCTTTCCACCTTTTTTACCTTTTTCCTCTCTTTTAGGCTTTTGAGGTTGCTGTTGTGGTTTTCTTGGTGGAGGTTGAGCGTATTTCTCTTTAATTTCTTCAATCCGCTTTTTCAATTGTTCATTTAACTGATCGCCAATAAATCTACCACTAAAAGCGTCAACTCTGGCAGCTATAGCTAATTTAGCTGCTAACGCTCTAGCTATCTTGCCTCTTTGCCATCTGGGAGAAGTGTGTATCGCTGGGTATTGGAATATAACACCATGTTTAGGAGGTCTACCTCCACCTCTTAACGCTCTAAATAACGCTTTTTCTGCCCCTAAAACTTGAATAGTACTTGCTGGCATTTTAGCCAATTCCTCTAAACTACCAGCTAAACTTAATAATCTAGCACCTAGCGTTGGTCCAACTATAGCTGTAACATTAGGTGCTACTTCTTTCATAACACTTTCTAAATAATTAGTCAAATTCTTTCTTATGTCATATAACTGAATTATAGTATCTGATATCATCCTCATAGATGTTAAATCGTCTTCTGAGATATCAGCACCTATACTTTTCTTAGCAGCGTCAATAATCCTATTTATTTTGGTATCATTTGAAACTATTTCGCTCAAATCCTCTTTATTTATACTATTTCTATCACCAAACTTAGAAACTATACTAGCATATTCTCGATGGTCCTCTATTAATTTATCTAATTCTGGGAAATGAATACTATACCATTCCCTTAACCTTTCTGAGAACAGATTTATAGTCTTATCAATATCGTCTATTGCTCTTACTGCCTGAATCGCCAAAAGATCCCTTCTTTGCGAGGCTGATCTCAACTTCCTCCTTGTATATTCTAATGATAACTCATAGAGAAAATTATAATAATCTTCTTCATCCTTAGCAAACTTACTCTCTACTGCAATCTTCTGTACATTATCTCTAAATATTCTTGATACTTTATTATGAGGTTCATATATTGCCTTATATCCAAGCTCTTGTAATTTCGGAATCTCAGCTTCATTTTCCGTTACAACTTCATCTATCTTTAGTTTTTTCAGTAGCTCAATTGTTGAAGAGAATGGGACTCCCTTTTCATTATTTATCAGCTCTTCGGTTAGCTTACCCAATTCCCTCTGGTTAATTACACTGTCTATTAGTTTACCATCTTGATCGTAAGCAAAGGATCCAATTACGTGTTCAATCAAATATATTTTCATCACTTATCACTACAAAACCTATCTGGCAAATTTTTAAGTTTAAATGTGTTATTTATATTTTGATCTCTATATGCCATCCCACGGATCGTTAACAAAAGCTGGAAAAGTAAGAAGTCAAACACCTAAAATTCAGCCGAAGGAGAAACATAAAGAAGTACCAAGAGTAAGAAACAAGAAAGAATATGAGAAGAGAATATTAAAGGCTAAACCAGAAGAGCGTGCAGTTGCTAGATAACAAATTTTTTTGTTTAAACTTATCTATCTTTTCTTAAATGTTAGAAGGATATAGAGGAAAAGCTTATGAACTATTGAAGAACATTAATGCAGATATCGGAGACTTATTAGAAATTATAAGTAAGGGTATAAGGATAGAAGGTATCCTAATGCCTAGTTATTCAAAAGATGAAAAAATAATAGTAATAAAGATGGATAATGGTTATAATATAGGTTTATCTTTAGACAATATAAGCGAAATAAAATTATTAAATAAGTTAAGAACTGGAAAACAAGTAGCTGAGGAAATACACATTAATGAAAAGAAGAGTAGTGAGATAAAGATAATTAGTACTGGAGGAACAATTGTAAGCAAGGTAGAGTATGAGACTGGAGCAGTGAGACCAGCATTAAAGACTGAGGAAATCTTACAATTTTTGCCAGAAATTTCAGATATAACGAGTATTGATGCAGAAATATTATTCTCGATTCTTAGTGAGAATATGAAACCAGAATATTGGGTAAAAATAGCAGAGAAAACCAAGGAAGCCTTTGATTCAGGCAACAAAGGAGTTGTAATCGCTCATGGAACTGATACTATGAGTTACACTGCATCTGCATTAGCTTTCTCCTTACAATCATTGAAGGGACCAGTGGTATTAGTAGGTTCCCAAAGAAGTAGTGATAGACCAAGCAGCGATTCGTCGATAAACCTGCTATCATCTATCTTACTAGCAAAGAACGCTCCATTCGGCGAAGTTGTAATAAACATGCACGGTGAAAGCTCAGACACATATACACTGGCACACAGGGGAGTTAAAGTTAGAAAAATGCATAGTAGCAGACGTGATGCATTTCAATCAATAAATGATAAACCACTAGCTAAAGTTTTTTGGAGAGAGAAAAGAGTAGAGATGCTTAGGAAGGATTATATAGAAAAGAAGGATGAGACTATATTAGATGCTAAATTTGATGATAGAGCATTTTTATTATACTACTATCCAGGCTTAAGAACTGAGATAATAGATTCGCTCATCTCTTACTCAAAAGTGAGAGGAATAATAATAGCTGGAACTGGATTAGGTCATACTTCTTCGGATTACGTGGAACTCTTCAGAAAGGCTGTAAAAGATGGAATATTTATTGGGATGACCACTCAATGTTTATTTGGAAGAGTTAACATGAACGTTTATACTACTGGTAGGCAATTATTGGATGCTGGAGTTGTGCCGTTAGAAGATATGCTACCAGAAGTAGCGTTAGTTAAACTCATGTGGACACTAGCACATTATCAAGACGTAGAAAGCATAGGAAAGATTATGAGAACAAATCTAGTTGGAGAAATTAATCCCAGACATACGATGGATCTATACCCTAGGTGGTCTCATGAGTGAGATAGATTATGAAAAAATAGGATTAAAAGTAGGTTTAGAGATACATCAGCAACTAAATACTCAAAACAAATTATTTTGTAATTGTAAAACTAATTTAGATGAGGAATATAAAGGAGTCTTAGAAAGGTATTTAAGGCCATCAATAAGCGAACTAGGAGAAGTGGATATAGCTGCATTATTTGAGTGGAAAAGGGGTAGGAAATATATTTACAGATTATCATCAAACTCGAGCTGTAATGTTGAGGCAGACGAAGAACCTCCTCACCCTATAAATGATGAAGCATTGAAGACAACCTTGGCAATAGCATTAGCCCTAAAAAGCAAAATTGTTGACGAAGTTTACGTGATGAGAAAAATCGTAATTGATGGATCTAATACCACAGGATTTCAGAGAACTGCTATAGTAGCCATAGGAGGTAAACTTGAAGAGGAAAACGTGACAATACAGACAATAGCTCTTGAGGAAGACGCAGCTAGAAAGGTAGAAGAAAACAATAATGAAGTCACATACTCTCTTGACAGATTAGGAGTTCCGCTAATAGAAATATCAACTGGTCCAGATATAAAAACACCAGAACAAGCGGAAAGAGTAGCTTTAAAAATAGGCCAATTGCTCAGAATGACTGGAAGAGTAAAAAGAGGAATAGGTACTATTAGACAAGACTTAAACGTGTCAATTAAAGGAGGAGTTAAGATAGAGATAAAGGGAGTTCAAAGACTTGAATTGATTCCATTAATAATAAAAAATGAAGCAATGAGGCAGTTCAATCTCTTGAAAATAAAGGAAGAGCTCGAGAAAAGAGGTGTAACTAAAGATCTAATATTATCTTATATGCAAGTAAAAGATCTAAGTGAATTATTTAAAAATACTAAAAGTAAAATAATTAAAAATGCCTTAGATAAGGGAGAATTGATTTATGGATTAAGATTACCGAAGTTTAAAGGGATATTAGGTTGGGAGTTATCCCCTAAGAGAAGGTTTGGAACAGAATTAGCTGATTACGTTAGAGCGTTAGCTGCACTAGGGGGATTGATGCACTCTGATGAATTACCAAACTACGGAATAACCGCTGAGGAAGTAAATGAGGTAAAAAGGGCATTAAACGTGTCAGAAGATGATGGATTTATAATTATAACCGGACCTAAGGAGAAGTTAGAAAGGGCCATAGAGACAATTAGAGATAGAGTAATTCAAGCTTTGAATGGCGTTCCTAAGGAGACTAGAGGTGCCTTAGAAGATGGTAATACTAAATTCTTAAGACCACAACCTGGCTCAGCAAGAATGTACCCAGAAACTGATATTCCGCCAAGAAGAGTAGATGAGGAATTACTTGAAGAGGCAAAAAAATTAGTTCCAGAACCACCAGAAGTTAAACTGAAAAAGTACGTTAAATTAGGATTAAGTGAGGAGCTAGCTAAAGAAATTCTAAGAGATCCAAAACTAGATTTATTTGAAGAGTTAGTCTCAAAATATTCAGAAAGAGTTCAGCCATCAATAATAGCAACACTAATTACTAATACGCTGAAATACGTTAAATCAAAGGGCGGAGATATCTCTAAGATCAGCGAGGAGGATATTGAGGAAATAGTTAAGGGAATTTATGAAAATAGAATAAGTAAGGACTCAATTCAGGAAATACTATTGGAATATACCAGTAGCAAAAGTTCAGTAAGTCTATCTGAAGTGATGAAGAAATATGAAATAATTCCCGTAGAAGAATTAGAGAAGATTGTTGAAGATGCAATAAAATCTAACATAGATGAGATAAATAAAAGAAAAGAGAAAGCGATAAATATTGTTATGTCAAAAGTTATGAGTAGAGTTAAAGGAAGAGCAGACGGTAAGTTAGTGCTAGAGTTAATTAAGGCAAAATTAAAGGATTTAATAGGATGAAGAATTACCCTCGGACTGATAAGTGAAATGAAGAGAAGGCATTTGTCGGATAAAAATGATGAGCTTGACCGCTTATGAAAATCGATGATATATTAAAGGTAGCCTCTGATTATCCATCTGGAAAACTTGAAAGTCAAGTAATTAAATTAGAAGACGAGCTTTTACATCTTGAACAATTGCCTCAGATATTAAATTTATTGGATGCAAAAAAGGTTGAGTGGAGGTACAATGCAACGATCGTAGGACCAGATCTATCCATAGTGAATACCGAAGGAGGTACTAATGAAAAAAAGTTAATTGTAAGAACACCTATAAATAAGGTATCTATACCCTGGAAATTCCATAGGATAGAGGAAAAGAATTTCATAAAACTAATTAATTATCTCATACCTTGTAAGGAAGGCAAGTCCATATTTAACCCATCCCCTTGGGAAAGATATTATTTTAACGGAAATAGAAAAATACTACTGCGTGAAGGAGAAATAGGCGAAGGGTTAACATCGTCAAACACTCAAATCGATTTTAGGTTAGAAGAAAATAACGTCAAGTTAGAAACTAATTTTCTAAATCCATATTTCTATTACATTAATCCATATTACTTAGAGAAGGATGAAAAGCCGATTAATCAAACTTTTGCCATTAGCTTGGAATTAACTGAATCATATTCAATAATAAGTAATTCTAAACTAAACTTGAAATTTAATTTGGGGGAAATTAAGGCTGAAAGTGATAAGAAGATAATGATAGTGAAATCTAAAAGCACAAAGGAGGCAAAAATTCACAGACTTTTATGGGATATGGAAAATGAGGTTATAGAACTAGATTGTAAACCACCTTTTCCTCTATCTCTTTATCGACTTGAACCAGCTTCAGTTGTTCCATTGCATTTTTCGTTTAGTGAAAAAAGCAATGTTTTAGACATAATATTAGAGAACTTTGAAGATAAACCGGTAATTGCTACTTTATATTTAAGCGCTAGAATATCAAAAGTAATTGAACCGTTAAATATAAGTTCGGAATATGATAGAATAAAAATACCTATTAGGAGATGGGGAATAGCAAAAATATCAATTGAAGTAAAGAAACTGCCAGAAATATTTCTAAAAAGAAAAGCTATATGACTTAAACACTCTCATAATAGCAAGGAGCTAGATTATATCCATTTTTATTCAAAACTTTTTTGCCCTCGGAACATAAAATACAATAATAACCAGCCAAACTAGCATTATTAGATGCAATCCTATCTACAACTTCTGATAATAATTTCATAAACTTAGGGTCTTTCTCTAGAACATATCTTAAACCGCTTCCTCTTTTACTCTTAATGTAATTAGATACAGCAGCTGGCGTTAAACCCATTATACTAGCTACTTTATATTCAGACATATTCCTCTCTTTTACTAATTTTTCAGCTACAATAGACCTAACTGCAGGCAAAATCTCTTTTACTGAAACTTCACAAGGTAACTGTAATGACATATACTCACTACATTATACTATCTTAATGAAAAAATAAAAATGTTTTTTTATAATTCACAAGTCTTACATCCGCCAGCATACGTCTCTGATACTTCCACAAATTTTTTCTCTAATCTAAGTGAGGATGGAACTAGTTTGCTACTACCCCCCTCTTCCCCCTTCTTCTTCTCATACTCCTCTCTTTCTTTCTTCACTCCAAAGTAGATCACTTGCTGTGATTTACTCTTATCTCTATATACAGTAATTCCCTTTATCCCTAATTTCCACGCTAATAGGTAAACGTTAGCAACTGTATCAACAGGCTCCTCGCTCCTCAAGTTTATAGTCTTTGAAGTCCCTGAATCATTCCACTGTTGCCAAACCGCTTGATGTAAGACGTGATAGATCGGTTGAACCTCATGAGCAGTTCTGAATAGTCTCCTCAATGATTTAGGCATGAATATATTTTCACCTATCATCCCAGTTTCCGCAATCCTCTGAATAACTTCTGGATCATCTAGCTCGTACTTCCTTAAATATTCTAAGAATAATGGATCTATTTCTATGAACTTTCCTACAGCAACATTCCTGACGAAAGCCAACGCAAATAATGGCTCTATAGAGGAAGAAGTGCCAGCAATTATAGATATAGTGCCAGTAGGTGCCACAGAAACAACGGTAGAATTCCTCAAACCATATTTTATCCTCTCTTCCTTTAATAAGGAGAAGTCTAATTTATCCACGTTCTCTGTAAGTTTTTTAACATAATCACTCACTTTATCATTAACCCTAACTATTCTTAGGATTTCATTAAATTCTAGTGCACTTTCCCATACATCCCTATATAGCTTAGGATCATAAGCTGGAAATGAACCTTTCTCTTTAGCTATCTCAATTGACGTCTTAAGTGCATAATAGTATATGAACTTAGCTAGCTGGTAAGATAAGTATATAGCATCTACGCTATCATAAGGTATGCCTAATTTGATAAACATCCTAGCTAATCCCATAACACCTAATCCAACCTTTCTAGTCCTCTTTGTAGCCTCCTCAATCTGCTTTAATGGATAGCGGTTTGCATCAATCACGTTGTCAAGAAATCTTACCGCATATTGAATAGTCTCAGCTAAACCATTCCAATCAATTGCAGCCTTTCCGTCTCTCTCTATTACAAACTTCTCCAAGTTAATTGAACCTAGATTACAACTCTCCCATGGCAACAAAGGCTCTTCTCCACATGGATTAGTAGCATTTATCTTACCTAAATACCAAACTGGATGTCTCCTATTAATAGTATCAATAAATAGTAAACCAGGATCACCACTGTCCCACGCACCTTTTACAATTTCGTCAAATAACGACTTAGCATTGACGTACTTAGTTATAGCTCCCTCTTTTTCCGCAATAACAAGAGCTTCATCAATAGTAATAATCTTCGAATCGTCTAGATACACACTTCCTCCTTTCTCTTCTAGCTCACCTAATATGACGTCTTGAATCCACTCCTCATTCATATAACCTCTAGCTTTAGTGATATAATAATCGTGATCTGTTCCCACGATCTTAGTCTTCCTAGGATTAATCAAAGGCACACTTTCTCCTCTTTCCACTGCTTCCATGAAATAGTCATAAACCCCTACAGAGATGTTAAAGTTCTGTAATTGAACGTCCTTAAGCTCACCAGTCTTAGCCTTTATAAAATCATTAATATCAGCATGCCATACATGCATAACTCCCATATTAGCTCCTCTTCTTTTACCCCCCTGCTTAATAACATCGGTTGATGCATCGAAAACTTTCATAAATGATACCGGTCCAGATGCTACGCCTGCAGTCGAAGCCACTACATCCCCTTTCGGTCTTAGCTCAGAGAAATCAAATCCAGTCCCTCCTCCTTGTTGATGAACTAAAGCTGTTGCCCTCAAAGCATCATAAATCCCGTCACCTTGAGGAGTAGTCATTGCATCTTTTACTGGTATTACGAAACAAGCTGAAAGAATCCCTAGTCTTGTGTCACTATTCATTAATGTAGGAGAATTTGGCATGAACTTCAAATTACTTATGATATCATAGAACTTCTCCTCTAGATTCTTTACCTCAACTTCACTTTTCTTATAAATCTTACCTTCCACACTCGCTAAAAATCTGGCGACCCTCCTGAACAACATCTGTGGAGTTTCAATATATCTAAGAGTATTGGGATCCTTTAGTAGGTATCTAGCCTCTAAAACCTTCAAGGCATTATAGGAGAGAAGAAGATCTTTTTCATCAAATTTTGACCAGTTTCCCTTACCGTAAACATGATTATAAATTCTAGCTAAAACATATCTCTTTGCTAATTCCATTAGCTCTGGATATTTTAATGAGTTTTCTATCAGATTCCTTTCCACTATATCAGCTATTGTCCTAGTATCAATGCTATTATCCTTAATAGCATTCTGAATATCCTTTATAATACCGTCTACAACATCATCTGATATAGTCAATTTAGATAGTATCTTCTCTAGCCTAAATTCATCAAGCTTACCATTTCTCTTCACTACCTTGACCTTACGCAATGACGTAGCGTATATTAGCTTCTCCATTAGAAGTCAATTATATAATATTGAAAGCGAGGATATATTTTTCTTTCTTTTTATTCTTGGTATTACCATGAACACTCGCAGTAAATAGTAAGCTCAATCATATATTTGAGTAAAAATTATATTTCCTTTATTCTTATTTCTAATTTATTTATCAATATAGATAAATACCGATATTTTAAAAGTTTTAATAAATTAGCTAAGTCTTGATAGAATATGAGAGGCAAACAAGATGCCAGCTAAAGCAGCTAAATAATCAAAAACGAAATACTAATGGAAATAAAATATAATTACCGATATTTAATTTAGGGGCAGAATAACACTTTTCGATCGTTACTGAGATAATACATATAAATAATTAATCACAAAAATCCTCATACCTTAAATAAAAATCACAAAAATATGAAAACATCAATGTACCAATAGCACGAGAAAATTAGGAGTTGAGTTAAAGACTCTAGAAATCTTGAAATGATCTTTTATTTACGCTAATTTTTACTGCGATGTTCAACTTTAACTAGTTGCTTAATGAGAAAAACTTTTAAATAATTACAAATGTGCGGACCCGCCGGGACTTGAACCCGGGACCTAGGGCTCCGAAGGCCCTCGCTCTATCCTAGCTGAGCTACGGGTCCTCACATTCTACTTAATACTTTTATTCCTAAAACTTTTAGCCCATTCTTTAGTACTGTAGCAACGCCTTTAACTAAATATAGTCTTGCTATTCTTCTGCCTAAATTATTCTCTTGCAGAACTCTTTCCTTATCATACCAGCTATTAAACGTATCAGCCAATTCTCTTAAGAACGAAACTAGGTCCTCCAATCTCATCTCGTCAACAGATTTCTTAAACACTTCGGGAAACTTAACAATATGAACAAGAATTTTTCTCTTCTCATCAATTATGTCAGTGAAATCTACTTTATCTATTGAAAGTGTATCAGTCGACTTTTGCAAAATATTGAAAGCCCTAGCGTATGTATATTGTAAATAAGGACCACTATTCTGTTCAAAATTAACTATTCTATTCAAATCAAAAGATAATGGTTTATTCGCAGAGACTGATAATATAGCATACCTCAGTGCAGCATTAGCTATCTCATCTGCGTTATCCATTACCCCTCCCTTTTCCTTAAGCTTCATTTTAACTATATCTAATAGTCTCTCATATATCTCGTCTATGGTTAAGATTCTACCCAATCTACCACTTAATCTAAATCCTTGAATGTTAACCATGCCATAAGAGTAGTGGACTAAATTTTCAGCTAGATTTGAATACCCTAAAAGGTGAAGAGCACCTCTCAACTGAATCTGGGGAATATATTGTTCTTCTGCTATCACGTTTATTACGATATCTGCATTAAATTGATTAAACTTATACAAACTATACGCAATATCCCTAACGGTGTAAAGAGTAGTACCATCTGACCTAGTTAGCACTAAAGGAGGTATTTCTAGACCTTTAGGTATTCTCAGCCTTTCTCTAACATCACTGTCCAGAGAGTTTTGTAAATCTATTGCTGGAACTCCCTTATAATTTATCCTAGAAGGCAAAACGATTAGTTTATCTAAAACTTCATTTACCTTGTTCTCCCATAATAAATCACTTTCAAAATCGAAGTTATCAAAGCTTATATTAAGCTTACTAAGAGTTTCCATAAAGCCATCTAGAGCTACCTTGACATATTTCCTAATGATACTCTTTAGCTCTGTCTCACCTTTCTCATATTCTTTAATGATTTTACCAATTTCTGTTTCAACGTCGTCTATCTTATTTATCTCATCTATTAACTTATCAAATAATGCTTGGTTTCTATTTCTTAACTCATTTGCTACAGTAACCATTTCGTCTAACTGTCTAATCTTCTCCTTGTACTCAACTTCTGAAACTTTTTTTATTTCTTCTCTAAGCTTCTTTATCTCTATAATAACATTAGTCATTGCGTATATCAAGCCCAACCAGAGATCCTTCTTTAAGTTAGGGTCTGGTTCAGGAAAGCCTAATAATTTCAAACCAAGAATCAATACCGCAACTTGTCTCCCAGTGTCATTAACGTAAAACCTAACGTTAACCTCATGTCCTCTAAACTTCAAAGCTCTACTCAGGGAATCACCCAATATTGTATTTCTTAGGTGTCCTATGTGTAGTGGATGGATTGGATTAGCACTAGTATGCTCTACAATTATTCTCTTCTTTTTATCTATTTTCTCAAATCCATACTCTTCGTCAAAATTAGTGAAAAGTTTAATGAACAGATTCTTCACGTTTAGAGTAGAATTTAGATAAATATTTACCACATTAGTAGAGCTTATTAGATCTCCAGCATAACCTTCTAGTATTTTAGCCTTCTCTTTTATATTGCCTTTTATTATTGATGGGAGTGGTATTGATAGGTCTCCAAAGTCCTCTCTGGGAGGATAGGTAATATTTTTTAAAACTTCACTCATATCCACGTTTAGTTGTTTACTTACGAACTTAGCTATCTCAATCTTAGCTTCTCCTATTAGATCCACAACTCGTTTTATGCCTTTAACCTTTTAATATTTACTTGAAATTAGCATATAGTTATGAGGAAGAGAGTAGAAATTTTAATAGTAGAGGATTATAGTGGAAATCCAAAAATTGATGAAGTTAGTTCATCACTTAAGGAATTATTAAAGGATGAAAACGTAGTGATAACTAGGCTTCATTTGCCTCAGTGGACTGATAATGAGGAAGAAGACGTTACAGGTGTTCACGTGATTGTGAGGGAAGTTGCAGAAACATAACATTTGTAAATATTACAAAAATGGATATTGCACATCTCCTGCTCTGGAGAAACCTACTGATGTCGTAGTCTCGAGTTCGAGATGCTTCGGGAATTTTAGAGCTTGCAGATATTTTTTAGACGAATCTAAGGAAGGATTAGAGAAATATGATGAGGATAAGAGTATAGAACAGGAAATTAAGTTTTATCCCAAAATAAACGTTTTAGAAAATGTAATTGATAGTGCGTGTGAAAATTACCAGCTCATAAAGAGCGAGAAAGGATTCATCGCATATTGTAAAGCAATAAGCAGAGTTTTAGTAACTCAACAAGCTACGCTTTGCAATAAGGAGTATCAAAAATGTCCATATAGATTTTTATTCAGCACCTAATTTAACGTATTTCCCGTCTTCTAATAGATTAATTTTACCTTTTTCCACTAGATCAGCTAACGCTCTTCTTATCTTATCTTCACTAGCAATTCCGGATAACATACTATGTAACTCCTTTAAATTCATGGGTTTCTCATTTAATAAGTCTAATAATATCTGTTTCAACTCATCTTCGTTAGGTGCAGTCATAACAATTACGTCTTTATCAGAGTAAACTACTTTAAGCTTGTTTTCAACATTAGAAGTGGATTTCTTACTTTTCTTTTTGCTTTCATTACTCATACTATCCACACTCACGTTTACCTCTCATTTCTAACTTTTAAGCATTATGCGTATTATGAAAACACAATCGGTGATCAATAATAACAACGTTATGTATGAATAATGAGTAATAATTTCTAAAATTATTAATTATGTAAGGTGAGTCGAATGAATACATCTTTATATTGCAGAATTTAGATTATCATAATTAGGCGACAATGGTGAAAGAGCCAGACTTCCTGAGGCATGTTGTAAGTAAAGTGTTGTCTCCAAATATAATTGATTCTAAGAGGCTAGATGAAGCCAGAAGAATACTTGGAGAAGCAGAAGTAAAGTATAACTTTTCCTCTTATGGAGGGGATCCTAAGAAAATAATAGACTTTCTACTTAGTCCAGATTTTACAGAACTCAGTTTAATTCTAGGTATGGATATAACTAAGAAATTATTAAATGCAATTAAGGATAATTATAAGGACGAAGATATAATCAAAACAGCCGAAAAAATACTAAAAGAGATTGACGGATATTTAGAAGATATAAACGAATCTAATATAACATTAACAGTTAATAAAAAATATTTCTAATCAAAGGATGGTGTACTTGATCCTTCGCCAGACTCCTTACCTTTTTCCTCTCCTTTCTTCTCGCTCTTTAGTGGAGAAGCAGCTATTAGATCATCAATCTTTAATATCGCAGTAGCTGCTTCAGTGGCACTCTTTATAACCTGAGCCTTAACTCTAATGGGCTCTATAATGTTTAAAGCATGTACATCATCAATTATTCTACCGCCTAATACGTCAACACCTGAATTAGTTAGACCCTTAGCATGTCTTGCTCTTAAATCCATTAAAGCAGATATGGGCTCCATGCCTGCAGTTTCTGCTAAGATCATTGGTATTTCTTCTAAAGCATCAGCGTATGCTTCAATTGCTAACTGTTCCTTTCCACCTACTGTTCTAGCATATTCTCTTAATTTCTTTGCTATCTCTAACTCTACTGCACCACCGCCTGGCAATATATAAGGCTCTAGTAGAACATTTCTCAATGCATGTAATGCATCATTTATACTTCTTTCAGCTTCGTCTAATGCCATATCATTAGATCCTCTAAGTAAGATGTTAACGGCTCTTGGGTTCCTAGCTCCTTCAATGAATACCATTTTATCGTTTCCTACTTTTCTTTCCTCAACTAACTCAGCATAACCTAAATCATCGGGCGTAGCGTCTTTAATACTACTGATTATCTTCGCTCCTAAAGCCTTTTCCAACTTCTCTATATCACTCCTCTTCACTCTCCTCACAGCTAATATACCCTTCTTAGCTAAGAAGTGCTGGGCTACATCATCAATACCCTTCTGACAGATTACTACATTAGCTCCAATAGAAGCCAGCTTGTCTACCATATCCTTTAAGTACTTAGCCTCCTCATCCAAGAAAGCTTTTATCTGTTCCGGTGATGTTATACTTATCTTAGCTGATATTTCAGGCTTTTCTACCTCCAATGCAGCGTCTAATACAGCTATCTTTGCCTTAGTCACCCTTCTAGGCATTCCAGGGTGAACCACTTCTTTGTCTAATACTAAACCTTTTACTAACATACTATCTTCTATACTTCCGCCCTTCTTCTTATCTATCTTTATTAAATCTAAACTTACATTATATCCTCCATTGGGTAAAGGCTCAGCTACATTAGTTACTGCATCTAATACTATATCAATTATTTTGTCTAATTCTTTACCTTCAGCAAGGAACTTACTAGCTAATGTAGTAAAGGCTATCTTCTTGAGATTAGCCCTAGTAGAAGCGTCATTAAGATTCTTTACATCAATTTTTACCCCTAGTTGCGGAAGAATTTCCAATATTTTAGCTGCTGCTTTTTTATATCCTTCAATAATTATAGTTGGATGAACGTTCTGATCTAATAAGTTCTCCGCTTTTTCTAATAACGTGCCTGCTAATACTACTGCACTAGTAGTTCCATCACCTACCTCTGCGTCTTGAGCCTTAGCTGCTTCAACCAATAACTTAGCTGCTGGATGTTGAATCTCAAGATCTTTTACTACAGTAGCACCGTCATTCGTAATGGTTACGTCTCCAAAACTATCAATTAACATCTTATCAAGTCCCTTTGGCCCTAGGCTAGTTCTCAGCATTTCAGCTAGAGTTCTAGCTGCTAATATGTTGTTTCTTAACGCATCTCTACCAGTAGTTCTATTTGTACCCTCCTTAAAGAGTAAGACTGGAGCAGCCATATCTTACACCGTTCCGTGAGAACATTAGTATCGCTTATATAAAAGTTTTTCCTTTCAATAAAAACACAGAAAATTATTTAAGGGATAGCAGAAGCCTCAGCTATTATGCTCTGTGAGCGATGTAATAAAAGAGATATAGTAACTACTATAGGGGGGAGAAAGCTATGTTCCGTTTGCGCTAAAGACGAGATTATGAAGAGAATTAAAAGAGAGTTTTATCCTAGGAAAGCCTTAGTAGAAAACGATAAGATTATAATTGCATATCCTGCTTATCTAAAACCGTTATCTGAACTATTAATCAATATAATCAGTAGACTCTATAGAAAATTTAATGTAGGATATTTGAGTCTTGAGATTGAGCCTGCAAATAATATTAATGATGAGATATGGAAACTCATATCAGAATCTAAATGCGTTGCAGAGAAAGGTGGAATCAAGAAAATAATCTTACCTTACACTTCAGACTTCTTGATGGCATATTTAATATATGCTACTGCTAAAGGTGATTATACGTACGTTAACCTCATGAATTTCGAATATAAAGTAAATGATATTTTATACTTATTGCCATTCTACAATACCTCTCTAATGGAGCTGAACGGATTTGAGAACGTTAATGAATATAAAATCATCACAATGGACGAGGTTTTTAATGATATTTTAGAGTGGGAGAAAAGCCTCTTAAAAGACAATTACGAATTGTTTCATGCCTTTCAAAACTCTAGGAGGATATTTGAAGAAAAAAGCTATAGATGTGAAGAATGTGGAGGAATAATTAACTCCCCGGTAAAACGCTGCGTGAGATGCTCTCTAATTTCTGCTTCTCTTCCTTGTTAAGGATAACTTCGTAATATATTAAACCTTGAACAGGCTTAAACTTAGAAGGTGGTATAGGCCCTTCTGAAGTATAATAAAAAAATCCGGACTTCAGAATCTCGCTAAAACCCTCTTTATCAAATTTAATATAGTCTTGTAAGGTAGACATCACATTTATAGTGTTCTTCAACTCCCTCATACTTAAAGTATAACCACACACTTTACAAGATAAATCGGGCATTACAGACTCAAATCCGCATCTGGGGCACTTTATAGGAGAACGAAACCCATTTGAGTAAAGTGTCCAATTATTCCTTAATATGTCTATCAAATCTTTCTTATTTCTTCTAATTAACTCTCTATATAATCTATCAGCTAGCTGAACTATACCTTGTCTAGTGTAGTTTGTTACAAATTCAAGTTGATCATCAGAAAGTTTCTCAAGATCCTTAATACGAAGTATTTTGTAAGCTATTAATTCCATCAAATTATCCCCCATAGCACGCAAGCGATTTAAAATTGTTGATAATTTTGGCTTAGACTTAACTTCGCCAACTGCAGATGCAAAAGGCTCCTTTAAAATTTCTTTGTATTCTTCTCTTGAAAAGTTAAGATAGGACAATCCTAATAAATTTACTAATTCGTCCAGGTATTCATCTAGTAGTTTGTCTGGATCAACATATTTTTCATTCTTCTTTTTATTAGAAGATTTTTTAGGTTTTTTCTCTTCAGAACTCTTATTTTCTTCAGATTCATCCTTCTTTCTTTTAGGCAATCTGTTATTATTTAGAAGTCAGTTTTTATAAAGCTTTAAACCATAAGTGCCAAATCTTGAAAGTCCATTGGTAACATTTTCTTCTTTTCAATAATCTCTTGATATTTGTTATCTAGAAACCCTATGAATATAGGACAAGTTTCATACTTTCCTTCACGCTGGCATTTTTCACCTAATGTAAGGAAACATTTACCATTTTTCTTGTCATAATATGGACATAACTTATAATACGTCTTTGCACTTTTTATCATTCTCTCTATCCACTGTTTCTTATGATCTTTCTTTTCGGCTTCTTTCTCTGCTTTGGCTAATACTTTATTTATCTCGTCTTCGGACATTTTCACTGACTTATTAGCTGACATACTTCTCCTCCTCTTGCTTATTAGTTTGGATAAATAGATTAAATACATTACTACTACTACAACAAGCCCAGTAAGTCTATTATCTTCCTTTAGTATGTTTGTATAATTATTTTAAAATAATTTTCTCCCAACAAAGGAATTCAGTTAACTGAGAATCTATAGTAGTAGTATATATTAAAATCAAGAACACAGAAGTAGAACGTATATTCATGCGACTTATCTTAACATTCTGAAATTAGTTTCCTTAACTGTTGAGATAGACCTATCCTTATTCCCATCCTAGGATCCTGGTAAATATAAATAAGCCTCTTAGTCTGTAATCCTCTTAACACTTTAAAGATCCAATTAGTGTCAGCTCTAATTTCTTCTTGAAGTTGATCCAGATAGATGTATGTTGTGCCCCATTCTTTATATTTATTAAGTAAATTTATTAATATTTCTTTTTCGTCTTCCTCTAATTTTTCTAGAATCTCCTTTATACAATCCGTTATTTCTTGTTTTTGTCCTTTTTTGTTTACTTTACTAGTTTGGTTATCAATAAACCACAAAACTTTTTGATTTTTGTTGTCCGATTTTTTCTCCTCTTTGTAGTTCATTGTCTGTTTAACTTGTTCTTTTCTATCCAGTATCTGTTTAGCAAGAACTAGCATTTCTTTGAACTTAGAATTAGTATATGAATCTAGTATCTCTTTTGCTAATTCCTCACCTTTTCTACTCAAATGCCATCTGCCTCCTTCTTGATAAACTAACCCTTTCTTCTTCCAGTAGCTGAGATAGCTACTAACGTATTTAGTTTCATAACCTAAATTGCTCGCTATTTCTGAAGTTCTTAAAGGTCTAGCATATAATAGTATAATAACTGCTTCGACGAGTTTTGATCTAGGACTGCCGTTGAACTTCTCATCATTTGTAAGTTGCTGGATTACTTCTTCCATGTCATTGTCTTCATAGTCGCCAGTCATTTTACTAATATTTGTAGTTTCTGCTTAAATCTGAAGCTAAGAATAACTTTGGAATTATTTTGGCATTTTTTATCCTAAGTAGTACTTAGTAACAAGTTTTTATTGCATAGAATTTATTATATCCAACTATAATATTATATATTCCAGAAAGTTTTTCATCTATAAATTTATCGCCAGTATCAATTCTTAAACAATCAATGGTATATACTTTTTTCAAAGGAGATATTATAATTATATCGGTTTTGTTTATTTTCTGAAGAAGTTTAGGACCAATTTCTTGATTACCTCTCCCTAATATAAATCCTTGTTTACCTATAGGTGTTAAAATAATCTTTAACTCCCCGGTTAAATCTAATAAATCGAAATAATTTGCATTACTCTTTATTAGTTGTTTGTTTTTAACAATGTCCACACTAAGAAAATTGGTATTATAAATCCCTAGCTTTTTTTCTATATACTTAACAGTACTTCCTGGACCTAAAATGTAAAATATGTCATTTTTCAAGTTTTCTATCACATAATCAGCTATTTCTTCGAGTTCGGCTTCCTCATAGCTTATCTCATCTTTACTAGGAGCTAATAAATTATCGCTAGCTACAGTTAATGTTATATAGTATAGTTTTACTACATATCTTCCTTTTCTATATTCCTCCTCATCCACATCAAGAATTTCCCCCTCTACGATTTTCGCCTCACCTTTAAGGAATTTAGACAGCAGTAATGCTCCAGCTTCTGGTGTCGAGGCAAAGACGCCACTATGCATTTTTACTCCAGCTGGAATTCCTAAAATAGGAATCTTCTCATTACCTTTAAGTCCTTCATATACGTCTCTAGCTGTACCGTCTCCTCCTACGAAAACTATAATATCCACATTATTTCTGATGAACTCTCTCACTGATAGTATCGTATCATTTCTAGTAGTTATCGCTGAGTCGCCTACGTCAATTGTTGAGTATTTAAATGTTAGGTTGCTTTTTTTAAAATATAACTCTCCCATTTTAAATTTTGGAATAATATACTCAGCTTCAAATGGTGCATTCTTTAAAAATCTTAGTACCCTATCTCTTATCTCAGGGTTTTCTACATGCAGATCATCGCTTCCCTTATTTCCTATTCTTCCACCTGAACCCGCGTAGGGGTTTACCAAGAACCCGATTCTTTGCATATCTCTAACTTTTGAATTAGTTGAGCTAAGATTAAAAATGCTAAATGTTGATCATTAGGTGTAATAAAAGTTATCAAGTCTCCTTCTCTACAATCGTTACAATTTTCCCTTATCTCTTCTATTAACCCCTTGAGTGACATTTCATCGGTCTTAGGTGGTATCTCTATTTTTCCATCTCGAGCAATAATACATATAAGTGCTTTATCTGCACCTAGTCTTATCATCTCATCTCTAAGATAGAGCACTGAGAAGTTATTGAGAAGCTTTGATCCTTCATGTAAGACTATCATGTAAGATTTCCAATTCAAGGATTTTAGTTCAGACTCCTTTATCATTGAATTATTTTGAATGCAAGACACTAATCTTTCTCCTTTTTCGGTAAGTGTATTTCCCCCTACAGGATCCGTGTGGATTAACTCTAACTCTCTAAGTCTTTTTAACATTGTTTTCATTGAAGCTTCAGTCAGACCTAAGTTTTTCATTAATATTATTCTCCCTACTGGCTGCATTTGTTTAATTTGCAGGAGTGCCATTATAATATGTCCTTCATCGAATTTTGGCTTATTTCCTTGTTTAGCTTCTATGAGTTTCGTTAAGATCATCTGGATATCCATATTTAAATATTGGTAAAGGTAGTATTAAATTATGTTCAAAGGTAGAAGTTTGTTATGCCTATTGGATTTCGAAGCTCATGAGATAGAGAAGATGTTAGATGTCTCTTTTATGATGAAAAACTTCGTTTACTCGAGTAGTGTACCTAAGTCTTTAGAGGGGAAGAAAGTTGCGTTACTCTTTGAAAAACCCAGTACTAGGACTAGGGTCAGCAGCGAATTAGCAATATCGATGCTAGGTGGTATACCAATAGTTCTCAATAAGCAGGATATACAACTATCTAGAGGGGAACCAGTAGAAGATACTGCTAGGGTTTTAGGCAAGATGGTTAATGGGATAGGTGCTAGGGTTTTAAAACATGAAACTCTAATAAAGCTTAAAGAGTTTTCTAAAGTACCAATATTCAATTTATTGAGTGATTTATCTCATCCTTTGCAAGCATTAGCTGATATTATGACTATAAGGGAGAAATTCGGTAAAGGCTACGTTAAGATAGCTTTTGTAGGTGATGGCGGAGATAATGTATTATTAAGTTTAATGTCAGCAGTAGCTAAACTTGGGTTAGAGTTACATGTGGCAAGCCCTAAGGAGTTAAGACCTAGAGAAGACTATTATAAATTGATAGAGGAGATAAGTGAGATAACTGGTGCTATAATTGAATTTCATGAAGATCCTTATGAAGCAGTAAGAGGTGCACACGTAGTTTATACTGACGTTTGGGTCAGCATGGGTCAAGAGGAAATAGCTGAAAGAAAGAAGAAATTATTAGGCAACTACAAGGTTACTTCAGACTTAATGAAATACACTGCTAGGGACTCAATATTTATGCATTGCTTACCGGCCAATAGGGGCGAGGAAGTAGATCAAGATGTAATAGATGGCCCAAGGAGTGTAGTCTGGGATCAAGCTGAGAATAGATTATATACTGCCATGTCAGTATTTTCCCTATTTATTTAAAGAACTCGTCAATTTTTCTTTGTTTTAAGATCTTCCTAATACTATTTAACTCAAGTAAATCAATTTTAGCTTTAAGCCTATTGTTTACGAAAAGTATAGCTTCTAATGTACTTTCAAATTTTCCCAATCTATTTTCCATAGCTCTTCTAACTGTTTCCCTTATGTGCCAATTTCCTACTGGTGCATAATACTCGCTAGTTATCTCCCTAATAATTATTATCCCAGCTTGCCTCTTAATTTTCTCTAAATACTCTAACACACCTAATCTAGCAGCTAAATATCCTCCATCCATATAATCATACTCTCCCCAATAATTTTCAGATAGTTCAGACACCAATAATTCAGTAGACCAAAGACTTAATGGATGCCAAATTTCGATCCATGTAGACGTATATTTCGATGGGTACAAGATGATATGAAAGTAGTTCCCTAAATACGAAGAATAATATACTTCTACTTGGTTTAATTCATTATATTCACTAATTTTTTCTTGTAACTCCTTCCCTATCATACTATCAACTGCAGTTATAGCCCATCTCGTTGGAACCAATTTTCTCCTTTTTCTTTGTCCGAGGAGACCAAAGGACAATGCGTTAATTATTTTATAATAATCTATGTTATGTTTATATAATTCATAAATAGCCTCTTGAGCTTTTACATCATCAAAGATTAATTTGTCCAATTTAGCTGGAATTTTGGGATTATCAGTTACTTTAAACTCTTCAGCGGGTCCACCTGGACCCCTTGGAAGAACTCTGCCATCAAATTTTAACTTAGCTTCCAGTTTTTTTAACTTAGCTTCAGAGTCTACTGGGTTTTCAGATATTACTGTGAGTGGTATTTCAGTGTTGTATAGGTCTAATGCTTTGCTAGCGTCAGTTTTAAGCATAGCAGATATGAGAGAGGACCTAAGTTTTATTATCTCTCCTAAACTCACCTTACCCCACCAATTTAACGGATTTTCATAATTTCTAGCTTCTTCCCCATGTATAGAAGGAGGCAGATTTAGAATAAGTGTAACCTTAGGATATCCCCTTTCTCCTACTATTGCACTAGGCGGAGTAGACCCATCAACTAGCTTGGACTCTTGATTGATTTTTACTTTTTGTAAACTATTAACTATACTTCTAAATCGTTCCATTAACGGGCAATATGGTAAGCCACAAAGATATTTGTGGCCTTTACATTTCACGCATAATTCCGCCGGTATTGCGCGCAAATCCTAACTTCCTCTGAATATACCATTCTGCAATAGATAATTTAGCTCTAAATGATAATCCTCTAATAATATTTCTAATTTTACCTTTCAGTAGGTTATCCAGAATTTCATCCGTATTAAATTCTGTTATATCATAGAGTTCATTATATGCTGAACCTATTGCTCTCATTACATGTGCATCACTATTTGCTAAACCCGGTAATCCTAATTGTTCTGATACTTCTTTTGCCTTATTATTAGCGAAACTAGGTGCCTTTGAATTATATACTTCTATTAGATTAAATCTATATCTATATACGTTTTCTCCTATACCTTTTCTGAATATATCAAATGGATGAGATGGGAAAACTACACAAGAGTTTTCCCTAGCATATTCTAATAACTCTGTTATTACACTGGGTGGGGAGGGTATGAAACTACATAGTATCACTACATGTCCATATTGTGTAGTAACCTCTTGTCCTGGTATTACCTTCTCTTCTTTCACACTTTCCAAACCTCGTGAAGTATCATGGTCAGTGAGAGCGATATAAATGTTCAATTTTTTAGCATATCTTATTAGATCCTTAGGAGAACTCTTTCCATCACTATAAAAAGAATGTACATGAAAATCAAAAAACATTATACATAACCTAATTCTTTCATTACCTCTAAAGTTAAGATCGTGATTCCAGCAGCCCCTCTTACGAGATTGTCTCCTAAGACAATTAAGCGTAATAATCCTTCCTCTGCTCTTACTCTACCTACAGCTACTGACATACCATTATAATACTGTAAATCTCTCATTGGCTGTGGCCTATCTTCTTCATCTAGAACCATTATTGGAACTTTAGGTGCTGTAGGCAGGTTCTTCTCTTGAGGTAGGGATCTGAATTCTCTTAAGCTCTTCTTAATTTCTTCCTCATTTACCTTCCCTTCAGTTACTATATTTATTACGCCCATATGCCCTATTTTTACTGGAACCCTTGTGGTAGTAGCATAAATCTGTAGGCCAGCTTGGCTGATGCTATTATTGATTAGTTTACCTAGCATCTTGTTGATTTCTCTCGGTATCTTATCTTCTTCTCCTTTTATCCACGGTATAACGTTTCCTTCAATTGCCATGAACGGTAAGCCACTGTATCCAGCTCCACTTACAGCTTGTAGAGTGGTTACATAAATACCTTTAGCTTTAACTAATCTCTCTAGTGGTTTCAAAGGCATTGAAAGAATAGCTGCCGTACAATTCGGGTTCTTAATTAATAATCCTTTCCAATTTTTATTTAGTTTTTGCCTTTTAAGCAATTCTAAGTGATCCCAGTTGATTTCAGGATTTATTAATGGTACATCGGGGTCCATTCTGAACGGAGAAGCATTAGAAACTACAATTTTGCCTTCTTTAACTAGTTTTAATTCAACATCCTCAGCAAGCTCATTAGGTAATGCTGAGAGTACTACATCAACGTCCTTATGATCTTCAATATCAGTGGATACCATAGGCAAGTCAGCTACTTTTTCCGGTATTTCGTCAGGCTCTATCCACTTCACCGCTTCTCTATACTTCTTACCAATTTTAGATGGTGATGCACTAACTTTTACCAACTCAATGTAGGGGTGATTTGCTAACATTCTTACCATTTTTTGTCCTACCATTCCGGTGGAGCCTAATAATGAAACTCGTATTTTGTCAACCACTTACTATCACCTCATGTAACTCCTTTGATAATCTATCTCCTTCTCCCTTATTAACTATAAAGGTTAAACTAACATTAGATATACCTCTTGAAATTGACAAGGGATCGTATTTAGCTGCTATGGATAATACTTTAGTCGAAATCTCCTTCTTTCTTATTCCACACCCTATTATTCCTACTACATCAATGTCTTTAACTTCGACGTTCTTTACTAGTGAACCCTTTAATTCCTCTAACCTATTTAATAATCTACTGGCTGATGTTGAGTCTACTGCTAACTGAATTGTCGTTTCACTTGCGGGTTGAGAAATAGATATTATATTGACTCCAGTTTCCTTTGCCTCAGTAGTTATCTTAGCAGCTGAACCGATTTTACCTACAATTTTAGTGCTCTCAACAGTTATTAACTTTAAATTATCTAATAACGAAATCCCTTTTAGTCCATCATTGCTGTCACATTTTCCGTCAATTATCGTAAATCCGTCTTCATATAAAGATTCTACGAAAACTTTTATGCTAGTGTCAAACAATGGGTCAAAAGTTCTAGGATGTAGCCTCTTAGCTCCCAATTGTGATAGTTCTATAGCTTCTTCTAACGATAATCTAGGAATTGTTTTCGCATTAGGGAATTTTTTAGGATCTCCGGTCATTATACCCGGTACCTCAGTTATCAGCCTAACTTCATTCATACCTAGTAATTTACCAAACAGGGTTGCCGTATAGTCACTTCCACCTCTACCTAATGTTGTATACCTTCCATCAATAGTTTTGCCTATAAATCCTGGGATCACGATAACATTTGATTTCACGTTACTTATCACATTTAATGTCTCTTTCCTAGATAGATCTTCTATTACGTTCGCCTCTCCGTAGTTACTATCAGTTATTAGAATTGGATAGGGTATACCTTCAGCCTCTATCCCATTGCTTCTTAATATAGAAGAGAGTAATATCGTAGCCATTCTCTCTCCAAACGACAAGACATAGTCTCTTACTCTAGGAGTTACTTCGTCCAATACTCTTATAGACCAGGCTATTCTAAATAATTCGTCACTTAATTTTGATAAACCTTTAAATGCGTTCTCGAATTCTTTACCATCCGTAAATTTGGATAGTAATTTTACATGCCTTTCATAGATTTCAGTTACAATATCTCCAGAAATCTCAGTGTTTACTGTAATATTCAATAATTCATTCGTTACATTTTTTATCGCTGATGTCACAACTACTATTCTATTATACTTCTTATGTAGTTCCCTTATTTTATCTACTATTAATTTATAATCATTTTCATCTTTTTGAATTGAACCTCCTATTTTAACTATTAAATCCATTTATTTCACCAGTGATAATTTTTTCTATGTAGTACGGATTAACAAGGATCCTCTTACTAGGTGCCTTAGCCATACTATCCGGATCTTTAAGTGAATGACCGGTTAAAATTAAAACAGTTTTCTCATCTTTATTCACTATACCCTCATTTAAGGCTTTATAATAGCCTGCTAATGCAGCTGATGAAGCAGGCTCGGCTCCTATTCCTTCCTTTCTAGCTAGATCTTTTTGTGACTCTAAAATCTCAGAGTCAGACACTATGATCGCACTTCCATTAGAACTTTTTATCGCCTTAAAAGCCTTCTTCCAATTTACTGGCTTACCTATTCTTATAGCAGTAGCTAATGTGTCTGGATTATCCGTGAATTCTGGCTCATCTTTGCCTTTAATTATGGCACTAGCTATGGGTGATGCTCCTTCAGCTTGAACTCCAATCATTCTAGGCACCTTATCAATTTCACCAGTTTTTAACAATTCATTAAATCCCTTCCAAATTGCGTAAATATTTCCAGCGTTGCCAACAGGAACTATGACGTTTTCCGGTACTCCTATTTCCTCCACGATTTCAAAAGCTATTGTTTTTTGTCCTTCAAGCCTCCACGGATTAAAGGAGTTCAAGGGATATACTATTCTTAAATCTCTATACAGTCTCATTACAGCTTCCATAGCTACGTCAAAACTCCCATCAACTTCTAGTATTATAGCACCATATAATATTGATTGGGCTAGCTTACCTATGGCTACCTTACCCTTTGGCAAAACTATAAAACTCTTTATTCCTGCCCTTGATGCATAGGCTGCTGCTGAGGCTGCAGTATTTCCAGTAGACGCTGCTATTACAGTTCTATAGTTTAAACTTACTGCAGAGCTCACCGCTACTGTCATTCCTCTGTCTTTAAAGCTACCTGTTGGGTTTAATCCTTCAAATTTAAAGTATAAATTGCGATTTATGTTAGTTGATTGTATTAATGGAGTTCCACCCTCATTTATGCTCACTAAAGTCTTATATTCTCCCGGTATTAGATCTTTATACCTCCAAACTCCCTTACCTTGCAGATTCTTAAATGAAAAGTCTCTTGGTGGCTCTACTATTATTTCTAGTAATCCACCACATTTGGGGCATAGTATTTGATTTTGGTCTATCTCACTCTCATATCCACAATTTAAACACTTCATAATACCGCTTAATCTGTTTCCAACAACGATTCACCAGCTGTTAAAGAGGTTTATTTTACAAAATATAAGCTTTGTTGAAACATAATTATATATGCCTTTTAGGGATTTAAGAGAGTATATAGAATTTATGAAAAAAAGAAATAAATTAATTGAAATTAATGATGAAGTAAGTGTAGATTTGGAAATAGCAGAAATTACAAGACAAGCAACATATAAACATTTGCCTCCTCTTCTCTTCAAAAAGATAAAGGGTTATGAGAATTGGAAGGTAATTTCTAATATATTTTATTCAATTGAAAGTTTCTATGAAATCTTTAATACTAAGAATTTGGAATTAATTTCAGAAAACTTTTTGTCAAACTTTTCTAATATCCCTGTCACTTTTTTAGATAAGATAAAGTCTCTGAAAGACGTTCTTGGATTAGGAAAAATTATGCCCAAAGCTAAATCGCCGGCTTTTAAAGAGGATAGTAGCTTAAATTTACTAAAGATCCCTGCGATTAAAACTTGGCCTAAAGATGCTGGAAGGTATCTAACGTTTTCAATTACGATAACTAAGGATCCAGAAAAGGATATACATAACTTAAGTGTATATAGAATTCAAATACTAAATGAAAATGAAGCTATAATTCATTGGCAAGCCTTTAAGAGGGGATCAATAACAGCTAAGAGATATTTAGAAAAAGGAATATCTAAAGTACCAGTTGCGATAGTTACTGGAGTAGATCCAGTAGTAGCATTTACCGCAGCTTCTCCGGTTCCGCCGGGTTTAGACAAATATATGTTTGCTGGCATTCTTAGGGGTGAAGGTGTTGATGTGACTGAGGTAGACAACCAACTTTTAGTGCCTAGTTATTCTGAAGTAGTTTTAGTAGGTTATGCCGATCTTGAAGACCTTAGGCTTGAAGGACCTTTTGGAGATCATATGGGATATTATACACCTCCGGATTACTATCCTAAATTTAAATTGGAAAAGGTATATATCAGAGACAATCCTATCTTTCATGTAACCTCAGTAGGAAAACCTCCACTAGAGGATGCGTGGATAGGGAAGGCAGTAGAAAGGATTTTCTTACCTTTTGCTAAAATGATCGTTCCGGAACTAGTTGATATGAATTTGCCAGAGTACGGATTATTTACTGGAATAGGTATATTCTCTATAAGGAAATATTACCCGGGACAAGCAAAGAGGGCCATGATGGCACTCTGGGGAATAGGCCAACTGAGTTTATTAAAAATCATAGTAATCGTAGATAGTGACGTTAATGTTCATGACATTAATCAAGTATTATACGCAATATCAGCTAATGTAGACCCAAAACGTGATATTATGTTAGTTGATAATGTGTTAACAGATTCGTTAGATCCTAGTGTACCATACCCTCCTCTAGGTAGTAAACTAGGTATAGACGCTACTCGTAAATTCAAGGAAGAGATGGGTAAGGAATGGCCTGAGGAGTTAAAGTCAGATGAAAATGTAGCTAAAAAGGCTGAGCAAATCTTAAACAATTTCATAAAGTTATATCAATCCTCCTAAATGTGACATCATCCTTATATACTATACTTACTTCACTTATATCCTCAAATTTAACTTGTATTTCAAAAAATTCCTTGCTCTTTAGTTCTTTATCTATTTTTATATTTTCAGTTATAGTTTTAAGTCCTAGTTTATCATCTATCATATTTACAGTTACCCTATATTTTAGAATAATCTCCAAAACTTTTACAGGAAAATCCAAATTGTTAGTTATTTTAAGGCTTTTTCCACTTAGCTTTACCGTAAAAGGGTTCATAATATATTATTCTAAACTTAGGGTATTATGTGTTACCTTACTTAAAAGCATGCTGATCTAACTAATTATAATAGAGATCACGTATGGCCTCGAGTAAAGTAGAAGATTTCGTTAAAAACTGGGGTGGAAAACAAGAGCCAAGCATAGGGGAGAGGATAAAGAACGCATTCAAGCCTCAGCAGCCTTTAAGGTACAGGTTAGTGATGGCAAACTATAGGCTAAGGACTATGGTAAGTCGTCTTGACGTTTACATATCTAGATTACAAGAAAGAGATAGGATGTTATTTGAAAAAGTCGTAGAAGCTCAAATGTCTAAGGATACAGCCAGAGCTGCAATGTACGCTAATGAGATAGCTGAGATTAGGAAGATATCCAAACAGCTAATAACTACGCAAATAGCACTAGAGCAAGTCCAATTAAGGTTAGAGACTATAACTGAATTAGGTGATGTATTCAATAGCTTAATTCCGGTATTGGGAGTGATAAGAGAATTGAGAAATGCTATGAGGGGAGTTATGCCAGAGATAAGTTTAGAGCTAGCTGAGTTAGAAGAGGGATTACAAGAGGTCGTAATTGAAGCAGGAGACTTCACCGGTGCTCCAGTCAATTATGCAGCCTCAAGTCCTGAGGCTAGAAAGATATTAGAGGAGGCTTCAGTAGTAGCAGAACAAAGGATGAAAGAGAAGTTCCCAGAGTTACCAAGTTTCGTAACATCCACTCAGAAGACTGCCGGTACGGAACAGAAATAATAATTGATAAATAGATTTTTTAAAAAGGCTTATACTATAAAAATAGTTTTTTAAGGTTCGAGGAGAATGTTTTATGGGGAATTGTTTTGGTTGAAGCTTTAAGTGAAGAAGACCTTATTCTCGATATTAATAAGGTAAGAAAGGACATGGTTGATTTAGCTGGGGGGAAAGGGGCTAATTTAGGGGAATTAATGAGTTCTGGGATTAGAGTACCCCCGGCTTTTGTTATTAGTTCTAAAGCTTTTAAATATTTTTTAGAATATAATAAACTTGTTGATCAGATCAAAGAAATTCTTTCTAATTCTTTAATTACTTCAGAAGATGCGAGTAAAAAAATTAAAAACCTAATAATAAGTGCTAAAATACCAGACAATTTGTCTTCCATGATTATGAGAGCTTATGAAGAGTTATGTAAAGTAGTAGGTAAAGAAATTTTAGTTGCAGTTAGATCGTCTGCTACTGCTGAGGACATTGAAGAGGCTAGTTTTGCAGGGCAGCAAGACACTTATTTAAATGTCAGCAAAGAGGAGCTATTGGACAAGGTTAAATTAGTATGGGCTAGTTTATATAATGCGAGAGCTATAGAGTATAGGAAAAGTAAGGGAATAGATCAAGCATCAGTACTCATTGCAGTTGTGGTACAAAAGATGGTTAATTCTAGGTCAGCTGGAGTAATGTTTACAATACATCCAATAACTGGCGATGATAACCATATCGTAATTGAGTCTAATTGGGGCTTAGGAGAGACGGTAGTTGGTGGTAAGGTTACTCCGGACGAGTTTGTAATAAGAAAATCTGATCTGAAGATAATTGAAAGAAAAGTATCAAACAAGAAAATTAAGATAGTTTATGATATTAAAAGTAAAAGGAACATAGAAGTTGAACTAAACGATAATGAAGCTAATTCAATGAGCATATCTGATGAGGAGGCGATAGAGTTAGCCAAGTTGGGTCTGAGAATAGAAGAGCATTATGGCAAACCAATGGACATCGAATGGGCTATTGATGCTGACTTAAAGTTTCCCGATAACGTATTCATAGTTCAAGCTAGACCGGAAACATTCTGGTCCAGCAAGAATAAAGCTAGTAAAAAAGAGGTTAAGGAGGAAGAAATCAAGGGACCTGCTAAGGTTTTAATAAGAGGTTTGCCAGCCTCGCCTGGTATAGCTTATGGAAAAGCTAAGGTAATATTAGATATTAAGGATCCCAAGGTAAAGGAATTTCAGAAAGGAGAGATCTTAGTAACTAAAATGACTGATCCTGATTGGGTTCCACTCATGAAGATTGCCGGGGCAATAATAACTGATGAAGGAGGGATGACGAGCCATGCTGCGATAGTATCTAGGGAATTAGGGATACCTGCAATAGTAGGCAGTAGAGATGGTACAAAATTAATAAAAGATGAGCAGATGATCACGGTTGATGCTATAAGGGGTATAGTATATGAAGGTAAGGTATTACCATCAGAGGAGGTTAGTGAAGAGGAGAAGAAGCCATCAGTGTCTCAAGGTTTAAGTAGGGAAGTTTTACTTAGCCTCTATCCGGTTACAGCTACAAAGATATATATGAATTTAGGGGAGCCAGACGTAATTGACAAGTACTTAGATCTTCCCTTTGACGGAATAGGGTTAATGAGAATCGAGTTTATAGTGAGTGAATGGGTAAGATACCATCCATTACATTTGATTAAAATAGGTAATGCGGCTTTATTCATAGATAAATTAGCGGAGGGAATAGCTAAGGTAGCTAGTGCAATTTATCCTAGACCAGTTGTTGTCAGATTTTCAGATTTTAAAACTAATGAATATAAGAGACTTATTGGTGGTGAAGAGTTTGAGCCAGATGAAAGAAATCCGATGATAGGCTGGAGAGGAGTTTCTAGATATGTAAGTAAAGAGTATGAACCAGCGTTTAGATTAGAAGTTAGGGCTATACGTAAGGCTAGAGAAGAAATGGGTCTCAAAAACGTCTGGGTTATGTTTCCTTTTGTGAGAACTACTTGGGAGTTGGAGAAAGCTATTAGAATTATGGAAGATGAAGGATTAAGGAGGTCTTCAGATTTCAAGGTTTGGATTATGGCTGAGGTTCCATCAGTAGTGGTTTTAGCTGATGAGTTTTCTAAAATAGTAGATGGCTTTAGTGTAGGGAGTAATGATTTAGCACAATTAACTCTTGGCGTAGATAGAGACTCAGAGCTTCTTGCTAGAATGGGATATTATGACGAGAGAGATCCTGCAGTCATGCAGTCCATTAAAAGATTGATTAAAGTTGCTCATAAATATGGTAAGACAGTTTCTATATGTGGCCAAGCTCCAAGTGTTTATCCAGAGGTAGTAGAATACTTAGTTAAGGCTGGAATAGATAGCATAAGTGTAAACCCAGATGCAGTAATTAATGTAAGGCGTCAAGTAGCTTCAATAGAACAGAAATTAATTCTCGAGAAGTTAAATAACAAAGGCAAAAGTAAAAAATGACTTCATTTTACATAACATTTTTTGCATATTCTTCTCGCCCCATCAAAATAGGCAGTACACTCTTCACAGATTATCTCCCCACAGATTTCACAAGACCCAATAGCTAAATTTTTGTTACAAACTTTGCATAAACTCATTTCACAGACTTTACATATTCCATTAACGTAATCCGCATGACATACTTGTCTACTGCATAACCTACAAGTAAAAAAGGCTATATCTTCTTCGCAGATTTCACATTTCAAGAAACTCTTTAAGCCATCTATAGGCTTCATCGTCATCCTTAGCCTGAATTGGCGGATGTTTAAAGTAAAATGCTGAGACTTTTTCAAGAGGCCCACCTATTTTTCTATCCAGTGCTACCTTTACTGCTCTTATTACATCAATTAATACGGCAGCACAGTTAGCCTTATCATCAACTTCTAATGATGCCTCAACTTTTATTGGCATTCCGGCAAATCCGCTCCCTTTAACATAAATGTAAGCAACCTTAGTATTCCCTAAAAATGGTATATAATCACTAGGTCCTATCCTAATTTTTCCCTCACTCTTCATTTCATAACCATAATCTAATGTGCTAGTTACTGCTTCAGTTTTACTTATTCTCTTAGAGATTAACCTTTCCTCAGTTTTCATGTTAAGAAAGTCACTATTTCCTCCTACGTTAAGTTGGTAAGTCTCTTCTACCTTTACCCCTCTCAGTCTAAAGAGAGAGGTAATTGCTCTGTGAAATATTGTTGCACCTAATTGGCTCTTAATATCATCCCCAGCTAAAGGTAGGTTTTTCTCAGTAAAACGTTTAGGGAATTCGCCGGATGGATCACTAGCTATAAAGACTGGGATAGCATTAATAAATGCAGTATTAGCCATTAAAGCTATATTAGCATAAGTCTTAGTCGCGTTTTCACTACCCACTGGCAATAAGTTTACTAGAATCTCAGCCCTACTATTCTTTAACTCTTCCACAACTCCTTCAACACTGCCACTATAAGAGGGGTTAAATACACTGATCATATGACTAGCTACACCATCTAGTACTGGTCCAGGAGAAACTTTTACTCCCGTTTTCTTCATATCTACTATTTTAGGTACTATATTGGGAGGTTGAAAAACAGCTTCAGAAAGATCTTTACCTATTTTGTTTTTAGATACGTCAAATGCTGCAACAACTTCAATATCCGTAACTCTATAATTACCGATCTTAGGTGTAATTAGCCCTTCGTAGTATTCTTCTCCCCTTAATTTATAATATTCGATTCCTTGAATTAACATAGATGCGCAATTGCCTAAGCCTGCAATAGCTACTCTTATCATCAACTTTAAAGTTAAATAGCCAAATAAATATATGTTGTGATGAAAGGGATTAGTCTGAGCAATGAGGACGTGGAGCGACTCTGAGGTAGGATTAATATGTTGAAACGCGTGCACATACGCGTATATGGTTATGTTCAAGGAGTAGGGTTTAGAAGATTCGTCCAAATTCACGCTCATAGGTTAGGAATTAAAGGATATGCTAGAAATTTAGATGACGGTACAGTAGAGGTTGTAGCAGAAGGTCACGAAGAGGCATTAAAGAAGCTTATAGAATATGTTAAGAAGGGCCCACCATTAGCAGAAGTCAGTAATGTAGAGTATTTATTTGAGGAATATAAGGGTGAATTTCACGATTTCGAAACATACTAATAGGAGATTTTTTCATTAAAAAAGGAAATTGGTTTATTTATTAGTATTATGACGAATATTCCTTTTATCTCCAATCAGTGTATTAGGAACATATATAAAGTAACGTGTTTGTTAAAGAAGTATTAATTAATGATAAAGAGGAGAAATCTTTTTAAGTGTTAAGTTAAGTTTATTAGCCTAGGTGTTTTTGATGTTCCAATGGTAAAGGAAGAGGAAATTATACCTAAGTACTGGTATAACATAATACCAGATTTGCCTAGACCCTTACCTCCACCTAGAGATCCACAAGATGCTGAATTTTCTAGGATAGATCTATTACGTAGTATATTACCTCATGAAGTATTAAGGCAACAATTTACTATAGAGAAATACGTTAAGATCCCGGAGGAGGTTAAGGAAAAATATCTATTAATAGGCAGACCTACTCCTCTAATGAGGGCTAGAGGTTTAGAGAATTTCTTACAGACCCCGGCAAGAATATACTTTAAGTACGAGGGCGCAACTCCAACAGGTTCTCATAAAATTAACACAGCAATACCCCAAGCTTATTTTGCTAAAAATGAAGGAATAGAACACGTCGTTACTGAAACTGGAGCAGGACAATGGGGAACTGCAGTAGCTTTAGCTGCTAGGATGTATAATATGAAAAGTTCTATATTTATGGTAAAGGTTAGCTATGAACAAAAACCGATGAGAAGAAGTATAATGCAACTATATGGTGCTAATGTTTATGCGAGCCCTACGAATATAACCGAATATGGCAGAAAAATATTAGAAAAGAACCCTAATCATCCAGGCTCTTTAGGAATTGCTATGAGTGAGGCAATAGAATATGCTCTTAAAAATCAGCATAGATATTTGGTAGGAAGTGTGCTAGACGTCGTTTTGTTACATCAAAGCGTAATCGGGCTAGAGACAATTACCCAATTAGAATCATTAGGTGAGGAAGCTGATATTCTGATTGGATGTGTAGGGGGAGGGAGTAATTTTGGAGGATTTGTTTATCCCTTTATAGGGAATAAGAAAGGCAAGAGGTACATTGCGGTGAGTTCAGCTGAAGTACCCAAGTTTAGTAGAGGAGAATATAAATATGATTACCCAGACTCTGCTGGATTATTACCATTAGTTAAAATGATAACTCTTGGTAATGAATATGTTCCTCCCCCAATTTATGCAGGAGGACTCAGATATCATGGTGTAGCCCCTACATTAAGTCTGTTAATGAAAGAAGGTATAGTTGAATGGAGAGAATATAGTGAGAGAGAGATATTTGAAGCAGCTAAAATATTTATGCAAACCCAAGGTATTGTGCCAGCTCCAGAATCTGCTCATGCGATAAAAGCAGTAATAGATGAGGCAAATGAGGCTAAGAAGAATAATGAAAAGAAAGTAATAGTGTTCAATTTAAGCGGACATGGTTTACTTGACTTATCTAACTACGAGTCAATGATGAAGAGGTGGGGAAATAGTGGGAAATAGGGAAAAGATGCTAGTAGTTTATATGACCCTAGGTTACCCCGATGTGGAAAATTTCCTAAAGTTTATAACTAGTTTAGAGAGTGCTGGTGCTGACGTTTTGGAATTAGGTATACCCCCAAAGTATGCTAAGTATGACGGCCCAGTTATAAGGAAAAGCTATGATAGAGTTAAGACTCAAATTAAGGATATTTGGAGGTTAATGAGACAAGTAAGGGATAGTTTAAGTATACCTATTGTTGCCTTAACTTATTTAGAGGATTGGATTAATGAACTTAAAACGTTTTTAGACAAGTTAAGGGAAAATGGCATCAACGGTGTTCTATTCCCAGATTTATTAATTGATTATATAGATGATTTTGAGAAATATGATAAGGAGATTAAAGCGATTGGATTAAAGAACGTAATATTTACTTCTCCTTCTGTTCCAGATTTACTAATAAACAAAGTGTCAAGGATTTCAGATTTATTTTTATACTATGGCGTTAGACCTACTACAGGAATTCCTATTCCTGTATCGTTAAACGAGTTAATTACTAGAGTTAGGAAACTGGTAGAGAATAAACTTGTAGTTGGTTTTGGTTTATCAAACGATGATGATATCAAAGAAGCTTTGTCAGCAGGAGCAGATGGTATAGCGATAGGTACGTTGTTTATAGAAGAAATGGGGAAAGGTAATTTGGAAAACGCTATTAGGTTAGTTAAGAAGTTTAGGGGATTGTTAGATGAATATTAATGAAATTTTAAAGAAATTAGTCGATAGAAAATCTTTAACTGTAGAAGAAGCAGAGAGTTTAGCTAAACAAATAATTAATAGTCAAATCCCTGAAATTTTAACTTCAGCAATTTTAGTAGCGTTGAGAATGAAGGGAGAGAGTTCAGATGAAATTGTAGGTTTTGCTAAGGCTATGAGGGAAATGGCAATTAAAATTGATGTACCTAATGCGGTTGATACTGCGGGTACAGGTGGAGATGGTTTTGGAACTGTTAACGTTAGTACTGCTGTAGCGATATTGCTTAGTTTAGTTAACCCGGTAGCTAAACATGGGAATAAAGCAATTAGTAGTAAGAGCGGTAGTGCTGATTTTTTAGAGGCATTAGGTTATAACATAACCATAGGTCCAGAAAGGGCTAAGGAATTAATATCTAAGTACAATTTTGTATTTCTCTTTGCTCCCCTATATCATCCAGCAATGAAGAATGTTGCTAATGTAAGAAGGACCTTAGGCATAAGGACGATATTTAATATATTAGGACCCTTAACTAATCCTGCTGGAGCAAAATATCAGCTAATGGGAGTCTTTTCCAAGGGTTACGCTGACCTATTAGCTGAGAGCATATCAGTTATGGACTTTAATAAGGTTATATTAGTCCACGGAGAGCCCGGAATAGACGAGGTGACTCTTCAAGGAAAAACTTATTTGTATATAATTAAAAAGTCCTCAATTGAAAAACTAACGTTAAATGTCTCTGATTTTGGTATAGATGAAGTTCCTATTGATAAATTAATTGTAAACTCTGCAGAGGATTCAGCAATTAGAGTGCTTAGGGCATCTATTGGAAAGGATGAGTATGTGGAGAAGTTTATAAGAGTTAATGCCTCAGTTGGGCTCTTCCTCTTAGGAAAGGTAAGTGATTTTAAAGAAGGTTATAATTATGCTGGAGAATTGTTAAAAGAAAAATTTGTAGAAAAAATAAAAGAATTGATTTCTGCAAATGGTGATATGAATAAATTAAATAATTTGTTGGTGAAGGTAATTGGTAATTAAATTAAAAATTTGTGGAAATGCTACGATTTCAGATATTCTAGAACTTGACAAATTAGACGTGGATTATATAGGTGTCATAACAGATCCTATCAGTACTAGATTTGTTAAAACTGAACTACTATCAATAATTAAAGGCCGTATCAATAAGCCTATTGTTAGTGTTAAAGTAAATGGAAATATAATTGATTTACTTAAGGAACTTAAAAATGTAGATTATTTGCAAATCCATAGAGTATTGAATGACAAAGAATTGGAAATTTTAAAATCATATGACACTAAAAGGATAATTTTTTATGTGCCGGCATCTCGCGAATATAAGGGCTACTTTAAGAAAGTCGTGGATTTTGCTGATCTCGTACTGATTGACTCATTAATTAAAGGTGTTAGTGTAGACTTGGAAGTTGTGAGAGAGTTGTTTAGTGAATATCCATATTTAGGTGTAGGTGGCAAAATAAACTTGGATAATATATATCAGTTTATCACTTTTAATCCTAAGTGGATTGATATTTCGAGTAGCATAGAAATTTATCCCGGGAAGAAGTCGTTAGATAAAGTGAAAAAGTTAGTAGAGGTAGTAAAGCGTGGAAGTCTATCCAATAAGTGATTTTGCATCACCGTTTGATGTATTTAAATGTATTGAGAAAAAGTACGAAGTAGCTTCTCTGCTGGAAAGTATTGTAGGTCCACAATATAAATCTAGATATAGTATCATTGCATGGGATACTAAAAGTCACATTGAAATTCATGGAGATCCATTGGAAGTCCTTCAAAGTTATATTAGAAATATGGAAATTCTTGAGATACCAGGCTTATTTAAAGGCGGAATGATTGGTTATATTAGTTATGATGCGATAAGATTTTGGGAGAAGGTAAAGGATCTTAAGCCTAATGCTGAAAATTGGCCTACTGCGGAATTTTTTATCCCAAATAATATCATAATTTATGACCACAACGATGGTAAGGTATACGTTAACGCTGATATAAGTAGCATAGGCGGTTGTGAAGATGTAGAGAATTTCTCTCTAAGCTTTTACGATGAATCTCTAAATAAAGATAATTTCATGAAATCAGTTTCAGATACCTTAGAGTACATAAGAGCTGGTTATGCGTTTCAAGTAGTTTTATCTAGATTTTATAGATATTTGTTTAAAGGAGACTCACTTAAAATATATTATAATTTAAGGAAAATTAATCCTTCCCCTTACATGTTTTATCTTAAATTTAAGGATAGATATCTAATAGGATCTAGCCCAGAGTTACTATTCCGAATTCAAGATAATATTGTGGAAAGCTATCCTATTGCTGGAACTAGACCAAGAGGCAATGACCCAGAGGAGGATTTAAAACTTGAACTTGAGTTACTCAACTCTGAAAAAGATAAGGCTGAGCATCTGATGTTAGTTGATTTAGCTAGGAATGATTTAGGTAAAGTTTCTGTACCTGGAACTGTCAAAGTACCGGAGCTCATGTTTATTGAAAAATATAGTCATGTGCAACACATAGTTTCTAGGGTTATTGGAATGTTAAAGAAGAGAAATAATGTTTTAGACGTTATACAAGCTACTTTCCCTGCAGGTACAGTAAGTGGTGCACCTAAGCCTATGGCAATGAATATTATAGAAACTTTAGAGGAATATAAAAGAGGACCTTATGCTGGAGCTGTAGGGTTTATTTCCTCTGATGGAAATGCTGAGTTTGCAATAACTATAAGGACAGCGTTCATAAATAAAGATCTGTTAAGAATTCATGCAGGTGCCGGCATTGTTTATGACTCTAATCCAGAATCTGAATATTATGAGACTGAACATAAGTTAATGGCACTAAAAATAGCCCTAGGTGTTAAGTAATGGACTTAACATTAATAATAGATAATTATGATAGTTTTGTGTATAACATAGCACAAGCTGTGGGAGAATTAGGAAGCTATCCAATAGTAGTTAGGAACGATGAGATAAGCTTGAAGGGTATAGAGAGGATCAGCCCGGACAGGATAATTATCTCTCCCGGTCCTGGTACGCCGGAAAAGAAGGAGGACATAGGTATAAGTGTGGACGTGATTAAATACTTCGGAAAGAGGATTCCCATACTAGGAATATGTTTGGGTCATCAGTCTATAGGTTATGCTTTCGGTGCTGTAATTAGGAGGGCTAAAAAAGTATTTCATGGGAAAATTAGTAATATTATCTTGGTTAACAATGAAATACCAATAATTTACTCTGGATTGCCTAAGGAGTTTAAGGCTACAAGATATCATAGTCTTGTAGTTGATAATGTCAAATCACCTCTAGTCATTGATGCTGTCTCGAAAGAGGACGGTGAGATTATGGCTATACACCACGTAGAGTATCCAATATTCGGTGTTCAATTTCACCCAGAAAGCATAGGGACACAACTAGGTCAGAAGATATTTTATAATTTCCTAAACAGAATATGACATATGCCTAGATACTTAAAAGGTTGGCTTAAGGAAGTAGTAGATTTATCTCTAAAGAGGACTCCTATTAGTATGTCTCGTCAAAGACAAATTATTTCTTTATATGATAGGATTATTGAATTTAATAGATCAAATATTACTGCAATTATAGCTGAGTATAAGACAAACTCCCCGTCTGGGCTAAAAGTAGAGATGGATCCAATACATTACGCTAAATTTATGGAAAAATATGCAGTAGGTCTTAGTGTATTAACTGAGGAGAAATTTTTTAACGGTTCTTATGAGGTGCTAAGAAAGATAGCTAATTCAGTATCACTACCTATTCTTATGAAAGACTTCGTTGTAAAGGAATCTCAAATAGATGATGCTTATAACCTCGGAGCAGATTCCGTTCTTTTGATAGTCAGAATTTTAACTGAAAGGGAATTAGAGGGATTATTGGAATATGCAAGGACCTATAATATGGAACCGCTAGTGGAGGTCACTAATGAGTCAGAACTAGAGATCGCTTTAAGACTAGGAGCTAGGTTCATAGGAGTCAACTCACGAGATTTAGAAACTCTAGCAATAGATAAGGAGAAGCAGAAGAAGATTCTCTCTCTAATACCCTCTAACATAGTAAAGGTTGCTGAAAGTGGAATATCAAATAAAAATGAAATAGAGGAGTTAAAGAAATTTGGCGCTAATGCTTTTCTGGTTGGAACATCTTTAATGAATAATCCAGAGAAGATCAAAGAATTTATATGAGTTTTATTAATTATTCGTGTGTCCTCATCATTCAGTTCTAATATTAGCCAGTTGACCGGAGAAAGTACATTACTTTATAAGGAAATTGCTAGAAACGTAGAGAAAAATAAGAAAATTAAGATCGTAGATTTTGGAGTAGGTCAACCAGATATTTTGACGTTTAAGCGGATAAGGGAGTCGGCTAAGAGAGCTTTAGATGAAGGATTCACTTCCTATACTTCAGCCTTAGGTATAGAAGAATTAAGAGGAAAGATTGCAGAATATTTAAATCAGAAATATGGAAGCGATATTAAGCTTGACGAAGTAATTGTAACACCAGGTGCTAAGACGGCACTTTTCCTCGCGTTTATCTTATATGTTAATCAAGGAGATGAGGTGATTCTATTTGACCCATCCTTCTATTCATATGCAGAAGTAGTAAAGTTGTTAGGTGGTAAGCCAATTTATTCTCCCCTAAAGTGGAATAAATCAGAAGGGTTCTCAGTTGATATTGAGGATCTTAGAAGTAAGATTACTAAAAAGACTAAAATGATAGTTTTCAATAATCCTCATAATCCTACTGGTTCTCTTTTTTCGCATAGTGATGTAGAGAGAATAATAGAAATAGCTAGAGAGAATAAAATATTATTACTCTCAGATGAGATATACGATCATTTTGTATACGAAGGTAGAATGAAAAGTGTGCTTGAAGATAGTAATTGGAGGGATTACGTGATTTATATTAATGGGTTTAGTAAGACTTTTTCAATGACCGGTTGGAGGCTAGGGTATATAATAGCCAATAAAGAAGCTATAACGAAAATGGGCATTTTAGCTTCAAACATTTACACTTGTCCTACGAGTTTCGCTCAAAAGGGTGCATTAGAAGCCTTTAACACTTTTGATGAAGTCAATGAAATGGTAAAACTATTCAGGAAGAGAAGGGATTTAATATATGATGAATTAAGTAAGATTAAAGGTATACAGGTCTCGAAACCTAATGGTGCGTTTTATATATTTCCTAATGTAGGAGAAATTTTAAAAATAGCTAACATTGATGTTAAGACTTTAGCAATAAGGCTTATTGAGAGTAAAGGTGTAGTGACGATACCAGGGGAGGTATTTCCGTTAAATGTCGGTAAGCAGTTCTTAAGGTTAAGTTATGCTGTTAACGAAAACGTTATAAAAGAAGGTGTAGAAAGGATAAGAGAGTTTATAGAAGGGATGATGAAACCCTGATAGTAAGAAAAGTAAAATGATTTAAACTCCCATGGACTGAGAGCTATTATTAACTTTTATTTCTACTTTTTCTTCTCCATCATTAGTAACAATAAACTCTAAGTTGACTATTTTCAGCGTTTTCATTAAATCATCTTTCACGTCTTCTAAATACTTTATAACATCTTTATTTGCGTAGAATTTTACATTAACTGGTGTATTCATTGATATTCTATTCTTTATTTTTTCTGACCTTACCATAGAGTTAAACTTCTTTATAGCTTCTCCTAATTTTTCAATTTCACTATCTATAATAATATCGTCTACATTTGGTAATCCTTCTAATAGTACGCTCTTTTTATAACCAAATAGTCTACTATAAATCTCCTCTGTGATGTGAGGAGCAATTGGATGAAGTAGTATTATTATATCCCTTATCACTCTCTGAATCGTGTATTTCGCAGAGGCGTCATCTTGGAATAGTCTATGTTTTATCATTTCTAAGTATTCATCCGCTATTATTTCCCAGAAGTAACTATACATCTCTTGAATCACTACATAAAAGTCGAAGTTTCTATATGCATTAATCACTTTTTCAACAAATTTCTTGTGTTCTTGCAAGATCCACTTGTCTACATTGCTCAATTTTTCTGGTTTATCAATCCTTATTTTAGCTATAAAGGGATACACCAGTCTGGAAGCGTTCCAAAGCTTTTGAAGCAATAATTTTTTACCTTTAACGGTATCCCACTTAAATGGAAAATCATCGCCTATACTTGCATCAAGCAACGTCATTCTTATAGAGTCAGCGCCATACTCATCTATCTTATCTAAAGGTGAAACAACATTTCCTTTACTCTTACTCATCCTAGTTCCATCCGGACCTAAAACTTGCCCATTGACTAAAACATTGGTAAATGGTATATTATTAGCTAACATCAGAGTTCTAAAATATGTATAGAAGAGCCAAGTTCTAATTATGTCTGTTCCTTGTAATCTCAAGGAGGCTGGGAATATTCGATTAAATAACTCTTTATTTTCATAGAATTTGGTTAGGTAAAGTACAGTTACGCTGGAATCTATCCAAACATCTGCTACATCTGTAACTGGTTTCAAATCAAATCCGCATTTTGGGCATTTGTCTACTGGTGGCTTAGCCTTAACTGGGTCTATTGGCAGATCTTCATCTCTAGCAGGTATTAAATGACCATTGTCGCAATACCAGAAAGGCAACGGTGTTCCGTAAAGTCTTTGTCTGCTGATGTTCCAATCCCATTCTATGTTGTTTATCCATTCTTCTAAATAATAGGACATTCTGCTGGGTTTAAATTTCATCTTTTTATATTCTTCTAATAATTTTGGTTTAAATTGTAATGTCTTTATGTATATTTGTTTCTTAACTAAGAATTCTACCGGGGATAAACAATCACTTCTTTCTGTATGAGACAAAACATTATGCTTTATGTGTTTAATTTCTACTAAATATTGATTTTTTTGGAGTATATCAATTATCTTTTTCCTGGCTTGATCTATAGTTAATCCGTCTAAAATCCCATTAGTATTTGCTATCCTCCCTTTCTCATCAATTACTATTCTCGTTTTTAGATTATACTTCAATTGCCATTTTATATCTTGTGGATCTCCATAAGTACTAATCATTACAGCACCAGTACCAAATTCCTTCTCTACCATCTCATCGACGATAATTTTTACCTCTTGATTAAATATAGGTACAATTGCCGTCTTACCAACGTAGTCCTTATATCTTTCATCAGTTGGATTAACTGCCACTGCTTGAGTAGCAGCTAATAATTCTGGTCTAGTAGTTGCAATAATGATTTCACCGCCTTCCTTGACTGGAAATTTTATATAAGCTAAAATACCTTCTCTCTCTAAGTATCCTATTTCACTTTGAGCTAATGCCGTTTCGCATTTAGGGCACCAAATCACAGGACCTTCTCGTATTTCTATGAGATTCATTCTATACATATCTAATAGGCTTTTCTGAATGATTTTTCTATAGTTAGGCTCATAAGTTTTATACTCATATCTTTCCCATTCTGGTCTGTATCCTAATCTTATCATAGCTTCTTTCATTTTCTTTATCATATCCTCAGTCCATTCTATGCATTTCTTGAGAAATAGTTCTCTATTCTCTTTAGGAATTTTCAATCTATACTGTACTTTTAATTCAGTAGGCAAGCCTTGAGTGTCCCAACCTTGTGGTAAAAGTACATTATAACCTTCTAATCTCTTGAATCTACCTATAGTATCTGATATAGTAACCCAGTATGCGTGACCCATATGTAGCTCTCCACTTGTAAAAGGCGGAGGAGTATCTATTACATAAGTTGGGGAATTAGTGTCCTCTTCTCTAAACCTAAATACATCTCTCCAATACTCTTCACTTAACCATATCCTCTGCCATTTCTCCTCAATCTCTTTAGGGTTATAATGTTTTGGCCACTCTTCCATCTTCTTTGTTATTATATCTTGGTTTAACAATAGATCATCACCTAATAATGGCTACTTTATATAAATATAAAATCATATAATTTATAAGATTTAGGAATGAGGGTAGCAATAATTGGAGGCGGAGTGGCAGGATCCACATTAGCGTATTTATTATCAAAGAAAGCCAATCATGAAGTCACAATCTTTGATATAAATGAGAAGTATGTTAAACCTTGTGGTGATATTGTACCAAATATCTATACACCACCTTTTAATTGGGAAGTTAAGTTTAACATAAAGAGGTTCTCCTTTCGCATAGATGGAGAAAGGATTTATGACGTAGAGTACTCTCATACTAAATGGCTAGTTATAGATAAGTGGAATTGGATAAATAGTATGCGTAAACACGCAAAGATCGTAGTTTCGCATGAAGCATTAAAAGAGAAATTTGATTATGTTATAGATAGCAGGGGTCCATATCCATTAGATAGGCAAGTAGTTTATACAACACGAGCAATAATTGAAACTAAGAGCTTTGATGATAAGGCGGTGATTGAGTTTAATACCAAGTATACTGGATTTTATTGGATATTTCCTAGTGGAGAAAATGAATATAATGTAGGGGCAGGGTTTTTGGAATATAAAAATTCTAAGAGTCTACTAAATGAATACTTGAGAGAGAGATTTAAGGATTATAGGATTAAGGACGTTAGAGGTGCCCCCATTAGTATCGGAATCCCTTCTATTAAGAAAGGTAGAGTAGGTGAGGCAAGAGGACTTGTATTTCCGTTGAGCGGAGAAGGAATTAGACCATCTGCCATTTCAGCTGAGTACGCGTTTGAAGCTATTCATAAGGGTAAGGAGCTGGATGACTATTTAGATGATAAGTTAAAAATTTTTGAAAAAAGGATAAATATTCAACTAATGTTGCTTAATATCTACAAATATTCGAGTATATCCTTGAGGAGAACTTTGATGAAAACGTTCTTTAAAAACGATGTACTCATAGACGCTTATTTGGAAGATAAGATAGATTTAGATGGTATAGTAGAATCAATTAAAAGTGTGAAAGGAAATGGATATATTAGTAGAGAATTCTAAGAGCAGATCTGGTAAACATGCTATAAGGACTTTGATATTCAAAATAGAAAAAGAAAGTATATCACAACTCGAGTTATCAGGTAAAAAGGTAAGCCCTACTTATGTAGTTGGTGATGCAAAAATCGTTAATTTACCTAATAAAGGAACTTTTGTTTACGTTCATCTATTGAAAAATATACAAGATAGAGTTGTTGGCAAAGTCATAGTTTATGAGGATGGAAGAGTCGTCTTGATTATGAAGTATAGAAAATTAAAGTTAAAAATAGTAGAGGGTGAAGGAAGGTATGCCGAATATGTGAAGAGAATTTTTGACAAGCTTAAGATACCAGTAAAGAAGATAAATACTAATATAAAAGTGTGATAGATAATGTTTTCCTTATCGTTTCAAGTCCTATCTGATGATCCTTTGAAGTTGAGGTACTTAACTCAATCAATTAATAATATTTTTAAGGATATATGTGAGCCAGTTAAGGTAGGCGCGTCTTATATATGTGCTCCTAGTCAAAATACACTGATATTACTTTATTTTAACTCTCAATCAATTAGGGATATGAATGTTCATCTTGAAATAATTTCTAACGATGCAATGTATATTACAAAAACTATTCAAGAAATCAATAATAGATTCAGAAGCCAAGGCTTTTATATAACTCTCTTAGAAACTTCAAGAACTTCTTTATAAATTTCGTATAATATTTTCTCATTTATTTGTATGTTCTTAACTTCTACTATAGCATTGCATAAATAGGTAGAAATTCTCGTCTTACATATTATTATCTTTTTGAGTGAGCCATTAGAAATTTTCTCATTCATATCTACATAAATTACTTTATTCTTGTCATCATCGACTAGCTTATTCTTAGAAAATTGCTTAATTTCTTGATTGATATCCATATAAATTATAGTACGATTTTCCTCATATATTATGGAAAATTTTAAATTATCAATGTAGTACTGAACTACGCTCATATTACTTGTACCAACTCTGTTCCACAATAAGGACATTTACCCTTGAGACCTCTTTTATCAGCTTCACAGAAGTAAGCAGAATATTTCTTCTCACATTTTGGACACTTATATACAATATCAGTTCCTATTACCAATTTCCTATTGCAAATCCTGCAATATACTGTAAGCCAGCCTAAATGACCGTAGGAGTTGGAACCCTTAATCCTTATGCTCAATCCTTTTCACCATATTTTCAACATCTATAATAACTTATATTTTTATGCATTCTGTTATACCTCAGTATTGTTTAAAAGAATTTTTAGTCTACAAATTACCTTATACTACTGTTATGAATTTGGCAGAGTATTATAAGCTACAGCCTTTAAATATAGCTGATATAATGCAAATCTTTACGCTACAAAAAGTTAAACAAGAGGAAATTATAGATGGCAAATTTGATTTGGAATCAGTTTCCCCTGATCCCACAACAGATATTGTAATCATAACCTATAAGAATGAGAGATATTTAAATGGAAACTTGAGTAATTTGGATTTCTATTTCTCAGAGCCATTAAATGTATTAGCAGTAGGAGTCCCTCAACAGTTAAACAATGAACAAGTTATAATTCAAAGGATTGATCTAAATGTTAATAGTGTCGTTGGCTTTACATTAGTTAAAAAAGATTTACCATTTATCATAATCTACTCAGATAAGGGAACTAAAATACTCTCGATGTCAGATCTCAATCCACCTAAACCCGTTGTAAAGAACAAGAAGAGATCAGTTAAAAAGAGAAAGAGGAAGAGTAAAAAACGTGCTAAGAAGTCTAGTTCAAAATCTCAAAATAAGAGCAAAAGTGTTAGAAAGGGTTGAGGAGTTTAAGTTAAATAATTCTGCTAGTGAGGATGTGTGGTTTAAGGAGTTAGTCCTTTGTATACTTACTGCTAATTCCTCGTTTATTTCAGCCTATAAAGCATTACAATGTTTAGGAGAAGATATTTATTACGCTAGTGAGGATAAATTACGTGACGATCTAATATCCTGTGGGTATAGGTTCTATAATTTAAAGGCTAGATATATGTTCTTAGCTCGTGAGCAAGTATATACAAAACTGAAAAGCCAGATTAAGCCCATTGCTGACTTAGATCAATTTCTAGCTAGGGAAAAGTTGTTACGAATTAAAGGCCTAGGAATGAAGGAAGCTAGTCATTTTCTGAGAAATGTTGGGTATTTCAATTTAGCTATAATAGATAGACACATAATCAGCTTTCTAAAAGAAATTGGAGTATTAAGAGAAGTTAAACATCTAACTAAAAAGAAGTACATATTTCTTGAAAATATTTTAAGAAGTATATCATATACATTAAATTTAGACGTAGGTGTGCTCGACTTATTTATATGGTATAAAGAGACTAAAACTATTGTAAAATAGCAATAAAAAATATAAACCAGTAATTGAACCTTTTAATGACTTTAAAATGCAACTACGATTGGTAAATCGAGTGTATCTAAAGATTAAAGGTAATAATTATTTCTCTAGTTCTTATTCTGTAAGTGCTTTTCCTATCTCATCATCATCATCATGTTAAACTAATTCTACTTCACCATGTGGTGATGTAGTATGGAGACTATCCAGAATGTTAACTCTTTAAATAAATTAAATCTAAAAGTAATAATAACCGATCCAGTTGATGAATACATGATAAAAACTTTACAAAGTTATGGTTTAGCTGTGGACTATAAGCCAGAAATATCTAGAGAAGAACTATTGAAGATAATCGATCAATACGAGATACTAGTAGTGAGAAGTAGAACTAAGGTAGACAAAGAAATCATAGAGAGAGGGAAGAATCTTAAAGTTATAGCAAGAGCTGGTATAGGATTGGATAATATAGATGTAGACGAAGCCTCTAAGAGGAATATAAGAATAGTTTATGCCCCTGGTGCTTCTACAGATTCTGCAGCCGAGCTAACTATAGGGCTGATGATAGTCGCTGCTAGAAGACTTTATGAGTCTATGAATATGGCTAAGGCTAACATATTTAAGAAAGTTGAAGGCACTGAGTTAGCTGGAAAAACAATAGGGATTATTGGCTTTGGTAGGATTGGAACTAAGGTAGCAAAAGTTTGTAAAGCATTAGATATGAGCGTAATAGTTTATGACATAGTAGATATTAAAGATAGAGCTAAACAATTAGGAGTAGAAATAGCTAATAGTTTAGAAGAGTTATTAAGCAAAGCCGATGTAATTTCTTTTCATGTAACTGTAGATAAAAACGCTAAGCCAATACTCGATGAACATAATTTCAAATATGTTAAAAATAATGCTATTATAATTAACACTAGCAGGGCAGTGATAGTGGATGGCAAAGCTCTTCTAAAATATATCAGAGAGAAGAACATAGTATATGCAACTGACGTATTTTGGCACGAGCCGCCAAAAGAGGAATGGGAATATGAATTATTAAGGAATGAGAGAGTAATAGTAACAACTCATATTGGTGCACAAACTAAAGAGGCTCAGCACAGAGTAGCTGTAGTAACTACAAATAACCTTGTAAACACGTTAAAGGAGATTGGTGTAATAACTTGATGCTAATTCCGGGTCCAGTAAACGTTCCACTAAGTGTATTGCAAGCTTCTCTAACTCTTGTTAATCATAGATCTGATAAGTTTAGAGAAACGGTAAAGAACTTAGAGTCTTTAATGATCAATCACTTCAATGCCACTAGAGTTGCTTTATTAAGCGGTTCCGGCACATTAGCCGTAGAGTCAATGGTCTTCTCCTTATTAAGACGAGGGGAAAAAGTGATAACATTTCCCTATGGAGAGTTTGGTAATAGGCTAAAAGATTCCTTGAATAGAAGAGGTGTAAAGGTAGTAAGTTATGAGAAGAAAGAAGGGGAATTCTTTACCATAGATGAGGTTAAAAAGGCTATAGAGGAAAATAAGGATGCTACAGCTGTAGCTCTAGTTCATAACGAGACGAGTGTTGGTATTGCGTTTAGGGATCTAGAAACTATCAGTAAAGTGGTTAAAGGTAGTGGACTTAAATTACTAGTGGATTCTGTATCAGGATTTGCTGCTTTCCCGCTTTATGTTAACAAGTGGAAAATAGATGCAGTAGCTACTGCAAGTCAAAAGGCTTTAGCTAGCATACCCGGCCTAGGCTTTGTAGCTTTATCAGATGACGGGATTAATGAGATAAATAGTTCTGATTTGCCAGCATATTTAGATTTAGGATTACATTTGAAATTTCAAGATAAGGGAGAGACACCATTTACGCCAACAGTTGGGGCATTTTTTGCTTCTGAGAAAGCTGCTAAAATATTAGATAGTGAAGGAATCCAAAATAGATGGAAGAGACATGAGGCATGTTCATTATATTTAAGGGGAATTATGAGTAAAATTGGTTTTGAAGTGTTAGGGAATATGAATAATTTCTCAAATACTGTAATAGCAGCATTCCCTCCTATTCCAGTTAATACGTTAATATCTGAATTAGCTAAGAGAAATATCGAGATTAGTAAAGGAATGGGAAACTTGTCGACTAAGATAATAAGAATAGGCATCTTAGGTGTAGTTGATGATAGGGCTCTAATTAAATTAGTTAATGCAATGAATGAGATCTTGCACACCAATATATATCAAGATCCACCTAACGATTGTAAGTTGCCGGAAGAGTTAAAAGCAGAAGTTATATGGGATTAAGGGGGAATTTAATTTTGTCTTCACAAGATTTACATTTTAATGAGATTTTCGTCTATTTATGGCAAAATAGGTTAACCAAGTATGAGAAAGCCAGAATAGTTAGTGCTAGGGCTTTACAGTTGGCCATGGGAGCTCCTGCACTTATTGATATAAGCAGTTTAAATACTCCAGATTTAGACGTTGTGACTATAGCTGAGGCTGAGCTTGAAAAGGGTGCATTACCGATTACTATTAGACGAAAGTTACCTAATGGTAAGGTGGTTTTAATATCGGTTAAGAAGAGTTAAATCATGAGATGGACTTATGTAATATCAACAATTTTAATCTTATAATTGCCGAAAAATCTAAAGCAGCTAAAAAAATTGCTGATGCACTCTCAGATAAACCCATATTGTGTAAAAAGTATGGTATCAGTTATTGGGTGATATTTTATAAAGGCACTCATTATGTTGTAGCCCCTGCTGCTGGACATTTATTTGGATTAGAAGGAAAAGACGGTTTTCCAGTCTTTGACGCTGAATGGAAACCTTTGTGGGATATTGATAAAACAGCGTATTATACAAAAAAATACTATAATCTTTTATCTCTTTTAAGTAAGAGAGCGAAAAGTTTTATCAATGCTTGTGATTACGACGTAGAAGGGTCTGTAATAGGCTATTTAATAATAAAATTTCTTGGTGACGTTAAGAGAGCAAAAAGGATTAAATTCTCAGCTTTAACCAAAAGTGATATAATAAATGCATTTAACAATATTTCAAATTTGGATTATAATATGATATCAGCTGGAATAGCTAGACACAAAATAGATTGGATATGGGGGATTAATATAAGTAGAGCATTGATGATAGCGTTGCATAGTATAACTAAAAAAAGAGTTATATTAAGTGCAGGTAGAGTACAAAGTCCTACATTAGTTCAAGTCGTTAATTCTGAAGTTCAAAGAAATTTGCATATTCCGTTACCCAAATTCGGGATAACAATAACGGTAAAGTTTGGTGATTTAACGTTTAATATCTCGTTAGACAAGCAATTCGATAAATTAGATGACGCTAAAAAATTTCTGAATAATATTATCGGAAAAAGAGTAAAGATCGTAGAGAGGAAAACGGATTTTAAGATTATAGAAAGACCTTCCCCATTTAATCTTACTGACCTCCAAGTTGAAGCGGGTAAACTGTTCGGAATCTCACCATATAATGTGGAGAAAATAGCTGAAGAATTGTATTTAGATGGTCTAATAAGTTATCCTAGAACTAATAGTCAAAGAATTCCTAAAACGGTCAATATATTTGAAATTGTACAAAATCTCGAGAGGACACAGTATAGAAAATTGATAGGGCTAGTAAAAGAGATGACTGGTAATAAATTTATTGTTAGGCAGGGTCAGAAGGATGACCCTGCTCATCCAGCTATCCATCCTACCGGTCAACTTAATACTAAATTAGTTGGAAACAGGTTCAAATTATATGATTTAATAGTAAGACGATTTTTAGCTTCAATATCTAAAGATGCTAAAGTCAGTATAGTAACCTATCAAATTAAGGGTATCAGAACGGACGTTTCGTTTTCCCTATCGTTCAATAAAATAGTCGAGAGGAATTGGCTCGACTTATACCCTTATCACTATATTAAGGAGGATAAAGTGATTGATCTTAAAGTTGGTGAGGAAGGTATTGTCACGAGTGGCAGAGCTAGAATTGTATTAAATAAATCTGATGCCAGATTCACTAGGGTGAGTTTACTTAAGTGGATGGAATCTTCTGGGCTAGGGACGGAAGCTACACGTGGTCGAATAATCGAATTACTGATAAAGAGGAAATATGTTAAATTAAATGGGAGGTATCTAGTGCCTACTGAACTTGGATTTTACGTAGCAGATATATTGAATAAGTTTTTCCCAGTTATAGTTGATGTAAAGTTGACTGCAGACATGGAAAATAGATTAGAGATGATAAAGTTAGGTAAGGTTTCAGAAGAGGAGGTAGTAAAATATAATATAGAGAGATTAAATCAATTTATTAAAGAATATGAAAAAAATAAGGAAAACGTGGGGATATGGTTAGGTAAAGCATTGGGATTTTTAAGATATAATAAATGCAAGTATTGTAACTTTGAAAGTTATAAGGACGATTTATGTGTGTATCATTATACTGCTAAACGTAAACTATTAGATTCTTTGAATGTCTGGAAAGAAAGAACTGGTTATGCTGAAGATAAAATATTGAAGAAATTATACAGCAGTAAAATTACAGGTATATATATAAAGGACGTCATAAAAGATTTTATGAGTAATGATGAAAGTCATGCCAAGCCGATTTAATGAGGTATACTCTGGGGTATCTGAATATTATAGTGCTTTAAACTTCTCAGTCCAAGCTTCATAAGCCTTTATAAGTTCTTGATTAACACTAGGCATCCTAACCTTCAATATTTCTTTAAAGTCTTCCATCGAAACTGGTCTAGGTTCTGTTAAGTTATTCTTAAACATTTCTTTTATCACTTTAATGTGAGCTGACTGTACTATATCTCTGATGTCACTACTCGTATAACCTTCAGTCATCTTAGCTAATTCTTCAAGACTCACATCATTAGCTAGTTTAATTTTTGATGTATAATACTTGAATAATGATAGTCTTTGTTCATAATCTGGTAACTTAACATAAATCCTTTTCTGGAATCTTCTTAGGAAAGGTTCGTCAAGTCTCCAGGGCTTATTGGTTGCGCCTACAACATAAACCTTATAATTCTCTGACTTATCAAGTAGACCATCCATTTCCTTCAGAAACTGGTTTCTCACTCTAGCTTCTCCACCTACTTCCGTTGAATACACTCCTAGCAAGGCATCTATTTCATCTATAAATATAATTGCTGGCTTATTTTGTTTTTTTGATTCTTCTCTAGCCATTTTGAAAGTATTAGCTACGTTTTTCTCAGCCTCGCCTAACCATTTAGACATTACTGAAGCAGCGTCTAACTGGATGAATATCGAGTCTATCTCGTTTGCAACAGCAGCTGCTATCATAGTTTTACCGCATCCTGGTGGGCCATAAAGTAAAATTCCTCTAGGCCATCCCAACGGGAATAGGTCTGGTCTTTTAGTAGGATATATAATAGCCTCTTTTAATGCCTCTTTAACTTCTTCTAGACCTACAATTTCATTAAATGAGACTTTAGGTTTCTCAGTTATTATTACTTCTTCATTACCCTTTCCGGTACTATCTCCATCCTCTGAAACTGGGACTAGCTTTTGAAGATAATTTATTCTTTTCTTGTACTCGTTTATCATTTGCTCATATGCGGTTTTAGCTACTGAATCCGGATATAAGGTTATGATTTGAACTAATACATCTATTGCCTTCTTATAATATGTTATCGCATCATCTACCTTACCCTCTTTATCAGCTTTCACGGCTAGTATAGCATATTTTCTCGCCATATCTTCTAGCATTACTTGGGCGCTCATTAGGTTCACCATTCTAACTTTCCACTGAGATTAGACCTTTACTTTTCATCACTTCTAACAACTTTAGTACTTCTTGTTTATCCACCCCATATGATCTACTGAAGTGCTCAATATCCAAGAACCCACCATTAGTCATTATGTAATCTAGAATCTCTTTCTCTGTAACTTTCTTGATACTTACCTTTTGTAGTCTTGGTTGTTCTATCGGAGGATGTGGAAGATCAGGAAGTAATTCTTTTACCTTAATTTCTGCCATCTTCTGAGCCTCGTCTAGTATTTGCCTAGCTTGTTCGTCTACTACTGCTGGAATTACACCCCTATCATTTATAGTCCCAGTTTCCACAGCGATGCCATTTACGCTGCTTATTATTGAATCCAAAGCTATCGCGACTTCTGGAGCTATTCCCTTTATCTGATCTTTCAAATCACCTAATATCTTTGCCACCGGATATAGAACTAAAGATACTCCTTGCAATTCTTGAACAGTATCTAACTTTAATCTAACCTTCTCTATCGCAAGAAATGCAGTATAGATCACTTTAATTATCTTCCTTATGTCAGCTATTTCTTGAGCGTAGATTTTTGCCTTAGCATCATCTCCTTCTACTTGTGCTCTCACTACTTTCTCAAATAATTCTTTGTCTCTATCCTTTAACCTTCTTATAGCTTCCTCTAATCTGGTTTGCTGGTCCTTTAGCTTAAGGGATATTTCAGTAAGTATCTTACCTAGTTGAGCTTTTCGTTTCTTCTCCGCATTAAAAATAAATGATAACTTTTCTAGCATTCTAACTCACTAACTTGATCAAAGAGTATTTATTACCTTTACTGGTATAGGCAATGGTATTTCCGATTTGGATTGATCAGCCTTTGTATCGTTCTGCTGTTGCGTAGTTAAGGAGCCTAAAGGCTTAAGTTCTATAGATTCCTTATCTAATGAGTCTAGTCTATCTAGTGTCTTCCTTATATCATCTCTCTCTAGAGTATAACTCTCTTTAGATTGCCTTAGTATCTCAACAGAGTTCTTATATGCTGTTTCAGGGACCTCTGAGGAGATATAACTCATCTTTAAGGAAATTATAGCTTTATCTAAATGTGACAATTGATCTTCAATCTCATTTAATCTTACCTTCAATTTTCCCTTCAGTTTACTTTGCTCGTCCTTTAACTTTAGCATCTCTGTGTCCAATTTTCTCTTCATCTCATCATACTCGCTCTTAGGAATCTCTTGTTTGTTAAATAACTCCTCTAATGCTCTCTGCCTCTTTCTGATTTTTTCCATTAAGGTTAATATTCTCATAGCTTCTGCTTTCCAATCTGGTAGTATTGATATACTATCTCCATCAAACTTTATTCTTTCTGGTTCTACTGTCATTATTGAGTTTCCTTGAGATACTTCTATTCCGGTAATAGTCCCATCTATCTCACTGTAAACGTGAACTAAATAACCAAGCTCTCTACTATATATGTCTTTAATTTTTTGTCCTATGAATTTCGTTAGCACTTCGTACGAAACGGGCATGGTAATACTCCTCAAAAATATTTGGTCTTTTAAGTAATACTTATAAACATTAGGGCTCGTCAGAAGGTAGAGACTCATCATTCAATAAGAGCTTTTAACCCTCATCATCTTGATGAAAATATTATGTAATCAACCTTAAAAAGCATAGTCTACATTAATTTTATTTTTGAATGCAGATATGACACTTCAAGCACTTAGCAATATTACATCCCAACTATCTCATATCGTCAGCAAAATAAACGTAGAACCATTGAGCTATACGCTGGTTATTATAGGATTCGTTCTCTTGTTAATTATAATAATAGGAGGAGTTGTGTATGGTTTAGTTAAAGTAGCTAAAGCAGTACCTTCAATGTCAACTAAAGAATTTATCTTATTTCTATTAGCTATAGCAATATTTCTAGTAGTTCTAGGTATATTATTGCCTTAAAGCCAAAAATATTTTCCATTATATTCTATTTCATATTTATTTTCTATTTCTAATAATCTGTTATATTTACTAATTCTTTCGCCTCTTGCCGGTGCTCCAGTCTTTATGAAATCTGAGGAGACTCCTACTGCTAAGTCTGCTATAAAGTTATCTTCTGTCTCTCCACTTCTATGGCTTATTATCGTCTTAATTGAATTACTTCTAGCTAAATCTATAAATTTGAATGTTTCAGTTAAAGTGCCAACTTGATTTGGTTTTACGATAACTCCTCTAGTAGATTTTTTATCTATTCCAGTTTTTAAATATTTTATATTAGTAGCATAAATATCATCTCCAGTTACGATTGTGTTCTTTAATTTGCTTTGAAGCTCGCTAAATTTTTCAAATGAATTTTCTTCAAAAGGATCCTCTAAGTAAATTATAGGATATTCTGAAGCCAGCTGAAGGTAATATTCTTCCAATTTATCTGGAGAAAATTCTTTATCGTCTAGAGTATAAGTATTTTTCTTCTCGTTAAAGAATTCTGAAGACGCTGCATCCATGCCTAGGAATACTTGTTTTTCATAGCCAAGATTTTTGATAGAAGCAACGAGAAGATCTAGTGCATCTCTAGTGTTTTCTAGAGGTGGAGAAAATCCTCCTTCGTCACCAACTGCCGTGAAGATCTTACCATATCTTTCAGCTATTAAATTCTTTAGACTTCTATAAATTTCAAGGGAAGCCATTAAAGCTTCCTTAAAGGTCTTAAAATTCGCTGGAATTATTATGAATTCTTGGATCTTTAGTTTATTTCCGGCATGAACTCCCCCATTGATAATGTTAAGCAGAGGAATCGGAATCCTAGAATATTTGGGTCCAGAGATGTATTGGAAAGTTTCAAGTTGTAAGGCTTTAGCAGCTGTCTTTAAAACAGCTATAGAAGTGGCTATCATAGAGTTTCCTCCTATTTTGCTCTTATTCTCTGTTGAGTCCATTTGGATTAATGTATTGTCGACTTTTGTTTGATCTCTAACATCAAAGCTGTGTAACGAGGGGTCTACTACGTAATTAACTATTTCTACAGCCTTTTTGACGCTTAGAGTAGCTGGGTCTCTGATTTCTATAGCCTCTTTTGTTCCTTTAGAAGCACCAGCTGGGGCATCTCCAAAAGACTCTATTCCTCCCTTAGTTCTTACGAATACTCTTAAAGTTGGGTTCCCTCTCGAATCTATTATTTCGATTCCTCTTATTCTATCTATCAAGAAATAGTTAGTCATATAAATCCCCTTATACTGTATGAATCAACAGATATTAATGCTAATGATAAATGTTAGCGTTGAGTCTCTTATCTTCTTCATTTATGGTATTCTATCACCAATTTACTATATTATCCTTAAAGATAAGATAAGCAATGAAAGAGCATTCCTTACAGCGTGGATTCTAGCTCCTCACTTAGTTGGTTTTGTTTACTCTCAATCTGTTTGGTTAGATATTGTGTTGATAATGTCGTTGTTTTGTGATTTTATTTTATTATATAAAAATGGATTAAAAGTAATATATTCTGGTTCGCCATTTCTGGTTATTGCTATAGTTATACAGATATTTTTAAAATCCCTTTAAAAGACTATAGAATTGATGCCAAAAAAGAAACAATCTGACCCATACGTTTGCCCAAACTGTGGTAATAGGGCTGAGAAGCCAGATAAGACGTGGCAATTGATATCTCCACTTCCAGATTCCTACGGAAGAATAACAATAACCGTAATGGGTTCATTTACATGTAGTAATTGTGGTAATAAATGGAAAGCAGTAGTATCTAAGATTAAGGCTGGAGGTTCTTCCGTAGAAATTGAAGGGAAAAAAGGCGTAAAGAAAATCGAGTCTAAGGATTCTAGCCAAAAAGAAGAAGAGGGAGAGGTAATAGAATTGGATTTAAGTGATCTTGATGAAGATGAAGAAGAGTGATATTGCAATAATTCTAATTATAGCCTTAATATACGTCATAATGTTCTCTAATATAGTCCAGAGTGCAAGCGTAGAAGGTGTCTCAATGTATCCTGTATTTCAAAATGGAGCGCTGACCTTCTATACTCAGCCTGTTAATGTACAAGTAGGAAATATTATAATATATAGATCACCATATTATAATAATTACGTAATTCACAGGGTAATAGGGATAAATCAAGATAGTAATTATGTAACGCAAGGTGTAGATAAAATAACTAATCCTTTACCGGATAATAGAATAGGGTTAGAGCCAATAAATGGTATACCTCATAACCTAGTTGTTGGAAAAGTTTTAGAAGTAGATAACGTAACATTTTCAATACCATATCTTGGATACATTTCAATATTGTTTTCCTCTATTATTTAAGTGAAGATATTTTGCCTAATTTTCTTAGCCTTAACACTCTATATGTAGGCGTTATACTAGTAGGATGATTAGCATATACTTGATCAAGTCTCTTTATTGAAGTATTACTAGGGCTATCCATTACTGCTTTAGGATTAGTTTTAGCAATTTCCACAATCTTTTTCAAAACATCTGCAAATTGATCTAGTGTTTCCTTCGTTTCAGTCTCAGTAGGTTCTATCATTAACGACTCTTCAATGATAGGCGGGAAGTAAATGGTCGGGGCATAAAATCCATTATCTAATAGAGCCTTAGCAATGTCGTTTGCAGTTACGCCATATTTATCAGCTAACGGTTTCGCACTAAATACTACTTCGTGCTTTCTAGGTCTGTTGGGTGCAATTAACTCTAATTCTTTAACTTCCTTAAGTTTGGCTATTAAGTAGTTTGTAGCTAGTGTACTCATCTTACCTACAGCTTGAACTCCTTGAGGACCTAATCCTAAAATATAAGTATAACTTCTCGCTAGGTTCCCTACATTTCCGTAGAAAGTGGCTATTTTTCCTATGGTATTTTTTGGAATTTTACTCAAACTATATTTCCCATTTATTTTGTCTACTATCGGATACGGTAAATAATCTTTCAATTCACCTTTGGCACATATTACTCCAGCACCTGGACCTCCACCACCATGTGGTACAGCAAAGGTTTTATGAAGGTTTAAGTGTACTATATCAAACCCCATATCGCCTGGTCTGCTAATTCCTAATATTCCATTCAAATTGGCTCCATCGTAATATAGAATTGCATTCTCATTGTGAATCGTCTTGGATATCTCTAAAATATTCTCCTCAAACAATCCTAAAGTATTTGGATTAGTTAACATAAATCCTGCTGTTCTCTGATTTACTACTTCTCTTAGGATATCTAAATCCACTAACCCCTCGCTATTAGACCTAACATAAATTACTTTATAACCAGCCATTGACGCACTAGCTGGATTAGTCCCATGAGCGGTATCAGCAACTAGAACTTCATCCTTATATGCTCTATTATTAACTTTATGATATTTCTTCATCATTAGGACACCGGCTAATTCTCCAGCTGACCCAGCAGGTACTTGAAGACTGCACTCGTCCATTCCAGTTATTTCAGCAAACCACTGCTGTAACTCATACATCATCTCTAGAATACCCTGCACGAAATCTTCATCTTCAAGTGGATGATGACTTTCAGTTATCTTACTTGAAGCCTCCTCAATTTTCGGATTATATTTCATTGTACAAGATCCTAAAGGTACCATGCCGTTATCTACACCAAAGCTCATTTGAGAAAGTCTAACGTAATGCCTTATAACTTCTGGTTCAGATAATGAGGGCAGTTCTGGGGAGCTTTCACGTATCAAATTACGCGGAATTTCAATATCTTTAACCAAGTTTCTTATTTCCTCATCCTTATTGATTAATACCCCCTGCCTCGTTTTTTCGTGCGGATTTATTTCAAATATTAATGGTTCGTCCCATTTAGCTTGTTTCCACATTTCCAATCGCCTCTGCTAAAACTGAAGCTAAAGTATCTATCGATTGCTTATTATGAACTTCTGTAAAACAGAATAACGCTGTGTTTTCGGATATTTTTAGCCCTCCTTGTATCTTATGACGTTTTAGCATCTCCTTAATTATATCATATTTCGTAGGAAATTTCAACACAAATTCTTCGAAGAAATCAGACTTAAATGCTCTAGTTATTCCACTAATTTGAGTTAATTTTTTCATCGCGTAATGGCTCCTATAGTAAATTTCTTCTGCAAGTTCCCTTATTCCATCCTTTCCCAATAGGCTGAGATATACAGCATTTGCTATAGCCATCAGTCCTTCATTGGTAGTTATATTTGACGTAGCTTTTTCCCTTTTTATAAACTGCTCTCTCGTCTGAAGAATTAGAGTGTACCCTCTATTTCCTTCTGAATCCCTAGTAATTCCAACTATTCTCCCAGGCATCTGCCTTACTAGGGAAGCATCCCATCTTACTGCAAATATTCCCATAAGAGGTCCGCCGAAATTCATGGACAAACCTAGTTCTTGTCCATCCCCGACAGCTACATCAATATCGTATTGTCCAGGAGGTTTTATTAATCCTAACGATAATGGGTTTACACCCATTATGCTAATGGCTTTCTTATGTTTAGCAAGATCAACTATATGCTCAATATTTTCTTCAAAAACACCAAAGAAATTAGGCTGCTGGACATAAACAGCAGTAACGTCATCATTAAACTTCTTCTCAAGATCATTTATATCAATTTCACCTTTCTGTCTATCATATTTAACTTCAACTACCTTTAAGTCCTTACCTTGTATCCATGTGTTTAATACTTCCTTATGGAATGGATTGGAATTTTCTGGTACTAATACAGTTTTCTTACCATTGACTCTATTTGCCATTAACACAGCTTCAGCTAACGCTGAACCCCAGTCATACATTGAAGAATTTACTACCTCCATTTCCAACAATTCAGCCATTAAGCTTTGATATTCAAATAACGCTTGTAGTAGTCCTTGTGATATTTCTGGTTGATAAGGAGTATATGCAGTATAAAATTCTGATCTACTAGTGATAAATTTAACTGCGTAAGGGACGTAATGTGGGCAGATTCCCCCACCTATAAATGGTGGGGCAGCTAAGTCAACGTTCCTATTAGCCTTTTTATTGATTTCTTCTAGTATCTCATATTCCGATAATGGCTTACCTTTTCCAACGTTGAGTAGTCTTTTTAATTTAAGTTCCTCCGGGATGTCTCTGAATAACTCATCGATATTATTTATTCCAATCTCCTTTAGCATATCTTCTACCGAACTTAAGTTTGGAAGCCAAGGATGCTTATCCATAAGTCTTAATACATTTTGAGACACTTTTATAATATATGTTTGTTTCACCGCTTTATGACGTTGAGGAAAAGTTAGGGGCGAATTTCGGAGAGTTCGCCAACTGGGAAATGCCAATGAGTTTTACGAATTACATGGAAGAACATATGGCTGTGAGAAATAGTGTAGCGTTCTTCGACCTATCTCATATGGGCAGATTAAGAGTTAAAGGTGATCCTAAAGAATTTGATATGTTAATAGCTAAGGAGATAAATAATTCTAAGGATGGGAACATGATAGGACCTACTGCTTTTCTGAACGATAGAGGCGGATTTATTGATGATGTAATGGTCTACAAGGTGTCATCCAATGAATGGTTAATAGTTACTAACGCGATAAATAGAGAAAATGTGATAAAATGGATAAGAAATAACTCCAATTTAGACGTGGAAGATTTAACGTTCAAGTACGTTATGATAGCTATTCAAGGTAGGAAATTTGAGGATGTTATAGGCAAGATTGATCTCATGCCCTTACAATTTAAATTGAATTCTAAGTTCTTGGATTATAATGTTTTTTTAATAAGCAGATCCGGTTGGACTGGAGAGAATGGAGTAGAAGTATGGGCAAGTGAAGAAGTCGGAAAACAAATAATCCTTTCATTATCGAAAACTGGTGTTAAGCCAGCTGGTCTGATAGCCAGGGATAGCTTAAGGCAAGAAATGGGCTTTGTCCTTTACGGTGAGGATATTGACGATAGGATAACTCCAGTTGAAGCTAGATACTGGGTTTTCTCGCTAAATAAAGATTTTGTAGGTAAACAAGCTATAATTCAGCGATTGGAATCCGGGGTAGATAGGTTTAGGATAGGATTTAAGATGAAGAAAGGAGAAAGATTTATTCCTAGACATCTATCTAAGATTTATTCTATGTCGAGGGAAATAGGGTACGTAACTAGTAGTACATTTTCCCCCTACTTAAATAGAGCTATAGGTATGGGCTATGTAGAATCTAAGTATTTCTTCCTAGGCTATAGTCTAACAGTTAACATAAGAGATAAACAATATGATATAAAAGTTGACGAATTTCCATTTATTTAGTAGGGTAGTTATTCATGAGTGAAGTTAAGGTAGGTAGGTATATAGTTTTAAGGGATAGATTTTATACCGAGACAGATGAATGGATAAAATTTGAAGATAGTATTGCAACGGTTGGCATAACGGATTATGCTCAAAAGAAGTTAAGGGATATTGTTGGCATAGAGCTACCTCAAGTGAATAGGGAGGTTAATGCAGGAGATTCTGTAGGTGTTATAGAATCCGTGAAGGCATCAGCTGATATATATTCGCCATTAAGCGGTATAATTGTAGAGGTTAATCAAAAATTAGTAGAGCATCCTGAGATTATAAATAAGGATCCCTATGGTGAGGGATGGATATTTAAGTTGAGAGTTTCTAGAGTCGAAGAAAAAGAAAAATTACTTAGTGCTGATAAATATATAGAGAAAATAAAGGGTGGTTAAGTATGCAAGAGAGTTTTGACATCAGAGAAAGGTACATCCCACAGTTGCAGAAACCTACCTACTTAATAGTAAGTTTGCCTGATGCTGGATTAGTAGGAAGTATAGCTGGGGAATTTCTTATTAGCCACCTTAATTTAAAGGAGTTCGGAGAAGTTTTCTCTCATAAATATCTACCACCAATATCACATATAATTAATGGTGTAGCAAAATCTCCATTACGTTTGTATCATTCAGATAATTTCATTTTATTACATTCGTGGGTAGCAATTCCAGCTAATGGGTTATACCCCTTATCTCAACTCGTAACAGAATACGCAGAGAAATACGGTATAGGTACTATAATATCAATGACAGGTGTACCAATCTCAAATAGGTTAGATTTAGACAAGCCAACTCCATATTGGATAGCTAATTCGGAAGAATTTGCCAAAGAGTTAGAGTCCTTAAACTTAATGAAAAAGTTTGAAGAAGGGTATATTTCTGGACCTTATGCACCGATATTACTAGAATCCAGTAAAAAGTCTATAAGAAATATTATAATAGTAGTTGAATCATTTCTAGATCTACCGGACCCTGAAGCTTCTGCAATAGCAATTGATATTTTGTCTAAGATGGTGGGGTTTAAAGTAGATACTTCCTCTTTGCTTAAGGAAGCAGAAGAAATCAGAGGTAAAATAAAAGGGTTAATGCAACAGACGAGGCAAGAAATTCCTAATTATAGTGGACTAAGACCATACACTTATGCGTGACCTTGCATGCCAGCATATAAGGATTTATATGATCTTATTAGATCGATTGTGCAGAAGGAAATAAGTAAAGTAGAAAAAGAATTTGAGAGGATAGAAAAAGAGTTAAAGGAAGAGTTAGGGGAGTTTAGCTCCCCGTTATATACTGTTTACGAGAATGATGATTACTATTACTACTTAATCGACGTGCCAAATCTTGATTTATCTACTGTTTTCGTAAAGATTGAAAAAGGATACTTAAAAATAAAATGTAAGGATAAGCTGAACAAGAGCTACGCATTAAATATTCCTTTACCAGACGACGCTGATGCTGATACTCTCACCTTATCTAGAGCTAAGTGGTTATTAAGGATATCTTTGAAGCGTAAAAAATAACGTAAATGTCTTTTCTAAGTATTTGAAAGACTTTTATAAACAGTGTTTAAGTAATGTAATATAGAGGGGCTATTTTTGACTGCTGAGGAGAAAAAATCTAGGGAAATTGAGACTAGAAAAGTACAGAAATTAGGTTCATCTTCCTTATTCATTACTTTACCTAAAAAGTGGGTTAGTAAATGGAATATAAAGGCTGGTGATAAGGTTATTTTAGAGTCCTCTGATGATGGAAGTTTAAGATTAGTAGCTGAAAAAGCCAAGTCAAATATTAATAAAAAATATATTTCGATTGATTTAGATTTCTTAAAGCAATCAATTTCTACCGTGATTCCGTGTTTATACTCTTTAGGTTATGATGAAATTTCCTTTGAAACTAAGAAAGAGTTTAATAAGAAGGACATAGAAGACGCTATGTTAATATCGAAGCAACTAGTTGGTGCAGAAGTTACTGAAAGTTCAGAGAAGAGAATAAAAATAGAATGCCTTTTGGATACTGAAAAACTTGGCGTAGAATCATTACTTAGGCGTATATTGAACATCATTTCTAAGAGAATAGATAGTCTGGTAAGTGTTATATCGGGTAATAGTAGTAACGTAAGTGATTTACTATCAAATGATGACTTAAAGAAAATACATTTAATGCTATTGAGAAGAATAATAGGAAGCAAGTTCCAATCTAATAATGAATATTATAGAAATTCTTTCATATTAATAAATGTACCATTGCTTATGAACGTCGATTACATAATTTCCCGCTTAATTATATCAGCTAGTAAAATAGATAATAAAGAGTTTGTTGAGCCTTTAAAGACAATACTCAATAACATTAATGATGTATTAGATGAGATAATAATGAGTATTTTATTTCCCAGCGTAAAGAGAATATCAAATGGGTTTAATTTAATTGCTCAAATAAGACAAACTTTATTTGAAATTAAAGATAATTTGCCACAATCATTTAGTTTGTATTTAGAAGATTTAGTGAATTTATTAGAAAATGCTCTCAACAACTCTATGTGTAGCATTTTCCTAGAGGATTTGCCTTGGATAGAAAAAGATTTAACAAGCTAAAAAGAAAGAGACATACTATGACTATTTTAAGAATTGAAGATCTACATGTAGAAGTAGAAGGAAAAGAAATTCTTAGGGGCATTAATTTAGAAGTTAAGAGCGGAGAAGTTCATGCTTTAATGGGACCTAATGGAAGTGGAAAAACGTCATTGTCATTGGCTTTGATGGGACATCCTAAGTATAAGATTACTAAAGGTAGAATATTACTCGATGGTGAAGATATAACTAATTTGGAGACGAGCGAAAAAGCGAAAAAGGGTCTATTCTTAGCCTTCCAAAATCCTATAGAGATAGCAGGAGTCAGATTATCAACACTTTTAGTTACTGAATATAACAAGGTAGGCGGTACTAGTTCCTCAGCACTAGAGGTGATAAGCAAGATAAAATCCTTAAGTAAGGAAGTAGGACTAGCGGATTCCTTGTTAAATAGAGGAGTATTTGAAGGTTTTAGCGGAGGGGAGAAAAAGAGAGTAGAGATATTACAAATGTTGTTATTAAAGCCTAAAATAGCTATTTTAGATGAACCAGATTCAGGGGTTGATGTAGACGGATTAAGAATTATTTCATATTTCATTAATAAACTGAAAGATGAGATAAATGTTGGCTATCTAATCATAACACATTATAGGAGAATATTAGACTACGTTAAAGCTGATAAGGTTCATGTATTATACAGGGGGAAAATTATAGCTGAGGGAGGAATGGAGTTAGCTAAATTGATAGATGAGAAAGGTTACGAAGCAATAATTGAGAATAATTCATAGATATTTTTTTATTAAAGATAGACTTATATTTATCTTTAACAGAGTTAAAGATAGGTTATCAAAATGACTGAAGATAAAATATCATTAGATTTAAACGAGATCATCAACGCTACCATAGATGCCAAGCATAATAGATTAACGCAGTTAGAATTTCATAGAAGAATAGTAGAGTCTGGATTGAGTAGGTCTACGATAGAAGAGATTTCTAAAATTAAGAAAGAACCGGAGTGGATGCTTAAATTAAGATTAAAGAGTTTGGAATTATTTGAGAAACTACCAACACCAAATTGGCTTCCAGATGTATTAAACAGTTTAGATATTTCCGCATTAGAACTTTATGTTAAACCTAGTGTAGAGAAGGTTCAGAATTGGGATGAGCTACCAAAAGAAATAAAGCAATATTACGACGAGTTAGGTATACCAGAAAGCGAGAAGAAGTTTTTAGGGGGTTTGGTTGCAGTTCTAGAATCAGAGCCAATATACTCAAACGTAAAAGTAGAGCTACAAAAGAAGGGCGTCATAATGCTACCGATAGATGAGGCAGTACATAAGTATCCAGATATGATGAAAGAGTACTTTATGAAGATCTTCCCAGCATCCGATCATAAATTTTCAGCACTTCATGGAGCTTTATGGAGCGGAGGAGTTTTCGTTTACGTACCTAAGAACGTCAAGATAACTACGCCAGTAGAGGGATTCTTCATTATTGGTTCAGAGCTAGAAGGACAGTTTGAACATACTTTACTAATAGCAGATGAGAATTCTTATATACACTTTATTGAAGGTTGTACAGCACCCCAATTCAAGAAATACTCATTCCATGATGGAATGGTTGAGCTTTACGCGAAAAAGAACGCTCATATTAAGTTTACTACAATTCAGAACTGGAGTAAGAATGTAATTAACTTTAACAATAAACGTGCGTGGGCAGATGAGAATTCTACCGTAGAATGGGTAGAGGGATCGTTAGGATCCAAATATAGCTTCGTTTATCCATCAACGATACTTAGGGGCAAGAATGCTTCATCAACTAGTTTAGTAGTTACAATGACCAGTGGAGAAGGAGAGTGGAAGGATAGTGGATCCAAAATGATCCACGCTGCCCCTTACACTAAAAGTAAGGTTGTTAACAAAAACATTGGATTTAATGGCGGGGTTAACGTATATAGAGGATTAATAAGAATAAGTAAGGGAGCCATACAGTCAAAGGCATTTGTTAAATGCGATTCTCTCATGCTAGATGACAAGACTAAAGCTTATACTTATCCGCACAATCAAGTTTTAGAAGAAGATGCTGACGTAGCTCATGAAGCTCATACATTTAGGATGAATGAGGATCAACTATTCTATCTAATGACTAGAGGTGTTGATGAAAAAGAAGCTACTTCAATGTTAGTATTAGGATTCATAGATGAAATAATGAAGGAGTTGCCATTTGAATATGCTACAATGTTAAATAAGGTTATAAAGTTAGAATTAGATAAGCTAGGCGCAGTGGCTTAAATTGGGAGTAGTAGAAATTGAATCTGCTAAAAGAATAATTTCTGAAAATTTTGACAGAAAAGTTGAAAGGGAAGAAGCATTTTCATTATACTTATCTAAACCATATCAAGTAATTCACGATTCACCTACCATAAAGAATTATACGGATTGGAATTCATACGAGTTATTGAATTTATCGAAAATTTCTTTGCAAAGAATTCATAGAATAGAAGAAGACAAGAATAACATCATCCAAATTAAGAATGACGATATCCAAATTAGCAAAAGTATTATTTTGGATGATGAAATTCATGATAATATAATTAGCACAGAAGAGCATAAGTTAGTAGCGTTGGCCCTATCCCTCTCTCGGCGAATGATAATAAACAGAGAAGGAGAGTTCTACATCAATCATTATATCTCTGAAGATAACTTATATTCACCGTCTCATATAGTAATAGACGCCCCTGAGAACTCCAAAATCAGAGTTATTTATGATTTAGCTAACTTAGGAAACAACTCCCTGGCTAGTCCAATTATATCGTTAAATATAGAGAAGAATGCAGAAGTGGAATTACAATTCATTAATACTTCAAGTGATAACAGTTTACTGTTTGCGTTCATAAAATCGAATATAAAGGGTAATTTAAGCTCATCAATATTTGTCAATGGTAATAGAATGGGCCACGTTCAATTTATAACTAATTTGGAAGAGGGTAGCGTGAGCAAATTTACGTCTAGAGCTTTAGGTTTGTCAGAAAATAAAATAGATGTAGTAAATAATGTAGTCCATATAGGGCAGAGAAGTGTAAGTAATGGTGTAATGAAAGCTATTGCAGCTGGTAAAGCCTTTACTGTGGTAAGGGGGGTAGCTACAATCTCTGAGTCTGCCACGAACTCCTCCACCTCAATAATAGGTAGGTCTCTAATTTTAGGTAGTGAAGCAAAATCAATTGTAGCACCTATGCTAGAAGTTAAAACTGGGAGAGTGAACATGGCTAAACACTCAGCTGCAATATCAAAGATAGATGAAAATCAAATATTTTATCTTCAAACTAGAGGTTTACCTAGAAAAGAAGCAGAAGGTTTGATCATTAGGGGATTTATAATAGAGGCTGAGGACTCTGAGTCATTAGTGAATAAAATAGAGGAGATTATAAGGAGTCTTGGTTATTAGTTTCAGTCTACTCTCTCTCTATTAACTTATTATCAAAGTTTTCTTATAATATAGTACGTGACGTATATACTTTTTGATGAAAAATGGTCAGAGTAATAACTTTCAAAGCGGAAGAGGAGCTCTTAATAAAACTGGATTTGTTTGCAGTAAATAAAAAAATGAGTAGAAGCGAAGTGATCAGGAAAGCCATAGAAAAATATTTAGAAGAAGCCGCCGGCGGGATTTGAACCCGCGACCGCCGGCTATCTTAGGCCTTCTAACTTACAAGGCCGGCGCTCTAACCAGGCTGAGCTACGGCGGCACGATTATAATATCGTTTTTGAGACATTTAAAACTTATCGCCCTATGTTTTCTCAAAACTAAATAAAGGTTACACAAAATTGTTGATAATGATTCATAAAACGGCTTTGAAGATACGTTATCAAACTTTTTAAGGTAAAAGTGTTAAATAATAATAGCCGGGTAGTCTAGCGGTCAAGGATCCAGGGCTCTGGCCCCTGGGACCCCGGTTCGAATCCGGGCCCGGCTACCTTTGTGGAAGATACCCCCCACATCCCCATTCCTAACGTAAAACTCAACAATCTTGTCTAAAGGACCAATGTAAGTTTCCCTTATCTTACCACCATCGTCCTTCTCTACACAGTAAACATAATACTTATCCCCTCTCTGACGTTTTTTATATTGCCCAGCTACAAAAACTCTATAAGCCATATGTTAACTCTGCCCCTTTCCGGTAATTAAAGCTTAAATATTTGGGGTAATTGCCCCAATCAGAGGTAGAGTTGAAAGAAGCAAAAATTCCTCGCTTAAGACAAAAATTCAATTTTATTTTTTCGCTGTCACTCCTTAACACAGACGTCTTCCTCTTCGCCAATAAAGTCGTTATAATCATGTCGCACTAAGTAAAACGCCTCCAGATCCTCTATCTCATCTTTCCCAAACCTCGACACTAACTCGCCCTTACTCATACACTTAACTTTACCTAATTCTCTGAACTCCTCAATATCTTTCCTCGACAGTGTGTAACTATACTGCCCTGCTAAACGCTCTAACTCCTCATCCTTAATCCTCCTTCTCAGTGGGGCCGATATCATCTCACGCGTTTGATTCCCTTAACGCGTCTATCAACGCTATCGTCACCTTCTCGTAATACTTTGCCATACACGGCATCTTTTCTATCGCCTCCTCCGTTAACCCCTAGAAAAAACTCCTTCTCGGAGATAACTTCGCCGTTGGGCGTATTTATAGGAACTACGCCGTTTTCTTCCTCTGCTACTCTTAACCTCCTTGCTCAGCTTTATCTTCTTGTTCCTCTTTTCCAGAACATACTCCAGAAAGATCTTGAACTTCAGAATCTCGTTTTTATATACCTCCTCCTTTTCGTCTTGACTGTCGTAAACCTCTTTACTATCTTCACAAGTTATCTAATAATGAGCTTAAGCTTGATGTTATGAGGATCATTTGATTGTTAGTGAGACTAAGAGGGTTAATGGTGAGTATTATTTAGAAATTACGAGTCTGGGCTAGTAGTATTCTTTACGCTTTAGGAGTGGTCTCCACGTTTACGTAAATGGTATTAAGCTTGAAAATTGTAATGACCTTAAAAACGTTAATAACTGAGTTTCTAGCTTAGAGAGCATCGATTGAGGCTAAGTTTTCTATTCTCTTTCGAATGATTGCCTTCAGATTTCCTCATGCAGATATGAATAAGTGAAATTGCTTAGAGATTTATCTTTAAAAATTTAATAAACTACCAAGAATAATATCAATTATGGATAAGCCAGATTTTGAGGAAACTTTATACATTGTTTCGGGTATTATATTTCTAGCAGCCTTAGGAATTGCCTTAGAGTTTATTGGTCAATATCTATTAGGAGATCTTATGGTAATTATTTCAGTATTGTGGGCTTTATTTATCTTAATATTAATGAAGTATATTGAGAAGAAGGATGACGAAAAATATGATTAAAGCTATGCGCCGGGGACGGGATTCGAACCCGTGCGCCTCAGAGAGGCAGTGGGTCCCCCTATTACGCTGGAGTTCTCGAGCCCACCCCCTTAGTCCGCTCGGGCACCCCGGCAATTATAGATTAAAAAATGATATAAAATAAACTTTATGCGGGAACATAAACAGGATTAACTTCAGTAGATATCCTATTTGTCTTCTTAAATTCCTCCAAGATATTCTTAGGCAATTTAAATGAAACTTCGTGAGAGTATCCATCGTAAAACGCTAATTTGTCGTTTATCCTCTCTTTAATTCTCTTATCTATCTCAGCGGGAGATAGAGATGAAGGATCTACTCCGCCATAAACAAACCCCCATAATCCATCAAAAGACGCCATATAAGTATATGAGGCTGAAGCAATTCTAAACACTTCCTTTATTGTATTATATATCGTAACATAAACTTCAACCGAAAATGAAGGAGAAGTAGCTTGAGTGGCAATTCCCCCACCATCTTTTAATATTCTCTTTAAACTTTCATAAAATTCCTTAGTGTATAACATGTAGGACGTAGAATCTTTAATTGGATCAGTTAAATCTAGGATAACAGCATCAAACTTCTGGCTAGTTTCTTTTACGAATTTATAACCATCTCCTATTATTAACTGCGTTCTCTTGTCCTCAAAAGCACCCTTATGCCATTCTTCTAGATATTTTTTGGCAAAATCTATTACTTTCTCATCAATATCTACCATTACTACTCTTTCCACACTCTTATACCTAAGTACTTCTCTTAAAGTAGCTCCTTCTCCTCCACCTAAAATGAGTATATCTTTAGGTTGATTTTGAAGGGATAGTAAAAGAGGATGAACTAATAACTCATGATATATGTGTTCGTCATAGACAGTAGATTGAACCTTACCATCGATTATCAGCCCCTTTCCGAATCTCTTAAATTCAACAAGCATTACATGCTGATATTCACTCTTCTCTTCAGCTAGAACTTTGTCTATTAAGTGACCATGAAACTCATATGGAGTCTGCCATTCTAATAGCCAGTGCCAACCCATCATTATACTAGCCTAACCCCGTTAACTTTCTTGTTCTGCCAATTATATCTCTTAATTTTCCTTGTTCTTCCGAATCCACAAGCGGCACAGTAATGTTTTCTAACGTTATATGAGTTCCTACCACATCTTCTACATCTTATATGCGTTGGGGTCTTATTCATTTTTCCAAAAGATGGTGTTCCTTTCATTTTTCCATTACCTCTCTACGTCGTTTGTAGTGGAGAGATTAATATTACATTATCTCCTCTTATAACTATTGTTCCTAGTTTTTTGCCGCTTCCATCGCTCTGTATTTCTTCCGAATCTGATAATACTAAATTCATGTGCTGATCATAACTTCTTAATACTCCTCTTACTTCCTTATTTCCCTTTAGCTTCACTAATACTAAATTGTTTAGTGATTCTGCTAGTACCTTGTGAGCTGTTTCTGCCAAAAAATTCCACCTATCAGAAATGAATGAATTGAGCTTTAAAAGTTAATTGGAAAAGAAGTCCCGCCGCGGGGACTTGAACCCCGGACCACCCGGTTTCTATCCCCCTATCTACAGCCGGGCGCTCTAAACCGGGCTGAGCTACGGCGGGTACACGTATTTTTAATTATCTATAAGGCATTATAAGTTTTATCCCCAACCGTCTAAATGAAAGCATATAAACTAAGGTATATCATGAGGACTTCAGTGTGTTATTAGGTTAATTTTTCACAAAATCTTTAAATGAAGATCTTCTTGATATGCAAATGTAGTAAGTGTATTAGGGATTAGCTTAAGTGCTTTTGAAGCTTCCTATTTGTTTAATTTTTCAAAGTTGTCAGCAAAACGTTGGAGCTTTTGCATTATACTCATATCTAATAATTCAAAAAGTATGAGAAGGGAATACGTTCCTAAAGATAAATTTCATAAATCAAAGTAAGGCGGTTCCAGAAGGTTTAGAACCATTAACAGTTCTCCTCCATATTTTTTCCCAAGGATTGATTAGTATTAGGGTAGTTATTATTCTATTTCCTCACTACTATAAATCACGAGGCTTTCCCTTTATCATAAATGAGAAGAGAGTGAAATTTATCATAAGAAAATTGTGTAAACTCCTCACTTTAGTTACTAAAAATTGTATTCATATTAGTACCTGAAAAAAGTATTATAATGGGTAATTTTTATTTAACTTTTTAATTCTTCTCATGATTTTTATAGTTAGAACTGTTTATAAAAATAAGCGAAAAATAACGTATTGAAATGCCTAACTTTTACGTCAATTCTAAATTCTTTAAAGAGATTAAGGGTAAGTATTATGTCTATATCATAGAGAAAGATCAAGACGGTAAGGAAAGGTAGACTTATCTAGGTCCTTTAGATAAGATCATAGAAACGTATATGGGGGTATTAGGGTGTTTTCCTATAACCTTAAAATGCCGCGGCCGGGATTTGAACCCGGGTCACGGGCTCGAGAGGCCCGCATACTTTCGGCATGCATAACCTGCACTTGACCGGGCTATACTACCGCGGCAGTTACCATAAATTAGAGGAAAAGTCATTTTAAAATTTAATGTTATTTAGTATCTCATCGATTACATCATTCAAGTTTCCTTGAAAGAATTCTGAGAAGATTATTTCATCATAAATTATATAGTATCCATATGCGTTTTTGAGTAATGAGTATTTATACCCCTTGCAAGTCTCGCAATAACCTCTTATCTCTTTTTTATTACTATTTTGAATTATACTGAATTTGACTCCATTTTTCTCCATAATTTCCGATACACTCTCTTCTCTCCTAGATAACCTCTTAGCCAAGTGAAAGAGTGCTAATTGTATTAGGTCAGTGGTCGTTATACCCTTTTCTCTTAACTTCTTCGGTATTAAGTGTTCTTTATCGGTCTCTCTCAAGACTTCCTTAACTTTTTTGTTTATTTCTCTAGCGTCAGATAGTATATTTAGGCACTGTTTTGCTAATTCATTTGCTGTTTTATAATCTCCTATCCAAGTCAATATTATAGCCCTATGCAGATTTTCTACGCAGTTCATTTGTGTCACCTAGGTCTAATGATTAGGCATATGCTATGATACTCATCGTTAAGTTTCACTACGTAAGAGACTAGTCCGAAGTGGTCGGGATATCTTACATTTTCTATTATACTTATACTTTCAATTAGTCTCTTAAGTATGTATGATCTTCTATAGCTCATAGTAGCCCTAACATTGACGAAAAGGAGTCCTCTATCGGCTCTTAAAAACTCTCTTAACTTAGGGTATTTTTCAATGTTTATTACTAAATCTGTTATCGTCTTCGTATATTTTACGTTTCTAAAAGGTAATATATCTTTTATATTTATGTCAAATTTTTGTATTAGTAAGGTATAAGCGACGCTTTCACCTATAACGCTCGAAATATCTCCGGATAGTAGTTTTCCCCATCTACCTAATCGGTATAACTCGATGATTTTCGCTATGTCGGCTGATGAGGTGAGTTTGGAGGTTAAAGCTGTGGTGATGGTAAATAATTTGTCATCCAACTCTATTTCCTCTGATGTACCTCCTATTTCGTAAGCCTCTAGAATTTCATTTGCCAGAAACTCTAAATCCTTTTCAGAGTCCGTATCAGTGTGGGGTAATAGGTCTTGTTGTATCTCTATCCATGAAATCTTAAGGTTCACAATATTTAATATAAGTAAAAAATTTAAGGTTTTAGTAAGACTTTACCTATTTTCTTCTTATCCTTTAATATCTCGTATCCTTTATCAATCTCGTCCAGTCTCACTGTCCCTGCTATAACTGGTGTTATTTTACCTTCTCCAGTCAACTTTAATGTTTCTTCCGCATCTCTCTTAGTTGCAGAAGCATGCCCAATTATTTTTATGTCTTTGAGGATGACGTATCCCAGTCTAAGTTGATAAATTTGAGATGGATCTACGTTTCCAATCTGAATTAACCTTCCTCCCATCCAAAGACTTTTCAGACTCTCATCAATAGTAGGTGTACCTACAGTATCGATTACTACGTTTATGTCATCAATTTTTTTAGCCTCATCGGAAAACTTGTTACCAACTATTACGTGGTCAGCGAATTTAGATATAATTTTAGCTTTTTCTTCAGATGTGGTAACGCCTATAACTTTAGCCCCTAATGCTTTAGCTACTTGAATTGCATGTATTCCGACTCCTCCACTAGCCCCAGTTACTAATACTGTTTCCTCTTTTTGTAAATTAGCCCTTCTTAAAGATCTATAAACCATACCGGTTACACATGGTACTAATACCGCACCTTCATCTGATACTGAGCTGCCTACCTTAACTAGGCTGTTAACCTTTATTTTGGCTTTTTCTGCAAAAAATCCATCCAGTTCTTCAGAGTAACCTAGCCTAGAGTGACAATACGCTTCTTCACCCATTTTACAATATTTACAAGTGCCATCTGGAGCGTAAAGTAATGATATTACCTTATCTCCCTCTTTAAAACCATTTACGTTTTCCCCAACTTGTTCTATAGTACCTACCACCTCATGTCCTAAAACCACTGGATATTTCATTCTGGGATAATAACCTTGTAATTGTAATAAATCCCTATAGCATAATGCAGCTCTATTTACTTTAATTAGGACTTCATCCTTACCTATTTTAGGTTCGGGGACGTCTTGTATTACATAACCTTTTCCCTTTCCTGGAACTATTACCGCCTTCATTTGATAAACCTTTTGTTTAAAAAGTATAAAAAGTATATGCACAGTTTTTCTAGTTTAGACTTTAGTAATGACAATAATATATTAATAGATACTAAAAATAACAACAATAAAAAGGACTTCCAATATTAAGTTTAAGTAATTCTTTTATTGATAGCAAGAAATTGAATAACTGCTTCCAGGCTTTATTTAGAATTTATCTTTTGACTAGCTATAAGATTTGAAGTAAAATAAGGGACAACTCCTTGAGTATGGTTAATAGTAGTAAGGTTATTAAGGTATAAATTAATTAAAGAGTGTGAATAGATCTAGTAAAATTTGACGTCATTATCACTTATCATTTACGGCTTTGACTATCCACTTTACTTTTATGACTAAGTTACCATTGACATATTTAACTGTACTTCTGATGTGAGAATTGCTAAACTGATAGTTAAACGTCACTGAGTAAAAAATAAAGATTAATTTAAGTTAGTTACCATTGAGTTATGATCAAAAGGTGAATTATGTTGTACGAGAGGAATGAATTAAAAGGTATTGATGACTTATTGTCAAACAAATTACCAGAACCACTATTCTGTGTGAGTGAAGATGAGGTTAGAAGAATTAAATTCTCGATATAATGCTTTTATTACTGTTAAGGAGATTAAAGGTAGGTCTGAGGGTAAGCTATCTGGTTTAACTTTCGGAGTCAAGGACGTAATTCTAACTAAAGATATTAGGACTACAGCTGGTTCAAAGATTTTGGAAAATTATATTCCTAGTAAAAATGCTTATATAGTGGATATTATACTACGAGAAGGAGGAGTAATTTTAGGTAAAACCAATACTCACGAGTTTGCTCTAGGTGCTACTAATACTTCAAGCATAGCTGGTCCTGCAAAAAATCCCTATGACGACCAAAGGATTAGTGGTGGGTCTAGTGGAGGTTCAGCAGTAGCGGTAGGTTTGGGTTTAGTAGATGTTGGGATAGGGACTGATACTGGAGGATCAGTTAGAGTTCCAGCCTCATTATGTGGCGTTATTGGTTTTAAGCCAACTACGGGATTAATTCCCACTGATGGTGTGATTCCGTTTAGCTGGACTTTGGATACTATTGGATTCTTGGCTAGGGATGTAGATGTTATTTATAAAGTGTTTTCTACAGTTTTGCCTAACGACAGGAAAAAGGTTGTTTTATCGAAATTAAGACGTAGACCGAGACTAGGGCTCTTCATGTTTAATGAAAATAATGAGGTCTCTAAAGTTTTATTGGAGGGTTTAGATAAAATTTCCTCTTACTTTGATCTAATAAATATTGATTTACCCTTATTGAAGGAGAATGGGAGTAAGGTGAGGAGGATCATAGGGTTAGCTGAAGCTTCCTCCTATCATAGAGATTGGCTGATTAACTATAAGGACAAATATTATTTTAGGGATACTTATTCTCTACTTGTCAATGGTCTGAACATCTCTGCTGTTGATTATATAGACTCCTTAAGGTTTAGAAGGGAGTTATTAAAGGAATATTTAAAAATATTTAAAGAAGTTGATTTTATATTATCCCCTACTACTACAATTACTGCCCCTAAAATCTCTGAGGTCATAAATAATGAGCTTAAGTTCAGAGACTCTTTGATATCTATTACTGAACTATTTAACGTAGTTGGAGCTCCTTCAATAAGTGTGCCTTTTGGTAAAATTAATGGCTTGCCAATAGGGTTAATGATTAGCGGAGAGTTGTACAAGGATGGTGATCTACTAGAGTTCTCTAAGAACTTAATGGAGATATATAATATTAAAGTGAGCGTTTCTCCTTAATTTTGTTCTTGAACATTTCTAACATCACTTTTTTATTTAAGTCTTCTGTAAGGAAATCTGGGGATGTTTTTGGAGATAAAAAATAAAATACTTAAGGGTACAACGACTGTTGGTATAAGGGTAAAGGACGGTGTAGTGCTAGCTGCAGATAGAAGGGCAAGTGCAGGGTTCTTTGTGGCAAATAAAATGGTTAGGAAGGTACTATATATAACGGACAAGATAGGTATAACAACAGCAGGTAGTGTAGCTGATTTACAATTTATATACGATGTATTAAAGAATATATATCATTATAATTCGATAACTAGATATGGTCCAGTTTCTGTGAAAGGCATTGCGACTAGGCTTGCTAATATCTTATCAGCTACTAAGTATTTTCCATATTTAGTTCAAATATTAATTGGAGGTTACGATGATCAACCAAGATTATATAATCTGGATTACTTAGGGGATATCACTGAAGAACAGTATGTGGCTACGGGCTCTGGTTCTCCAGTCGCTATGGGTGTTTTAGAGGATGAGTATGATGAGAGTATGAGTTTAGACAAGGCTGTAGATTTAGCTAAAAGGGCAGTATTCTCTGCTATAAAAAGGGATTCCTTTACTGGGACTGGCGTTATTGTGACAAAGATTAATAGTGTTGGACATGAAGAGTATGAGTTTTACCTTAAGAAGATATAGATGACTTTTATTTACTAGTTGAGGCTAATATATATCTTGATGATAGTTAGAACGAGTTCTTTTAAGGTTGAAGACCTTATACCATCCAAATATACATGTGATGGAGAGGATTTGTCACCGACCTTAGAATGGGATGCTGTACCAAGCGCTAAAAGTTATGCCGTTATTGTAGAGGATCCTGATGCACCCGGCGGGACTTTTATTCACTGGGTCATTTATAATATACCAACTAATAAATTGCCAGAAGGAGTTCCTAAGGTGTATAAGTCAGAATTTGGTATACAAGGCGTAAATGATTTTGGTAGGGTTGGATATAATGGTCCTTGTCCTCCTAAAGCTCACCCACCACATAGATACTACTTTTACGTATATGCATTAGATACTATTTTAAAGGAAGTGAAGAACGTTGATGCTAATGAGTTAAAGTCGTTAATGAAGGGTCATGAAATAGATAAAGGTTATGTTATGGGTAAATATAAGAGAAAGTGATGCTAAATGTCTGGGAAAGTAGAAGAAGTCTTATGGGCTGAAAAGTACAGACCAAGAAGTTTGGATGATATTGTAAATCAGAAGGAAATTGTAGAAAGGTTAAAAAAATTCGTGAAAGAAAAAAACATGCCTCATTTGCTGTTCGCCGGACCTCCCGGTACTGGAAAGACTACTGCAGCTTTAGCTCTGGTTCATGATCTATATGGCGAAAGTTATGTTGAGTACTTTTTAGAGCTTAACGCAAGCGATGAAAGAGGTATTGATGTAATAAGGAATAAAGTTAAGGAGTTCGCTAGAACTGTTGCTCCAACTAATGTGCCTTTTAAAGTTGTTTTGCTAGACGAAGCGGACAATATGACCGCTGACGCACAACAAGCGCTGAGGAGAACTATGGAATTATACACTGAAAGTACTAGGTTCATTCTAGCTTGTAATTATCTTAGTAAAATAATAGAACCTATCCAATCGAGAACAGCGTTATTTAGATTTTATCCGTTAAAGAGAGAAGACATAGTAAGCAGATTAGCGTATATTTTAAAGAACGAGAAAGTAGAATATGATCAGAAGGCTTTAGACACAATATATGATATAACTATGGGCGATATGAGGAAGAGTATAAACATATTACAAGCTGCTTCAGCTTATGGTAAGGTAACTGTAGACTCAGTGTACAAAGTTTTAGGACTAGCTCAGCCTAAAGAAATAAGAGAGATGCTGAATTTAGCACTTCAAGGAAAGTTTATGCAAGCTAGAGAAAAGTTAAAAACTTTGCTAGTGGTTCATGGGCTTTCGGGAGAGGATATAATAAAGCAAATCCATAGAGAGCTAACTTCGTCAGATCTTCAAATATCTGATGAGCTGAGAGTACTTTTATTAGATTATATAGGTGAGGCTGAATTTAGGATAATTGAAGGAGCTGATGATGAAATTCAATTATCAGCCACCTTGGCTAAAATAGCAATATATGGTAATAAATATTTGGGAGATAATAAATGATTCAGTGGTTTCTGAAATATAGGCCAAAATCTTTAGATGAGGTGGAAAATCAAGACGAAGCTAAAAAGGAGTTAAAGTCATGGATAGATTCATGGTTGAAGGGCAAACCAGATGCCAAAGCTGTGTTGCTTTACGGGCCACCTGGAGTAGGTAAAACGACTATTGCTGAAGCTCTAGCACATGATTATAAGCTAGAAATGTTAGAGATGAACGCTAGTGACTCCAGAAGACTACAGGATATAAAAAATATAGCAGAAAAAGCTGCTATCTACGGAAGTATTTTTGGGACTAAAGGAAAATTAATTCTATTGGACGAGATAGATGGTATAAATTTAAGAGAGGATATGGGGGCCATTCAAGGTATTTTAGAATTAATTGAGAACACTAAATATCCAATAGTAATGACTGCCAACGATCCTTGGAATCAATCGCTTAGAGAGCTTAGAAATAAAGTAAAGATGATTAGCTTAAATAAGCTAGGGAAATATCCATTGAGAAGAATACTTAAGAAGATATGTCAATCAGAGAAGATTAATTGTGATGATGAAGCTTTAGACTACATTATTGATACTAGCGAGGGTGATGCAAGATATGCGATTAACATGCTACAAGGTATAGCAGAAGGATATGGGAAGATAACGTTAGATTTAGTTAAATCTTTAGCGAGAAGGAAAGAGAGAGAACTTGACCCGTTTGAGACGTTAAGGGATATATTTTGGGCACGCTATGCTTGGCAAGCTAAGAGTGCTGCTACTAGTTCTCAAGTGGATTACGATATGTTGTTAAGATGGGTATCTGAAAATATTCCGATACAATACGAAAATATTGAGGATATATGGAGGGCTTATGATTCCTTATCTAAAGCTTCGATTTTCTTAAAGAGAGCTAAGGCTGGAGATTGGGATTTGTTATCTTATGCATATGATATGATGAGTTCTGGAGTTGCATTAGCCGAGATCGAAAAAAAGAAACCAAATTGGAAGCCTAAATGGAAAAAATATCAGTTCCCCTCTTATATACAACAACTGTTTAAGAGTAAAGAAATTAGAGATTTAAGAGATGAGATCATAAAAAAGATTAGCGTACATTCTTCTTATGATAAAACGATAAACGATACATTTCCATATTTCCTTTTATTTTACAAAAAGTATGAAAAACAACTTAAATTTAGTCCAAAAGAGAAGGAGTACATAGAGTCTTTAAATAAATCTTAATATGGTTTCTTTTCCTTATTTGTTACTTTAATTTCCTTTATTTCAGTAAATGGATATTTTCCTATATCGTCTTTTTCATATTTCTTTACCATATCCCATATAGTAAGTAGGGCTACTGAGGTTGCTACTAATGCCTCCATTTCTACGCCAGTCTTGTAATGTGCTAAAACTTTTGATTTAACTCTTACCCCCTCATTCTCTATATCGATTTCAACATCTATTTTCTCTAGTGGTATAGGGTGACATAGTGGTATTAACTCATGGGTTCTTTTTGCAGCTAATATCCCAGCGGTTTTTGATACTGTAATTACATCGCCTTTCTCTATTTGATTTTTCCTTATTTTTTCTATTGTCTCATGTCTTAGCTTTATAAATCCTTCAGCTTCAGCTTCCCTTAATACTACTTCTTTGCTTGAAATATCTATCATACTAACTTTTTGTTCACTCATCTTTATACAATTCTTCGAGCAAGTTTATTAAAACTAATATTTTAGGGTTAGAATAATTGATTTTTATAATCTTAGCTCTTTGATCGCTTCCTATAATTTCAATCACCTCTATTTTTTCTAAATCTTCTAGTTCTTTTTTTAGCTTATTATAATGTAATCCACTGAGTCTATACAGTTTAGTTATGTTCATGTCACCATATTTTACTAATAGATATATTATTTTTAATTTATGTTTATCAAAAATTAAATTTTCGATTGTAATTTCACCATTATTTGTTGTGTTATGAAATCATCTAACCTTTTATCTAAAGGTAATGATAACGAGACTAGCGTAGTTCGTCCTCTCATTCCCTTTCCACTCTGTCTAGTATTTATTATTCCTATCACTTTTAGCTTTCTTAAATACTCATAAACTTGGGTATGTTTTCTAGGCTCCTCACTTAGTTCTTTACATAACTCTATGTATTCATTTTCAAGATTACCTATATTTATTTCATCAACCCTATTTTTATTTAATATTCTAATTAGTGCTTTCAGAAGTATTAGCTGGTGAAGTTCCAGATAACTTAAACTATCTAAAATTTGCTGTACCTCGGGGTTTATTGTTGAATTTGCCTTCTTTGCGTGATCAAGAAGGACAATTGGAGATCCTTCCTTCTCAGCTATTTCTGCCGCTAGCCCTAAAGTCTCTATCGCTATTCTAGCATTTCCATTTCCACCTTTATCAAATCCATAAGTGTTTGATATGTATTGTAAGGCTTCCTCGTCAACTGTATTTTCATTAAATGCTTCTTCTATTCTTGCCTTTAAAATATCGTATAGTTCAGATGCTTTATAAGGTGGAAATTCAATTACTCTTCTAAGTATATGGTCTCTTATACTTTTATCTAAGCTAGAGAGTGTATGTGTATCATTAACGATGAATACATAACTTATTCTCTTTACTATAGCAGAGATCTCATCATATAGTCTGACTAAGAAATATATCTCATCGTTTGATACAGTGTTTAAGAAATAGCTAAACTCATCTAACGTCACAATCACGTGAATATTTCTTTTATCTAAGTATTCATGAATTACCTTAAATACTTCTTGAGAGGAAAGTCCCCTTAATGGTATAGGAAGTTTTAGTGCATTTGCTATTTCTTGGCTTATCAGATACAATGTTCTATGCCTATAGCAGTTTATGTGAACGTACTTTACTCTTACTCCAAACTCTTTCTCAGCTATTTCTTCAAAATTCTTTCCAAATGATTTAACTGTGGCAGTCTTTCCAGTTCCAGTTCTGCCTACTATTACAACTCTTTCTGAATCTTTAATGTCCTCTATCAGTAAGTTTTTGAATATGAATCCTAATTCTCTTATCTTATCTTCTCTATGAGGTAGGCTATTAGGAACGTAATCTGGTGATAGTTTATCTTTATGTTTTATTATGACTGTTGGCGTACGCAATGTATCGGATAAGATGTCTTTAGTTGATACCAATACTTTCACCCTAATCTAAAATATGTGGTATTACCTTATATTTTGTTTGAGAGAGTTAGCCGAAACTTTTCTTGCCCCTTCCTCAAAAAGGATATTCCACAAAAATCTTTTAACGCATTAACATAAATTATTATTTCAGGATTTTTAAAATCTACTTGCCAAAAATTCTTTAGTCCAATGCCAATTGCAATTTCTATTGTTTTACAGTTTATATTAGAGTTTCTGTTAATACATCTAACATAAAACTTCTTTAAATCATTAAAGTTCTGTCTTATATAATTTATAGTTTTTTCTACTAAATCTTTCTCCAATGGTTTTGTAATTAATTGAAAAGGGAAGATTTTTTCTGCACATGAGGGTGGATGAGAAATTAACAGCCCATAAATAGTTAATGGGTCTAATAGTGAACTAATCAGTAAAACGTTTTTAGTATATTCTATAACTTTAGCGTTAGGGTCTTTAATTAGTAACCTATTTAAAATCTCTGGTATACACTTAATAGCTTTTCCAGTCTTTGTAGTTATTAAGCATTTTATCTCCTCCATCTATTTAAAGTAAAAAGCTAAAGATAATAAAATGTGATCGGAGTTAGGCTCAAAGCAATTAGAAGATTAACTAGGGTATATAAACATAAAGTCATGGTCCTTGAAGACTGGAACGGTAGCTCAATTACCTTAAGCGGTTTGCAACTAATTAAAGGTAGTCAAGATGAATTACCTTATTGGCTAGCATCTGTGCTTGAGAGAAAAAATATAGTGAAAATTGAGGATGAGGTATCTGTAGAAGACCTAGGCAGAATATTATTTCAAGAAAAACAGAGTGCGAATACGTCAGCTTCCCTAGTACCACTTAGTAGAGATTTCTTCTTTAAAGTAAAATCGTATATTGATATTCTTAATAAAGAGAGTAGTATTGATAATGTTGATAAAATTAGAAAAGCTAAAAATATACTTAATGAAATATATAAGATACGGTCTAGGAAGGTGATGCAATTAGCTTTTCTTGAGATAGAAGATCAAAATTTGATCAATAATATGACAGAAGAAGAGCTTTTAATCTATAATACGATAAGACAACTTATCAAGGAACTGTATGGTGATATAATTGGAAATACCTAGGCAAGAAGCTGACTATAGAGACCTTTTTATTGAATTTCTGACAACGTATAAGGATGAGAAGGGAAAAATAAAATATAAAGATAAAATAAATGAAATGATAGCATATAGAAGGAAAAGTATAGTAATAAATTTCTCTGACATACTGTCGTTTAATGAGAAAATAGCTGAAGAAATTATAAATAATACTAAAACCGTAATTCCTATTCTTGAAAACGCCCTGTATGACTATATTTCTCAATTAGATCCTACCTATCAGAGAGATATTGATAAAGTTCACGTAAGGATAATTAATATTCCTAGGGTTTTTGAGCTTAGAAAAATAAGAAGCTCGGAGATAAATAAGTTAATTAGTGTAGAAGGAATTTTAGTAAAGGTAACACCGGTAAAGGAGAGAGTATATAAGGCAATTTTTAAGCATATTCACCCTGACTGTATGGCAGAGTTTGAGTGGCCAGAAGAGGGAGAAATGCCAGAGATCGTTGAAATGCCAAGTATATGTCCTAGATGCGGTAAGTTGGGTCAATTCAGATTAGTCCCGGACAAAACTAGGTTTGTAGATTGGCAAAAGGCTGTTTTACAAGAAAGACCTGAGGATTTACCCTCTGGTCAGTTACCAAGGCAATTAGAAATTATTTTAGAAGATGATTTAGTCGACTCAGCTAGACCCGGTGATAGGGTTAAGGTTAGTGGAATACTGGAGATAAAGCAAGATTCGTTAGTTAAAAGAGGTAGTAAGTCAATATTTGATGTATTTATGAAGGTAAACAGTATAGAAGTTTCTCAAAAAGTTCTTGATGAAGTAATCATATCTGAGGAAGATGAAGAAAAAATAAAAGAATTGTCAAAAGATCCGTGGATAAGGGATAGGATAATTGCGTCAATTGCACCATCAATTTATGGACACTGGGAGATAAAGGAAGCTTTAGCTTTAGCGTTATTTGGTGGAGTTCCTAAGAATAATCCCGATACTCGTATCAGAGGAGATATACATGTTTTAGTGATAGGAGACCCCGGTACTGCTAAGTCACAAATGCTACAATTTGTTGCTAAAGTAGCCCCTAGAGCGGTCTATACAACGGGTAAAGGATCTACCGCAGCTGGTTTAACTGCAGCAGTAGTAAGAGAGAAAGGTACTGGAGAGTATTATCTTGAGGCTGGAGCTCTAGTGCTAGCAGATGGCGGAGTTGCGGTAATAGACGAGATAGACAAAATGAGGGAGGAAGATAGAGTTGCAATTCATGAAGCGATGGAACAACAAACGGTCTCTATAGCTAAAGCTGGAATAATTGCTAAGTTAAACGCGAGAGCTTCTGTGATAGCGGCTGGAAATCCTAAGTTAGGTAGATATATTTCTGGAAGACCAGTATCAGATAATATTAATCTCCCCCCGACGATCTTATCCAGATTTGATCTAATATTTATATTAAAAGATCAGCCCAGTGAACAAGATAAGGAATTAGCAAATTACATAGTGGATGTTCATTCAGGCAAAGTTTCTAGAAATATTATAGAAATGGACTTATTAAAGAAATATATTGCATACGCTAGAAAATATGTTAGTCCAAAGATTACTGAGGAAGCTAAAAAATTGATTGTTGACTTTTTCGTGGAGATGAGGAAAAAAAGTATGGATAGCCCGGATAGTCCAATATTAATTACTCCTAGACAGTTAGAATCCTTAATAAGGCTCAGTGAGGCTTATGCTAAAATGGCACTTAAGCCTATTGTTACTAAAGAAGACGCCGAAAGGGCTATAAACATTATGAGGTTATTCCTAGAGAGTGTGGGAGTTGATATCGAGAGCGGTAAAATTGATATAGATACTATTATGACTGGGAAACCTAAGAGTGCCAGAGAAAAGATGATGAAGATTCTGGAGATAATAGATTCTTTAGCTGGTAGTAATGATTGTGCTAAAGTCAAAGACGTAGAGAAGGAGGCACAGCAAATTGGTATAGATAAATCTACAGTAGAAAAATTGATTATAGATATGAGAAAAAGTGGTATAATATATGAATCAAAGCCCGAGTGTTATAAAAAAGTTTAGACCAATTTCTTATATACTGGAAGAGGTGTCCACATAATCCACGCTGGCACAGTTTTTATCAATTCGTAAGCTTCTTCCCAACCAGACAGTCCTATTCTCTTAGCTAACTCTTCTAGAGTTATTTGCGTCCTTACATATTCATTAAGAATTGCTACGATATCATCATTGATCTCTACTTCTCTCCCTGACGATAATTTTACTTTTATTGGCTCCATAAGAGTTAGAATGCTAAATCCCAAATATAGATTTTACTGTATTGAAACCGTAGATACTCCATACAACTAAGACTAATATAATTAAGGATATTAGAATAGTCATAGCACCTAAATTATATTCATTTCTATCAATGAAGTATATTCCAAGTAAAAGAAAAATTACTACCAATATTCCTAAGGCTAAATAACCTGCTGTATTTAAAGCTTGCCCATTATTTAATGGGGATATATAATAGGGAAAGGCAATCACTCCTAAAATTCCTACTATCATTATGAGAATTAAAATAATGATTACATAACTGTTTATAACCTCGTTGTAAAGTTTACTAGATCTTTTCGGCATAGATAATACTCACCAAGGAACACTTTTAATTTTTAGTAAATAAGCAATTCGGTTAGTACTCGTGTGTAATAGAAAGGTTAGCAAGCAAATAAAAACAAATTGATACCAATATAAATTAACATGAAATAGCAGTAAGGTTAGTGTTGAAGTTAAAATAAAATCTAATTGATCTAATCCTACTGCTTTCCCCCCTCTTGGTATTCCTAATCTTCTCTTTATGAACGCGCCTAACATATCTCCTACTAATGCAGAAAAGGACTCAACAAAAGAAATAAGAATCCAATCAAATGACAATAATTTGGAAATAATTAAACCCGTAGTAGTGCCGAAAGTTAAACCAATAATTAATCCTTCGAAAGTTTTCCCATCTCCTAATATTCTTCTCTTATCAAAGAAACTCTTTCCTAGATCGACCGGCGTTCCTTTCTTAATAAATGGCGCACTTCCATTTGCAGTTAGGGCTGGCAAATAATATATTATGCTTATTAATAATTGTAATATTAAAGACATCCGACTACACCTTTATCGGTTATCTTAAACTTGCATCTCCTTAAATAACCTATAATATATTGTTTAGTTAACCTTAATACATCATCAGATAATTTTCTCATTAATTTTTCTCCTGCTACTCTGTTGCTAGAAGAAGACTGCCAGAGAAGCAAAACTCTGGAACAAGATTTTGAAATTGATCTTAACACTACAAGATTTCTCAATAATTCTAAAGGATCATGATTAATTCTATATAAAGAATTAATAGTATCCACTATTATCAGTCTTGGTTTATATTCAATAGCCCTAAGTATTGCATTTTGTAGTTCATAGTTGTTATTTACAGAGGCAAAATATACTCCCTCACCTACTCTGATTTTCTCTAGTCTTGCCTCATAATTGGTTCCCTCAGTGGATATAAACACTGAAGGTCTAAGTTTTAACGCGACTTCTAAAGCCAAAGCAGTCTTCCCAACACCAGCCTCCCCATATATCGAAACCAACTTGCCCCTTTCAAATATGAAAGATAAGATATCCAAAGTTTAAATCTCCTAATAATGCTATAACTATATGTGAAAATAAAAAATGTATCAATAACTACTGATTCACCAAAAATATATAGAGAATTCTTAAGCGAGTTAAAAAAACGTAACGTGAAGCTTAGCGAGAAAGGAGAGGTTAACATTACAGTAAATAATGTTAGAACAAAGGAAGATTTCCTCAAGGCATTAGGAAAGATTATAGCGTTATCAAGGGGAAAAGAGGAGTTCAATGAGTTACTTATAGGTATAGATACTAACTCTTCTTATCTTAGCATAGCTGTAATACTTGATGGAGAAGTAATAGAATGTCATAAAGCCCCTAATATTTCCTCATTAATCAAACTATTAAGCGAAGTATTACTAATTTACCCAGCAAGAAGAAAAATAATTGGTGTTGGAGTGGGTAATAGTTATGGTAGGGATGTTTATGAAATACTTTGCAAAATTTTTGACAACGTAAAATATGTCGATGAGAAACATACGAATTTGAAAACTCATTTTAATCAACTGAGCGATAGAGACTTGAGAGCAGCTTATAGTATAGCATTAAGGGCTTCATCATGAAAAAGGAAATATTGATTGAAGGTCCTTGTGATATAAAGGTGACTGAAGGAGAAATCAGAATAGTTGGGATAAGATTTGAAAGAAATAATTTAGTTAAAATACCAGAATCTAAGACATATACACTAATTTTTGATGAGAACACGAAGTTCGAAATGAACTGTAAAGTATTAAATACTGATTTGTCTCTCAATTGGGATGAAGTAGCAGAACAAATAAGCCAGACAGGTGGTTCAGTTCTACTCTTAGGGGATATAGATTCTGGAAAAACATATTTTACTAATCTAATTTCCAATTTATCTGTCCCTTTTATCAAAATAATTGATGCCGATGTAGGACAGTCTTCACTATTTTTGCCAACGTTCGTATCATCAGCTACCCCAACAGTGACTTCTCTTGATATCGAATATTACAAGTACAATGATTTAGAATTTTTTGGGGACATAACTCCTTCTACTAATCCTCGTCTACACGTTTCCAAGATTTTAAGAATTTATGAAAAAGAACCGCACCAGAAGATTACTGTTATAGATACTGATGGATGGATCCATGGATTAAAAGCAATGCTACATAAATTTGAATTAATCTATTCAATTGATCCAGATTATATAATAACATTTGATACGAGAATTAGAGATATACTGCCTCTAAATTATAGGAATAGAGTAAAAATATTAAATAAGGTTGGTCTTCATAAAGATAAAAACAGGAGGAAAATAAGTAGAGTATTGAAGTATAAGAGATATTTTGAAAGCGATGCAAAATTAGTTACATTATCTTCAGAAGATATTATAGGCATATCGTTATCAGATATTTTGTACAATAGTTGGGGAGAGTATTTACAGTTATCAGTTGAAAGTCCTTGTTTAGGATACTATATAGATTCTGAAACATTAAAAGGAGCCTTAGTAGGTATTATAGATAGGGGAAGAGTTATAGGAGCTGCTATCCTAAGGGAGATAAGTGGTAATTATATTAAGTTACTTACTAAAGCAGACAAATTTAGCGGGGTAATATTAGGGTATATAAGCCTAAATCATAAATTTGAAGAAAGAAGAATTAGGTTTAGGAAATGCGAAAAATAATTGCGATAGAGGGTATAGACGGCTCTGGAAAGACTACGTTATCTAATATGCTAAAGGATTATCTTACACTTAAAAAGGGTTTAAGGGTTATAGTAACAAGAGAGCCGTTTTCTGAAGAAATAATAAACCTTATAGAAAAATTAGGTTGGAAAGACCCTATTACACTAACATTATTATTTGCTGCAGACAGAGCAATCCATATCAACTGGTTATCTAAGCAAGACGCTGATGTGTTTATTCTTGATAGATATTATTTTTCAAGCATTGCATACCAAGGAGCTTTAAGCGGAGATGAAGATTGGATTAAAGTGGTGAATTCTAAATTTCCTAAACCAGATATAGGGATACTTCTAGATTTACCAGTTGAAATAGCTTTATCAAGAATAATTAAAAACGACAAATTTAATTTTAACGAAAAGATCTCTAGTTTATCTAAGGTCAGAGAAAAGTATTTAGAATTAGCAAAAGAATATGGACTTTATGTTATTGATGCAACTAGAGAGAAAGAAAAAATACTACAAGATGTAATACATATTATAGAGAATCATTTGCTCTAAGTTTCTTTAACCTTTCCAACGCGTCTAGATACCTTATAATCTGCAAAAGGCTTTCAGAATCTGATGGGTCTTCTTTAACTTTCTTCGCATTAGAGTATAGTCCACTAATCAGTATACTCTCTATCTCCTCTAACTCAAGTTTCTTTTTTACTGACTTCTCTTCTTCTTCGTTCTTGACAACATACACTTTACCGTGTGTCGGGCAAACTATATCACCATTTTTTAATCTAAACAACGGCATTTTACATAATGGACAAGCTTCTTCTAGCATAGTGGCGCCTTGCCTTAATAAATCGGCAGCTCTTTTCACTCCCTCTTCCGTCTGATTTGTCATAAATAAATCTTAAACTCTCTACTATTAAAAGTAAATATGGGGTGATAAGAGATTTCGATGCCTTACGACAATGAGGCTAAGATAAAACAAGCAGTAATTTTATTACAAAAAATTGTTAATGATACCAGTGTGCCAAGAAATATTAGAAGAGCTGCAACGGATGCAATACGAAATTTGCAGGATTCAGCTTTGAGTCCAGCAGTTAGGGCAGCAAACGCTATCGGTATTCTCGAGGATATTAGTCAAGATCCTAATATGCCTACCCACGCAAGGATATCAATATGGAATGTTGTTTCAATTTTAGAGACAGTTAAGGACTAGTTTTTTAAATAGATATGTTCTAAATTATAGTGTGCGGGGGTGCCCGAGCTAGGTCAAAGGGGGCAGGCTTAGGCCCTGCTGGCGAAGGCCTGCACGGGTTCAAATCCCGTCCCCCGCATCTTTTTCCCTATAGAGCATTGCATCTAGCTCAATCCAATTATTCCTAGCAAAGTAGCATACTTGTTGAAATATCTCTTAGTCTAATGAATTAAGCATAGCCGGAGATAGTATGTATCATAAGCATACAGATTAAACCATATAGAGACTAAGTAATGATCGGATTACGTTTACGCGTTAAAGAACAAGAACTAAAACGCAAAAGAAGGGAGGTTTAACTAACCCTTTAGTTGATGTTAACAAAAATTAGATAAATTTAAAAAGCGAGAAGCAGGAGCAAGTAAGATAACCACATGGGCCCGCTGGGATTTGAACCCAGGACCTCCGCCTCGTAAGGGCGGCGTCCTAACCAGGCTAGACGACGGGCCCTTATGAATAATCTATAATCTTAACTCTTTAAAAATTTTCCTTTAGGCCACTCTTAAACTATCAAGAATGTTAGGCGTGTAGATATTTGGCTTATATCCTAATCTATTCTCTTCTTTAATGTAGTTTGCAAAAGATCTAATTGATGAAGCTTCTCCATGGTTTAATATAACATTTTTAGGTTTAGGCTGTATATTCCTTAGGAACGCTAACAGCTGTCTTCTGTCTGAGTGTCCGGAGAATCCTTCTATAGCTTTTATTTCCATACCAATTTTTATGTTTTCAACTCTACCATCTCTATCAATGATTTGAATCTCTTTAGCTCCATCTCTTACTTTTCTCCCTAAAGTTCCCTCAGCTTGATAGCTTACAAACACTATTGAATTTTTACTATCCGGTGCTAGAGCTTTAAAGAACTCTAAGGCAGGTCCCCCATTAAGCATTCCGGAAGTGGCTATTATTATCGAGGGTTCTCCTTGTGCTATGTCCTCTTTAAACCCTTCAATCCTTTTGAAGAACTCTGAAGTAAATGGATTTTCGTCTTTATACAGAATAGAGTCTCTTACCTCCCTTCCTAACCATTCTGGGTAAGCATTGTGAAGAGCAGTAACTTCATCAACTAATCCTGTTACATATACTGGCACTTCTGGAATTAGTTTCTTCTTCATCATGTCGTTTATAACCAGCATTATTTCTTGTCCCCTGCCAACAGCTAGGACGGGTATTAATACCTTTCCTCCTTTTGTTAAGGTCTTATTTATCACTTCCAAAAGTTCAAGTTCAGACTCTTCTCTATTCTCTTGTTCTTTAGCCCCATATGTAGTTTCCATTATTAGTGTATCGACTCTTGGGAACTCATCATTTGCTTTATCCAATAACCTAGTTCTGGCGTATTTGAAGTCTCCAGAATATACTATATTATGCTTTCCATCACCAATATGCAAATGCGCTATTGCTGAACCTAAAATATGTCCTGCGTTATAGAACGTTAGCCTAATATCTGGTGCGATATCTGTAACTTCTTCATAATCGAGAGTGATAGTGTGTAATAGCTCTTTTCTCACTTCTTTAGCTGAATAAGGTGTAGGTCTTCCTTCTCTTTCTGCTATATCTAAGGAATCCAACTGCATCAATGCCATAATATCCCTAGTTGGTGGCGTTGCATAAACTGGTCCTTCGTATCCATATTTAAATAAAAATGGTATCATTCCACAGTGATCTAAGTGAGCATGTGTCACTACAACGGCGTCAAGTTCTTCTAACTTTAACTGATCTAACATTGGGTAAAGTCTCTCACCTTGTGTCACGCTAGGATTTAATCCTACATCTAATAATACTCTACTCTCTGGGGTTTCAACTAATACTGCTGATCTTCCTACTTCCTGAAAACCTCCTAAAGCCGTTATTCTGACGTAGCCGTTGCTAAAAAGTAGTTCTCTATGTATTCTTTCACCAAATGTTCTAAGCATCTTAGCTCTGTATTCAGTCTCGTTATAAATATGTGTTAATATGCTCTCGTATGTTCTAGATTTTAATGGAGGGTCTCTTACTATCACTGGTCTCCAGTAGGTTTCTGCAAATATTTTTTGTTGAATTAGTCCTCCTTTACCTATTACTAACCCTGGTTTTTTTGCTTTTATCAATACCTCTCCTAATTCATCGTCAAATTTTATTTCTGTAACTTGAGCTTCTTGAGGAACTAAATTCTTTATTATCTCTACAACTTCTTTTTCGTCTTTTCTAACACTGCTATCAGCTTTAATTACTATTCTCTTCTTTATTTCTTTAGCTATCTTCCTTATAGTTTCATTTTTTTCTAAAGCTAATGCTGGTTTCTTTACATAAATAGCTATCTCTGGTCCTTCATAATCTATTCTAGTTATTCCAAGATCTTTTAACTCATTATATATAGAAGCTACTATGCTCATTCTGCTTGATACCAAACTATTCACCAGCTTAGAAGAAGCTATTAACTAGAGTTATGTATGCTAATTTTTAATATTTAAATCTTCTCTTTAATATCTGTGGTTAGTAAAGAGCATGTAATAAGTTTACCTAGGAGAGTATTAGTTGGTAATAATATTATAGAAAATATTCCAATCTATTTTAGTCAATTGGACTTAAAACCTCCTTATCTTATAGTAACTGGTGAGAAATATACTAAAGAAATTGCTGAGAAGATTGCTGAGAATTTCCCTAAAGATATTTCGTATGAGGTTGTAGTTATCCGTGACGCAAGTTTAGATTCAGTTTATTATGTAGAGGAATTAGTAAAGAGAATAAACGCTAAGGTTTTGCTGGGTATTGGTGGAGGAAAGGTAATTGACGTTGCCAAGTATGTTTCTTTCAGGAATAATCTAGAATTCATTAGCATTCCTACTTCTCCCTCTCATGATGGTATTACGTCACCTTTTGCCTCAATTAAGGGTTTATCTAAAGCTGTTTCTGTGAAGGCTAAGGAACCTCTAGCTATCATCGCAGATATTGAAATTTTAAGCTCAGCACCAAGGCGCCTAATCAACGCTGGTATAGGAGATACTATTGGAAAAATAATATCTGTGAGGGATTGGAAGCTAGCTTCAAAAATAAGGGGAGAATATTATGGAGATTACACTGCATCGTTGTCACTGATGTCAGCTAAACATGCGTTTCAATGTACAAGGATAATTAATAAGGACATAAAATATGGTACAAGAATGCTAATGGAGGCACTAATCAGTAGTGGTGTAGCAATGGGAATGGCTGGTAGTACTAGACCTGCAAGCGGATCAGAGCATTTGTTCGCACATGCAGTAGAGATATTAGAGCCTGAGAAAGCATTACACGGCGAATTAGTAGGATTAGGTACTATTATGATGGCTTATTTGCACAATATAAATTGGAGAACAATTCGAAGGAGATTAAAGAAAATAGGATTTCCGGTCAAAGCTAAGGAGTTAGGATTATCAGATGAGATAGTTATAAAGGCCTTAACTATTGCACACACAATAAGGCCTGAAAGATATACAATTTTAGGGGATAGAGGTTTAACGTGGAATTCAGCTGAGAAAATAGCTACAATAACAGGAGTTATTGACTAGTTTGGCTTTGTTCTGGATAAAATGTGGACTTCGAATACTGCTGAATAAATTGAACTGTGTAGTCTTGAGATACATAATTAATTATCTCGTAAGCCAAGTAATAGAGATTAAGTTGAAGATTTTGTAATAAGTAAAGATCCTTTGATAAATTGATGATAACATTCTTCTTTTCGTCATTTATTTCAACACTAAGGTTCTTTAAATTAGTTTGTCCAAATCTTCTTTCGATCAGTGCCATAATCTTATCTTTAGGAGTCTCAAGTACTTTCACAACCTTAACATCATACACTAACGATCTTCCAGCTAATGGATGATTAAGATCTAATATAACTCTCCCTCCACTGACACTCCTTATCGTAGCTAAGCTTCCATCTGATAATCTTACAATCATGTTAGGTGCTGGTCTTATTCCTTGCCTTCTCAACTCTCCTAGGGATATCGTCTTTATTTTAGTGTTATCTCTCTCACCATAAGCTTTTTCTGGAGGGATTTCAATAGTTTTTTGTTCATTAAGATTAAAGTTATACAGCGCCTCCTCTAATCCTCTCAATATTCTATTTTCTCCTAAAATTACAAGTTTTGGTCCATATGTTTCATTTTCATCATATATGTTAGCTTTTTTTGCTTCTTCTACATTAGTTGTATCAATTATTTCTCCGGTATCTTTTACTCTTGCTGTATATTCTATATAAATAAAATCTTTATCTTTAAACATTATTAGCCCTATGAATAGTTAAGATCAAGGTTTTTAAAACTAGTGAAACAGTAGCTACAATAATATAGTTACTCAACTAATAATGATTAAATATTCTGTCCCTATAAGTAGTTTTATAACTATTAAATAACTTAGGTGGTTCTGAAATGAAATATAAGGTAAAAGATATCTCGTTAGCAGACATGGGTAAAAGGCAAATCGAGTGGGCTGAGATTCATATGCCAGCCTTATTAGAGATAAGAAAAAGATTTGCCGTTGAGAAGCCACTCACTGGTATTCGTGTGAGCGCAGTTCTGCACGTTACAAAGGAAACGGCAGCTTTAGTTAGAACATTAAAAATAGGAGGAGCCGAGGTTGCATTGGCAGCTAGTAATCCACTGTCCACTCAAGATGAAGTAGCAGCAGCATTAGCCAATGATGATATTTATGTGTTTGCATGGAAGGGTGAAAATGAAAACGAATATTACGAGAATATAGAAAATATAACAAAAATACATCAACCTGATATAGTTATGGATGATGGCGGAGACTTGCATGCATATCTTCATGAAAAATTAACTGACATAAAAGTAATTGGAGGTACTGAGGAAACCACTACTGGCGTAGTTAGGTTAAAGGCAATGGAAGAGCAAGGTGTTCTGAAATATCCTGTCGTAGCAGTAAACAATGCCTACACTAAATATCTATTTGATAACAGATATGGTACGGGTCAGAGCGCTATTGATGGCATACTAAGAGCTACCAATATTTTAATAGCTGGAAAGGTTGCTGTAGTAGCAGGTTATGGCTGGGTAGGAAGAGGTATAGCAAACAGACTAAGGGGTTTAGGTGCTAGAGTAATAGTTACAGAAGTGAATCCGATCAGGGCTTTAGAGGCAGTAATGGACGGGTTTGAGGTTATGCCTATGTCAAGCGCTGCTAAAGTAGGAGAAATGTTTGTAACTGCCACTGGTGGTCTTAACGTAATTGGTATACAGCATATTCTAGAGATGAAGAACGGTGCAATTCTTGCTAATGCAGGACATTTCAACGTGGAAATAGATGTCAAGGGGCTGAAAGAAGTAGCAAAGAGTGTAAAGAATATAAGGCCTTATGTTGATGAATATGAACTCCCTAATAACAAGAAAGTGTATTTATTAGCTGAAGGCAGATTAGTTAATTTAGCTGCAGCAGAGGGACACCCTAGCGAGGTTATGGACATGAGTTTCTCTAACCAAGCGTTAGCGGTAGAGTATCTTGTAAAGAATAGGGGTAAACTATCAAATAAAGTATATAATGTACCAGAGGAATTAGACTACCAAGTAGCTAAGATAAAATTAAAGACTATGGGCATACAGATAGATGAGCTCACTGAGGAGCAAAAGGAGTATATGAAACAATGGAAATATGGTACGTAAAAATGTAAGCGTAAGTCTTAAAAACAAGATTTTTGTTGATATATTTGTGGGCCCGTAGCTCAGCTAGGTAGAGCGCTCGGCTCATAAGAGCGCTGAGAAACCGAGTGGTCCGGGGTTCAAGTCCCCGCGGGCCCACCTTGATGCCGCAGATTATACTTTTTAAGCTTCTGCTTCAGAATTGTATTTGCGGGGGTGCCCGAGCTAGGTCAAAGGGGGTAGGCTCAGGCCCTACTGGCGAAGGCCTGCACGGGTTCAAATCCCGTCCCCCGCATGCTTTTCCCAAATTTATTATAATGAAATCATAAAGTTACAAAAAATTCTGACAGTAATTCCATTTTTAGAGTGCTAGTATACACTTGAGAGCTTCTAGACTTCTATTTACGGCATTTGTCACTTTCTTTAGTACGATAATTCTCATTGAGGATTTGATACTTAGATTATTATTACCGGATGTTTTTGATTTCTCGAGTTAAAATATAAGTTATAGTAGTCACTTATTAATCTCCTTCCCTCTAGGCAATGAATTTTAGCCTCTATCTGTATCACTAAACTAAAAAGACTGGCGCGCGTATCCTTCTGACCTCCTCCCCGTCCTAAAGGGCGAGGGTTCTACTTAGGTCCAAAGCATTACTCCCCTTTACGGGAGTTATTCCGTTAGATGTTACTAAGAAAGACAATGGCTTTTTCAACGTTACTACTACTTTCTTTACTCCCATTTTCATAATATTCAAATCACCATTAACATCACTATGCAACTTGTGGGATAAAGGACAATTAATAACTCTCCTAGGTCTCCTAGCCACCTCTACTTCATGATAAGTACAGAGCCTAGAAGTATTATATTCAACGACGAGAAACACCTTTATACTCATAAAGCTTATTCACTATAACTCATATTAATTTACGATAAGACCAAATATTTTGAAGTAAACTTATTACCCTTATCTTGAGAAATGAAGTAAGGATAACCAACAAAGACCGTTAAAACGCCTAGTTGCCATAACGTTCTGGCTAAGTGGGAAGCTAGAGTCCTATAATAGTGCATTAGCCTACGGCAAAGCTTTACGAAGACCATTTCCCTTAACACCTCTTCCTTAGCGTCAAACTCTTGAACCCTTTCCGTTAACGACTTCGGCCTATCTAGTCCAGCAATCCTCTTCCGTGTGTGGACAACAATTTCGTCCAACTGTAAATTTTTTACTTAAGCGATGGATTTAGAGTATATTGTGGAAGAATATTTTCAGCCATCTTGCTATTGTGTTTCTCGTTGATTTAAGTGCTAGGAAATCAAACCCGTTCTCGCCCTAATAAATAACTCTAAAAATACTTTTCCACAATAAAGAAAATTCAATTTATATCAACCAAATTGTTGTCCACACACGTTAATGTACGTTGCAATGATATTTCTTCTAGTTTTCGAGGCTTACATTTTAGATGATTTTTTAGTATCTTGCAATAATCTTACGATTTTCCTCAATAAGTTTGAATTAATAACTTTTTGATCAGTCTATAATTAAGTGCGGGGGACGGGATTTGAACCCGTGCAGGCCTTCGCCAGCGGATCTCTTATTTTTATGGGGCCTAGATCTTAAGTCCGCCCCCTTTGACCAGGCTCGGGCACCCCCGCAATATTTGCATATAGTATACCTTAGTTATACCTTAAATGTTTTTCCAACAAAAATCTTAATTATGTGTTATATAATGGTTATGAAGGGATTAGTATGGTTAAGCATTCCAAAGGATATAGAACGAGATCAAGAAATTTATTAAGAAAGAATCCTAGGGAAAGAGGAGCAGTTCCTCCTTTGAGTAGGCTAATGTACACTTATAATCTGGGTGACCAAGTGGTTATAAAGATAAACTCTTCGGTACATGCGGGTATGCCACATAGAAGATATCAAGGTAAAGTAGGAAAAATAGTTGGGAGAAGAGGAAGGGCATATGAGGTTTCTGTTACTTTAGGTGAAAAGGAAAAGGTTTTAATCATTAGGCCAGAACACCTAGTTCCTTATAAGGTGAGCTGAAAATTGTCATCTATTTACGTTGTTGAAGAGCATTACATTCCCTATTCTGTAGCTAAAAAATTATTATCAGACGTTATAAAGTCAGGTGTTTCTTCTAATTTGTTGCAAAAGACTTTTGATTATTTAAATGATGTGGAAAAATGTAGTGCAGAAGATGCTGAGAAGTTGATGGAAGAGCTTAAAAGTATTGTCAGTAGGGAGGATATCAGAGCTGTTATAGCTAGCATTTGTCCTACAACTGCTGATGAGGTTAGAAGTATTCTTATAATGGATGCTGGTAAGACGTATACTTCAGAAGATATACAGAAGATAGTTGATTTAATAAGGAAATACGTGAAGAGTTGAGTTTTTACTTTTAAAATATACATTATTTATTCGGGACACAAATTGCAAAGAAAGAGGATGGTAAGAGAACGTATAGTATATGTTTTGGACTATATGAGAGAAGGTAATCCTCTGGATAAACATAAGTTTCATAGGGACAAACCGTTAATTCAAGCTATTGGTGAGGATTACTTCTTGTTATTAGAGCTTACTTTGCGTTCATTCAATTTAAACTTTTCACCAGAGCAGAGGATAGATTTAGAATCTGAACAAGAAGTAAAAGTGGATGGGCATATAGTTTATGACGATCTTACCTCCCTATCTAAAGAGAACTTACCTAGAGTAGTACAAAAAATAGTAAGAGAGAAAGAGAGGGCATTCGTAGAATTTTTTAATAAAGCTGAACCGCTTACATTAAAGTTGCACGCATTGGAACTTTTACCGAATATAGGTAAAAAAACATTAAGAGTAATCTTAGAGGAAAGGAAAAAGAAACCCTTTGAGAGTTTTAAGGATATCGAGGATAGAGTAGGGGTTAAAGATATAGTATCAATAATAGTAGAAAGGATTATAAATGAGGTTAAAGGTGAAGAGAAATATTACTTATTTGCGTATCCAATAGTGGATGAAAATAAAAAAACTGAACAACAACTTATCTACGTGGGTTATCTTGAAAAGTTAAGGTGAGACTTTCACAAGTATTTCTTAAGGATAGAAGTGTCATTAATAAGTTCCTTACTTATGTAGATTATAGTAAAAGGCCTATAGTTGAGATAGGGTGCGGAAAGGGGAATATTACTAAGTTTTTAAAACCTGATTTATGCATAGAGATAGATGGCAGGTTAATCAAATACTTAAGGGATTATAACTTGATAATAGGAGATGGAAGAAATCTTCCTATAATTAGGGGGCAAATCGTCTCCTCATTACCTTATGACATAACTTCTGATTTCTTTAAGGAAGTAGCTAAATTAGATCAAGTAAGAAGATTAGTTTTAATACTTCAGAAAGATTTCGTTGATAAGTTAGTAAATGATCCAACTTACATTTCCTTTTTAGTTAATTTCTTTTACAATATAAACGTTAGGGATGTTATTCCCCCTCAATCATTTGTTCCTATGCCTAAAGTTTATTCAATAATAACTATATTTGATCGAATTAGGGACTATAATGATAATATCATCAAAATTATTGAGTGTGTAAGCAAGTATAGAAATAAAAGCATACGCAAAGTTTCTAAGTTGTGCGGGTTTGATTCAGAAAGTGAGTTAAGAGTGAGGGATTTCAAACCTTGTCAAGTCATAGAATTATTGAATTCCATGGGATTAAACTATGCGTAAATGAGCAAGTATATGAGCCAGCGGATGATACGGAATTAATTCTTGACATGATTAATGTTAGTACAGGTGAGAAAGTCATTGACGTTGGTTCTGGTACCGGAATTTTAGGCATTTATACAATTAAGAGAGGAGCCAAGGTGGTTTTTATAGATATTAATCCTTATGCTGTAGAAGCTACTTTATGCTCTTTGCGGATAAATGGTATAGATTCAATTAAGTATGATATTGTAAATTGTGATTTACTTACGTGTTTAAGAAGCTTTAAATTTGATACGATAGTGTTTAATCCTCCGTATCTTCCATTTGAGGAGTATGATAAATGGATAGGCTATAGTTGGTCCGGGGGTAAAGACGGCAGCGAAGTTATTTTAAGGTTTCTAAAAATTGCTACAGCGAGAAGAATATATTTGGTTTTTTCCTCGCTAAGTAACGAAGATTTAATATTAAGCACTATTGAAAATAAAGGATACTCAGTCTTGCAGAAGCGTGAGAAAGTATTTGGATATGAAAGAATAGTAACTTTAGAGTTGATAAAGTATGTGGATTAGGGTAGTTCTAGTAGAGCCGGAAGGTGAATATAATATTGGTTTTGTGGCTAGACTATGTAAGAACTTTGCAGTTGATGAGCTTTATATCGTTAATCCTAGGGTTAGTGTTCAAGAAGCCTTTAGGTTCTCCGCAGGAGGTGCTGATTTTTTAGAAAGAGCTAAAATTATTAAAAGTTATGATGAGGCTATTAGTGACGTAGATATTAAGATAGCCACCTCAAGTATTGCTGATAATAAGGGAGATATCTTAAGGAAATCGGTTAGACCATGGGAGATTTTGCCTTTAATTCAGGATAAGAAAGTCGCAATAATCTTTGGGAGGGAGAGCGTAGGGTTGACTAGAGAAGAAATATTTAAGGCTGATTTTCTCATGTATATTCCGGCTAATCCTAGCTATCCTGTTCTTAATTTGTCTCATGCTGTAGGTATTATCTTATACGAAATTTGGAAATTTAAGTCTCTTAATACTAATAATATTGGTAATCAAACTATTTCAGAAAAATCTATAAAATTAATAGATAAATATTCTAAAGATCTCTATGAGTTACTGAAGAGAACTGATGATGATTATAAAATGTACATCGCATTGAAGAGGTCTTTAGTAAGAGGTATAAAGGATGAAGAGGAGGCTAGAGTCATAATTCATTTTCTGAGAAAACTTTATACCAGAATAATCCACAATGATAAGGAGATGGGTAATGTCAGCTAAAAGCGGAGCGATAAAAGATAAATGGAAGATGAAGAAGTGGTATACTATAATAGCACCTAAAATTTTCGGTGAAGTACCGTTAGGTTCTACTCCCGCTTATGATGCAAACTATACAATAGGTAGAAAAGTGGAAACAACACTTTATGACTTAACTGGAGACTTTAGTCAAGTTTACGTTCACTTATACTTCAAAATCACAAGTTATAGTGGAGATAGGTTGTTAACGATGTTTTATGGTCATGAACTATCAAGAGATTATTTAAGGTCACTAATTAGAAGGAAGAGCTCTAAAATAAATACTATAGTTGATGTTACTACTAAGGACGGCTACACTGTGAGAGTAAAAGGATTAGTACTAACCACGTATAAATGCCAGCAGGCACAGAAGACGGCTATTAGAAAAATAATGAGTGAAATATTTTTAAAGAAGGCTAGCGAGCTAACCTTCGATGATTTTGTCCAAGAAGTAGTATTTGGGAAGGTTGCAAATGAGATATTTAATTCTGCTAAGAAGATATATCCTCTGAGAAAGGCTGAAGTGGAAAAAACTAAAGTTTTGAAAACTCCAGAAAATTTAGGTAAGCAAGTTGAAAGCAGTAATATTAGCAGCGGGTAAAGGTGAAAGATTAGAACCGATAACTCATACTAGACCTAAACCTTTTGTACCTATTCTTGATTATCCTCTTATTTTAAGAAACATTGAAATTTTGAGAAGATATGTCGACGATATTATAGTCGTTATTAGTCCTGAGCACAAAGATTATTTTAAAACAATTAAAAATATAAAAATTATTGAACAAAGCGAAGGTAAGGGTACTGCTTCGGCACTTAGAGCAGTAGAAGGAATCATCAAGGATGAGTTCTTAGTACTTTATGGGGACATTGTATTTGAAGAGGACGCGATTAAGCAGATTTTGGAATCGAACGGAAATTCCATATTAGCTACACAAGTGAAAGATCCAAGGAATTATGGAGTTATTATTCATAACGCTGATATGAAGCTAATTAGAATTGTTGAAAAGCCAGAAAATCCTCAGTCTAATCTAATAAACGCAGGCATATATAAATTAGATCAGAATATTTTTTCATTTATAGATAAATTGAAACCATCGGTAAGGGGCGAGTATGAACTTACGGACGCAATAAATCAGATATCTGAGAACGTAAAAGTAGTAGCATATCATGGTTTATGGATGGATATAGGAAAGCCTTGGGACATAATTGAGATAAATAAGATATTCCTACAAAGGCAGACATTTAGTAAGATCTTAGGAGAGATTGAAGATAACGTCAAGATAAAAGGAACTGTTATTATCGAGGAGAATTCTAGGATTAAGGCCGGCACATATATTGAAGGTCCAGCATATATAGGTAAGAATTCCACCATAGGTCCAAACGCATATATACGACCATATACAGTTATTGGGAGTAATGTAAAAATTGGGGCTTTTAATGAAATAAAAGAGAGCATAATAATGGAGGACACAAAAATACCTCACTTAAGCTATGTCGGGGATAGTGTGATATGTGAAGATGTTAATTTTGGAGCAGGAACGATTACTGCAAATCTAAGATTTGACGAGAAGGAGGTTAAGGTTACCATAAAAAATGAAAGAGTTAACAGTAATAGAAAGAAGCTAGGCGCGATTGTTGGAGCACATGTTAGAACTGGAATAAATGTTTCGATATTGCCTGGAGTAAAAATAGGAGCCTATGCTTGGATCTTTCCAGGGGCTGTAGTAGATAGAGATGTACAACGCGGAGAGTTCTTCTTCCCAAATTACTTAAAAAGGTTTAGCAGTGCTTGAGACAATCTTAATTACATCTCCATCCTGCAGTTGATATTCTTCTCCAATTCTCATCTTTCTTTTTACATCTATAGCGTACAGAAAGCCTTTAGCTAAATCTGTGTGAATAGAATACGCTAAGTCTCTTGGATTTGAACCTTTTTTAAGTAAAATTGCATCTGGTAATACATTGCCGTTTTTGTCGCTAAGCCTTTTCTCATCCTCTACTGGATAAACAACTATCATCTTTAACGCTTCAAATACTGCAACATTTAGGGCTTGTTGAACACCGGTAGAGCCATAAACTTCCAAAACATTCTTTCTTATATACTCTAATGCAGATTTTTGTTTTTCACTTATATCCTTTTTTAATATGATAAAATCACTTTCTCCAGGGATGTAATGTATAATTCCTGACTTAGCAGCCTTTCTTAACGCTAACTCAGAAATAGCACTAGTAGGGATAATCCATTGATATTTCTTTCTCAGTTTTTCAATATTCCTTCTAGCTTGAGGCATATCAGACTTATTAGCTGCTATTATCATAGGCTTACTAATGATTCTGAGGACTCTAGCGAAATCTTTTAAATCGGTTTCAGTCCATTGTAACAACTTTAAATTTTCAAGCTTTGTTTGTTTTAAAGCTTCAATGATGTGAGATCTGTTCACCGATATTCCAGATAACTTACTTAGCAAAGCTTCAACGAGATCTTTTCCCGATAAGTCAGTTGTTCTTGCAAATTTAGCCCAATCTTTATTTATAATGGAGTAGAACCATTCATCAAGTTCATTTTCAATAAACTTTATATCTTCCTCTGGATCTCTTGAACCCGGTTCTACTGGGAGACCTTCTTCATTAGTCGATCCACTGGCATCAATTACGTGGATAAGGGCATCAGCTTGTCTTAAGTCATCTAAGAATTTATTGCCTAAGCCCCTTCCTTCATGTGCCCCAGGGATAAGCCCAGCGACATCTACTAGTTTTATTGGTATAAATCTATAATTATCTATACAAACTGAATTTTTAGGATTACACTTTACATTAAATTCGGTATGCACGCATCTAACTTTTACATACCCTATTGCTTCATTAGGATTAATAGTAACGAATGGTCTATCGGCTATTTCTACATCTTTTAGAGTCGCTGCACTAAAGAAAGAACTCTTTCCTACGTTTGTTTTTCCAACTATTCCTATGCTTATCATATGATTCTGATTAGTGGACACTTTTATTAATTAGTTGTTTAGCTAATAATTTGGATAAAAGATGGCATTATCAATGTACCACCATGTAGAGAATACGTGGCAATCTGATGAGTGGAAAAAAAGTGTGATAAGGCAGAGATTAATTGAATGGAGAAAACAGCCCTCTATCGTTAGAATTGTTAAACCTACGAGATTAAATAGGGCCAGAGCCTTAGGCTATAAGGCCAAACAAGGCTTCATAGTAGTTAGAGTAAGGGTTAGAAGGGGAGGTTCAAATAAGATAAGACCAAATAAAGGTAGAAGACCTAAAAGGATGGGTGTTTATGGTTATTCTCCATCTAAGGGATACAGATGGATAGCTGAGGAGAAAGCGGCAAGAAAATATCCTAACTTAGAAGTTTTAGGCAGTTACTACGTTGCAGAAGATGGTTTGTATAAATATTACGAAGTAATTCTTGTTGATCCATCTCATCCAGTAATAAAGAACGATCCTAATTTAAAGTGGCTTCAAGATCCCGCTAATAGGCGTAGAGTTTTCAGAGGTTTAACATCAGCGGGTAAGAAAGTTAGAGGATTAAGGAAAGCTAGAGGACTAAAAGGAACTACTAGGTACAAGTGGAATAAGAAAATTAAAGAAAGGGAAGAGAAGAAGCGTCATGAAGCTAACAAGTATAATAGGTTACAAGAGTACGATAGGATACCAGGAAAGTAATCATGAGAGTGAATCAAGCTATTGTTTCAATATTTGTCCATGAAACGGAAGATTATAACAGAATAATTAGCTCTGTGGAAAATTTTTTTGCTCCTTCTATTTTAAGTTCGAAAAAGAGCGAAACAATAGTTACTGGCCATTATAAGAATAAAATAATAATTATTGAATACAAGTTTGACAGAAAAAATAGTAATGATCTTTTGAAAACTATTCTTAGTAAGATGGAACCTACAGATTTAATGTTCCTTTTCGCTACGTTTGAATCCCACTGGGATTCTCGTAAATTATATCTGAGATTTGATAAACAAAGGATTATAGCTGAGAATAGGCTAGTTTTAAAGGAGGGGGACGATATAATAAGAGTTGTATTATCTTTTAATGATTCCTTTGAAAACATAAAGGAGGAGTTTAGAAAAGTTGTTAGTGATAGAACCATGTATACTAAATTCTGACGTTTTCCCTTATGCTCAAAAACTGGGATATAACTTAACTTTCGCTGAGGATGGCAAAGTAGGTATTAAGAGGATTACCATTAGGACTGATAGTATCGATGCACTAAGGAGAACTCTGGCAAATCTCAAAAGGGAAAGAAAACAGTTAATTTTCATAAAACCTCTATCTTTAGATTCTCTAAGGTATTCCATTATTGATAAACGTGTAAACGTAATTGTTATAGATGGGGAAAATATAAAAGTCCTTAAAAAAACTATGCTAAATTTAATTAGGTTTCATAATAAATTTGTTGAAGTTCCTCTAAAATCCTCAAGAATAGTAGTTTACAGAATGCTGATGTATGCCTATAAATGGATTCCGAATGTAATTTTCTCCTCTTATGCCGAAGACTATAATGAGTTATGGAGTCCAATTTCTAAAATAGATTACCTAAATATTCTTGGGGCTGATGAAGAGGAAGCTTTTAAGTTTGCACTTTTAAATCCGATAAAGTTGTTAAATGAATATATGGCAATTAGGACTTGACGTTATAATAATTGTTTGGCTAGTTACTCTCACATTCTTGTATATTTCAAGAAAGCTATTAAATGTAAAGATTGTAAAAAATAAAAAAATTTCTAAGTCAAAGAGATACATTGTATTTTATGTTATATCAGATAAAAATGTGAAAGGAATTGACGTGGAGAAAGAAATACGTAAGGCGGTTAAGGAACTATTAGGGAGCATATGGTTAGAAATAGCTAATCCTAGAGTGATATTCTTCAGAGAGGACACTCAAGAGGGCATTATATCGACCAATAGAGCTGGGTATAAGGTTGTAATAGCTAGTATACCTTTAGTGAAGGAAGTTAGTGGAACTAAGGCACTTGTGGTGCCCAGAAGAACAACGAGTAGTTTAAAAAGGGCGAAAAAGATAATTGGTATTAAATGATGAAGCCGCTCCAGACTGCGAAGTGATGATCTCTGCGACGAGCTGAACAATATTTTTAAAATTAGGGACTACTTAGTATTTGATGGGATAATATATGGCATTTGGACCAGCAGCAATGGGATACGATAGAGCCATAACTATATTTTCACCAGACGGATCTCTATATCAAGTAGATTATGCATTTGAAGCAGTTAAGAAAGGTTGGACAGCTATAGGGTTAAAGTCAAAGAACGGTGTGGTAATAGCTAGTGAAAAAAGGCGTGCTCAAAATCTTCTTGATGTCGACAATATAGAGAAGGTCTTTTTAATAGATGATCACGTAGGCTGCAGCTTTGCCGGTTTAGCGTCTGATGGTAGAGTTCTTATCGATTATGCTAGAAATATGGCGTTACAACACAGATTGATTTATGATGAGCCAATAAGTATAGATTACCTAACTAAAGCCGTTGCTGACGTGAAACAAATGTACACTCAACACGGTGGCGTAAGACCTTTCGGTGTGGCTTTAGTAATAGCAGGTATAGATAAGAGCACGGCTAAACTTTACATGACTGAGCCCAGTGGACAATTTATGCCATATTATGCTGTTGCTATAGGTCAAGGTTATTATACGGCAACTGAGTTCTTGGAAAAGAATTACAAAGAAGATATGAGTATGGATGAAACTATACTTTTGGCTTTAAGGGCATTGATGTCTACCTTAAAACCTAATGAGAGATTAACTCCTAGCACAGTTGAAATAGGATATGCGTCTACACAGACTGGCGTATTTCTTAAGATGACCAATGAGGAGAAAAGCACATATTTACAGAAATTATAAGATAAAAGGTGAAGTTTTTTTATGGCTAAGGAGCGTGATTATGTAGTAGTTAAGTATGAAGCTCAAGGTGAAAGATTTGAAATTTTAGTTAAGCCAAAAGAAGCGTTAGCTTTCAGAAGTGGCAAGAGTATTAGTTTATCGGATATAGTTATTTCGGATACCATCTATAAAGATGTTAAAAAGGGGCTTAAAGCCTCACCATCTTCACTAAAGAAAGTTTTTGGCACTACAGATTTTGAGACAATTGTTAAGGAAATTTTAATGAAGGGCGAGTTACCAGTAACAACCGAGCAACGAAAGGAAATGGTTGAGACTAAAAGGAAGCAAATAATAGATTTTATTCATAGGAATGCCGTTGACCCAAAGACTAATTTACCTATACCCCCAACAAGGATAGAAATAGCAATGCAACAAGCAAGGGTTCAAATAGACTTAAATAGAGATGTTGAATCTCAAGCAATGCAGATAGTGAAAGAGATTTCTAGAATAATACCTATAAAGATTGCGAGAGCTTTAATCAGTATTAAGGTTCCATCTCAATATAGTTCGAAAGTTAAATCACAGCTTCATAATTTAGGAGATGTTAAAAAGTCGAATTGGTTAGAAGATGGGACATTAATAGCCGAATTAGAAATACCTGCTGGTGCTCAGCAAGAAGTTATAGATAAATTAAATGGATTAACTAAAGGTGAAGTAGAAGTAAAAGTTATACAAGTGAGATGAGATGAGCCAACAAAAAATTTTGTTACAACCTCGATCAATAGTAGTTCCCGGCGAATTAATAGCTGAAGGAGATTTTCAGATTCCATGGAGTCCATATGTCTTGAAAATTGGCAATAAGTACTATTCAACAATAGTAGGATTATTTGATGTTAAAGATTCGCAATTTGAAATAATACCCTTGGAAGGGTCGTATTATTATCCTAAAGTAGGGGATATTGTAATCGGTTTAATAGATGATATAGAGATATATGGATGGATCGTTGACATTAAAGCCCCATATCATGCCTACTTGCCCGCATCTAATTTGCTGGGTAGACCTGTTACGCCGGGTGAAGATTTAAGGAAATATCTAGATATTGGAGATTATGTAATAGCTAAAGTCGAAAACTACGATAGAACTATTGATCCAGTTCTTTCAGTTAAGGGAAAGGATTTAGGCAGAGTAACCTCAGGAATTGTAGTTGATATTATGCCGGTAAAAGTACCTCGTGTAATAGGTAAAAATAGGAGTATGTATGAAACATTAACGTTAGAAAGTGGATGTAGTATGTTAGTAGCTAATAATGGGAGGATCTTAGCTAATTGTCCTTCCCAGCTAGCTGAAAAAGTTCTAATTGAGGCTATACGAAAGATTGAAAGTGAGTCACATATAAAAGGATTAACTGATAGAATTAAGAAATTCATACAAGAAAAACTGGGTGAAAAAGGTGCTTCAAATTCAGAAACCACGATTAATTCTTGATGACGGAAAAAGACTAGATGGTAGAAAGGCAGATGAATTAAGAAATATAAGAATAGAATTAGGCGTTTTGAAAAATGCTGATGGTTCTGCTATATTTGAGATGGGTAATACAAAAGTAATAGCTGCAGTCTACGGACCTAAAGAAATGCATCCTAGACACTTATCTTTACCAGATAGGGCTGTATTAAGAGTCAGATATCATATGGCTCCATTTTCCACCGATGATAGGAAAAACCCTGTGATGAGTAGAAGAGAAATAGAGTTATCGAAAGTTATACGTGAAGCGCTTGAATCAGCTGTGCTAGTTGATTTATTCCCTAGAACGGTTATAGATGTATTCACAGAAGTATTGCAAGCTGATGCAGGATCAAGATTAGTGTCATTGATGGCTGCTTCTATGGCTTTAGCTGACGCAGGAATACCTATGAAAGATCTAATAGCAGGTGTTGCAGTAGGCAAAGCAGATGGAGTGATAGTATTAGACTTAAACGAGCCTGAAGATATGTGGGGAGAGGCAGATATGCCTATCGCGATAATGCCTTCATTAAATCAAGTTACTTTATTTCAGCTTAATGGAAATATGAGTCCAGACGAATTTAGACAAGCCTTGAATCTAGCTATTAAGGGTATAAACGTTATATATAACCTTGAGAAGGAGGCGTTAAGATCTAGATTTATAGAATTCAAGGAGGAGGGAGTATAATTATGTCTGCAACGCCTTCTAATCAAAACGTAATCCCAATTATAAAGAAAGAAAGTATTATAAGCCTATTTGATAAAGGCATTAGACAAGATGGAAGGAAATTAAACGAGTATAGGCCAATTTCTATTACTGTTGATTACGCTAAGAAGGCCGATGGGTCTGCTTTGGTAAAACTGGGAAATACGATGGTTTTAGCCGGTGTAAAATTAGAGCTAGGTAAGCCATATGAAGATACTCCAAATCAAGGAAATTTAATAGTTAATGTGGAACTCTTACCACTAGCTTATGAAACTTTTGAACCTGGTCCTCCAGATGAAAATGCGATAGAATTGGCTAGGGTAATAGATAGAAGTTTAAGGGATTCAAAGGCTATCGATTTAACAAAGCTTGTCATTGAGCCAGGTAAAAGTGTATGGACTGTTTGGTTAGACGTCTACGTATTAGATTATAATGGTAATGTATTAGACGCGTGTATGTTAGCATCAATTGCTGCTCTATATAATACATCTGTGTATAAGGTAGAGCAGTCTAATGGATCAATATCTATTAATAAGTCAGAAAAAATAGGAAAATTACCCATGAACTACCCTGTGGTTTCTGTATCACTAGGTAAGGTAGATAAATACTTAGTGGTTGATCCAGATTTAGAGGAGGAATCGATAATAGAAGCTAAGATTTCATTTTCATATACAGCTGATTATAAAATAGTGGGTATACAGAAATCTGGAAAGGGAAGTTTACTGATACAAGATATAGATCAAGCCGAGAATATAGCACGGGTAGCAGCAGCTAAGTTAATAGAAGAACTTAAAAAGCAATTAAATATTTAGATAAGGTGAAAGAGTATGGGTAAGGTAACTGGTATAGCTGGGAGATTTGGGCCAAGATATGGATCTACGATAAGAAAGAAATGGAAAGAAATAATGGAGAGAAGGTATCAAGATCATCAATGTCCTTATTGTAAGACAGCTGGAAAAGTTGTTAGGTTGGCATCTGGCATTTGGTATTGTAGGAAATGTGGAGCAAAGTGGGCAGGGCTTGCATATACGCCCTATTAACGTTATTATAACATCTTCGCGGGATGCTAATATTAGAGTTAGGAACTTTTTAAACACGTTAGAAATTGTTATACCCGATTCTCTAAAGATAAATAGAGGTAGAAGGGATTTAAAGGAAATTTTTGCATTAGCATTATCCCTTCATTCCCCATATTTACTATTAATCAGTACACTAAAAGGTAATCCATATAAGATGATACTTTACGATTTAGTAATGCTCTCACCCAAGTATATATTTAAGATTAGAGGAATTTCTCTTCCTTCCGATTTTGGTATAACGTTAAATGAGATAGAGAGAGGCTCCATATGTATTTTATACAATACTTGTGCTTTCGTCAAAGATTTTATACTAGATCTTGGATATCCGATTTTGTCAGAGTCTAAGAATAATTGTAAAATTCTATCATTTTTTAAACAAGTTGACAGTAATCTTTGTGAGGTCACTTTTATGGATAAAAATAATAATAAGTTCTTAAGAATTTCTTTAGAATTATGGCACTAGTAGAGATTAAGTTAAAAGATGAAGCAGACGATGCAGAGAAATTTAAGAATATTGAAGATATTATTTATAATTCAATAATAATTGAGAAAATAGATACGAAATATGTTAAAATTGAGAGAGATCCTCTTAGAATTATAATTAACTCGCCTACACTAACAAGGACAAGAGCTATAATGAACTCTTATATACTCTGGTTATATACAATTCTAAAGTCATTGGAAGAGGTGAAATGAGTTTGGCTGAAAAATTACCCCCAGAAGTTCAAACCCAATTAGCGAAATTTCAACAATTGAAAAACCAATTAGATAGATTACTGTTAGAGAAATCTACGATAGAAAACGAGCTAAGGGAAATTAACAGAGTCTTAGACGAGTTAGCTAATCTTACAGCTGAGGCTACAATTTATAAGATAGTTGGTAATTTATTGGTTAAGTCGGATAAGGCTTCCGTAGAAAAGGAATTAAATGATAGAAAAGAATTACTAGAATTAAGATCACGTACATATCAGAAACAAGAAAGTATATTAAGGAAACAGCTTGAGGATCTCCAAGCAAAGATCAACGAGATGTTGTCTAAATATTATCCACAAGGAGGGCAATCGGGTATAAAAGCCTAGGAAAAGATTAATTATATTGACCTATGGTAATTAGAATTTATGTTGATGATAGAGAGAAAGCAAGCGGTATACCAGAGTTACTTAAAGAATTAGGCTTAATAGTAATATTTAGCCAACTTGAAGTTGCTGACTACGTAGTGGCAGATGGTGTTGCTATAGAGAGAAAATCTGTGCCTGATTTAATTAACTCTATTTTTGATAAAAGATTTTTTGATCAGATTTCTAGGTTATCAGATTCCTACAGAGTCCCAATACTGATACTGGAGGGTGATATTAACTTAATTAGAAAAATAACTGATAGATGGAAGGCAATAAATAACGCGTTAATTTCACTCACACTAGATTATGATGTAAAAGTGATCTACTCTAGAGACAAAAGAGATACATCAGAAATATTAAAGAAATTAGCTGAAAAATTTCAGTTATCTTCGGAGAACTATAATAGAAAGATTAATCTCCATAACAAATCAAAGCTGAATAGTGTGAGTGATATTCAATTATACATTGTTGAATCATTACCTAGTGTGGGTACGATACTAGCTGAAAGATTATTAAATAGATTTGGAACTATTCAGAATATTTGTAATGCTTCAATTTCTGAACTGGAAAAAGCTCTTGGAAGTAGAAAAAAAGCTGAGGAAATATATAAGATTTTAAGGACTTATTATTCACAAACTAATACAGATAATAAATCTGAAGATAAAAAGAAAGGTTCTTCATTGTTCGATTATCTTTAGATTTTTTAGATTGATTTTTGTGCATTACCTTTTAATATGTGTCTTAATAAGTTTATGTGCAAGAAGTAGGTGGTTTTAGTTGCCTAGGTATAAGACAGTAGAGCAAGTACTCAGCTTAATGAAGGATAGAACGAGAGTACGTAATATAGGGATAATCGCCCATGTCGATCATGGAAAGACTACTACCAGTGATACTTTATTAGCAGCCTCTGGAATAATTTCACCAAAAGTGGCTGGTGAGGCATTAGCGTTAGACTATCTGAATGTAGAGCAACAAAGAGGAATCACAGTGAAGGCTGCAAACATAAGTCTATATCACGAAGCAGAAGGCAAAGGATATGTAATTAACTTAATCGATACACCAGGCCACGTTGATTTTAGTGGAAGAGTTACAAGAAGTTTAAGAGTTCTTGACGGTTCGATAGTTGTTGTTGATGCAGTTGAGGGTATAATGACACAAACTGAAACTGTTCTAAGACAGAGTCTGGAAGAAAGAGTTAGGCCAATACTATTTGTAAATAAGGTTGATAGATTAGTAAAGGAGTTAAAGTTAAGCCCACAAGAAATGCTAAATAGATTACTAGATATAATAAGGCAATTTAACAATTTAATTGACATGTATGGAGAGCCAGAGTTCAAAGAAAAATGGATGATAAATCCACAAGCGGGTAATGTAGTTTTCGGTTCAGCCAAAGACAAATGGGGGTTTAGTTTACCTATGGCACAGAAGAAAGGAATTAACATGAAGCATGTAATTGATGCATATACTGCCTCTGATAAATCCAAAATTGAGGAGCTAGCCTCACAAGTTCCAATCCACGAAGCTTTACTTGATGCGGCAATCAAATTCGTTCCTAATCCTCTAGAGGCGCAAAAGTACAGAATTCCTAAGATCTGGAAAGGTGACTTAGATAGCGAAGTGGCTAAGGCAATGTTAAATGCAGATCCTAACGGACCAGTAGTTTTCATGATAACAGATATGAAAGTGGATCCACACGCAGGTTTAGTAGCAACCGGTAGAGTATTCTCTGGAACTCTCAGATCTGGGGAAGAATTATGGTTAGTTAACGCAAAGACTTCGCAGAGAATTTTACAAGTAAGTCTATATATGGGACCGACAAGAGAGCTTGCGGAAGAGATACCAGCAGGAAATATTGCAGCAGTATTAGGCTTAGATAGAGCTAGATCAGGTGAGACTGCTATATCTGTAGCCTTTAATTCAGTTCAAGGAAGTTTTGAAAGACTTCATTATATCTCGGAACCAGTAGTAACAATAGCAGTAGAGCCTAAGAATCCAAAAGATTTAACAAAGATGATTGATGCATTAAGGAAATTAAGTATTGAAGATCCAAACTTAGTAGTCAAAATAAATGAAGAAACAGGCGAATATCTGTTATCTGGCATGGGATTCCTTCACTTAGAAGTATCGTTACAACTATTGAGAGAAAACTATGGTATTGATGTAGTAACAACACCACCAATAGTAGTATATAGAGAAAGCATAAGAGCCAAGAGTCAAGTATTTGAAGGGAAGTCACCAAATAAGCATAACAAGTTCTATTTGAGTGTTGAACCGTTAAATGATAAGACCATTGAGCTGATTAGTAATGGAACAATAAGGGAAGATATGGATAGTAAGGAAATGGCTAAAATATTAAGAGATAGTGCTGACTGGGATTATGACGAGGCTAAGAGAATAATAGCAATAGATGAAAACGTAAACGTATTTGTTGATATGACAAGCGGTGTGCAACACTTAAGAGAAGTCATTGATACAGTACTTCAAGGTTTCAGGTTAGCTATGAGGGAGGGACCACTAGCACATGAACCGATTAGAGGAGTAAAAGTTATAATGCATGATGCTGTAATACATGAAGATCCAGCTCACAGAGGTCCAGCCCAAATTTACCCTGCAGTAAGGAATTCCATCTTTGCTGGTTTCTTAACGTCAAGACCTACTCTCTTAGAGCCTATCCAAAAACTTGATATAAGAGCCCCAGCTGACCTGATAGGTAACGTAACAGCAGTAATAACTAGAAAGAGAGGGAAGATCCTCGATGTTTCACAAGTGTCCAATATGTCGAGAATTACCGCAGAGGTTCCAGTTTCAGAATCTTACGATATGGCAAGCGAGCTAAGAGGTGCAACTGGTGGGAGAGCATTCTGGGGTACTGAATTTAGTAGATGGGCACCAGTACCTGATAGTATACTGTTAGATGTAGTAAGTAAGATCAGAGAGAGAAAAGGATTACCAAAAGAGTTACCTAAAGTAGAAGATTTCCTCTCGTGATTATTTTGTCTTCCGATAATACAATATTCAGCAACGTAAAGGCTGTGTTTTTTGATTTCGATAATACCTTAATTAATTTTGATAGTAGATCAAGAGAGGCTTTAAGGACAGTTGCTAAGGATATGTATAATTATATTAAAGAAAATTATAGATACGAAATAGATATTACCATAATCCAGAGATTAGTTGATGCTGAAAGTAACAGATTGGATAGGGAGGGCGAATATGACAGAAATAAATGGTGGGAAAATGTGCTTAGTCTATTAAACGTAGAAAAAGTAGAAAGGTCTCAATTATATGATTGGACTAGCCTATATTGGTCGATCGCGGGGCAAACTGAACCTTATGAGGATGCTAAAGAACTTATAGAATATTTAAGTAGCAAAGGTTACAAATTGGGCATAATAACAAATAGCGATGGAGAAGGAGGAAATAAAAGTAAGCGATTAAGGAGTTTTCCATTAATTGATAAATTTAATGTTATAATTATTGGAGGGGAAGGAGGTATAAAACCTAAACCAAATATTGAACCTTTCATAATTGCTTGTGAAAGGGTATCAGTAAGTCCTAATTCCTGCCTTTTCATAGGAGATGATCCCATAAAAGATTGTTTAGCGGCGAAGAAAGCTGGTATGTATTCTGTTTTAGTTGATAGAGAAGCTAAGGTGAAGAATGCTGAGTTATACGCAGACTTCGTTGTAACATCTCTTACACAGTTAGAGGAATTTCTTTAACAATAAGTACAGTTGGTCTGTATATTCATTCGTTACGTCCTCTTTTAATTCATTAAGATAATATGTGAAATAACGATAATAAGTACTACTGGATTCTTTAGGTTTTTCTAGGCATTGGAAGTTTTCAATACATATCGTTGATTTTCTCTTTATCATTTCTTCAATCCCATAACTTTTGTGAAATAGTTTAACGTTTGCATAATTCTCCTCGATATCTAAAATTCCACCGTAAAATTTTAGCAAATTTCTATATACGTAGATATCTTTATCTCTTAACCTATCTATTAAATTCACTAGATAAGTCTTTAAAGGTGGATGAGCATATAGCATACTATTTTTAACTTGCTCTATCATGTCATTAAAGTTATAATATATATTATTATTTATAATTTTTGATATAATATTCTTAATTAAATTTATATTACCAATTATCTTACTATCATTTGGATCTATTTTGTCAAACTCGCCATGATAGTGAGGATTATTCTTACTTCCTATGTCTATACTGGGTATACCATTTCTTATGTATGAGTAACTATCAGTATAAATTTCTGGTACGTCAATTATATTAGTAGTATATAATCCGCTAAACAAGTCTTTCAAACCCGGAACAGTTTTTATTATAATCTCATACTCACTTATATTATCTAAATTAATATTAATCAAAATATTATCCAAATCTTCTGAACCTAGATTGCTGAGAAAAGTTCTTGATCCGTAAGACCAAGAGAAAGTGGAAAAGTAAATAGATCCGGATTCCTCAGCGGTATAGGATATTAAATGAGTCTCATAAAGATTTGATCTAAATTCTGGTAAAAGTGAAACAGCTAATAAATCGTCCCTTTCGCCAGCTAGCCAATGATCGTGATGGGAGGTTATGTGGACCACGGTATTCTCATTTCTAGCGTTAGTTATTCCCTCAATTACATATCCAGTTGCATAAGGATTTATTTCAGACTCAATAATTATTCTGCACTTACCTCTTATCTTGTTGAAATCACTACTTTTAACATATATAGCAGGTATTGGTGGAGGTGGGCATGGACCATAGTCTAGCATGTTACCATATTTTATTACAAACCTTCTATTTTCATTATCTAGAGAAAAAATTACTGCTTTACAGTTAGCTTTAACTGCGTTAATATAGTATTTATTGACCTCAAAGAGACTAGTTATGTTTACTTTAAGTATTTTATCATTGCACTCACTAAAATTGTCTGAGACGTTTCCTTCTGTATCCGTAGACAAAGAGTAAGGGAAAGATATCGCATCTATTTTATTTCCTTCGCATTCTACTATTATCTCTTTTTCTCTCCAGTTTAGAACCCTTACGGGAGTGACTCTTATTTCATCGCTTACAAGTTCTAATATTTTCCTAATCTTGTTCTTGATCTTCTCCTCTTCTTTAGACCCAGCAATTATTTCTCCTTCATCTGACAAGGATTTAAGACGGCTAAAAATCACATGTAATATATGAAAAAGTTCTTAAAAATGTTCTTTCCTTACGACGGAATTTATGAAGTATTATTAGGAACTAATGGAGTTAAGCCTAACTTGAAACCAATAGGAATCATAAGAAGTGATGTTAACACTATTACTTTAAAAATATACAAAAACACTTTGACATACTCTAACTTGATCATAAATAATAAATGTTCTATAAATATAGTCACTAATCCCGAAGTTTTTCTCTCGTCTCTCATTCAGGATTTAAATTTCACCATAGACGATGAATATGGTCTTCCCGTATTAAGAAGTTATAATGTAATTTACGCTGAATGTAAAAAGATAGATGATAGTAAAGATCCAGCAGTATTCGAATTATTGCCCTTTGACTTAGAAATTAACTCAATGACCATTTCACCAGCTTACAGTAGGGGTTATGGCATTTTAATAGATTTCTTAGTGAATTACACTAGAGTGGACATTTATGGAGGAAAGGATCTCGAAAAATTATTGGAAATATTAAGCTATGAATATGGTGTAATAAAGAAGACAACACCCCACTTGGCTAAGATGTTAGGCGTTATACAGAACACTATGAGATCAAAAGGTTATAAGTTGGACTAGTCTTTGTAAATATATGGTTTTTAATATAGCTGTGATTCCAGGTGATGGGGTAGGTCCAGAAATTTATGCACTAAGTAAGAAAATATTAAGCAAGTTAATAGAATTGTATAAACTGGATATGAATTTAATTGAAGTTGAAGCTGGAGATACGGCTTTGAGTAAATATGGTGAAGCTTTGCCTAAGCAAACCCTAAACGTAATAGATAAGTCTGACGCTATTTTAAAGGGACCAGTAGGGGAAAGCGCAATGGATGTAGTAGTTAAACTTAGGCAAATGTATGATATGTATGCTAATATAAGACCAGCTAAATCGTTACCTAACGTTCACTCTAAGTTTCAGAACGTTGATTTGGTTATAGTTAGGGAAAATACTGAGGATCTGTATAAGGGCTTTGAATACGTTCCTGCTAACGGAGTAGCGATAGCTATGAAGATAATAACTGAGTTTGCTTCAAGAAGAATTATAAACGTAGCTCTAAACTATGCTAATAGTAGGAGAAAAAAAGTTACTTGTGTTCATAAGGCAAATGTTATGAGGGTAACTGATGGTCTTTTTGCTAGAGTTTGCAGAGAGATACTTAAAGGAAAAGTCGAATTTGAGGAAATGTATGTTGATGCGGCAGCAGCTAATTTAGTGAGAGATCCAACTAGATTTGATGTCATAGTCACTACTAATGTTTATGGTGATATTCTAAGTGATGAGGCGAGCCAAATAGCCGGAAGCTTAGGTTTGGCACCCTCTGCAAACATAGGCGATGAAAAGTCTATGTTTGAACCAGTACATGGTGCGGCTTTTGATATAGCTGGAAGGGGGATAGTTAATCCTACTGCCTTCTTGCTTTCAATTTCAATGATGCTCTATCAACTTTATGAGAAATCTAAAAACGTTGCGTATATGTCTGCTCATAAGTCATTAGAGAATGCCATATCTGAAGTTTATAAAAGAGGAATTAAGTTAACTCAAGACGTAGGTGGTAACGCTAAGAGTAGTGAGTTCATAGACGAAATATACAAATACATACAATAGTGGCTTCTCTTTTTAGTATCAAAAATCTCTAGTTTATAGTAGATAAAAATTATCATAACGAAATTTTATATTTTCTAAAAGAAGTTTTTATGCCATCTTAAAGTTAAGCTATTCTTTATTAGGAAAATATATTTATGGTAATTTAAATAATCGGGTTTGATATGTATTGAGAGAACTGATGATCTTCGTAAGTTTGAAGAACACGTTTTAAAATCATTATTATATAATTAAGTAATCTAAAGACAAAGGGAGGCTTTAGCTTAATTGTGATCTAGAGAATGATATTTTAGATGTTTTCTATTCAACGTAAACTTTTATAGTCCTCTACAAATCTAATAATGGTTAGGTGAGTCGAATTATCTCGTGTGGTTGAGGCTCTGATTGGCAACTATGACCCTAAGAGACTCGAAAGTGAGGTAATAAAATTCTGGGAGGATAATAAGATATATCAGAAGCTTAAGTCCGAGGTCAATAAGAGAACAGAAAAATTCTTATTTATTGATGGTCCTCCTTATCCGTCTAGTCCAGTTCCACACATAGGCACTATTTGGAATAAGGTAATTAAGGATTGCATACTGAGGTACGAGAGATTAATGAACAAGAAGGTTCATGATCAACCTGGATATGATACTCACGGTTTACCAATTGAGGTGGCGATTGAAAGACAATTAGGTATCAAGAATAAACAAGAGATTATAGATAAAATAGGAGTAGAGAATTTCATTAAAAAGTGTAAAGACTTTGCATTAAACAATGCTAATATGATGACCAAGAATTTTAAGGATATTGGCGTTTTCATGGATTGGGATAATCCTTACTATACTTTAGACCCCGAATATATTAGTTCTTCCTGGAGTGTAGTTAAGAAAGCTTATGAAAAAGGGTTATTGGGTAAAGGAACCGCTGTATTGCATTGGTGCCCTAGGTGTGAGACTACATTATCAGATTATGAAGTTTCAGAATATAAAGATATAGAGGATCCCTCAATATATGTTAAGTTTAAAATTAAAGGCGAAAACAATAAATACTTGTTAATCTGGACTACCACACCTTGGACTATTCCAGCTAACGTATTCGTCATGGTCAATAAGGACTATTATTATGTAGACGTGGAGGTAAATGGAGAGATCCTAGTTATTGCTAAAGATAGGGTAGAGTCAGTGATGAAAGAAGCCGGGATAACTAATTATAAGATTTTGAGAGTTTATAAGGGAGACGACTTATTAGGCGTTAGGTACGAGCATCCACTTAAGGACTTGATTCCTGCTCAAAGTAATCTTGAACATTATGTAGTTGATGCTGGTAGTGTAGTGACTTTAAGTGAAGGTACAGGTTTAGTTCATGGTGCTCCTGGTCATGGTGAGGAGGACTTCGAAATAGGAACAAGGAACGGATTCCCTGTCGTTATGTTTGTAAATGATAAAGGCGAATTTAAGGAAGAAGGAGGGAAATATAAAGGTCTAAACGTCAGAGAAGCAGCTGAAGTAATAATAAAAGATCTAAGAGAGCATAAAGCGTTATTATATGCAGGTAAAATAGTTCACAGATACCCAGTCTGTTGGAGATGTAAAACTCCATTAATTCTTCGTGCAGTTGATCAATGGTTCATCAGAGTATCGAAAATTAAAAATAAGATGTTGGAAGAGATTGATAAGGTCAATTGGATACCAGAGTGGGGAAAGATTAGAATAGGTAATATGATAAGAGAATTAAGAGACTGGGTAATAAGCAGGCAAAGATTTTGGGGGACTCCTTTACCTATATGGGTTTGTGAAAATTGTAGTAATGTTATAGTAGTCGGTAGTAAAGAGGAGCTAGAAAAGATTAGTGTTGATCCAGTTCCTAATGATTTACACAAGCCCTATATAGATAATATTAGGGTGAAATGTAACAAATGTGGCAGTATGGCTAGGAGAGTTCCAGACGTTGCAGATGTGTGGTTTGATAGTGGCGTTGCATTCTTCGCTAGTTTAGGGAAAGACTGGGATAAAAAATGGAAGCAAATAGGTCCAGTTGATCTAGTGCTAGAAGGACATGATCAATTAAGGGGATGGTTCTTCAGTCTGCTAAGGACTGGAATGATATTACTTGATAAAGCTCCGTATTTGTCAGTATTAGTTCATGGATTCATGTTAGATGAGCAAGGCAGAGAGATGCATAAAAGCTTAGGTAACTATGTTGAGCCCTCTGTTGTTATAGAAAGATATGGCAGAGATATTTTGAGATTATGGTTATTAAGGAATACGACATGGGAGGATGCTAAATTCTCTTGGAGGTCATTGGATTTAGTCAAACGTGATCTGCAAGTGATTTGGAATACTTTTGTTTTCGCTTCGACATATATGAATCTAGATAATTTTGATCCATCTAAATATAATTTGTCTTATATCATAAAATATGCTAAGATTGAGGACCTATGGTTACTATCACGATTCAACTCCATGTTAAAAATTGTTATAGAGGCAATGAAAGATTATAAAGTTCATGAATTAGCAAATACATTAGTTAACTTCCTAATAGAGGACGTTAGTAGGTTTTATATAAGGCTAATCAGAAAAAGAGCTTGGGTAGAGGGCAACACTGAAGATAAAGTGTCTCTATACTACGTTTTATACTATGTTCTTAAGAATTGGCTCATATTAGCCTCTACAGTAATTCCATTTACAGCTGAGAAAATATATCAATCTTTTTGCGTTGATGATAAGAAAGAATCCGTTTCCATGGAAACCATAGGGAAGTATGACGAGTCATTAGTTAATTTAGAACTAGAACAAGCGTTTAAATTATTAAGAGAGATTAGCGAAGCTTCTTTAAATGCTAGAGCAAAGGCTGGAATTAAGTTAAGGTGGCCTCTATCTAAGGTTTACGTATTTCTGAATGAGCCTAAGGATATAAGTTATTTAGGAAAAACCAAAGAAGTGTTGTTAAATCTACTAAATGCTAAGGATATTGAGATAGGAGACATTAAAGGATTCAAGAATTTCAGTAAATATAAAGTTGAACCGAATAAATCTATCATAGGTAAAGAGTATAAGAGTTTGGCACCTAAGATTATAAAGTATATTGAAGAAAATGGTAATGTTATCGCGAGAGACATACTTGATAATAATTCACATAAGACTATGATAGAAGGAAGAGAGATAGTATTAAACTCTTCGCATTTAATTATATCTGAGGAGACGATAGAAGGTTACGTTTCAGCTAAATTTGATAAGGGCGTTATAGTTATAAGTAAACAAATTTCTCAAAGGGAAGAAGAGGAGGGTATAGTAAGGGATATTATCAGAAGAATACAGTTCATGAGAAAGAAGTTAGGATTAAATGTAGTGGATTACATACTAGTCTCAATTAAGGTTCCGGAGGAAAGAGGAGATATTATTGAGCGATGGTCAGATTTTATTAAGAGTGAGACTAGGGCTCTGTCTATTTCAACCAATGAAGCGAAGGGTGATTTACTGCTTGATTGGGACATTGAAGGAGAAACATATACTATCGGTATAAGCAAGGTAAATAATGATGAAAAGAAGTAAAGTTTTCATTTTTCTCCTTAGCATCTAATAATGGTATGTATCTTTTTCCGAGAGCTAAACCATTAAATGTAATCCTATTTTTGTCATTATTTGATATAGAAAATTCAATGTTAGAAATCACATCAAAACTATCCTTTATTCTCAGAGTAACATGCACGTTTAGAGTTAATGAAATATTCTGGGTAAAGGATTCTAGACATAATGAGAAAATGATGGAGATAGTAGACGATGTCTCCAAATATTTATTGGCTCCGCCTTATCTTAAAAAATACATCCCATTCAAATCTACTCTAAGGAAAGTTGGTCTTCTAAGCCCTTTGAACGTTCCCTCACATAATGTTAAGAAAACGTTAGTCGAAGGAGAATTAAGGTTAGGAAGAAAAGGTGATTTTGGATTTAATAGAAAGATAAAAACTAAATCCAAGGTAATTCTTGTCTTAGATTCAATAAAATTTAATTTTATTCCATATATTAATATATACTATGATGGTATAAGGATGAAATTTATTGAATTCGATGACATATTTAAATTTGATAATATAATAGTAGCCAGTAGAAGTGGGAAAAATCCCTTAGAAAGTATGCATGAAATTAAAGAGCTTTATAATAATAGAGGTTTGACTCTATTAATAGGCCCTCCTCATGGAAGAGTTCTTAATAAGCTAGGTGAGAAATATATAAATAGTTCGTACAATTTTGCAATTAATCAAGGCGTTATGGACATAAGGACGGAAGAAGCATTAGCGTACTCCTTATCTATACTAAATCTGATGTTAAGTTAGCTTTATAATTCTTAAATAATAGGAGAAATAGCATTAGCGGGGAAGATTAATGGGTCATCGTAAGTTATCGTCACCAAGAAGAGGTTCGGCTGGTCTCAGACCTAGGAAGAGAGCATCTGAGTTGCTTCCTACACCTAGGAATTGGCCTCAAGTTAACTTTAATGAACCTAAACTATTAGGCTTTATAGGATATAAAGTTGGAATGACTCATATTTACTTTATTGATGATTGGCCTAACTCTCCTACAAACGGAAAAGAAATTTATATGCCAGTTACCGTTGTGGAGACACCACCAATTATTCCCTTATCCATTAGAGCTTATGTCATGGATCCTAAAGGAGAGCCTAGTGTACTAACTGAGTATTGGGCTTCTATTCCCTCTCAACCAGAGGTATTTAGGAGAATTAAATCTTTCTCTATTTTACAAAAAGATGAGGAGAGTAAGAAAAAATTCCAAGAGAATATGAATAAAAGATTTGAGTTAATAAAATCCAATCTTGAAAGGATTTTATACTTTAGAGTTTTGGTAGCAACACAGCCTAGAAAAATTCCGTCGTTAGGAAAGAAAGCTCCGGATCTAGTAGAAATACAGATTGGAGGAGGGGATAAGGCTAAACAACTGGAGTATTCTTTAAGTATATTAGGTAAGGAAATAAATGTAAAAGATGTATTTAAGGAGGGTCAATTAGTTGATATAATTGGAGTTACTAAGGGTAAAGGGTTTGCCGGTGTCATAAAGAGATATAATGTTATAGAATTGCCAAGGTGGCATAAGCATAGAAAGGGAAGTAGAAAAATTGGTACCAGAGGACCTTCATTGGGCACACCTAGTTATACCCCGCAACCTGGTCAATTAGGATTCCATAGGAGAACTGAATACAATAAGAGAATTTTGAAGATTTCTGATGATCCAAAAGAGATAAACCCGTTGGGAGGATTTGTTAGATATGGGATAGTAAGAAATACGTTTTTAGTAATACAAGGTTCAGTATTGGGAAGTAAGAAGAGGCCAATATTCTTAAGGTACCCAGTTAGGCCTTCGTATGTTTTTGAAGGGGTGCCTAAGATAACTTACGTGAATTTAAACAGTCAACAAGGGTGATGTAGATGTACGTGGAACTAGTTCAAAAGAATTCAGCTGTTTTAGATCTAGAAGGAAAAAAAGTAAAAGATATAGAATTACCATTGATTTTTTCATATCCCGTCAGAAGCGACTTGATAAGACGCGCATACTTATCCTCATTTACGAAATCTTTGCAACCAAAGGGAAGAGATCCAATGGCTGGAAAGAGGACTACTGCTGAAAGTTTTGGTATAAATTTAGGATTAGCTAGAGTTCCTAGAGTTAAAAACTCTGGAGAAGCCGCGTTGGCACCAAATACGGTTGGTGGTAGATTAACCTTCCCACCTTCTCCGTTTGAGAAGATTACTGAGGAGATTAATAAAAAGGAAATGAAACTAGCCATAGTGAGTGCAATAAGTGCCACATCAGAACCTTTATTTGTGAGGAAAAGAGGTCACATATTTAATGAATCATTAATGCTGCCTATAATAGTAGTTGATGATATAGTTAATATGAAATCTACAAGCGAAGTTGAAGAGCTATTTAATAAGATAGGAATTTTAGGAGATATACAGAGAGTGAAGGAGAGAATAAAAATAAGATCAGGGAAAGGAAAAATGAGAGGCAGAAAATACAAGAAACCAATTGGTCCATTAATTGTGATTCATGCTTATAAGGCTCCTATCATTAAGGCCGCTAGAAATTTAGCTGGGGTTGATGTTGCAAATGCTAAAAATTTAAGCGTTATCCACTTAGCTCCGGGTGCTCATCCAGGTAGGCTTACAATTTATACTGAGTCTAGTTTACAGATTCTCCAGAATAGATTAGGTGGAAGATTGGTGATTTAAATGATTAAGATGGCTCTTTCAACTGAGAAGGCATTAAAATTAATAGAGTCATATAATACGCTAGTATTTATTGTAGATAGAAATGATACTAAAAGAGATGTGAAGAAATATGTGGAGAAGATGTTTAGTGTCAAGGTGGTAAAGGTGAATGTAGTAACAACACCTCAAGGTGAGAAAAAGGCATACGTAAGGTTATCTTCTGAGTATAAGGCGAGTGATATAGCACATAGGTTAGGGATATTGTGAGGTGGTATGAATGGGTAAAAGACTATTACAACAAAGAGCAGGTAAAAATTCACCAAACTTTAGGAGCCCTAGTTGGTTAAGATTAGGTAAGGTCAGGTATCCGAATATAACGGGGCACTTTGTTGGAAAGATAATCGATATTCTTCATAACCCAGGTATGAATGAGCCAATAGCCTTAATAAAATTGGAAAATGGAATAAAATTCTATGCTCCAGCTGTTCAAGGCTATGTAATTGGGCAAAAAATAGAGTTCGGTAAAGGTTCTCAAGTAGTTACTGGAAATATTATTGAGATAGGGGATGCTAATGAAGGTACAATTGTATGTAACATAGAAGAGAACTTTGGTGATGGTGGAAAATATGCTAGAAGTGCTGGATCTTATGGAGTTGTGATTGGAAAAAGTGGAGATAAGGTTCTGGTAAGATTACCGTCTGGAAAAATAAAAGCGGTCTCTAATAAGGCAAGGGCTATGGTTGGAGTAATTGCTGGTGGAGGAATTACAGAAAAACCATTACTTAAGGCTGGGGCTAATTACCATAAATACAAGGTTAAAGCTAAAAAGTGGCCGATTGTTAGAGGAGTAGCTATGAATGCTGTAGATCACCCTCATGGTGGTGGTTTGCATCAGAGTGTGAGTAGGTCATCTACTGTATCAAGAAATGCGCCACCTGGAAGAAAAGTCGGACATATAGCTGCAAGGAGAACAGGGAGGAAGGAAGGAAAGTGAGTTTTTATAAGTTAGTTATGAATAGGTGATAAAAGATGTCAGTAGAATTACCACCTGAATGGAAAAACTATAGATATAGGGGAAAAAGTATAAACGAGCTAGTTACTATGCCAATGGATGAGTTTATAAAGTTATTACCAGCTAGGCAGAGAAGGTCTTTGAAGAGAGGTTTTACTGACGCTCAGAGGCGTTTATTAGAAAAAATAAGAAGACATAGGAGGGAAGGAAAGGTTAACAAGACTATAAAGACTCATGTGAGAGATTTAGTGATATTACCGGAGTTTATAGGACTTAAGTTAGCTGTATATAATGGCAAGGAGTTTGTAGAGTTTACTGTAACTCCAGAGATGATAGGACATTACCTAGGTGAATATTCGATAACTACGAAGAAGGTTGAGCATGGCGAACCAGGTTTAAAGGCTACAAGATCAAGCTTATTCCTAGCCATGAAGGGTTGATTAAGATGGGTAACTGGGTTTATCCTCAATTAAATGTGGATGAGTTAAAGATATCTAAAGCCGTTCTACGAGATGTTCAAGTATCTATAAAGGATTTATACAATGTTTGTAGGGTTATTAGGGGGATGAATCTAAATGAAGCTAAAGATTTTTTAAACAGAGTGTTAGAAGAGAAAGAAGCTGTTCCCTATTGGAGATATAATACGGGTGCTTCACATAAGTCAAAATTATCACGCAAATGGAAAATAAAAGCTGGTAGGTACCCAAAGAAGGCAATAAAATATGTCTTAAAGTTATTAGAGAATGCTGAGGCTAATGCTTCTAACAAGGGATTAGATAGCAGTAAATTAATAATTAGACATTTAGCTGCCCATAAGGGAGTTACTTTAAAGAGATATATGCCTAGGGCATTTGGAAGGGCTACTCCTAAATACAAGAGAACCTCAAATATTGAAGTTATATTAGAGGAGGTGGAGTAGAATGCCAAATATAAAGAGATATTTTCTAGAGAAATCAATGGTAAAAGTTATGATTGATGAGTATTTAGCTAAACAGTATTATAATGCAGAATATGCTGGGGTAGAAGTTCTGAAAACGCCAATAGGAACCAGAGTTATAATATATGCTGGAAGACCTCCGATGATTATTGGGAGGGGAGGAAGAAATATTAAGCAGCTAGCTCAGATTCTTGAGAAAGTTTTCGGTCTCGAAAATCCTCAGATAACAATAACTAATGTTGAAAATCCAGAGCTTAATGCCAGAGTTATGGCATTTAGACTAGCAGTTGCATTAGAGAAGGGTTATCATTTCAGAAGGGCAGCATTTATAACTATACGAAGAATAATGAATGCTGGGGCTTTAGGATCTGAAGTCATAGTTAGTGGAAAGTTAACTTCGGAAAGAGCTAGATACGAGAAGTTAAAGGAAGGAATTGTATTTAAGAGTGGGCAACAACTTGAGAAAATGGTCGATAGAGCTATAGCAATAGCTATGCTAAAGCCAGGTATTTATGGAGTAGAGGTCTTAATAACAAAACCAAGGAAAATTGAAGATAAGATTACATTAAGAGAAACTCCAGCTGTGCCTCAAGAGGTATCTGTTACTAATGTGTCATTTATTAGTGAGTCAGGTGAGGAAAAGAAGGAAGGTGAACAATAATGCCCTTATCTTCAGATGAATTAAGAAAGATGCAAAGAGAGGAGCTTGCTAAAAAGCTTGAGGAATTACGAATAGAATTAATTAAACTGAGGGCTCAAGCAAGGATGGGAACTTTAAAGAATACTTCAAGTATAAGGAATACTAGAAAGGATATTGCGAGAATATTGACTGTACTTTCTGAGATTAGTAGAAGTTCGTCTCAACAACCTAAATCTGAAAAAGCTAGCTCTTAGTAATTTTATTTAATAGTAGGCTATTGTATTATGATAGATTATATTGGTTCTAGAATAAGGATTTTATATTATACTGATCCTGGTTTAGCTCTAAAAAAAGGGGAAATAGTTTTTGAAACTGAGAGGACATTTCTAGTTAAGTTAGCTATTAGTAACAGAGTGATAACAATTTTTAAGTCGAATGGAGTATTTGAGATAACTTTTAAAGGTAAGCGTTTTATAATAGGTGGTCACAAGTTAGTTAGCAAACCATGGAAGAGAGTTAGGTGAAATAGATGGGATCAAAAGGAAAGTTGATAAAAGATGTCGGTGTTCCAAATGTGAAAGTACCTGATAAGACTTGTACTGATGATAATTGTCCTTATCACGGTACATTAAGAGTAAGAGGTGCGATAATGGAGGGAGTATTAGTTAAGAGTAGAGCCCAAAAATCTGGTGTAGTTGAGAGGCAGTATTTATATTATGATTCTAAATATAAGAGGTATGAAAGAAGAAGAAGTAGAATTCACGTTCACATTCCACCTTGCGTTGAAGTAAAAGAGGGAGATAAAGTTATAATTGGTGAATCAAGACCTATCTCTAAATCGATTAGTTTTGTAGTACTAGGTAAGGTGAGTTAAAGTGCCAGAAAAAATTCAGTTTTTAGGAGCTAGAAAAGGTTTAACTCCAGCTATTCAACACTATAGTATTTTGAATGTGGCGGATAATAGTGGAGCTAAAGAGGTTATGGTAATAGGAATCTATGGATATAGAGGTGTCTTAAGAAGAGTTCCATTTGCAAACATTGCCGATATGATTATGGTGTCGGTTAAAAAAGGAACACCAGAAGTAAGAAAACAGAAGTTTAGAGCCGTAATAGTTAGGCAACGTATGCCTTATAGGAGGCCAGACGGAACATGGATCTCCTTTGAAGATAATGCAGCGGTAATAATAAATCCTGATGGAACTCCAAAGGGAACTGAGGTTAGAGGTCCTATTGCTAGAGAAGCAGCAGAGAGATGGCCTAAAATAGCTAGTATAGCTACATTAGTGATTTGAGGTGATGTTTACGTCTTCTCTTAAGCCTTCTAAACAAAGAAAATCAATCTACACTCTACCTTTGCACGGGAGAAAAAAACTACTTGTTTCAATGGTCTCAGAAGATATTAGAAATCAGTATGGTATAAGGAGGATTAGTGTTAGGAAAGGCGATACAGTAAGAATTCTCAGAGGGTCGGAGAGTGGGAAAGAAGGCAAAGTGGTAGAGGTTAATTCTAAAACCGGTAAAGTCGCTATTGAGGGGATCACAAGGAAAAAGGCTGATGGTACTCCCGTTTATAAATGGATTCATGCTTCTAAATTGATGATTATAAAGTTAGATTTAAGTGATCCGAGACGAAGAGAGAAAATCGAAAAAATTTCTGAGATACGCAAGAAACAATTGGAAAAGGGGGTTGAGAAGTAATGACGCATATTACAAGATTTGAGGCACCTTGGTTTTTACCTTTAAGTAAGAAAGAATATAAGTGGACTGTTAGACCTATCGCCGGTCCGCATTCAGTTACTACTAGTGTTCCCTTAGCTATAATACTTAGGGATTATCTTAATTTAGCAGAGTCACTAAAAGAAGCTAAGTTTATTATTTCAAGTGGTAAAGTGCTAGTTGATGGCAGGGTAAGGAAGCATTATAAATATCCCATCGGGATTATGGACGTAATCTCTGTTCCATCTTCAGATTTATACTTTAGGGTAGTCCCTGACAATATTAGATTCTTAAAATTGATTAAGATAACTAAGGATGAGGCTAATTATAAATACGTTAGAGTGATGAATAAGACAACTGTTAGAGGAGGTATTATTCAATTAAATTTAGATGATGGCAGAAATATTCTGCTATCTTCTGAAGAAGCTAAGAAAATTGGAACGTTGTCAACGCTTAAGATAGAAATACCTACTCAGAAAATAGTGAATATATTTACTATCAACGAAAATTCATATGTAGTAGCTATAGGTGGAAAGAACATTGGTCTTCATGGTATAATACAGAAAATAAGCTGGAGTAAATATAAGACTAGGAGATATACTATTGTAACTGTTAAAGGTAAGGATGATAAAACTTTTCAAACCAACTTATTAAATATCATGAGTATTGGAAATGAAAATCCTGATATGAGGATTGAGTAAGATGAGTGAACAAGCAGTTACCCAGAACATTATGAGGAAAATAAAGTTAGTAAAAGTAACTGTGAATATAGGAGTAGGTGAATCTGGAGATAGATTACAGAAGGCATATCAATTACTTCAAGAATTAACTAATGCAAAGCCAGTATATACTAATGCTAAGAAGACGATAAGGGAGTTTGGAACAAGAAAAGGTCAACCAATAGGTGTGAAGGTGACACTAAGAAGGGATAAGGCTTATGAATTTTTGAAAAAAGTATTAGAGGCAGTAGGTTATAGGATAAAGAAAAGCAGTTTTGACGATAATGGAAACGTAAGTTTCGGAATTGCAGAACATGTCATAATCCCTGGGGCTCGTTATGACCCTGAAGTAGGCATTTTTGGTATGGATATAGCAATAACTTTAGAGAGAGCTGGATATAGAATTGCAAGAAGAAGGAGAAAGAAGACTAGAGTGCCAAAAAGACATAGAGTAACTAAGGAAGAGGCTATAGAGTTCTTGAAGCAGAATTTTGGGATTCAAGTTATAGAAGGGTGAATAATATGGGTAAATTTAAACCTCCGGCAGAAAGAAGATATGGAAAGGGAATTCAAGCTTGTAGAAGATGTGGGAGTAGAGATTCTGTGATACAAAAGTATGGAATATATTTGTGTAGACAATGTTTTAGAGAAGTGGCTTATGAGTTAGGATTTAATAAGTATTGGTGATATAAGATGGTAGTAATAAATCCTTTATCAAACGCTCTCACAACTATATATAATAATGAGATGAGAAGAAACAAGCAAGCAATAATAATGCCTGCATCCAAGCTAATAATAAACGTGTTAAGAGTTATGCAAAAAGAAGGATATGTAGGTGAGTTTGAGTTCATTGATGATGGAAGATGGGGTAAAATAACAGTTCAGTTGCTTGGAAGAATTAATAAATGTGGACCCATTACGCCGAGATATCCATTAACATATAGGCAAATGATCAATTTACCAGACTATATTAGGCGATACCTACCATCCAAGGAAATTGGCATAATAATAGTTTCTACTTCTAAAGGTGTTATGTCCCATAAAGACGCTTCTAGGATAAGAACAGGTGGAATTGCTTTAGGTTACGTTTATTAGGTGGTCAGAAATGCAAACAGTTGTTTTGAAGGAGGAAATTGATGTTCCAAATAACGTTAATGTAAAGATCGATGGATCAAAAGTTACTATTAAGGGTCCAAAGGGAGAAGTTAGTAGAGACTTTAGTTACGTTAAAGGAATTGAGATTAAATTGGGTGATAAAAAAATTATCTTAGAGACTACTTTTGCTGATAGACGTAAAAAGGCATTATTCTACACATTACTAAGGCACTTACAAAATATGATTACTGGAGTGACTAAAGGCTATAGATATTATTTGAAAATAATATACACCCATTTCCCTACTACAGTAAAGGTTGTAGGAGATGAGGTTCAAATTACTAACTTAATTGGCGAGAAAGTTGTTAGAAAAGCTAAGATTAGTAAAGGAGTGAAGGTTACTATTAAAGGAGAAGATATAGTAGTTGAGGGTTCTGATATTGAGGCTGTTGCACAAACTGCATCAAATATTGAATTAGCTTCAAAGATAAGAGGTTTCGACAGACGTGTTTTCTCTGATGGAATATTTTTATATAAAAAAGAGGTGATAGAATGAGCGGTCAATTAAAAACTAAACAATATCGTGAGTTAAGGCAAAGATTAAAAGAAAGGAAACCAGAGTTTCTAAGATATGACGCGGATAAATTCTTCAAGCTAGGTAGACAAGAGAAATGGAGAAGGCCTTATGGTAGAGATAATAAGACTCGTTTAAAGATAAGAGGATTTCCACCAAAGGTCAGTGTAGGTTACAGATTACCTAAGGACATAAGGTACTTACATCCAACAGGTTTGAAGAAAGTGATAGTTAATAACGTTGATGAGCTAATTAAGCTTAAAGATCAGAAGGATAATGTAATAGTGATTATTGGAGGCACGGTTGGATTTAAAAAGAGGTTGGATATTATAAATAAGGCTAAGGAATTGGGAATTAAGGTTTCAAACGAGGGTGTTATGTAAATGAGCGATTTATCTTTTCAGAAGAGACTCGCTGCAGAACTGACCGGAGTGGGAATTAGTAAAGTAAGAATAGCTGAAGGTTTTGAAAGTGAAGTCCAAGATGCGCTAACTAGAAGTGACGTTAAGAAATTGATAAAAGAGGGTAAAATAATAATTCTAAGCAAAACAGGTATTAGCAGTGGAAGAGCAAAGGAGAAAAGAAGGAATAGGAGAATTAAAAGTGAAGGTAAAAAAGAAGGTAGCAGAAAGGGCAGAAAGGGTGCTAGAGCTAGAAGGAAACAGTTATGGGTAAATAGGATAAGGAAAATTAGGCAGTATCTAAGATGGCTGAGGGATCATGAGGTTATTGATTCGCATACTTATCGTGAGTTATATTTAAGAGCAAAGGGTGGCTCTTTTAAAGGCGTTTCAGACGTGAGGAGCACATTAATCCAAATGGGTAAAATGAGGGAGTGATTTAAATGGCTCATGGTCCTAATTATAAGGTAAAATTTAGGAGGAGAAGGGAAGGTAAAACTAATTATTATAAAAGGTATAGTTATGTAGTAAGTAACAAGTTAAGGCTAGTTGTTAGAATAACCAATAAGTATATTGTTGCACACATAAGTAAAGTTGATCCTAAGGGTGATATAACAATAGCGTATGCACATTCTATTGAGCTAGTTAAAAAGTTTGGATGGAAGGGTGATACTAACAACACATCAGTTGCTTATCTCACTGGTTACCTGCTTGGAATAAGAGCTTTGAAGAGTGGTGTTCAAGAGGCTGTAGCAGATATTGGACTTCATGTACCAGCTAGGGGCTCTAGAATATTCTATGTAATAAAAGGTGCTATTGATGCTGGATTAAAAGTGCCTTTAGGGGATGTAGGTATTTTAGATGATCGAATAAAGGGTATTCATGTTGCAAAGTATGCGGAAAAGCTAAAGGTGGAGAATCCAGATAAGTTCAATAGATTGTTTTCTAAATACTTAGCGAGGGGGTTAGATCCAGTAAGTCTTCCCTCTCATTTCGAGGAAACTTTAAATAAAATAAAGACAATGGGTGGTTAATATGGCAGAAGAAGTTCCGACGATTAATATTGAGGAATGGAAGCCTAGGACCTTAGTAGGGAAGATGATTAAGGAAGGGAAAATAACGTCAATAAAGGAATTATATGATAGGAATCTCCCAATAACAGAGCCTGAAATAGTTGATGTATTATTACCTAAGCTAAAATATGAGGTTGTTGATATAGCTGTAGTACAAAAACAAACTGATGCTGGAGAGATATCTAGATATAAAGTACTTGTAATAATGGGAAATATGGATGGTTATGTTAGTATTGGCACCGGCAAGGCTAAGCAACTAAGAGTCGCCATTCAGAAAGCTATTAGAGACGCCAAGATGAACATAATCCCAGTAAGAAGAGGTTGTGGAAGTTGGCAGTGTACATGTGGTGAGCCTCATAGTCTACCATTTAAAGTAGTGGGAAAGGATGGTAGTGTAAGGATCGAATTATTACCAGCCCCTAAAGGGACTGGTTTAGTTGTTGGAAGTAAATTAAAGATTTTGTTAACCTATGCAGGAATAAAGGATGCCTGGTCAATTACTAAAGGGGAGACTAGGACTACTGAGAATTTTATAAGAGCTGGGTATAATGCACTTTATAATACTTATAGCTTTGTTACTATGCAAGATTGGGCGAGGAAAAGGTGATTACGCATGGCAGAGTTATTAGCTATAGTTAGAATTAGGGGTTGGGCAAAAGCTCCGTGGTTTGTTAATGAGACTCTTAATTTATTGCGACTGAAGAGAAACTTTAATGCTATGATATATCCCAGAACTTCTCCAATGCTGGGAATGTTGCAGAAAGCATCTACCCATATAACTTGGGGAGAAATAACTGAGGATACTTTGAAGCTATTATTAATAAATAGACTTAGGACTAGGAATGGTGAAAAAGTTAGCAACGAGTACCTTAGAAAGGTGCTAAAAATAGAAGATATAGAAACTTTCTCAAAAGCCCTATATGAAGGCAAGCTGTACTTACATAAGTTGGATGAGTACTTTGATTTACCTTTAACTCTTCATCCACCTAAGGGCGGATTCAAGGGAAGTGTTAAGAGGCCCTATAAAAATAAAGGGGAATTCGGTTATAGGGGTAAAGATATAAATCAGTTGTTAAGGAGGATGGTGTGAGATGGTAGTTAGGAGAGAGAAGAAAACTAGAAAATTAAGAGGGTCTAGAACTATGGGATGGGGAATAAGGGGCCAACACAGAGATAGGGGTTCTGAAGGTAGCAGGCAAATAGGAATGCATAAGGAGAAGTGGTCATGGGTAGTTAAATATGGCAAAGATTGGTATGGTAAACATGGGTTCAGAAACCCTACATCTAAGAAAGTAAGCGCAATATCTTTACGAGAATTGGAGGAGTTAATTGGTAAGGGAACACTAAAAATTGAAGAGGAAAACGGCAAGAAGGTTATAGATCTTAGTAAGTTGGGATATGACAAGTTGTTAGGTAGTGGAAGATTATCGATTCCATTAACCGTAAGAGTATCAAGGGCTAGTAAAAAGGCTGTAGAAAAAGTGAAGCAAATAGGAGGAGAAATAATATTAAACCCAACTCAATAATGTTTTTGAGTAAAGTATGTCATTTATAGACTCATTAGCTAGGCTGGGAGAGTATCTGCCAGCTGTTACTAAGCCGAAGGAGAAGCCATCTTTGGGTCAAAAATTAGTTTGGTCGATAATTGCAGTAATAGTATATTTGATAATGGCTTCAACTCCCCTATATGGAATAACTTCAACGTCTTTTTTTAAGAATTTGATACTTGAACAGATTATTTTTGCCTCTACTGCTGGTACTTTAGCCCAATTAGGGATCGGACCAATCATCACGGCTGGATTAATTATGCAAATTTTAGCTGGTTCTAAGCTTATACAGATTGATTTAAATGATCCGGACGATAGAGTTAGATTCACAGAAGCCCAGAAAGGTTTGGCATTTATATTTATCCTAGTCGAGTCGGCATTATTTGGGTATGTTTTAGCTCGTACATCCTCGAGTATTGGGGGCTCTATATTATTTATAGCAGGTATTGTGATTCTCCAATTAATTGTAGCAACTTTTTTGATATTATTGCTAGACGAAATGATACAGAAAGGCTGGGGATTGGGATCTGGAGTTAGTTTATTCATACTAGCTGGGGTAATGAAGATAATGTTTTGGGATATGTTTGGGATTGCCAGTGTCAGTTCTCAAAACTTACCGGTAGGATTTTTCCCTGCTCTTATATCTACATTATTATCTCACGGCAACGTTCTAAATCTATTAGTAAATACTTCGACTAAGGACCCATTTCAGCCAGATTTAGTAGGACTTGTTACGACTATAGTGCTGATAATAATAACGATATACCTGACTACTATGACAATAGAAATACCAGTAACTTCACAAAGATTAAGAGGGATAAGGAGAACTATCCCGTTGAATTTCCTATATGTAAGTAGTATCCCAGTTATATTTGTTGCTGTTTTAGGTTCTGATATTCAATTGTTTGCATCCCTTGCTGCTTATGTCTCACCTTCAGCCTCAAGTGTCCTTAATGCAATTAGCGCGGCCTTCTTCTTTCCGCCTCCAAATGTTAGTATTCCTCATAGTGTCTTTGCAATAGTACTTGATCCGATAGGTGCGGTGGAATATACAGTAATTTTTATTGTCTTAAGTATATTATTTGGATTATTATGGGTTGACGTAGCTGGATTAGATCCCGCTACACAAGCTCAACAGTTAATAGAGGCTGGAATAGAAATTCCTGGTGTTCGAAGCAATCCAAAAGTCATTGAGGGAATTCTTAGCAGGTATATTTATCCATTAGCCTTCTTTAGTTCAATTATTGTAGGTGTAATAGCAGTTGTGGCAACACTTTTAGGGGCATATGGTACTGGTATAGGAATATTATTGGCAGTAACGATAGCTATTCAGTATTATAGCTTATTAGCTTATGAGAGATCTTTAGAAATGTATCCCATACTGAGAAGGTTAATTGGTGAGTAGGAAATGAAAGTGGGAATTGTAACAGGTATTCCAGGAGTTGGAAAGACAACTGTTTTATCATTAGTTGATAAAATTCTAATAGAGAAGGAAATTCCACATAAGATAGTTAATTATGGAGACTATATGCTGAATACTGGCATAAAAGAAGGTTATGTAAAGAGTAGGGATGAAATAAGAAAACTCCCATTAGACAAACAAAAAGAATTACAAACATTAGCAGCAAAAAGGATAAATGAAGACTTATCTAAAATTAATGGTATTGGATTAGTAGATACTCATGCTGTTATTAGAACACCAGCTGGATATTTACCAGGATTACCTAAACACGTGGTAGAAGTCCTTTCTCCAAACGTGATTTTTTTGATTGAGGCCGATCCTAAAATTATACTAGAAAGGCAAAAGAGAGACTCTACAAGAAGCAGAGTTGACTATAGTGATATTAATGTTATAAGTGAGGTGATAAATTTTGCTAGATATGCAGCTGTTGCCTCGGCGGTATTAGTAGGTGCTTCTGTTAAAGTTGTGAACAATTTGGAAGGAGACCCCTCAGTGGCTGCAAATGAAATAATAAGCACCTTAATGTGAAACTATGGAAATAGATATTTTGTATATACTTCTAATATCGTTTTTTTCTAATTTAGTAGTTTATATGATATACAAGTACTATCTTATGGGAAGAATTTCTAAAGCTATGGATATTGTTGAAAAATATGAGGAGAGATTAAGGAGCGTTAGCTCACCTAAGAGGCGCGAAAAAACCTATCGTAAGGTTTCTAAACAACTAGAATCTTATATCTCTACAGTCAGATACTATATGTTTATAAGGTCAATGATACTAGTAGGGATATACATACTAGATCTCTTTTTAATACTAATGTACCTTAGCTTCAATATATATTTGCCCTTTTATATACCTTATTTAACACTAAAAACTACGACTGGATACTTAATGCTAAATGGATCTCTCTTCGTATTTATAGCATCTTACATTCTTTTCACGCCGTTATCTTTAAGGTCAAATTTAAAAGTATAACTAAGTATTTCTTATTAATGCCTAAACCAGCTCTACGTTCTAGGTCATTAAGAAGAATATATGTTAAGTTACCTAGTGGAAATACTGAAATACACTATGAAAGAAAGAGGAATGATGCTGCTAAATGTGCTATTTGTAAGAAACCTTTACGCGGAGTAAAGACTGATAACTTACATAAATTTAGTAGGACGGAGAAAAGACCTCAAAGACCATTTGGTGGAGTTTTATGCCATAGTTGTTTATCCAAAATAATTATACATGAGGTTAGAAAAAATATTATTTGATTTTTGAGGAGTTTTTATGATTATAGTAATTAGCGGTCCTGCTGGGAGTGGGAAGACCTCTGTAGCGAGTAGGCTAGCAAAGAGTTTATCCTTTAAGTTGGTTTCTGCAGGAAACTTATTTCGTGAGATAGCTAAAGAGAAAGATATGGATGTAATAAGTTTAAATAGGGTAGCGGAGTCTGATTTTGAAATAGATAAGTCTGTTGACAGGAGAATTTATGAATATTTATTAAGCGAGAAAGATCTGGTCATTGAGTCACATATCGCTGGTTGGTTATTTAGAGAATATGCAAATGTAACGATCTATTTATGGGCTCCTCTTAAAGTTAGAGCAACTAGAATTTCTATGAGAGATAATATTCCTTACAACGAAGCATTAATTCAAATCATTAGGAGAGAGTATATGCATTATAGAAGGTTTAAAAAATTTTACGGTATAGATATAAATGATTTATCAGTTTTTGATTTAGTGATAAATACAAACAACATGAGCTTAGATAATGTAGTTAAAGTAATACTTACTTATCTTTTATCAATTTCGTCTAACTCTGGCTCTATAAAAAATGAAGCCAAGTAATGATAGTAGATGGTAAGTTTAATTCAATTCATTCAGAACCTTGATTCAGAAGTCACTGAAGTAGCGTGGAGCATATTTATATTAGCATGGGCAATAGGCTGGGCCCTTAGAGGATCACCAATTCCTATATTTAGAGTAAAGAGAACTGGCCAAGATTTAATAGAAGATGCGATACTTGCTGCATTTTGGATTGCTATAGGTTCTACGGTGTTTTCGTTGATTACTTACTTAGCATCCCAGGTAGGGGGGTAAAAAATAAATGAGTTATTCTCCCTTTTATATACTATTTTTATCTATGAACATAGCAACTTTAACCTATATTCTAGGAGCATTATTTTACGGTCTTCCAATCCCTGTATATGGCGTTAAAAAGTGGGGTCCCAGAATGATAAGTGATGCGATATATGCGGGGGTTTGGATAAATATTTATGGGCTTATTATAGTCTTAGCTAACGAATTACAAAATTTATTAGGAGTAAATTGGAGTATATTTTATACGTACTTAACTAATTTGGAAGCACAAGCTTTCTATCTAATGTTTGAGTTGAAGAGTATTTACTATACATTAGTAAATATTAAAGCCGCGGCGGCAGCTCCAGTGTTTATACCTTTACTTCAGTTCTCCTCATTTATATCAGATATAGTTTTTTTATTACAATTTATTATTGATATTGGAGAGTTTGTTCAAAATTCTTTCATGATTTTAATAGCAATAGGTATCTTGCTACTTTCGTTACCGTTTAGAATAGGAAAGGGTATAGGTGGAAGCTTAATATCGTCATCAATCGTATTTTATATCGGTCTACCCTATTTGCCAATTTTCATGCAGAACATCTATTCCCCACCAACTCAACTACAGTACATTCCAGTATCTGATTTAAACGTGGTTATAGAGACAATAGTTGGATTAGTCCCATCTCTCGTTATGGCTTTTATAATAATTCCTATAATATATATCAGCATATTGGCAGGATTATCGATAGGTTTAGGTAACGCTATTGGTGGTTCCGGTGGAAAAATTCCATTTCCGATAGATTTATTTTAAGGTGATAAAATGAAGAGCTCAACAGTAATAATATTTCTCTTACTAGCTGACACAATAATTGCGTATATATATCTAAAAAATATTTATTTTGTATTATGGAGTGGCATATTGATAGCAATCATATTTCTAATTAATAAATTTATTTTGAAGAAGGTTGAGGGCTAGACTGACCTGACTTCTTTTCCTTTCTAACTTCTTTGGTCATAAATAAAGTAGTCCTTTGTCTTCCTCCCATTTATATCATCAATTAACTATTAATGTTAGAAACATATTATAAATTTTATGAATCCATACGAGTTTTTCGATCACACTGCAGATATAGGTATTAGGGCTTATGGAAATTCACTAGAGGAAGCTTTTTCTAACGCTGCCTTAGCTGTTTTCGAAATAATGACTGATACTACTAAAGTACAGCCGTTGGAATATCGAGAGGTGTTTCTAAATGGATATGATCTCGAAAATTTATTATACAAATGGATAGAAGAGTTGCTATATTACTATGATACCGAATTGATGCTGTTCAGTAAGTTCGATATTGTAATAAATGAAGAAAATATGGTTTTACAAGGAAAGGCATGGGGAGAGAGGTTTAATGAAGCTAAACATGAAAGAAGAACTCTAGTTAAAGCCATGACTTATCACGAGATGTCTATACAAAGATCCGATAACAGATTCATAATTACTTTTGTCGTTGATATCTAGAAATAATATTGGAAATCTTCATTCTGCAACTTTCGCAAAAGTATTTACTCTTTTTGTCAACGTCTTCTATATTAACGCTAAAATTCATTACGCAACCATGATTTTCACAGTGTCTTAAACCTAAGGTATGTCCTACTTCATGAACAACTTCTTTTATAACTCTTTCTGTGAATAAATTCAAATCACTCTCTCTCTTATAAAATTCCTCTCTGAGTCTACTAGTGAATATTATGCAATAGTTCTCCACGGCTAGTCCGAAAATAAAGTTATAACCATTAACATATCCATCTGCATCTAACAAAAACACTACTGAGTCATATTTTAAATTATATTCATTTTTTAAATACTTTAGTAATTCAGCAGCATTATACTGCAATCTTTCCCAGTTAAAACTTGATATCGGTAAATATCTTCTAGTATCAAGCAATATGTCAACATCAAAACCATATGTATTTAAATGGCTGGATATTTCCTCCAATATACTCTTTTCCATTAACGATAAAGGTATAATGAGAACTTTCATACCTCAAACCTCATATTAACTTTACCATGATATTACAGGCCCTTACATGTATTAGGGTGACGAACTTAGTTTTAATACGGTTGTTTAAAAATTTTTATCTAACTTAGAGGGAAAGGGAGAAAATATAAATGTAGGGACCCCTGGAGACCCTGCTTCATTGGCCCCATATACTCTTTTTTGGGCTCTCCAAGGGTGTCGCCAGGTCCCCGTTAAAAATAAAAGGATGAAAAATTATAAAGTCTTAGCTAGTACAGATATAGTGCCGCCGTAGCTCAGCCCGGGAGAGCGCCCGGCTGAAGTTTAAAAAGCAGGGACCGGGTTGTCCGGGGTTCAAGTCCCCGCGGCGGCACTTTAATAAAATCTTTCATTGATGTTAGGTGTGTGGACAACAATTTCATCCACCTCCATAAAATTTTATTCTAACTTATGCTAAATAGATTTCGAGTAAATTGTATTGAAGAATATTTTTAACCATCTCGTTATTGTGTTCTCTGTTGAGTTCCATGTGGAGTCCATACTTGCTAGTTTTAGGCTTCTGAACACTTACTAAGCTTGCCAAAAGTTTCAATACCATGTTTTAACCAAGAGAATGCCTTGTAGACTTATCGTGTAACTTTATCCCTCCAATTCTCAAGCTTACATAAACGTGGAAACCACTCTTACATGAAGAACACAACTAGCCTAGACTCGTAATGCCTAACAACCCATCTCACCATTAACCCTCGACAACGAGTAAATGATCCCCATGCTTAACATCAACCTTAACCTCGTAATTAACATTAGCCAACTTGTGAAAAACAAGGTAGTGTGAGGTAGTAAAGTCCTTTAGCCTAGCAAGTAAAAGGCTAATACAATCTCGTCCAAGGAGTGGAACCTAGGCTTAAAAGGGTAGAGATAATTTGGGTGAGGGCGAGAAAATCAAACCTATTGATATTCTCGCTCCAATAAACAACTCGTCCTCATCCTAAAAATACTTTTCCACGATAAAGAAAATTCAATTTATATCAAAACAACCAAATTGTTGTCTACACACGATGTTAGTGAAGTTGCTTTTTTAATTTTTTAAAACAAAAAGCGAGTTAGTTTAAAATGCCTATAGGTAATTATTTTGTATTCTAAAAAATTCTTAACTTATTATGATATGTTGTATGGAAATAAAACTTATATTAACACTAAAATATTCACATTCTGAGTCAGATATGTGAAGACAATGAAAGTGTACATGCTAGTTCATTATATAGTAAGAATTATGAGATATTTAACAATCTCGAATATTGTTTTGATATCGAAAACGTTATCAAAAAACTTATTAGCTTCGTCATTAGACTTCTTCTAATGAGGTGCCGAATAACATGAATAATGAGGAGATTATAGTAGATGCTGTTGATTTGTCTAAGGTTTATAAGACTAAGAAGGCTGAGTATGTCGCATTAAGAGGCGTATCACTTAAGGTTAGAAAAGGTGAATTTTTAATAATTGCTGGTCCATCTGGTTCTGGCAAAACCACTCTCCTTGATTTGATAGGATTACTTGATACACCATCTAGCGGTAAAATTATAATCAATAATATAGACGTTACTAACTTTAATGAAGATCAGAGGGCTAATTTCAGAAAGAAGTATATTGGCTTTGTTTTTCAGTCGTATAATCTAATAACATATCTTTCAGTCTTGGAAAATGTTGAGCTGGCTTTAGCTTCTTTAGGGATACCAGCGTGGAAAAGAAGGGAAAAGGCAGAGGAGATTTTATCATTAATACCCGGTATGTTAGAACTAAAGAATAAAAAACCTAATGAACTATCTGGTGGTCAACAGCAAAGAGTGGCTATTGCAAGGGCTCTAGCAAATGATCCTAAAATATTAATCGCTGATGAACCTACTGCAAATCTTGACTCAAAAACCGGGTTGGCAATAGTAGAATTGATAAGTAAATTGAACAAAGAAAAGAACGTTACTGTTATAATGGCTACACATGACCCAGATATGATGAGATATGCTGATAGGATAGTTTACATTAGGGATGGTCAAATAGAGAAGGAGGTTGTCCAAAACGAGTAAAGTAGGAATTATTTTGTCCGTTTTAGTTATCTTTTCTCTTCTTTTTTCATTATCAAATTTAACTAATACTGCATCTGAAGCCTCAGCTGGCTATTTTACCACATCGTCACAATGGTTAGTCTCACCACCGTACGTAGCACCTGGAGAGAAACTAGTCCCATTGCAAGTTACACTAGTTTATCACGGTTATACAAATATAACTAACGTTCAGATATATCCAGTGGAGTCTTCACCATTTATTGTAACCTCTAATACTCAAACTTACTCTTTCCCGATTATAATACCTGGACAAGAATACACTTTGACCTTCATAGGTAATATCACGCCTAATATACCGTTAGGAGTATACGACTTTTACATTCAAGTTTATTACACTATTAACGGGATAGAACAAGTTCAAGACGTGACTGTTCAAATCCCTATAATGGGGTATTTACAATTCTATGCACAATCTTCAATTTCCGGAATAGTCTTTCCTGGAGAACATGACTTACCGGTAATACTAACAATATTTAACACAGGTAACACTAATGCCTATAACGTAACCTTATTTACTAATAGTACGTATCCGATAGATTTCATGGCTAAAGTTACTCATATACCAATAATACAAGCAGGATCCTCTTATTCTGTTCAACTGACAGCTAACATATATAATAATGCGAGTATTGGTACTTATCAGATTCCTCTAACAATTTTGGCATATGGGAAATATTATTCATTAAATGTATCGATTTCGATAAACAGTAATCAAAGCATCGAAGGAGAAATCCTAAATCCAAATATTATATTAAGCGAAGGACCAAACAGTAAAGGAGTTACCTTTCAATTATCCTTAATTTATACTGGTCCAGTTAATATAGAGAGTTACTCAGTAGAACTATTACTACCTAAGGGTATAACGAATGTGACCGGAGGAAGCGCTATTTACTTTTTCGGAGGACTACTACAACCGGAATCAGAAGTATCTATACCAATAAATATTAATATTAATAACGTATCATTAGGTTCTTATTCTATTCCAGTTAAAATCGTTTGGAATGCTATTGAAGGCGAGGGTTCAGTAGTCAGTATAACTCAGTATTCATCATTCTCCTTGACACTATTAGGTACTTCAAACATCCAAGTAGTTCCTTCATCATCCCTTCTCTATGCCGGAACGGTAAATAATATTACCTTAAATATAAGGAACACTGGAAATGGGAACATATACAACTTGTCAATAATGCCCTCAACCTCAGTTTCAATATTGAATACTTTACCTAAAATTTCTTTACTTAAGCCAAATCAAACAGTAGATATACCTTTACAAATATACGTTCCTTCAAGTTTACAGGGAGGTAGTATACAGCTTAGCATAACTATAGACTACTTAAATTCTATATATCAACAATCTCAGTATCAAGAGCAAATAGGATTTTATGTTACTCAAATTGTTCCATCAAATCCAATAATAGCTAGCGTTAATGAGACTCTGATTATACCGGGTGAATCTAATAGTGATGATATTGTCTTAGTTAATACTCTGAACGAAACTCTCTATAACATCTCAGTTATTTTGACATCTCCACTATACATCAACGCAACTCTATTTAATATTCCAGCGTTAAAACCAAACTCCCTATATTTCATTCCTATAACATTATTATCTCAGGATTCTGGAATATATTCCATAAGTGTTTCTATTACATTTTATCAAGAAAATATTCAAAGGCAGGAAGAGTTATCTATTCCTATTTACGTAGAGCAGATAAATTCACCTTCAATTCCAATACTAATATCTTTCAATACTTCAACTATATTGGAAGGACAAACCCAGGATCTGGAGTTAAAAATATCTAATATCTTAAATGAGCCTCTCTACAACGTTACAGTATCGTTATCTACTCAAGGTCAAATTTACTTGAACGATACAAATATTATTATACCAGTTTTAAAGCCATTACAAAATCTTGAATTTCCTATCCAAGTTTACACCTCAACTTCCGGTATTGTAAGTTTACAAGCTACAGTAACTTATTACCAGTCTGGACAGCTAAAGACTTTTAACGAGTTATTAAACACTCTATCTGCAGGCTCAGTCAACATTGTGATTACCGGTATTTCATCTGTTCCAACAATAGCTACTCCAGGAGGAATAGTATCTATTACCGCTACTATATACAATTTTGGTACTGGTCCAGCAAATGGATTAACCGTTACTGTTTACCCACCTAGAGGAATACAAGTTATTGGAGAGAATACTTATTATATTGGGAACCTGGGATCTGATACTTCATCAACGTTTACATTTGCGTTTAAGATATTAAATACTACTACACCCGGAAGATATACTATTCCTATTGTTTACACGTATACTAACAATATAGGTCAAGTCATTCATTCTAATTCTAGCATAACGTTAACAATAGCTAATAGTAGTGGTTTCTTTAGAACTACAAGTGCTAAAGATAGGGGTATTGCTATTGATTTACCATTAATCATTATCTTAGTTATTATTGTGATTATTATAGTAATTATAGCCATTTATCTCCTTAGAGTTAGGAGGTGAATGAGCACGAATGGTTTAGATATTATGTGGTTGGCTTATAAGGGACTTGTATCGAGAAAAGCCATAGCAATTTTAGCTATTATAGCAGTTTTAATTGGGGTTGCTAGCGTTACCACTCTAGTAGCGTTCACGCAAGGAGTAAGTCAATCAATACTCTCAATAGTAGAATCTTTAGGTCCTAACACTATATTGATCTTTTCGGGGAGAGGCGAAGGCTTAACGCAAGCTACCGTAGCTACGCTTGAAAGCCTTCCTGGAGTTAGTGCGGTTTATCCAGTAGTGAGTGGTTTTGGAACGATAGATGTTGAAGGTCAATCAATGGGCGTATCTATTATTGGTATAAATAATTTGTCTCCAATTTTAGGTCAAGTAATTTTAGAGGACGGCACAACATATCCACCTGTCACAACTCCTGAAGCCGTAATAGGCTCAGAAGTTGCAAATCCCTTACCTGGGGTATATTTTTCTCCTGGAAGTACAATTACTGTCGAAATTTCTAGAGGATATAGTGTTCCGCTACAAGTAGTAGGCGTATTATCGCCGTCTGGTGCTAATCCTCTGTCTGATTCCTCAACTACAATATTTGTCCCTTTAGGTGAAGCTACAGCTATCTTGAACAGAACTACATATAGCGAAATCATAGTAGAAGCTCAGTCAGTAAAAGATGTAAATCAAGTAGCCAATACGATTCAGCTTATTTACGGAAACGAACTTAATGTTATAACCGTTCAGCAATTAATAGACACTGTATCTACTATTACTTCTGGTTTTAGTTTCCTGTTAATAGCTGTAGCTTCGATCTCTCTTTTTGTTGGGGCTGTTGGCATTATGGCAATAATGTTAAGCAGAGTATACCAGAGAATTAGAGAAATAGGTATAATGAAAACTTTAGGATTAACTACTAAGGATGTTTTAAGCATATTTTTAGCCGAGTCCGGGATTATTGGTCTTATAGGTGGGGTTTTAGGAATTATCGTCGGACTATTAGGAACCTCATTTATAGATGTACTCTCTTCAATCACATCTTCCTCAGCTTCTCAACAAAGCTCCTCATTCGGAGGTGGTTTTTCTGGAGGCAGAGGGGGATTTAGAGGAGGGTTTGGTGGTGCGTTTGCATCTAGAGGTGCCAATTCTGGAGTATTATTTGCTTTTAAACCAGTTATTTCTATTGAAGCAATTCTAATAGCGCTAGTAGTAGCCATAGTAGTTAGCTTGATAGCTGGAATTTATCCCGCTTGGAAAGCTTCAAGATTAACAGTAGTAGAGGCTATTAGGAGGGATTAAAGATAATCTTTTTATTCATTTGTAATTTTTAATTTTATGTGATGATGAGAGGGTCCAATGATTGATGATTGTCGCTGGAAAAACTGATAAAAACTTTTATCCTATAGTACTCTATATTTTTTGACATTGCGGCCGTAGTCTAGCCTGGATTAGGACGTCGGCCTCCCAAGCCGATGATCCCGGGTTCAAATCCCGGCGGCCGCATACATTTCATAAAAACTAAAGTAGAATCTTTATGGTGTAATTAAAAATAGATGACAACCCAAGAAAATTCCTAACAAAGTCTTTTGCTAAACAATAATAGAGATATTATAGAAACAAAGAAGAATTCTTTATGAAGAGTAAAAATATCAAGCTATTCTTAAATAAAAATGATATGCTTTTCAAATTAGTTACTATTATACAGAAATAACGCTACACGTTTTATGATATTTCACTTTTCATTATAGAGACACATTATATATTTGAATGAATTAATAGCCAAATCTTGTTATATTATATTAAATTACTTAACATAATTTATCAGAGCATTCGTGACATCGTTGCAGGTATATCTTAATTACGGATAAAAATTGTTTATAATATATGGGAAACATATAATAGTTATAGCTAATTTTGAACTAAAAAAATAAAAAGCTAATATAAACTATATCATAGTTGAGATAAAAGTTTGATCACAAACAAGATTAAGTTCTAATTATAAACTTATATCATTACTTGAGTGATGAAACAGATGTGATAAATAGAACTATTAAATACGATAAAGTTTCTCATAAACAGTTATATAATATAATGTAGATTTATTAGATGCGATAAGATTGCTCATATACGATAAGTACATACCAGTTCCTAGGCAGATAAATGAGGAATTTTGGACAGTAGAAAAGATAGACCATATTAGGAATTTATCGTTGACTGGAAAGCCGTATAAAATATTTACTCAAGACTCTAACTCATTGAGAATCTTAGATAAAGTAAGGTTCAAGCTGGATAAGTCTCCTGCTTTATCAGAAAGTCCAAAGGCTAAGTTAGACTTCGAATTCTCTGGAATACATATGAAGTCTCCCTTATATCTAGGTGACATGTCCTATGGAGCCTTAAGTGGTAATCCAAATATTGCCATAGCAAAGGCAGCAGATATGACTGAGACATTAGCCGGTACTGGAGAGGGAGGTTTACATCCAGAGGTAGCTAGGTATAAAAGAATTTTCGTGCAATGGGCTTCAGCCAGATTTGGAGTGGATATAAGAGTATTGACTGCTGGTTCTGGTGTGGTGATAAAAATTGGTCAAGGAGCTAAACCTGGTATTGGTGGTCATTTACCCGGTAATAAGGTTACTGAACCAATCTCTATGACGCGTAGAATTCCAATAGGTATTGATGCAGTTTCACCAGCTCCTCATCATGATATTTACTCTATTGAAGATTTGGGGCAAAGAATAGAGGCTTTGAAGGAGGCTACTGGAAAGCCAGTTTTTGTAAAAGTTGCTGCAACTAATTATATTCCTTACGTTGTCTCTGGTATTGCTAGAATGGGGGCTGATGGAGTAATAATAGATGGGCACGGAGCTGGAACAGGAGCTACTCCGGTGGTAATAAGGGATAACGTAGGAATACCCATCGAGCTTGCTGTGTCATCAGCAGACACTATTTTAAGACGTGAAGGACTCAGAGAGAAGTTTACAATTATAGCAGCGGGTAGGGTTTCGTCAGCTACTGATGCTGCTAAATTGATAGCACTAGGAGCTGATCTGGTGAGTGTAGGAACAGCGGCCTTAGTAGCAATGGGTTGCGTTATGGTTCACAAATGTCACATTGGGTCATGTCCAACTGGTTTAACTTCAAAGATTGATGGAACAAGGATTTTCAATATTGAATTTGGCGTTAAAACCCTTATTAACTTTATCAATGGATTTTCATTAGAATTGGCTAATATTCTTGATAATTTAGGGTTAGAATCTATCAAGGATCTTAGGGGAAGAAGAGATCTCCTATATGGTTATGGTTTAACTAATGATACTTTACAAATATTAGGTATTGAAGGTACTGAAGAAGACCTTAACCCCAAAATGGGCGAGTTATGGAATAAGAGAATAATCTCTTATATGCACGAGTTAATGACTAAGGCAAATCCAGTAATAACTAGTATGGGCAGCACTGCTCCTCCAGATGTTGAGAGACCTGCGAGGATAGTAGATTGGTTAAGATCTGATGGAGCTCAAGTTACTCGACCTTCCATTGATCCGTACAGAGAGGATATAGATACATCCTTTTATCTTAAAGGAGGAGAGCTATATCTCTCACTACCAATAATCTTTGATATTACAGAAGCATCAAGTGAATATAAAGATGCGTTTGCTTGGAGTGCTCTAGCCTTATCCTCTGCAGTTTTTGACTATGTTACAATCGATAAGTATTCTGAAGTTTTCATAAGCAATGATGGTAAGGGAATAGCTAAGTGGAATAAAGGAGAACCTGAAGATGACTCTTATTTGTTGATTCCCAGTGACAAAAATGTTATAGATGATGTGATAGGAATTGGTGTTCCCGGATTTATAATTGATGAGGATCTAGGGAGTGATGATCTAGAGATAGTAGTTAGTGATCTTGATACAAAATTAAGGGAAGCTGGAATTAGAAATAATTACGATATATTAGCTAAATCAAGTAGGCTTAGACATTCTGCTGATGCTTTTAAAATGGTTCTGTTAGGAGCTGACTCAGTCATAATGCCCTATTTTGTTTTAGAAAAAGCTATAGGAGAGGGTAATAAGAGCAATCTTGAGGAAAAGGCGTTCAGCTTAATAAGCGGGATGAAAAAAGAAATAGCCTTACTTGCTGGTGCAGCAGGGGTATATAGCGTTCAGTCTACATTGACGGGTAATAGAGAGCTACTTCGTTCAATAAATCTTAACTCGATAATAAGGAACGAGTTAAGGATTAAGTCTGCAGGTGAGTTATAATGGAATATACCCCTTCTGGTTGTGGTGTTCTAGGTGTTTTAAGAAAGAGGAATGCCCCTAAGATTGGGGGTGAAGCTGTAGTAAGAGGGATAGATAGAGTAAGATATAGGGGAAGTGATAAAGGAGCTGGATTTGCTGTTTTTAATCTTCATGATAGGAACTATTACGTTATAAAGACGTTCTATAAAGGTAATCCTAATGAATTAAAAGAGATTCTTTCGGATTACGGAATTTACGTAAAGGATATTAAGTATGATTATGTTAGGTCAAACCTCTGCGACTGTAACGTTATTACTTTAGGAGATATTAACGAGATAAAGAAGGCTATAAGAAACGTTAATGAAATTTTATGGAACCAAGATAGGAAGGGAAGAATATATAGTATAGGTAGTTCTCTTCAAGTGTTTAAGGGTGTTGGATATCCTATCGAAGTGGCTAAGAAGTATAATGTGGAAAATTTGGAGGGTGATTTATGGTTAGCTCATACTAGACAGCCCACTAATTCACCAGGCTATTTTCCTTTCTGGTCGCATCCATTCTCTACATTTAATATAGCAATAGTGCATAATGGTGACGTAAGTTCTTTTGGAGCTAACGTGGAGTATCTAAGATCAAGAGGGTTGAGTAGTTTCGTTGGAACGGATAGTGAAGTGATAGCGTTTTTATTTGAAGAATTATTATCAGAAGGGTTAACTATCGAAGAAGTTGTGAATATTATTATAAATCCTTCAAGAAGATTTAACGGGTTGCCAAATCACGTAGATTACTTGTATAGGAATTCCAGGCTAGATGGTCCGTTTACCGCAATTATAGGTTATGATTCTGGTGATGATTTATACTTAATTGCGATAGCTGATAGGGCTAAGTTCAGACCCGCTATAGTGGGAGAGGACGATTATTATTATTATGTAGCAAGCGAGGAGAATGAGATAAGGGAAATAAGTCCTAAAGCTAAGGTATGGACTCTTAAGCCTGGATCATACTTTATAGCGTCGATTAACAAAGGAGTTATTTCTTATGGTAGAAACGAGGAAGAATTAGGATCATTTTCTCCTCCACCCGTTATGGTCCCAGAAAACTATGACATAAACGCGTACGATATAGGGTACAAGGATCTAAATTACGAAATTTTGAAATTAGCAATATCTGGGAAGAAAGAGATAACAGTTGCAAATGTTATGGGGCATAGGTATATTGGGATAAATTTACCTGCTAAGGTCATACAAGGACTTAGAATTAATCTTTATGGTGTTGTAGGCAATTGTTTAGCTAATCTTAATGAGGGAAACAACTTTTACGTATATGGTAATGTAGCAGATGATTGTTGTGATACGATGCATGGCGGAAAGGTGGTAATATATGGTGATGCGAGAGACGTTTTAGGTCAAGCTTTTCAAAATGGTAGAATTTACGTTAGAGGTAATGCAGGAAATAGAGTAGGTATTCAGATGAGGGAATATAAAGATAAAAAACCATATCTAATAATCGGTGGAATGGTCGATGATTACTTAGGAGAATACATGGCGGGAGGAGCTATAGTCGTCTTTGGCAAGAATATGAGAAGGGAACCCGTAGGAAATTTTGTAGGAAGCGGCATGGTAGGAGGGAAAATCTATATAAGGGGCAGGGTTTCCCCAGAAAAGATCGGACTTCAGCCACCAAAGCAAGAAATTAATAAGTTTTTAAAGGCTCTGCTACTAAAAAATCTTATAACGGAAGATCAGTATAACTCTCTCAGTAGGGAGGAGTACATTGATTTAATAGATAAGTTGGAGGGTAATGCTAAGGAGTATGCCAAGAAGTTGTTCGAAGAGAAAATTGGAATGCCTCATTACGAATATAGAGAATTGTCGGAGGAAGAATTCAAAGACCTATTACCAATAATTGAGGATTACTCAAATGAAATGAATGACCATTCATTTCTTGAGTTATTAAAAGAGAAGTTCACTATAATAACAGCTAGGAAATTAAAGTGAGAATTTTTGACATAAACTTATTCTTAAACGTGACTTTATCGAACCCTAGAGATCTCTTTTTCATCTCTCGTCTAATTTCAATATCTCTCTTGTCCTCTATTAGATCCTTTAAAATTTTGGAAGCCTCATCTATGTCAGAATATGAAAATTCAGGTACTATTTCATATGCTCCACTCTCCTTAGGTACAATGGGAATAAGGCCAGAGGACATGGCCTCTATCACCGGTATGCCAAAGTGTTCTCCCATAGTCGGGTGAAAGTATATCTTCACCTTTTCCATAATCTTGAGTAGCTCTTCTCTTCCTAGATTCGTATAAATTTCTATATCGGCATTTAGCTTGTTTCTCAGCTTAATCAGTTTCTGCATATAGCTTTTCTCATTTAGAGATCCTACTATAATTCCCTTAATACCAGTTTTTGCTGATAGTAGTATACTATTCTCTAGCATTTTCCCTCTCTCTATTCTACCTATGGTTAGAAATGCGTTATCTCTTGAATTCTCGTTATATGCTTTAGAATAAAACTCGACATCAACGGGAGGATAGATTACTTCTGGCTCTTGTATATTATATACCTCAGCTATAGCCTTTGCTGAATATCTAGAATTAGCTATTATTTTAGCCCTCTTGGCTTCATCTTTCATTCTATTTACTATTGTCCTAAATGGAAGTAGGTATAGCTTCCATATGAGTGATCTATTATATTTACTAGGTACATTAGAAATCGAAGGTGCTCCAGCATATATAATGTGTGGGGCAAGATTTGATAAAGGTAACGGGACTCCTGATAAATTTATGTATAACTTAGGCTTTACCTTTTTAGCTGTATAGTAAGAAAGTAGTCTTTGATACTTATCAAATTTAGACAAATGGAATGGTAAGGAATAGACTGAGGGCAAAAATAAGTCATAAGGTTTAGAAAAACTAACAGCAATGTACTGGATTTTTTCCTCATTTAACATTTCAAAAACTGTTTTGTAAACATTTCCTTCTCCACTGTAAGTTTTACTCATTCCTAAACCATGAGCAATTACTGCAACTTTTATTTCTCTCATTTATGTATTTGGTAATAATGGTTAAGATTATAATACCTGTCGGTCCTTCTGACAATCTAGATTGGGTAAAAAAGTCCGTATTTTCAGCTATATCTCAACCTGTTGATGGAGTAATAGTTTATGACAATAGTGAAAGAAGAGATATAAATGAATTTTTTGAGAGCCTTAAGGACAAAATAATTTATGTCAAGGACGAGAGAATGAAGAAAGTTAATATGGCTAAGTTGAGAAATAAGATGCTTAAGCTTGCTAATGATAAATACATAATAATGTTGGATAGTGATGTGGTTATACCTAAAGATTATTCTAAGAGACTTATAGATAAGCTAGAGAAAGGAGTTGTCTTTACTTGGATGCATTATGCTTATTCAGAGGATGAAGTAGACAAACATTTATCAGTAAATGAGCATAATCCAAATTTAGGTTGTAGTGGGTTAAACAGAGAAGTAATAAAGGAATTTGACGAGAGATATGAGAGAGATGAAGACGTATGGCTTTATGCTAAACTAAAAAAATCTGGGTACATAGTAGAACCGGCAGATGGTAGATGTCTCCATCTTAACAAGGTTCATGCTAGACTAGATTTCTCCTCATCTATCAAGGAGGCTAGGAGGAACTTGTGGAGAAGTAAATATGATATAATGTTGATGTTTGACGGGCTAATAGATTTCACTTTTTTGACTGGCTATGCATACTATGGTAGCTATTATATTCTAGGACTACTATCTGGCTTAATTTTTCCACCTTTAGCAGTCCTATACATTCCTTTGATAGGATATGGTATACGTTATTATGGTGGTGTTAGGAAATTCTTATTAAATCTAATACCAGGCTTAGCACTAGCTTTATCCTCTCCTTACGGATTATGGTACAATTTGGTCAATAAGAGAAAGTAACTCTAATCTTCTAGTATGGAATATTTTAGCCTTTTCCTCGTCATAGACCATTTTCCCATTCACTATTACTTTTTTAACGTATTCTCCAACAGCATTATAAACGATATGTGAGAGTATTCTATCTTTCCTTAATGGATAGAGATAATTCTTGTCTAGTAATACTAGATCAGCAATATAATCTTTTTCTATTTTACCTCCCTTTATTCCTAAAAGCTTGTATCCTTCGAACGTAGCCGACCTAAAAGCGTGGTATGCTTTTATACTTGCATCCCAATACGAATGCCTTTGAAGTAATACTGCATTTTTCATCTCCCTAAACATATCTAAAGAGTTATTACTAGCTGCGCTATCAGTACCGAGAGTTATATTTATATTTTTTTCTAACATTTCTTTGAACGGGAAGAATCCAGCAGTGGCTAATTTCATATTTGATGTCGGACAATGTGTAGCCTTATATACGTAATTTAGTTCCCAGCTTGCAACCCACCCTAAATGAACCATCTGCGATAATTTATCGATTTCATAATCATGAAGAAGTTCTACTGGGAACTTTCCATACCTCTTCTTGACCTCATAAATCTCCTTTCTTGTTTCAGAAACGTGAATGTGTATCCAGGTATCAGTTTCCTTAGCTAACTGTTTTGCTAATTTTAACGTGTTCAAAGAATTTGCATAAATGCTATGAACGTTAACTATCGGATAAAACATTTCTTTTTTCTTTAACATTCTCTGCTTCTTATCTATTTCATAAGGGTCGTAAAGATTATCTAAAAAAGTATATCCTGCTGCAGCCCTTATTCCATACATATTAGAAAGTTTTTCTATACCTTCTGGATTAAAGTACATGTCAACAAACGCTGTAGTTCCTTTAGAGAGCATTTCAATTATAGCTAGCTCGGACGCTAAATCCATCCAACTTTGTTTGAACTCTTTTTCAAAATCCCACATCTTTTCTAACCATAATGTTAGTTCTGCATCGTCATAATATCCACGTAAGACTATCATTGGAGTATGGGTATGAGCGTTAACTAATCCGGGGATCACTATATACTGATTACATTCGATTTCATCTCCTTCAGAATAATTTCCAACTTCCTTTATCTTGCCATCTTGTATTACTATATTACTGTCTTCGATTATACTATCATAATTAACTATGTACTTACATTTTTTCAGTGTATACGTATTATTTCGTATCTCCACTCAAACTCACTTATCTTCTTTATCCTACCTTCAACTTTTAACTCTCTTTTAAACAACGGAGCAAAAACAACGAAAGTCTCAGCTTCACCTCCCTCAAAAGCAGCATTAAAACCATATTTTTTTGACGCAGATATTATATTTTCTATGTCTTCCTCATTAATTATTTTTCCTAAGAGGTTAAAGGGAAAACCGTAAGCTGAAGCCGACGTGATAATAAATTTATAACCTTCTTTTATTAGCCATCGCATATATTCCTCTTGATTTTTTCTCCAAATTGGGTTGTATGTTTTTAAGCCGACCTCTTCAGCGATTATACTAATATTTAATCTCTGATAGTCAGATAACAATGCCCCACTCACTATGCCTTGTGCCCCTAACTTCTTTGCTTCCAAAAAAGCTCTTTTTAGATCTTGTAATTCTATATCACGTTGACCGGTAGTCTCAAATACTAATAATTTAAAGCCCATCGCATCAGCTTGATATCTAGTATAATTTACGTTAGGATACTGAAACATCCAAGAGTCTTCTCTTTTAGGTATTAAGGTTATTAAACATGAAATTTCGAACCCTTTTAGAATTGCCCAGTGTAGAGCATAGGTGCTATCTTTACCTCCTGAGTACAATGCGCACACATTCAATATTAGAAAAGTAGGAAAGGAGTAAAAAAGAGTTAACTTTAATATTTCATGGGTAATTAGCTAAATAAATTATTTCTTTTTCTGTTGTTGCTCTCCGCCACCTTGTTGCTGTTGACCTTCCTTCTTCTTCTTCGCCATTTTTTCTCTGATTTTATTTTGGTAAGGAATTACTTAATAAGCATTCCTAACTACATCTTAGTTGAATATTATCGTAAAAAAGCTACGTTATTCCATAAATAGTTTCTTCCCTTAAATGGGAAGTATATAAAATATTCTTTGTTTAGTCCTTAAAATAATAACAAATGTTTATTTTTCTCTTTGTATAGAAGTAATTTTGCTAATGTTAGTCTTTAATTTGATTCCTTAATCTCTATGTAGAGATAGAATTAAAGTAGATTATTTACAATTAATCTTGATAAAGATTTTATTCTTCTAGGTCTTAAAACGAGATCCACAATAGAATTAACGTTAATTGTTGAGTATAAAAATGGATCAGCTCTAATGATCTCTTGACTACCTGCTAAATATGTGGAATGGGATAAGGTAAGTAATTCTGTTAATTTCTTTACTTTAGATAAGTTACGCTCTAGAAAAGCAGTTGAGTAACAAGCCAAAAGTGGTTGAGGTTTTTCGTCAACTACCATAACAATATCGTAACCGTTTTTGCTACATAGGTAATCAGCTATATTGACAGTTATAAAAGGGAAATCACAGCCGGTGATAAACACTTTCCTCTCCTTAACATATTTTAAACCAGCTCTTATTCCCTTTATAGGTCCCATATAGTCTCCATCTTCTACTACTATTATACCTTTAGAGATGACTCTATTAGTTCTAGAAACCACGATGGGGTCTGGAAATTGATCAATTACCCTATCAAGCATAGTCTTAGAGTTTATTTCAAAGGAACATTTGTCTATACCAAATCTTTTAGATAAACCTCCAGCTAAGATTATCGTGTCATAATAATAGTTGTAACTCAACTTCTTCCCCTTTCTTGTACATTACATTTCTCTTTAATATGCCAAAAGAATTAGCCTTTGTCAACTCTTTGTATAGTCCAACTCCCCACTTAAGAGGTTTAGCTGAACTTCCCTCTGTTCGAAACAGATAAATTGAATCCATTTTGTGTTCAACAAATATGTCATCAGCTAAATAACTTTTTACGTATTTTTTTAAATTTACGTTAATTATTTTAGATAATACGGAGAGACCAAATTCATGAAATGCAGTTATAGCTGAGACCACTTGTCCAGGTAATATAATTATTGGCTTTCCATTTACCTTACCAATACTACCTCTTTTAATTACATTTACTGATACTCCTTCAAAGAGTATCTCTCCTAATTTGTTTACAGCTCTCTTTACGAAATCCTTCTCACCTACTGATGAGCCTCCTATGGAGATTAATACATCGGATTTATCTATAGCATTTTCTATCATCTGAGAGACATCGTTTAAATCATCTTTAGCAACTCCTAGATAATTGACACTACCAAATTTTTCTAAGAGTTTAATTATAATAGGAGATATTGAATCTGGTATTTTATGACTCTCGGGATTTCTGAAGTCTGTAATTTCATTACCGTTTGCGAAAATTGAAAAATTGAGATTAGACACTTTTACTCTAAATATGCCTTGCTGAATTAAAAGTCCTAAATGATAAGGTTTTATCTCCTCACCTTTTGTTATAATAACTTCGTTCTCATTAACGTCCTCACCTCTTTCTCTCACGTTCTTTCCTTTTTTTACTTCACCTTTGAAGACCACATAATCATCTTCTAATTTTGAGTTTTCTATAGGGATAACAGTATCAGCATTAATTGGTAATGGTGCTCCAGTAGTTACATAGTAAGCTTCTCCATCTGACAATTTTCTTTCTGTAGTATCAAATGGATAGATCTTCCCTACAACCTTAAATTTCCCATACTTAAGATAATCGTTAAACTTAATCGCATATCCATCCATTGCTGATAGAGACCTTTCTGGTATGCTCTTAATAGCTCTAATCTCACTAACTACAATTTTACCTATAGCATCTGAAATATTAACTTCGCATTCTTTTGGTGTTACATTAAAGCTTGTAGAGTCTATAATTTTTCTTGCATCTTCAAGTGTAATCAATGTCATAAGATGTTATATATTTTTTAAGTTAATATATGATATGGTATGCATATTTCACGTAGTAGGTAAGAAGGATACTGGAAAGACTTCAGTGATAGAAAAAGCGATTAAAATAATTAAAAATAAGGTTAATTATAAAATAGCTGTGTTTAAACATTCTCATCATTTACTTGATTTAGCTGGGAAGGATACTGATAGATTCCGGGAAGCTGGAAGTGATTACATTGTGTTTCAAGAGGGAGAAAGGCAGTCAGTGCTATTTATGCCCAATGTTCTTTCATCTTCTCTGATAGATCTTTTACCAGTAGACATAATATTTATAGAGGGCTTCACGAATTTAGAGCTTGGTAAAAAGTATTTTATACAAAGCCCAGACGAGGTTGATGAGGTAGTAAATAGAATTTTGAGTGATTTAGAAGAATGTGTCAGAGTTAAAGGTTTTCTTCACTTGGATGAAAATAAAGTGGAGGTAAATTCTGAGAAACCTTTATTATTATTACTTTATAACTTATTAAAAGCGTTAGGAATTAGGAATGTCACTCTGGATTAAGGGCTCGGAGATAATATCTCTTAATCCTAACGCCTACGTGATAGATGTCATTTATTTTATGAAGAGAAATAATATTAGGAGATTAGTAATATCAGACTCATCTAAAATTATTGGTGTTTTTACTATTGATATTGCATTGAAACAAATATTGGAAAATAAGATGGAAGCTAAAATGAATGAAATAAAGTTAAAAAAACCAGTTTCAGTCAAATCAAACGATATAAAGAATATAGTAACAGCAATGTTAACGGAAAACAGCGATTTTGTTATATATACAAACAAATATATAATAACAGAAAGAGATATTATTAGTAATTTCAATTGGGAAAAAATTAAGGAGAAAAATTGGGAAATAGCTAGGAAGGCTATAGTAGTTGAGCCTTTTACTAAGATTTCGACATGTGCAGAAAAGATGCTTGGTAATTCTATACGACATCTACCAGTAGTTTTAGATTTGCCTTTAGGAATAGTTAGCGCTAGAGATATAGTGTATTCCTTTGAAAGTATGATGTCATTGAATTCGAATGTAGAAAAGATCATGAACGTTAATTTAGTTGTGGGAGATGCTGAAGATTATGTAAGAGATAGTGTAGAAATGATGTTGAAAAGAAAAGTGGGAAGCTTGATAGTTAAAAGTAAAGATAATAAAAAAGAAACTTTAATTTTCACTAACAGAGATTTAATAAGGCTAATTGATAGATATATTCGATGATCTTCATCTGCCCTATTGATGGTAGTAAAATAGATGATAATCTAATTTGCGAGAAAGGACATAAGTTTAATTTAATTGATAACGGGATCTATGATTTTTTACCTAGTAATGTCAAGATAAAAACTGATCAAATGCTAGAAAGGATAATCCCGATTTATGAGAATCTATGGGCTCCATTGGGTATGTTCATAACTGGACGTACATCATACTCTAATTTTCTCAGAAATATAGCTGAGTTCATTAGCGGAGGCGTCGTAGTAGACGTAGGAACTGGCACCGGAAAAATATTTGATCTCTTGAAATGTGATAGGTGCATAGGGATAGATATTTCATTAAATTTCTTAAAATACATGAAGAAAAAGAGAAAAGATGTCATTGCCGTTAGAGGAGATGCAAGTAACTTACCGATAAAATCCAATATAGCCGATGGTGTTTCTTCAACCTTGGTTTTACATATGTTGCCTAATCCTCATCTGGCTATTAAAGAAATTTCAAGAATTCTCAAGCCCAAGGGTAAATGCGGTATAGCTGTTTTAGCTAATGTCGACTCATTAATGGCCAAAATTCTTTCTAAGATGTGGAAAGTCAATCTAAGACATTATGATTATTATATTAATTTATTGTTGTCAAATTCCTTACAAGTGGTTCAAAGAAAAGAGTTTGGACCTTGGGTTATAATTAAGTGTATTAAGGCTTCATGAGAAGCGTAGCTGATAAGGCTAAGAAACTTAGCCCATTTATTAGCTCTAATACTTTACTTAAAATTCCTATTACAGCTGGAGTATAAACCAAAACTAAGACCCCTGACAGTATGAACAAGAAGAACATTCCTAACAATGCAGTAAAGTACAGCTCTCCATCTCCTGCCAACAATCTGAATAATTTCTCGCTCCCTGTAACTCCATAAATTATTCTCTCTATTCCGAATACTATGCCTATCATGTAGAAGATTATTGGACTAATTCCGAAAAACAACGCAGACTGCAATTGTTCACTATTTATTCCAGTTTTGAATATTAGATACCCTGAGGTTACTAATAATGATATTCCCAAGAGAGTACTAATTAGTCTTTTCTTTAAGTTCTTATTAACGTGGGCCATCCTACTACACCTACAAATTTTTCTCCAAGTTGAATATCAGCTAGCTCCCCTAAAAATATTCCTCCAAGCATTCCTAATATTAATCCCCCTAATCCGCCTAAATAATATCCCAAAACACTACCCGTTACACCACCGATTACTTTTCCTAAATTACTGCTGTTCGTTACTTCGTATATTGTAGCAAAATCACACATACCATATTTTCTATTTTTCGAAAGGTAATAAGAAAGATCAAAAAGTGCCTCTTTTAATTCTCCAATATCTTTTCCCTTAAACAGTGCAACATAGTATTCTTCTATACCATTTCTTCTAAAATATAATGGTATAAAGCCAGCTTGTCTTAACTCTCTAAGGGAAGTGCCTTCTCCTCCCCTTATCTTAAAAATAACTTTATACACATATCAATATATCCAAAGAATTTCTTAATATTTTTTTGTCTGTTCGCAGTTAGAACCTCAGATTTATTTTTATAATAATGATATATTATGGTAGGATGAGCTTCACTAACCAAAAGTTTTATGCTATAGCTAAGGTATATGGCTATGAAATAGAAACTAGATTACATGATCATATATCATCAGCTGTTGATGAGGCTTTCGAAAAGATCACAAGTCTATTGAAACAAGAAGGAATAAAGGGAAAAAAGATAAACGCAGTGATAGAAGTATTTGCAAAGGATGAGAAAGTATCTAATCTAATAGAGAGTATAAAAACTAGAATTTCTATATGAAACTGTGAAAGGACTATCTGAGCCATTAGAAAATTATTTGAAAGAAATATATGAGTTAGAAGAAATTAAAGGTGGAGCTAGAGTATCTGATTTAATTGAAATTTTTAATATTTCTCCCGGAACAATTAGTAAAGCTCTAAATAGGTTAGAAAAATTGGGATTAATAGAGAGAAGTAGTGATAGAAAGATCAAGCTAACGGACGAGGGTAAAAAAGTAGCTGAGAGATTAATAAAATCCCATAGGCTTAGTGAAAGATTGCTTACTGATGTACTTAAGGTTGACTGGATTAGGGCTCATGAGTTAGCTCATAGGCTAGAACACATTTGGCCAGATGATATAATAGAAAAGATTGATGAAATATTAGGTCATCCCACTACTTGCCCTCATGGCCACCCTATTGAGGGCAGAGTAAAGATATATGGGAAGAGACTTTCCCAGTTGAAAAATGGGCATTATAAAGTAATCATGATAATTAGAGAGGAGGAATGGATTTTGAGAGAAGTAACTAATTTTGGTTTAAAGCCCGGGATAGAGCTGGAGGTTCTGAATAATGAAGTGAACAATATAATAATAAAGGTAAATGGTGAAATAGAAAAGATACCTAAAATAATAGCTGAACAGGTGTTAGTTAGTGAATGAATTAAATGATGTAATGAAAAAAATTCTGATTCATATATATAAATTTGGTCCAGATAATCCGTGGTATATGGCTAGGAGATTGCTGGGAGAGTCTGGCTGGAAAGCCAAATATGACGAGACAGTTATTGAAGAAGCTTGTAATAAACTAGAGGAATTAGGCTATTTATATAGGTATCAAGGACCTTTAAAGAAGTACGTTACGTCCTCTGTGAAGCCTTGGCTAAAGGTTAAGGCCAAAGAATTAGGTAATAAACCAAAAGGTATATATTATGACCTAACTAGGCAAGGTAGAAAATTAGCTTCTCAAATCTATAAGGAATATAAGAAAGAGGGAGAAAAAGGTGACTAAAAAATTAATAGATAAAATCTTAGAGTATTCCGATCCCTATAACGCTTTGAAAGAGAAAGTCTCTGTCACTGATAACAAGATTACTGTAGATGGCGAAAGTTTTACTTTTAATAAACCTATTCTGATCGCAGTAGGTAAAGCTTCTATTCCAATGTCGAAGTTTTTCGTTGAGAGAATTCATTTCGTAGATAAATTAATAGTGGTACCTAAAAACGCTAAAGCTGATAACTACGTTATTAGAGCCGGACATCCATTGCCTGACGAGAATAGTATAAAGGCAGGTGAAAAAGCAATTGAATTATTAAATAGTAATGATTACGATTTGGTAATTTTTGCAATATCAGGTGGTGCTTCAGCCATGATAGAAACCTCAGAGCTAAGTTTAGAAGAACTAATTTATATAAATAAAACTCTTATATCCTCTGGTTTAGGAATAAATTCCATAAATATAGTTAGAAAGCATTTATCTAAAATAAAAGGTGGAAAAATTATAAATTATGTGAAAAATAATGCTACAGTTTTGTCATTTATTGTAAGCGATGTGCCTGGGAATGATGTTAGTAGCATAGGTAGTGGTTTAACCGCTGTTGACCATTCAACCTTAAACGATGCGATAAATATATTAAAGAAATTGAATTTACATAAATATATAAATTATTTAACTGAAACTCCTAAGGAATTCAAACATGTAGTAAAAAATTTTGTAATACTTGATAATATGAGTGTTTTAAAGAGATTAAGTACGGACTTAGCTAATTCTCTAATACTGACCTCTGAAATCAGAGGGGAAGCTAAAGACGTAGGCAGTTTCCTAGCTTCAATTTATAATTCCATAGATAGTTACAGTTTGCCTTTAAAGAGGTCTTCTTACATTATATTAGGAGGAGAACCAGAGGTTACAATAACTGGAAAGGCTGGAAAGGGTGGGAGAAACGGAGAAGTATGTTTATCGTTCCTTAAATATGTAAGAAAAAATAATAGTAAATTCGAATTGTTAGCTTTTGCAACTGATGGTATAGATGGGAATTCTGAGTACGCAGGATGCATAGTTAGTCAAGATATAAAGTTAGACGAGAGTGAGATAGATAAGGCCTTAGAGACCCATTCCAGCTACGAGATTTTAGAAAAATATAATGCAGTAATTAAAACTGGTTACACTAATACGAACGTTAATAATATCTACGTATTGAACGCTCCTTGAGTTCTTATTTTCTTCTGTAACATTAGAACAGCTCTAGCTATTGCCTCTGGCCTTATTGGGCAACCGGGAACATATAGATCTACTGGAATTCCAACATCTGACGGCAAAACTGTGTTATAAGAGTTCCAGAAGATTCCTCCTTCTAATATGCAAGCTCCTAATGCTATGACAAACTTTGGTTCAGGCATTTGATCATAAACTATTCTTGCAGCTCTAGCCATCTTTCTGCTAAGAGTGCCTTCTATAATTAGGATATTAGATTGTCTAGCTGAAGAAAAAGGTAACATTCCATATCTTTCTGCATCAAATCTAGCTGCAGCATAAGCTCCAAACTCAGTTCCACAGCACGATGTAGTAAAGTGTGGAGGCCATAAGGAGAACGAAATTCCCCAGTCAATAAGTGATTTGATAGGTTTTCTATCTATAATCCATTTCGCAGCTTTCTTAGCCACTTCATCCAAATTTCCTATTAGCATCGTCTGGTCTGGCATATGTATTTATTTTTAACGAGAGCTTAAATACATTTGCTCAGAGATCACCTCATATCTCATCTTTCGAAAATCTACTTTCATCATCGATAAATATATTTCTCTTAAAAATATAAGGTTAAGGAAAATGACTGATATAATTAAGGTAGATCCTCTATACCCAGAAATAGAGAAAATAAAAATTGCGGCTCAAGTAATAAGGTCTGGCGGTACTGTAGTTTTTCCTACAGAAACTGTATATGGAATAGGTGCAAATGCATTAGATTCAGAATCTGTAAAGAAAATCTTTATTGCAAAGAATAGACCTGTAGATAATCCTCTTATTGTCCATATATCTGATTTTAATCAACTCTTCCTAATAGCTAAAGAAGTGCCTGAAAAAGTGTTAAAAATCGCTAAGATCGTTTGGCCCGGTCCATTAACGTTTGTATTAAAGAAAACTGATATTGTACCTAAGGAAACTACAGGCAGTCTTGATACTGTGGCAGTAAGGATGCCAGCTCACCCAGTGGCCCTAGCTTTAATAAGGGAGAGTGAAGTACCTATTGCTGCGCCAAGTGCTAACTTGGCGACTAAGCCTAGTCCTACTAAAGTCGAACACGTTATTGAGGACCTTAATGGTAGAGTTGATATTATATTAGATGGAGGTGAAACGTTTTTTGGAGTAGAATCTACTGTGATAAACGTTACCGTAGATCCACCTGTGTTGTTGAGACCTGGGCCCTTTTCAGTTGAGGAACTAGAGAGATTTTTTGGAAAGGTTATTTTGCCTGATTTTATTAAGGGAACAAAAGAGGCTGAAGTTGCATTAGCCCCTGGAATGAAATATAGACATTATGCCCCTAAGAAAAAATTAATAGTGGTTGAAGACGTGAGCATATTAGCATCAGTTATTGAAGAGCTAAAGGCTAAGGGCTATAGGGTAGCTCTTTTATGCACTAAAGGTATTTGCAGGAAGTTTGTTAACAAAGAAATTCAAATTATTGAATTAGGCAGTGAGGAAAACTTATATGGAGTGGCTAAGAATTTATTTGATTGTTTTAGGAAGTTGGACACATTAAATGCTGACATTGGAATAATTCATGGAGTTAGTGAAAGGGGTATAGGACTAGCAATTATGAATAGAGCCAGAAAGGCATCAGGTTTCTCCATAGTTTTCAAGAAGGAGGATGTGTGGAAATATGTTGGTGATAGAACTTAATAAGGTAACATCTACTCAAGATTTCGCTGAAGCAGTAAGTAATATGTTATATGAAGACTTCATTGTTATAGCGAAAGAACAGACTAAGGCTAGGGGAAGATTTGGTAGAAGTTGGTATTCACCACCTGGTGGGCTTTGGTTCACCTATGTTAAGAAGAACTTTAAAACCGAAAATATACCTTTGATAGGAGTTAAGGTAGCTATTGCAATCATGCAGATAATTAATAACTTTATCAATTCTAAAATAAGATGGCCTAATGATATAGTGGTAAATGATAAGAAAATAGCGGGAATCTTAATTGAAGCAAGGACTTATGAGAATATTGAATATTGTGACTTATTTATCGGTGTTGGTATTGATACTAATCTGAGGGAATTTCCGCAGGATATTAAGGCTACTTCACTATATCTTGAGCTTAATAAGGAGGTAAATATTAATATAAGTGACGTAATAAGTGAGATAGAAAAATATATAAATCTTAATTCCAAGGACGCAATAGAAATCTTAAATAATAACTTATCGATAAAGGATAGAGTAATAAAGATTGTCGGAGACAATTGGGAAAAAACGTGCAAAGCACTTTTTGTGGATTTCATGGGTAGGCTAATAACCGAATGTGGGATATTTGAGGCAGAGGAAGTATATAGAGTAGATGTAGTTTAATCTTTTTATCTTATGCGTCATCATGATATTTATGAATGTTGAGAAAATAAGTATATCATTACCTAAGGAATTATATAGAGAGCTTGAGGATTTTATGAGAACTAAGAATATTTATGATAGGTCAAGGATCTTTCAAATTGCCTTAAAAAACTACCTGGATGAAAATAAGGAGGATAATGACCAAGTATATGGCATTATAAACATAGTTTATGATCATGAGTTAGCTTCAGATTCTCTAACTGGTATTCAACACGACTATAATGAATATATCATTTCATCTCTTCACGTACATATTAATGAAAGGGTATGTGTTGAAGCAATAGCTGTTAGAGGAGAAAAGAGTAAACTTGTAGAGCTAGTCAATCGATTAAGTGAGAGTAAAGGAATTTTAAAAGCTAGGCTATTAATATCTTACTCATATGAAAAAGCTTGAGATTTCTGATGAGGCTAGAAAATTGGGAATATTCGTAGCTATGAATGAGGTGAGCAATCTTAAAATAACTAAAAATAACTCTTTGGACGAAATTATAAATGCTATAGAAACTAAATACAAGGGGAAAAACGTTGACTCTCTTAAGGATGACCCAGTGGTAAGAGCTTATAGGGATTTTTATTGGAAAATAGGGATTGATCCCACTAAAATTAGACCTAGCGGAGAAGCTCTGAGAAGAAGAGTAATGAGAGGTAATAAATTTCCTAGAATAAATGAGATCGTAGATATTGGTAATATCGCTAGCATTGAAACATTGGTACCTATTGGTATTTATGATAGGGATAAGATAATCGGAAATTTGCATATCGTAATATCCAAGGGTAATGAAGAATTCTTTGATCTAGGTAGTAAAAAAGTGGAAAAATTAGATAAAGGTATTCCAATATTAGTAGATGATGAAGGTAGGGTACTTCACGTTTATCCTCACAGGGATTCAATTATCACTAGCGTAACTTCAGATACAAAAAACGTAGTTATAGTAGGAGCTGGAGTACCAAATGTAGAAGAAGACCTAGTTAAGAGGGCTGTGGATAATGTAGTAGACTTATTAGAGAGGTTTTGTAGTGGTAAAAAGGACTATGAAACCTTGGTGATAAAATGAAACTATTATTAGTGGGTTATGGTAACGTAGGAAGGGCGTTCAGAAAACTACTTTATGAGAAAAAAGATAGGTATCCAATATTACAAGATGTTGAAATTGCTGGGATAGTTACTAGACGAGGTTTTATGATGGGAGATAAAGATGATTTCATCCCTGAGAAAACCATTAATGTGATTGAAGCATTAGATTTTGTAAATCCAGAAGTAGTAGTTGACACTTCTAGCCCTAATTATAACGATGGAGAACCTTCAGTAAGCCTTTACATTAAAGCGTTATCGCGAGGAATACACGTGATAACAGTTAATAAGGCGCCACTAGCTCTTGAATTTCAAAAATTATTTGAAGTAGCAGAAAAACATGGCTCAAAAATAGGTTTTCAAGGTACCGTAATGAGTGGTACACCATCTATAAACTTATATAGAGTTCAACCTTTAGTAGAGGTGTTTAAGATAAGGGGAATATTAAATGGTACTACAAATTACATTTTAAGTAGAATTTATGACGGACTTGACTTCAATAGTGCTCTAAAAGAGGCTAAGGAGAAAGGATATGCCGAGGAGGACCCTACGTTAGATTTAAACGGTTTTGACGCTGCTGCTAAGTTAACCATTCTAGTTAACCTAATGATGAATAGGAATTTAAGACTAAGGGACTTTAAATTTAGAGGAATTCAAAATATTACTAACGAAGAGATAAGAAGAAGTAGAGCTGAAGGTAAAAAAATAAAGTTGTTAGCTTATGCTGACAATTATGTTGTAGAGGTTTCTCCAAAGCAATTAGATCCTCATGATCCCTTATTTAATATAGATGGTGTCGAAAATGCGTTGGAAATTCATAATGAGATACAAAGAATAGTAATAAGAGGTCCTGGTGCAGGACCCATCAATGCTGCTTATGGCGCATTGACTGACTTAGTGCTATTATTAAAAGGATGTTTATGATATAAATTTTTATTCTAATAAGATAAAGATAAATTTGATGAGCTTACAGAATAAGGTTAAAGCATATATAAAACTAGGGAAACTTGGCGTGGTTAGTCTTCTCGATTTGGCAGCTATTGCAGGTGCAATATTAGCTTACAAGATTGGAATGTCTATTTTGCCCATTGTCTTTGTGATTATAGGTGGTACTTTAGGATCTATGGGGGCAATGATAATCAATAGTGGGATAGAAATTGATAGAGATAAGGTAATGTCTAGAACTTCTAGGAGACCTACTGTTGTAGGTTATGTGAGTAAAAAAGAAGCAATACTAGTGGGTTCATTATTAGCATTAATAGGAAGTTTAATAGGTTTTGTGGACAATATCATGACTGCGATCTTTATTGCTTTAGGCGTTATAATATATGTGTTTGTTTACACTATCTTGCTAAAGCCTAGAACTTGGCTTAATATTGTAATTGGAGGATTTGCAGGAAGTGCTGCAGCTTGGGCAGGTTACGCTTCCTTAACAAATTCGTTTAATCTAGAGAGTTTCCTCTTAGGCTTTCTTATATTCATGTGGACTCCGGGGCACTTCTGGTCATTAGCCCTTAAATATAGAGAGGATTATTTAAATGCACATTATCCAATGCTACCAGCAGTTGTTGGAATAACTACTTCTGCCAAGGCGATAGCGATATCTAACGCCTTAATGGTTCCTATAGTCATCTTGCTTTTTACCTACTTAGGCTTGGGCTATTTAATAGCTAGTACCATATTGAGTTTGATATTACTTTTCTTCTCATATAGACTAATGAGAAATCCAAGCAAAGAAGAAGCTATGAGATCATTTATATTTTCAAATATATATCTTACTATAATATTTTTAATTATTATAATTTCTAGATTAATATGAAATATCTATTACCATATCTGCTATTTTCATTGATGAGATAATTATTCTAATATCTATATCCCCGCATTTCCTCCTGATAACTAATTTATCATCACTAATATATGATACTTTAAGTCCAGAACAATTTGCGACTGAAATTAATTTATTATAGTAATATGGGTTTTTAATTTTTGATAAGGCTTTATTGAATACATATTCAAATAATTCATGAGGATCTCTGGCACTCATGTTTATAGGTATCTTAAACTTGATTTCAATGACATCCTCACTGTAAGTGATTGCCATATTCTTTCTGCTTAAAATGAACGATACCGGAAATGGTAAAATTACAGGAATAATTAGTAGATAATACTCTAATTTTGGAAATATATTCGTTAAAAGATAATATGTAGTACCTATAGTAATTGGAAGTCCTAATATTACATATTTTATTATTTCTTTAAAATCTCCATAAATTCTACTAATTATGAATGAAGTTATTGTGTTTCCTGCAAAAGGAATTGCCGATGATAATATTGCTATAATTGTATCCCTTTTGTTCACATATTCCATTATACTTAGTTGCTTAAAAAGATAAATACTGCAGATGTTTATAATACTCGAGGTCTCTTTTATGGAAACAATAATGGTAAAAGAGGAAGATAAATTAGGATGGATAATATTGAATAGACCAGATAAGTTAAATTCAATAAATCTTAAATTGATAGAAGAAACGGAAATTGCACTAAAAAACTTTGCAGTTAATGATAATATTAAGGTAGTAATCATTACCGGTAATGGTAGAGCTTTCTCAGCTGGTGCTGATATTTCACAATTTAAGGAGCTTGATCCTGTAAAGGCGTGGGAATTTGCTCTCAAAGGGAGACAACTCATGGATTATATTGAGAGATTTCCCAAACCGTCAATAGCTATGATAAATGGGTATGCTTTAGGAGGGGGCTTAGAATTAGCATTAAGTTGTGATCTGAGGATAGCATCAAGTAGTGCTGAGTTAGGTCTTCCGGAAATCAATCTGGGAATTTTTCCAGGATTTGGAGGTACTCAAAGGCTCACTAGACTAGTAGGCAAAGGTAGAGCATTAGAAATTATGATGTTAGGTGAGAGAATAAAGGCGGATTATGCAGAGAGAATAGGCTTAGTTAACAAGGTTGTGAGTCCAGATATGTTAGAAAAAGAAACTAGAGAGTTAGCTACGAAGTTAGCAGAGAAACCTACAATAGCGTTAAGATTAATTAAAACGTTAGTGACTTATGGTAGTGACTCACCTATACTAAGTGGTTTAATGATGGAAAGTTTAGGTTGGGGAATAGTGTTTGCTACTGAAGATGAGAAAAGGAAAGTTGAGGAATTTCTATCGAAAAGGTCTAAATGAAAACCGGTTCAAATCTTTCTCTAAACGCGTGTCTAGACAATTTTCCCTTTATTGGCAATTTATAATTACAATACTTACATTTCATGTCTTCAGTTAGGTGCCATTCAACTATGTCAAATCCATATCGTCTAATAACTAATCTTCCACAGTTGGGGCAATAAGTATTTTCATATGGATGACCCGGAACATTACCTATATATACAAATCTAAATCCCATCTCCTTAGCCAACTTATAATGCTTTTCCAACGTTTCTATAGGAGTCCACGGCAAATAATCTAATTTATAGTCTGGATGAAATCTTAAGAAATGAATAGGCGTTTCTGGTCCTAAGTTATCATAAATCTTGTTCAACAATTGTTTTGCTGAATCTAAATTATCACCTATTTGAGGTATAATTAAATCGGTTATTTCCACGTGAATACCTAACTTGTATAGACTCGTAGCAGTTTCAATTATCGGTTCTGGTCCATTGGCGCCAGTATATCTTCTCATGAATTTAGCCTCCCCATTTCCCTTAAAATCTATAGTTACTGCATCCAAGAAATCCTTGACATAATCAACTAACTCTGGAGTCCAATATCCATTAGTCACCATGGTATTAAATAGTCCGTGTTTCTTCGCAATGATTCCTACATCATGAGCAAATTCAGAAAATATTGCTGGCTCGTTATAAGTGTAAGTCATACCATCAACGTCATATCCCAATGCAATTTCAACCACTTCTTCTGGAGATAACTCAGTTCCCTCTGCCCTTCTCCTTTGACTTATATCATAATTCTGGCAATACATACACATCCAATTACAGCCGAAGGTGGAGAAGGAGAATACTTTAGAACCCGGGTTAAAATGAACTAAAGGTTTCTTTTCGATAGGATCGATATGTGCTGCAGCAACTTTTCCATAGACGTCAAGATACAATTTTCCTCCACGAACTGATCTTACTCCACAAAATCCTACTTGTCCTTCATTAATTAAGCATCTTCGCGCACAAGCAACACAACGAATCCTATTAGACTCTTTCCTATAAAGTGTAGCTTCCTTAGACATAATTTAATTTATATCCTCCATAAATATAAACTATTTCGTTTGACAAGCTAAACCTCACTATTTAATATTTATTTCCGGAAAGTGTACATATAATTTCTAATGAGATACATACTGTTTTACATGATTAACCAATCCTTAAACGTAGATGAAATCAAAAAGGATTTACGTAAAAGAGGGGTGAATGTAGTTGACGTAAGAAAGGGTAAATATTTAGAAATAGATGTACTTGATGATCCTACTAAAGTGACCTCTATATTAGGAAGTCCTTTATTCATCACAGATGTTGAACATATGAGTGGTAACTTTGTTGAGTTTTTCTATGACATGAGGTTTTGGGAGTGCCATGAATTTTTAGAAGACAAATGGAGGAGATCTAAGGATGATACGGAGAGAAAATACTTGCAAGCTCTAATATTGATTTGTGCATCCATGATCAAATATCTAAAAAATGATATAAAAACGTCAGACATGCTTATTGATAAAGCCTTATCTCTTATATCCGATCTTCCTCAAGAACTCCTTCCTTTCCTTTATATCCGATTCTGTCTCAACACCTAATGGAGTATATCCATCTACTACGCCTATAACTCCCCTACCTTGATCCGTCTCAGCAACTAAGACTTGTAAAGGATTTGCCGTAGCTGCAAAGATTCTTACTACTTCATCAGTATTCTTTATTCTATTTAAAACATTAATGGGATAGCCATTCTTTAAATAAATTACGAATAAGTGCCCAGCACCTATTTTTTTAGCTTGTTCTATTGCTAATTTAATTAGATCTCCGTCATTGCCATCATATCTGATTAACCGTTTCCCGCTTGCCTCATTAAAAGCAATTCCGAACTTTAGGTTTGGACTAGACGAAGACAAGGTTTCATACAAATCTTCTACCGTCTTGATAAAGTGAGACTGTCCGATAATTACGTTTGTACCTTCCGGTATATCAATTCTAACTACATCTATTTTTACGCTCATTGCAATAATATGTAAGAATATCTCAAAAATAAGTTTTTCAGTGTAGGACCACTACATCACTTCTCAGATGTACTCCCGAACTCCTCATCCACTATTTAGATACGCGTAGTCAATTATAACCTCTTCGTTCTGAGTTAAATTAATAATATAGGTTAAATGCAACTGTGTTACTAGAATCTTGTAACTTCCTGGCGGTAAATTAAACGTTGCGATTCCATTACCATCTGTGAAGTTGAACGTATAAAAAGTATAAGCTGAACCATTATATTTATATATCCATACAGTAGCCCTAGCTAGGGGTGATTTTCCTCCAAAAGGACCGTAGTTCATTATCACATCAACCTTTAATGTGTATAAGCCATTATTTTGAGAATTACCTATATTATTTACATAAATTTCAGTTTTATATTTTAGTCCTTCATATATACCTAATCCCATTAGTATTATTACAATGAAAGCTATTCCGAGTAGTATTTGCTTATTCATCAAAACCTCTCCATTAATCTAATATAAAAGTTCAATCCTAATTTGTTATGTGGCAGATAAACTATATGAAGCGTTCAAGTATGTTATTAAGTATGAGTTAAAATCTTCAATAAGAAGATATATCGTACTGGGAGCTTTCGATGGAATATTGTTAAGTTTGTCGATATTATTGTCTAGTGTAATTTCTCACTTTCCTATTTCTGATATAACTATAGCTGTCTTTAGTGGGACTATAGCAACAGCTGTATCATCAACGTGGAATGCATTAGTAGTAGAATTAGGAGAGAAAAAAGCTGAGCTTGAAAGACTAGAGAAACAAGTCTTAAAGAGCCTAAGAGGAACGATTTATGACTATAGCGGGAAAATTTCTGCTGTATTGTCTGCTATTTCTCATGGTGCTTCCCCTTTTCTAGGCTTATTAGTATTATATGCTTATCAATATTCTCGGAATTATTTGGTTTCCTTAATTTTAGGACTTGTATTCTTAGGCATTTTAGGACTGTTGTATGGGGAGAAATTGAGAGATAAAGCATTGACCATGGTGCAATTAATTATCGCTGGTCTAATAACATCATTTTTAATGTTATTTATAGTAAAATAAACTTTATAATTATAATATTATGTATAGTCCAAGTAATTAATCTTTTAAATCTTCAAAGCAGTATATACATATGCAACTCGTTGAAAGAATTGATCTTCAAACTGAACTAAAAAATAAGGTTAAAGACATATTAAAGGAAATAGAGAATGAGGATTTGAAAGTAGTCATTTTTATGGAGCATACTAGTCCACCTAAGAAAGTGCAGCCTAAGCTGATTAAGTTTTCTAAGGTCTTACCATTATTAGAAATGGTAGCAGAGGAAGGAACTATCGAAAAAGGAGTAGCAAAAGTAATGTTTTATTCTACTTCTACGGAAAGAAATAGAGGACTTACACCTACTATGATGGCAGGATTTCAACTCATTAAACCTAGACATTCAACCAAGCCACATTCCCATAACATGGCCTCAATATATTTAGTGGTGAAAGGCAGAGGATATTCCATAGTAGGTGATAAAAAGTTAGAATGGGAGTCAGGCGATGTGTTTGTAGTTCCAGCTAATGAAATTCACTACCACGTGAATATTGGAGAAGACTACGCTATTCTGTTTGACGTTACAGATTCAGGCTTAATAGAGAATCTAGGAATTTTAGAGTTTAAAGAAGAGGATAAATAATGTAAAAAGACTATAAAAATGTTTTTATTTATTCTTATTATTACCCCTGTTACCCCATACCAGCTTAAACACCTTTATTAGCATTTCGTCTCGCCACTTGGACAGTTCTTGAAAGCTTTTCCCCTTTATTGTCTCATACTCCTTCATTTGATCTATAACCCTCTTTACACCAGTATATGGAAACTTATCCCATTTAGCCAGCGTGGACATCCACTCATTAGCTCCGTATCCAAATCCTCTTGAGAAGAAGTACTCAATACCACCTTCTCCACCTCCTAAATGATAGGTTAAAAATGGTCCCATAAAGGCCCATCTAAGACCAATTGCTGCCGTCATAACTTTATCTATATCCTCTACAGTAGCAACTCCTTCATCTACTAGATTAACAGCCTCTCTGAATAAGGCAAAAGCAAGTCTATTACCTATAAATCCAGGTACTTCCTTCTTTAATACTACTATAACCCTATCTAAACTCTCCATAAGTTTTTTCGTTTTCTCTATAGTATCTGTTGATGTTTTTTCTCCAGGTACAATTTCAACTAAAGGTAGTAAATGAGGAGGATTCCAAGGATGTGCTATAATACCTCTTTCCGGAAATCTATCCATGGCTTTTTGTATCTCAGTCATTAATAGTCCGGAAGTACTGCTAGCTATTACTATTTCTTTATCCAATTTAGAATCAAGATATTTAAATAGCTTCTTCTTAGCATCATAATTCTCTATTATTGCTTCAATAACAAAGTCTGTATTACTTATTGCCTTATCCAAATCGGTTGTCATTGAAATGTTATTTAAGTAATCCTCATATCCCTTATCGATTATTCCTACTTCTCTTAATATTGTTAAATAATTTTTAACTTTCTCTATTCCTTTATTTAGCGTTTCTTGTTTTTCAGTATAGAAGTTTACCTTGTAACCTTTAGTTACGAGCAATACAGTCCAGCCAGCCCCTATAATGCCAGCCCCTATGACTGATACTGTTCGAACATTTTCCATATTTTTAAACATGTATAAACAGTATAAGTATTTTTCCATCCTTTAATTGTCTTGAGAACTAGGCAAAAACTTTACGCCTTCTTTACTGTTTAGCAGTCAATATTCTTAGTTATTAATTCTATTATGGTCCAAAATAATTCATTATACCTTTGAATGGAAAAATCTTGTTCTTTTTAACTGGTTAACTTGTATACTTACGTTATAACCCAAAACTCTTAAAAGTTAATTTTCTCTACTATTTGGGAATACAATGAGTAACGAGATATTGGAAGAAATTAAGAGATATTTAGGTTCAGTTAATAACTCTCTTTTGGAGAGGTTTGATAGCAGAGAGAAACTACTGTTACTTGCTAGAGAATTAATCAGATATTGTGGAGAGACGATCTCTTTATCTCATAGGGGTAAAAAAGAAGAAGCGTTAAAAAAATATCACCAAGCAATAGAAAAAGCTAATGAGATAAGATCTATCATTAAAAACTTTCCAGAAATGCTATATGGTGATGTTGGAACTGCTTTTCAAGAGTTAGCGGAGGCTACTGTGATAATCTCGATGTACTTTAGTGAAAAATTAAAATTACCTAATGAATTAGGAATTCCTGATATTTACTATATCACTGGGATTGCTGACGCTATAGGTGAAATGAGGAGAAGAGTTTTAGAATTGTTAAAGAGGAGTAGCATTGATGAAGCCGAGAAGATCTATAATATAATGGAAGAGTTGTACGAACTATTATGGGGATTTGAGTATCCAAAGTCGTTAGTACCTGGACTACGACAAAAAATTGATGCTTTGAGAAAGATTTTAGAAGAGACTAACCATGATATATTTCTAGCTAAGATCGGTAAGTCTTGATAATATAATCTACTAATTTTTCAGCCACGTTTATTCCGGTAGCTAACATGAAACCCTTGAATTCAGGTACATCATTTAATTCATTTATCACATAACCTTTAGTCGGATGTTCAAGGATATCAATCGATATGAATTCTCCTCTTACTATCTTAGCAGCCTTAACACTCAACTCCTTTAACTTATCATCTAAATTTATTGGAGTAGGATTTCCTCCTAATGCGACGTTAGCTCTCCATTCGTTAGGCGGTATATTTCTGGCGTAACATCCAATAGTTTCCTCACCTATAACTATACATCTTATATCTCTATTAGTATACTTTATGTATTCTTGAACTATATGAACCTTTAATGCACTATTTCCTAACATTTCCCTATGCTCAATTATTGTCTTTCCTTCGTATACGTCTCTGATTAGTGATACTAATCTACCCCAGCTTCCAATTGGAGGTTTATCGATTAGTGGAAATCCAATTTGCTCATATGCTTTCATTACTGCATCTGAAGAGGTTGCAATTATAGAGTCGGGTATTGGAACATCATTTCTGAATAATTTTGAATACGTTAATATCTTATCTCCACAAGTGCTTATAGCTTCCGTGGAATTTATCGTGTGAACTCCTACGGCTTCTAGCACTGCTGATGAATACAAAGCTCTATACATGCTGACTGGTCTTATAATTCCTACATCATATTTTCTAAGTTCTTTATTAAATGGTAATGGTTCTTGTCCAACATTTATTACATCATAGTCAATGCTTTTGCTATTAAGGGCTTTTATTATGAATTTCTCCTCTTGTCTTATAATATCTGTTATTAACGCTATTTTCATTTCTATATACCACCACCATATTCAGAAACTTCATAATATGTTAAAGAATCCGAAACTAGGAATGCTTTACTGAGCTCCTCACCTAGTCTCCCATTAAGAATTATAGGTATATTGTAATCCACAGCCGACCTTCTAATACTATAATCTATTTTTTTCAAGTATCCATCTGTTATAATCAGTTGTACCTTCTTAGATCTCACCAGTTCTTCTGCTTTCTGTTTATCTATTGGAATTGCTCCCTTGACTTCGACTTCGGACAAGGTATAAACTATTAATCCATACTTATTTAAATTCTTTATCGCATTTTCAAGATATTGTATATTTCTCTCACCGTATACTAAGGAAACACCATCCTTACTTGGAATCTTGTTTGGTAGAGAGGAGAGCCATGATTTTAGTAAAGCATCATAGAAAGTTACACCAAATGCTGCAGCTTCGCCGGTACTCTTCATTTCAGGGCCTAGGAACGGATAAGCTCCTCTTAGTTGTGCCCAAGAAAATTGAGGGCTTTTCACAGCCCAATACTTTGACTCAGGCTCATAGTATTCTTCATTAAAATCAAACCCTTCAAATATCGCCTTCATACTTGCCGAAATTATGTTAATACCCTTAGCCTTACTACTAAATGGCATTGATCTGCTCGCTCTTAAGTTAAGTTCGATAATATGTGGTATATTATTCTTGACAACAAACTGAGTGTTAAATGGTCCTTTAATGTTAATTTCATTAGCTAATCTAATTACGTATTCTCTCATCATGGCTACACTTTGATCTGATAATTTTCTGTGCGGTATAGACATCGTTGCATCTCCGCTATGAACTCCCGCTTCTTCCACGTGTTCCATTAAAATTCCTAACACTTTTTTACCGTCAGACGCCGCGTCAATTTCAGCCTCTATAGCATCTTCAATATATCTAGATATTACCACAGGGTGTTTGGGCGATATTTCTGTTGCCTTCCTTATATACTCATATAGCTCATCCTCATTGTACGCTATTTTCATGGATGATCCACTTAATACATAACTTGGCCTTACTAACACTGGGAATCCCACTTCGTTTATAAACTTCTTAATCTCGTTTAGGCTTGACGCAGATATCCACTGAGGTTGAGGTATATTTAACTTATCTAATAATTTAGAGAATTTCTCTCTATTCTCTGCCATATCCACTGAACTTCCGGAAGTGCCTAATAGTTTGATTCCTTTTTCTTCTAGCCCCTTAGCTATATTATTTCCTATTTGTCCTCCTGAAAACGTAGCTACGTATCTGAAGTTTTCCTTTCTGATTAGATCTAATATTCTCTCAACTGAGATCTCATCAAAGTATAGTTTTCTAGTTATATCCCAATCTGTGGATACAGTCTCTGGGTTAAAGTTTAATACAGCAACCTCGTCAAAATATCTTTGAGCAGCATCTAATAATGAAACAACACTCCAGTCAAACTCTACCGAAACTCCTATTCTGAACCCGCCAGCTCCTACAATTAATAACTTGTTTCCAGACGAGAATTCTATATCGTCTTGTAAGCCGTTATAAGTTAAGTACATGTAATTTGTTACGGCTGGCCATTCCCCAGCTAAAGTATCTATCTGTTTGACTACTGGAAATATTTTATGCTCTTCTCTTAACTTCCTTATTTCCTCTACTGGTAACCTTAATGCTAAAGCTAATTGTTCGTCGTTGAAACCTAATTTCTTGGCAAATTTTATCGTTTCATTATTAATTTTTCCCTCTTTTTTCAAACTTTCATAAAATTCTACTAGGTTCTTTATTTTATTTAAGAAGAACTTATTAATTCCAGTAGCTTCATAAACTTCCTCAATTGTCGCTCCTTCCTTGAAGGCTTTAGCTGCATAAAGGAACCAATACGGTCTTCTATCCTTTAAGTTCTTTAACGCTTCTTCTTTAGTGATTTTGGAGTTGTATACTTTTCCTCCAACTACACCAGGTTCGCCGAGATCTAACATTCTTATCGCCTTTTGTAAACTTTCTTCAAATGATCTACCAATGCTCATTACTTCTCCTACGCTCATCATTTCAGTGCCCAGTGATTGATCAACATTTTCAAACTTATCGAGATCCCATCTTGGTATCTTTATTACTATATAATCTAGACTTGGCTCAAAACACGCGCAAGTCCTTCCAGATACTTTATTTATTACTTCATACAACTCATAACCTAACGCTAGCTTCGCTGATACATATGCTAATGGATAACCTGTCGCCTTACTTGCTAAGGCACTTGACCTAGACATTCTAGGGTTAGTTTCTATAATATAATATTCATATGCTTTTGGATTTAGTGCGAATTGTACATTGCACTCTCCCACTAGATCAATTGATTTGGCTACCTCTATTGATAGTTTTCTCATGTTCTGATATTCTAAATTATCAAGGGTTTGACAAGGAGCTACTACAGTTGATTCTCCAGTGTGTACTCCCATTGGGTCTAAATTCTCTATACAAGCTATGACAGCTGAGTTGCCTTTCTTATCTCTCATCACCTCGTATTCCAGCTCTATCCAGTGATGTAAATACTTCTCAATAAGAACTTCTCCAATATAGCTCTGAGATAAGGCTCTTCTGATATTTTTCTTCAAGTCCTCCTCACTCCACGCAACTAATGAACCTCTACCGCCAAGGTTAAAGCTTACTCTTACCATTACTGGATATCCCACTATTCTAGCGTTCTTAATTGCCTCTTCTTCACTTCTAGCGGAAAGGCTTGGTGGTACTGGAAGGTTATTCTCGATCATGGTTTCTCTGAATTTCTCTCTACTTAACGCTTTTTCAATGCCTTCTATCGGCGTACCTAGTACTTTTACGCCATACTTCTGTAGAATGCCTTTTTTATGTAAATCTACCCCTACATTTAATGCACTTTGCCCTCCAAAACCTATTAATATGGCATCTGGTCTTTCCCTTTCAATTACTTTTTCAACAGTCCACCAAACAGTAGGTAACATATATAGCTTATCAGCAAACTTCTTACTAGTTTGGACTGTAGCTACATTTGAATTAACTAGAATAGTCTGTATACCTTCTTCTTTAAGTGCTTTCAATGCTTGCGAACCGCTATAGTCGAATTCAGCTGCTTCCGCTATTTTTATAGGGCCAGACCCAACTACTAATGCTTTTCTGATACTCTCCCTCATTTTCCATTCACCATGACTTTAAATTTGTCAAACACGAAAGTTGAATCCCAAGGTCCGGGCCTGGCTTCTGGATGAAATTGGGTAGTGATTAAAGGCATTTTCTCATGAATCAAACCTTCTATAGTTCCATCATCTGGGTTGAAGAACCATACTTTAGTATTTTGGGGTATGTCCTCCTTAGATATTATACCGTAGCCGTGATTATGAGTTGTAATGTAACATTTGTTAGTTAAAGTATCTATTACTGGTTTATTAATCGCTCTATGACCAAATTTCATTTTTGTAATTTTTCCACCCAAAGCCAAGGTGGCAATTTGATGTCCTAAACAAATTCCTAGTGTAGGAATCTTATATTCCATTAATTCTGAGAACGTGTTGATCTGCTTATCCAATAAGTTAGGGTTTCCCGGACCATTACTGAATACAATACCTTTGGGATTATATTCAATTATTTGATTAGCATCATAGTTACATGGGACTCTGACTATCGAGAATCCTTTCTTGTAAAGTTGGTATAGAATTCCATGTTTTATTCCACAATCTATAACGACTATCATGCTCCCAGTATTTGGATGAAATATAGGAGATTTGGGTGAGGTGTATTGAGTAAAGTTTATTTCGTCGTACCTCTTCTCTAAATACTTTCTAGGATCATCTACTTCTAGTGCCGAAGCTATAATTCCCATCATTGTGCCAAAGCTTCTGATCTTTTTAACAATCATTCTAGTATCTACGTCAGACACTCCCGGAACATTCTCTAATTTAAGCCAATCATGAAGCGACATTTTAGCGTTCCACTTATCTGGATAAGTATTTTCTGTAACTACCAGGCCTTCAATCTGAATCTTCTCTGATTCGAAATTTGTTAATATTCCGTTCTCGTATATCTTGTCTGGTACACCGTAATTTCCTACCAGTGGGTGTGTTATTACTAGTATTTGCCCCTTATATGATGGGTCAGTTAAACTTTCCACATACCCGTTCATAGCGGTAGTGAAAACGACTTCACCTACTCTTATACCTTTAGCGCCAAACGCGTAGCCTTGTAGGAACGTTCCGTCTTCAAGGTAAAGATATCCTACCTCATGATCCTTGTTCGATTTCATCTTCTAACACCCTTAGCTCTCCCAGTTTAGAATTTATGTTCATATTGTAACTTTCTAGTTTTTTTACATCTTCATGCAATTTATCTTCTCTTATTTTTATCAAATTAGTTATTAAATCAAAATTAGGAGATCCGATTACTGCCTTCATTTTAATCGAATCTCTTATATTTAAAGTTGGCTTATATGAACCCTCTTTAACCCTTTTAGCTATTTCAAAATAAGCATACCTATATGGTGCTTTATGCTGAAGAGATAGCAGTTCTGCATCATCTGTTGCCAGAGTTGATGAGTCTAGTTCAACATTATTAATTTTAATATTATCAAAAAGTGAAATTAAAATTTCGAGAGAAGATTTAATATAATCTGTTGTAATCCAGTAATATTTGTTCATCTCTTGTAAATCTAGATTGTATCCCGAGGGCAACCCTTTATAGATAGAAAGTAATGATACTAAGAATCCTATAGCTTCCCCTGCCTTAGCTCTTAATATTTCCATTGTCACCGGATTTCTCTTTTGAGGCATTAAGCTACTAGTTGCAACATGTGTTTCAGGTAGTGTAACTATTTTATTAGATGAGTAAATAACCATATCCTCGGCTATTCTGCTTAACGTCACCATTAGAGTAACTAACTGGGAAATAGCTGATATTAGATCAGCTCTGGATGAAGTTGCTGAAATCGTATTATAGACAATTCCTTCAAATCCTAACAATTCTGCTTCTTTGAATCTATCTAATTTCACATTAGTGCCAACTATCGCTCCTGCCCCTAAAGGGGATCTATTAACCTTACTTAATTCTGAAAATAATAAGTCCCAATTCGTTGATAACTCCTCTTCTATGTAGGTTAGATAGTGTGAGAATGTTGTTGGTTGAGCCTGCTGAAGATGTGTAAATGAGGGAAATATTGTATTAGTATGTTCTTTAGCTTTCTTCAGTAATACGTCCCTTAGTTTGTTTATTTTGCTTAGTATTTCTATTATCTCATTTCTGAGTTTTATTCTTAATGCAGTAGCTACATGATCGTTTCTACTTCTTCCTAAACCTATCCAACCAGCCTCATCACCAACTCTAGATATTAAGAAATCCTCTAATGCCTCATGTATATCTTCATATTCTTTACTCAGCTCTTTGAATTCTTTTAACGCAATTAATAATTTCTTTGTAGTGATCTTACTAATATATCCATTTAAATATAAGTTAATAATATGAGCTTTCATTGTTAATTTAACTTCCTCTAATATGAAATTGTCACTATCTATGGAAGAGGTAAAGGATAAGACTTCGTCTTTACTTGATCCCCAACTTCTATATAACACTTATTCTCCCCTCACTCTTCTGGCTAGCACTGAATGGAGTCCCCAGATTTCGATAAATCCTCTAGCCATCTCATCACTAGGATACCATCCTTTGCTGTAGCTTGCAATCTTCTCTGAGTAGGGAGAGTATGTTGATTTTCTTCCAAGTATTCTTAATACACCATTACTCACCTCAATTTTTACCTCCCCTTCAACCCACTTATTCATCTCTTCAGCTATCTTGTTTAACGTGTCTCTGAGTGGTTCTATCCATAACCCTTGATATACTAGGTCACTCCAAAGCTGATCAACATACCTCTTAAATCTCAGTTCAGCCGGTGTAAATACCGTCTTCTCTAAATCCATATGCATCATTATTATGCCTAAAGCAGCGGGTACTTCATATACCTCCCTAGATTTAAATCCAACTACTCTATTTTCTATATGCTCTACTCTTCCAAATCCATGACTTCCTAACTTTAAGTTTAAAAGACTAACTATTTTGCTTAGATCCATTTTTTCTCCATTTATTGCTATTGGTAAACCATCTTCAAATTCTACACTTATCTCTTCCTTTCCAGTGTTAGTCAGTTTAGTCCACTCAAAGGCATCTTCCGGAACTTCGACTGATGGATCAGATATAATATCCCCCTCTATGCTTCTTCCCCAAAGATTCTCATCTATACTATACTTACTACTTTCAGTCTTTATCGGTATACCCTTTTCTTTAGCGTACTTTATTTCCTCTTCCCTTGTCATGTCCCATATTCTAGCTGGGGCAATAATCTTAGCCTCTGGATATAATGCTTTTATCATTAGATCGAATCTTACTTGATCATTTCCCTTCGAGGTAGAACCGTGAGCTATTGCGTCAGCTTTCTCTTTTCTAGCTACCTCAATTACCTTTTCAGCTATTAACGGTCTAGCTAAAGCTGTTGATAAAGGGTATACTCCTTCATATAGCCCGTTCAGTTTTATTGCATATTTTATATATTTTTCAGCAAAATCATCTATGGCATTTATTGTATAATGCTTAGAAGAACCTGCAATATATGCCCTTTTCTCAATCTCTTTGAAATCGTCTCTTTGTCCAACGTCTACTGTAACTGTTATAACTTCAGCCTTAAAGGTTTCCTTTAGCCAATTTATTGAAACTGTGGTATCCAGTCCACCCGAGTAAGCTAAGACGATTTTCATTTCAGAAAAGAACGTGAAAAACTAGCTTAAAAATACTTGAGATCATTAAAATAAGGCTTTCTTTATGTATAGAATGTTAAAGGTTTCCTTTAGCCTTTCTCTTTATATAGAAATCGAGAGCCTCTTTTATAAATTCTGTTCTACTTCCTAATCCTAGTTTTCTGGTGTAAACATCCACGTCCCTCAGAATGTCTTCCCTTAACCTTACGCTAACTACTTTTCTCATATTATATCTAACCCCCATACATTAATAAAAACCTAAGTGTTGAATTATAATTCGAATTAATCATTATTGAAGATCGGAACATATAAAAAAGCATTAACTTGCCGAAGTAAATATTACGGCTTTGTTTTGTTGTAGTTTCTCTTTTATCTTTTCCAATTTAGAGATCATGTTATTAATATCTTCATTTAAAATATCTTTATGATATTTTCTCACGTGTTCTTCACTATCTTCCTTAGCTAAAATAATGTTACAAATTGAGCATTCATATGAGCCGTCATTTGACTTCTTCACTATTGGCTTTAAGTCTGTTGAAATTTCTTTGAGTATGGGTACGAGCTTTTTAGCTTTCCCTTCGCTTCCACTTTTCTCGATGATCCTTTGGGCATAGCCACGGAGCTGATGTTTTGAGATATTATATTTATATGCAACTGTAGCTGGTCCTTCACCTTTAACTAAGTATTCTTCTAATGCATCCAATAGATAGTCGCTTCCACCTAATATTTTTAAAGCTACATAATTTACTAAAGACTTTATATCTGTTTGTTTCATATAGAGGTCACTGGAACCCTCTATATTCTTTAGAGTTTAAAAGGTATACACATAATTCTATAAATAAAGAATAACGTTCTTATAACTCTTTATCTCAATTCCGCTTCCCTCATATACTTTACCTATTTCATAAACATTTACGTATTTTCTTATCTCACTTTTTACCTCATCACTAAGTTCCTCTGAAACAAATAGAACTAAACCAATACCCATGTTGAAAATTTTATACATCTCTTCATGTGGTACCCCAGCTCTTTCAATAATTTTAAAGATTTCAGGTGGATCTGGCATATCTAAAACTATCTTATAACTAGTAAGTCTTTTAAGTTTAGTAAAAGTGCCTCCAGTAATGTGAGCAACACCCTTAACTTTGTCTATTACCTCTAAAACTGGTTTGACATAAATTTTTGTAGGAGATAATAATTGTTCTTTATATTGCTCTAATGAAATTCTTCCTTGATCAACTAATTTTCTGATCAATGAGTATCCATTAGCGTGAATACCATTACTTTCTAAGCCTAAAACGACATCTCCCGGTCTTATTTCAGAACCAGTTTTCAACTTATCTACAATTCCTATTGCAGTGCACGATAAATCAAATCCCTTTATCACGTCAGGCATGAAAGCTGTCTCACCACCAACTATTTCTACATTAGCCTCCTTTGCACCTTCCACTAGTCCTTCCATCAATTGAGTAAGTACATCGTCCATTGGTCTTTCAAATGCTAAATAATCTACTAAAGCTACTGGCTTTGCACCTACGGATATTAGATCATTGACGTTCATTGCTACACAATCTATTCCAACTGGTTTTACAATTCCAGCCTTTAATGCTAGTAATGTCTTAGTTCCTACTCCATCAGTGTGGATAGCTATGTTCAAATTTTCTATTCTTATTATACCCGCGTAGTGCCCTGCGCCTAAAACAGTATTTTTATATGTGTTAGAAATTGCATTAGAAATTACAGAATGATAACTTCGTAATTTGTTTAAGTCCACTCCAGCTTTCTTATACTCCTCGCTCACCATAGTCCACCATTAGGACTCCATATGCCAGAAGATCCAAGAGTACCATTTCTTATTCTATTTTTATAAGAGTATCTTACAATTTCTGCCTTTTCTATATGCTCTGTTATATTCTTACCAATATCATGTCTATATATTAGCTTAGTATCAGAATGAATATAGTTTATGCACTTATCTAACTTCTCTGAGGCAGTGTTAAAATCTCCAATGCAAACTAGTTCTAAAGCTCTAGATCCTTTAGTTATCAGTTGCATCCCTTCTAACGCCACAGAGCCGAAAAATACAATACAACCAACTTCCTTTATTTTATTTAAGTCCAACATAATCTTATGATTACTTGCCATCTGTTTTGAAATTGGATAGCCTAGAGGGGCAACTGCACGAACTACAGATGACTCCTCTTTCACTTTGATTTTTGCCTTGCTCAGATGACCAGTTGCCGTTAGCTCTATTATCTCTCCAAAATCAGAGTCAACCCTCGGAATTATAGCTGATGCCTCAGGATCACCAAATCTCGAATAGAATTCAATTACTGTTGGTCCCCATAACTCTGTTAACATCATTTGTCCTGCTATTATTCCTACATAATTCTTTTTAGTCTCTTCATATATTGCGTTAATAGTTTTCTTAATAATTTCATAGGTTGAAACGTATTCGTCTTCTGTAATAAACGGCAAGAGATGATCTGGTCCAGAAATAGAGCCCATACCTCCAGTCTCTGGTCCAATCCCATCTTGATATGCGTTTTTGTAATCTTGAGCAAGGGGTAGAGGTAGAGTAGAGTAACCATCAGATATCACGTGTAGGGTATATTCTGGTCCATCTACTTTCTCTTCTATTATTATCTTTGGTTCTCCTTCTTTCTTATACAAATTTCCAATACCCGATACACTCCTACTTAATGCATCTCTCTTATCTTGTGACAGATATGCTTCTAAATCTGCAACTACTTTAACTCCCCTTCCGCCTACTTGACCAGCTGGCTTTATCGCTATTGAACCTCCGTAGTTTAAGATAAATTCTGCAGCTTCCTCGATTGTATAAAACGTCCTATATTTCAATCTTCCCGGAATGGAGTATTTCCACATGAGTTGTCTTGCCCAGGCTTTAGACTCTTCTATCTTAGCTGTTTCCTTTAATGGTCCAAACACGGGAATACCTTCCTCTTTAAATACGTTAGCTATTCCATGGAATAAGGGGTCTTCCGGACCAATAACCCCAATATCTGGACTAACTCTCTTTATTACTTCCTTTACTCTATCCACTGATGAAGTATCTCCGATAAAATACTCTCCATTAGTATTCTTTACTACTTCATTTATACCTGGATTAATATAAGTGGAAAGTGCAAATACCTTGTAGCCTTTTGGAGATTTTCCCAAAGAATAAGCTAATGAATGCTCTCTAGCCCCATCTCCGATTAAAAGAACTTTCACTCAGATCACCACAGGATATTTTTTTGTCATACAACCTAAACATAATGAGTTATGACCTATTACCTTAATTAGCCCTTCTAAGCTGAGCCAATAAATAGAGTCTACTCCAAGCACTTTTGCTATTTCAGAATCGTTTAGATTTGCAGAAATCAATTCCTTCTCCTCAGGCACTTCAATCCCATATGGGCAATTTGAGATTAGTTTAGGACTTCCGATAAGTACATGAACTTCCTTGGCTCCAAGTTTCCTTAAATTAAATACGGTGTTCTTTATAGTAGTCCCGGTAACCATTGAGTCATCTATGAGCACTACTCTCTTTCCCTTAACTGCAGTTTTTATTGGATTTAGCTTTAATTGAACTCCAACTATTTTCAAAAAGCTATCTGAAGCTAACATAGTCCTAATTGGACTTCCGGTTCTAGTAAATCCTAGATCCATAGGTAAGCCTAATTTCCTTGAGTAACCTATAGCAAAAGGTAGCGCAGTTTCTGGTACTCCTATTACCGTATCAGCGTTTAAAGGTCTTTCAATCGCTAACTGTTCTCCTATTCTTAGCCTCAAATCATATACTTCTCTTTCATTTACTTTACTATCTATTCTAGCCTGATAGATATATTCAATTGCGCAATAGGACTTCTTAGGTTTTCTTACCTGCTTGCTTTCAATATGATATTTATCAATTATTATCATTTCTCCAGGATTTATATCTCTTTTATATTCAGCCCCGATAACATACATAGCTGTTGGTTCTGACGCCACTACAGCTAAATCAAACCCAAAACCTCCTATACTTATTGGTTTTAGTCCAAATTCATCTCTATATGCTATTAATTGACCCTCTTTGCTTATACCAATAAATGATATAGGTGCTTTAAGCCTTTCTATAACACTCTCTGGATCTTTAAATAACTCTGCAAATATGTCATTATCCTTCACTTCTCCATCCACAACTATAGAACCTTCCCCAGAAATTATCGGATATTTATGCCTAGTCCCTGCGTAACCTATTCCCGCCCAGCCACTTAATCCCTCGATATTTAGATCCTCAGGTGCAACATCTTGATTTATTAAAGTTATTTTTCCGTCTTTGAGTAAAGCTAAACCACTTTTTGAATAGCCTCGATGTTGCAATCCAATAATTCCATAGTATAAGAACTTCGAGATGTTCCATACTTCATCGAAGGCTAAAATTCCGAGGATTCCTGCCATTTTTTATCACTTTCCAAATATTTTTTCTAACTCAGAAATATCATATTTAAACTTTAATGGATAATTTCCAGTAAAACAAGCTACACATAAATCTTTCCTCCCTATAGCCTGAATTAGCTCATCTACTGTTAAGTACTCTACTGAGTCAGCCAATAGTTCTTTACTTATTTCCCTTTCTGTCCTATTATAAGCTACTAGCTCATCCCTCTTAGGGAAATCTATTCCCATATAGCAAGGATATTTGATCATGGGTGAGCCAACTCGTATATGCACTTCAGTTGCGCCTGCATTTCGTAGTATACTTACTATTCTCCTCATGGTATTTCCTCTAACTATAGAATCGTCTATTAGTATAACTTTCTTCCCTCTTACTGCTTCTTCTACTACTCCAAATTTTTCTTCAAGGACTTCTTTCCTCTTATCTTGGCTTGGCATAATGAAGGATCTTATCGACGATAAAGTTTTCACTAATGCTTCCTCCAACGGAATTTTACTCCTCCTAGAGAAGCCCAAAGCTACTGGTCTTGACGAATCTGGAACTGGAATTACAATGTCTCCGTCGGCAGGGTGTTTTTCCGCTAATATCTCTCCTATTCTGTACCTAGCAAAGTAAACTGAATAGCCATCTATGTTGGTATCTGATCTTGCGAAATATATATATTCAAAAGAACAAGTAGCGGATAAAGTACTATTAGCTAATACTTCATCATAAATTATCCTACCGTCCTTTAAAATTATCACTTCTCCCGGTTTTACATGCTTTATGATTTTCCCACCTAATTGTCTTATTATTGAATCCTCTGATGAAAGTATTAGAGAATCATTTAATTTACCTAAGACTAATGGATGAAATCCAAGAGGGTCTCTCATTCCTATTATCTTACCGTCACTCATTAGAATTAAAGCGGAGTACGCTCCATCAGAATTTTCCATAAAATTCTTCACAGTCTCAATTATACTATCCTTAACTATCCTCTTTTTGAAGAATGAGTAGATGTACTCAGTATCAGTTTTGAATGAGCCAAATTTATAATAGTTACTTATTGTACCATTAAACGCTACTACAATATCAGAGTCGCCTAAAGGTTGTGCTTCATCAATTGAGCTACTTCCGGTCGTTGAATATCTTACATGTCCTATACCATTACGTATTATCTTTTCTAGCTTGTCCCTAAATACTTCTTCTACTAGCCCTAACCCTTTAATAGTATATACCTTTTCCCTTTCTGAGTAAGATATGCCAGCTGACTCTTGTCCCCTATGCTGAAGTAATTTCAGCCCCTCTACAACTAACTGTATATTGATTGGATATCTTGACGATATAGCAAAAATTCCACAATTTTCATGTAGTTTAACCATTAATCATCTCCTCCTCAAGGAAATAACGATAATAATCAACGAGCTTGTTTAAATCGAATTTTTCACCATTTATCTCTAAAACACCAGAATTTTTATCGACATTTCCTATAACCGAGGCAACTATTCCCTTACTGTTTGCTTTCCTTATTATCCAATCTGGATCATTAGATAATAATATGAATCTTCCACTACTTTCTGAAAATAAAATTCTTTTTAAATCATCAGTATCTGCTATTACATTTTTATCATTTATGCTAACTCCAAATCCATTATGAACGATACTAAATAATGAATAAGCCAGACCACCTTTGTTAACGTCTTTTGCAAAAATTATCTTTTCATCGTTGATTAATTCCAGAACAACTTGTGATGCTAGTAAATCCTCTTGAAGTCTAACCTTAGGGACATCAGATATAACATTAAATATTTTTGAAAATAATGAACCACCTAATTCTCCCCTAGTATATCCTAAGAGTACTATGTAAGTATCTTCCTCAACTCTGTTCCTCAAGAATTTCCCTTGTACAATACCAGCCATAACTATTAATGGAGTGGGCTTTATTGGAATACCTCTGTTATTCTCGTTATAGAATGAAACCTTACCACCTACAATAGGTATGTTGAAAAATCTGGCTGCTTCTCCTATGCCTCTAACTGCGTCTACAAAATCATTGTAAACTTCTGGCTTTTTAGGATCTCCAAACTGAAGGTGATCGACTGCAACTATTCCCTTAGCCCCAACTGACGCTAGATTCCTGTAAGCTTCAGCAAATATACCTTTACCGCATTCATAGGAGTCTTCTTCACATAGATCTGGATTTGCATCACCTTTCACTGCTAATAGTTTTCCGTTAGGCAAAAGTAATACTGCACTATCAGCTTCTCCAGGCTTAACTACAGTAGAAGTATTAACTTCATAATCGTATTGACTATACACCCACTCTTTACTTACTAAATCAGGATGAGATAGAACAGTATATAAGGCATCCTTAAGAGATATAGAAGATTTTGTCTCTTTTTTAACACTATCTTTTTCCTTTCTTCTTATTGGCCAAATAAATCTAGGAGGGTTAAGCAGAATATCAGAGGGTAGTGTTACTATATCCTTGTTATTATACCTAAACTTTATATAAGGATCTTTAACTATCTCGCCTATTACCGTACATGGGTATTCGTATTGTTTAAAAATCTCACAAACTTCATCTACTTTATTAGGTTTAACTGCATACAACATTCTTTCTTGTGTCTCAGACACGACTATGTCTATTGGATCCATTCCCTTAACCCGCAGAGGAATTTTTTCTATATTCACTATTGCCCCTAGTCCATTTGCGATTTCAGTCACAGCTACTGCGAGGCCTCCTCCACCTAAATCTTTTATAGCTTCTACCTTATCTGAAACCTCTAGTGTTGCGTCTAAAACTATTTTGCCAGCAAAAGGATCAGCTATTTGAACAGCCCCAATTTCGTCTTCTCCGCTCAATTTTCTTGAAGCAAAAGAAGCCCCACCTAAACCGTCAACCCCAGTCAAACCTACTAAAACTAACTTTAACCCAGGCTCTTTAACTACACTAGGAATTATTTTATCCTTTCTAACTACACCCACACAAGCCACATCAACTAAAGGATTATCGTTAAATGATTCATCAAATGCTAATTCACCACCTACTACTGGTACGCCTATACTATTCCCGTAAAATGCTATTCCTGCTATTATGTTTTTTAACAACCAACGAGTTCTATCGCTCCTAATATCCCCTACTCTAATCATATCTAATAATGCAATAGGTTTAGCTCCTTTACTTATTATATCTCTAATTATTCCGCCTACTCCTGTTGCAGCTCCATTAAATGGGTCTACAGCCGATGGATGGTTATGACTTTCAACTTTTAAGACGATAGCCCAACCGTCACCAATATCTATTGCACCTGCATCTTGCCAGTCTTCTATTCCCATCACTACGTTTTCTCCTTCGGTAGGAAAGCTCTTTAAGAAAACTTTTGATGATTTATAAGAGCAGTGCTCAGACCATACTGCATCTAGTACTTTCCATTCAGCTTCATTTGGCTCTCTTCCTAATCTTCTTCTTACCTCATCCATTTCGATAGGTAATAAGTTTACGCCCATTTTGCCAACCCTCTTAATAAAAGTAATCCATCCGTGCTTCCATCCGGTGAAATTAATTTAAACGAAGCCCTCTCGGGATGAGGCATTAACCCAATTACATTCCCCTCCTCGTTAGCTACTGATGCAATATTCAGTAGGGAACCGTTAGGGTTAGCCTTTTCAGTGGGTTTTCCCATCTCGTCAACGTACTGTATAACCATGTGTGACTTAGCATAGTCAACATCGTCTATGTAATATCTTCCTTCAGCATGAGCTATAGGCATCCTAATGATATTTTTGCCTAGTCCACGAGTTAGGACGGTATCAAATCTTACTACCTTAAGGTAAGTCCATTTAGAAATGAATCTTAGCTTCAAATTAGGTAATAATGCGCCCTTTAATAGACCGCTCTCCACTAATATTTGGAAGCCATTGCATATTCCAATTACTGGCTTTCCATTATCAGCAATCTCTTTAACGAGTTTTACAGCTTCAGTATTAGACGCTATACTACCAGCCCTTAAATAATCACCAAAACTAAACCCACCAGGTAGTATAACTCCACTATACTTATCTGGATCAAATTCTTGATGCTTTACTACTTTTGCTTGTACACCTGCTTCCAGTAACGCTTTATATACGTCAGACTCACAAGTAGTTCCAGGGAATTTTATAACTGCGATCATTCTTTACTCACTCTTACAATAATTTTATGTACAATAGGGTTGTATAATCTGCCTTCTGAAGCAACTTTTTCAATTATTTCTTTAGCGGATTTTTCGTCACTAGCCTCTATCTTAAACCTAATATATTTTCCAACTCTCGTTTCTAGTACATTTTTACTATACTTCTCTACAACATATTTTTGTAAGGTCTCTCCTTCAGGGTCTCTAACTATATCCTTATTTATTATTATTAATTCTACAGAATAAATCATTTTTAACACCTAATTTATTGTATAATTCTCTTCAAGAATTCTTCATAGGCTCTCTTAACTGTTGAGAGATCATATCCCTTTCTGTATAAATCTTTATCATAGATTTTTCCATTACTATCTCTAATCCTCATACTATCGAGGCTTATCTCGTCACCTATAATTAATTTATTATCTAATCTGCCAAATTCAAGCTTGAAGTCATACAATATAAATCCCTTATTCTTTATAAAATTGTAAAGCACTTCGTTTGCTTTTATCATAACTTCTTCAATATATCTAGCCTCATCCCTTGTAAGCAATTTAAAATATTCTAGGTGAGAGTAATTTAATAATGGGTCATGAAGCTTATCGTCTTTTAGGAAAAACTCGACAATAGGAGGTTGAAACACTTCACCTTCTTTTATCGGGAGTCTCTTGACTATACTACCCGTCGCTATATTCCTTAACACTACTTCAACTGGGATCATCTTTAGCTTTTTAACTACCATCGTCCTATCATCATACATACCAACGTAATGCGTCTCTATTCCATTCCTCTCCAACAATCTAAACAATAAGGCTGAGGTTTGAGCATTTAATACGCCTTTACCCTCTAGTACATCTTTTCTTTGACCATCACCAGCGGTTATATCATCCTTGAACTTGAGTAATACGTAATTATTCTCATACTCGTAAACTATCTTCGTTTTTCCCTCAGAAATCTTGGTTAGCTCCATTACGACTATTTTACATGACTGGTATAAAAACTTTGCTAAAATAATCCTTTAATATTTACTTATTTATGTAAATGATAACCCTTATAATCTTATATGGACTCTTTAAGAACATGAGTTCCCAGGTAACTATAGACGATTTCGCTAAACTCGATCTGAGGGTAGGTTTAGTCAAACAGGCTGAGAGAATAGAAGGTACCAGATTGTTGAGACTAGTTGTTGATCTAGGTAGTGAACAGAGACAAATCATAGCTGGGCTCGGAGAGTATTATAAGCCAGAAGAATTAGTAAATAAGAGAATAATAGTTATAGCTAACTTAAAGCCTAGAGTAATTAGAGGTTTTGAAAGTCAAGGTATGTTGCTAGCCGCTGGATGTAAGGAAGACGAACAAAAAGGAATAAAACCTAGAGTGCTAACAGTAGATGGAGAGATTCCTCCAGGAACAAAAATATGTTGAATCCATTTGATAAAGTAAAAGTCCCCGCAAAGGCAGATGATACTATAAGGATAATGTTGCATAGGCTCCCTAAAATAAATGGTAATACGCCAAAGGATAGAGAAATAAGGAGGTTAATGGAATATTATCAAAGGATAGAAAAATATTATGATTTTGTATTAAGTTTTCCTAAGATAGATGAACTTCACCCGTTTTATGTAGAGTCCATAAATATTCTAATAGATATTAATAAACTTAAAGTTGATTTATATATAACTAAAAAAACCAGTTTAGTATCTATGCGAATATTAAAAAAATATATGGAAGAAATTAGGAGAAGTGACTCCAGAGAATCTAATAAGCTCATGAGAGAAGCTTTCGGTAGAGTCTCCTCTCTATTGAGAAAATATAGAAAGTATATCGATGAAATAATAGACGTTACAGTTCAACTGAAGAAGATGAAGGCAATAGACCCTACACTACCAACAATTATAGTTTCCGGTCCTCCTAACGTGGGCAAATCTACTTTGGTATCTAGACTCTCTACAGCTAAACCGGAAGTAGCAAACTATCCATTTACTACTAAGGAAATTCATGTGGGGCATATAATTATTAACGATAATTACGTTCAAGTTATTGATACTCCAGGTATTTTAGATAGACCAAACGAGAAGAGAAATAAGATAGAAGCCAAGGCTATAAATGCTTTAAAAAATTTAGATGGAATAATCGTATACATGTTCGATCCTTCAATTTCCTCTATTCTAACTGTCGATGAGCAAATTCATCTCTTTGAGGAAATTTTGACTTTCAAAAAAGTGGTAATTCCAGTTATAAATAAGATTGATGATAAAGATATTAATAATTATGATTCCATAGTAAAAGAGCTATCAAGGAGGAGCATGAAGTGGTATGAAATAAGTGCTGAAAGTGGGTTAGGTTTGGAAGAGTTAAAGAAAGATCTTTTAAATCGTCTAAACATTAGTAGGTAGAATGAAATACAGAGTAATTGAGATATTTACCTCGATTCAAGGGGAAGGAGAGGTAATTGGTAGACCATCTAACTTCATAAGGTTAGCTACTTGTAATCTGAGATGTGTTTGGTGTGATACTAAGTATTCTTGGAGTGTGGGAACTTTAATGGATATTGATGAAATTGTAGCTAGATTAGACAATAGAATAAAGTTGACCACAATAACCGGTGGTGAACCATTACTCCAAAACTTAGAACCATTAGCAGAAGTACTAAAGGGTAGGTTAGGTCATAAGATAGTAATCGAGACTAATGGCACTATAAAGCCTTCAGAAAAACTAAGGAAGCTTGTTGACGTATTTTCGGTCTCGCCAAAGTTAAGTAATTCTGGACACAATATTAACTATAACTTTAAGGATGACGATTGGGCCACATATTACAAGTTTGTAATAGTTTATCCTCATAAAGACATAGATGAGGTAGTGAAATTTGTAGAGTCTCAAGCAATTAATCCAGAGAAGGTAATTTTACAACCCGATGGGAATAGACAAGATTACATTGACGCAATTTCAGAGATAACAGAAGTTTTACTGTCAAAAGGTCTCCAATTTAGGATTCTTCCTCAATTCCATAGGATTCTTGGAATTAGATGAAAGAGCCTCTGTCAGTCTTATCATTTTCTCTTTACCTTTTCTTAAAACTTCATTAGCTACTTCAACTAAACCAGATAAATTCTCCACTTTCTCATCTACTTTATTTTTTAATAAATGCGTCATTCTTACACCCGTTCTCAACTCTAATAAGATTCCCTTATAGTTAGATACTAAGATTCCGCTATGTTTAAATCCCGCGTTTCTAGCTATTTGTAAAACATTCCATGCGGTGTCCATATCCTTAGCATATACATGTACTATTGGACCTTGTACTATTAACCAAAGTCTACTTACTTGACCTTTACTGATGACAGCTTTAAGGTCTTCCAGGGAAATTCCCATGTGGTTCTTATATATTACTGAAGAATTTTTCCTATCCCAAGGCACTTCAGCATCAACAATTGTGACTCTTCCACTACAGCTACTTTGTGTGAAAATTTTCTCGCTGTAATTATAAAATGCCATTAAGAAATCCCAGATGTCTGGATCTAAATATCCTATTTCCCTATCATGATATATCCTCTCTATAGCTTTCTTCCTTAACTCTTCCCACGCCAGCAACTTATTTAACTCTGTAAATTTTAGATAATAAAGTTGTGAGTCTAAGGGATGTGATAAAAAAATACCTACTGAGCGAAGAGTCTGTAATTGAAGTAGGCGAAAATGAGATTAATGACGCTAAAGAGTTCTTAGAACTTGATGAAATAAGGGTTGGAACTAGGGTGATTTTAGTAGGTAAGAACGGTCGTAAAAGGTTAGTGGATTTAGGTATTTTGCAGATTATAGCTAAATGTGGACATATAGAGTTTATAAAGGATTATCTAGACCTTTCTATCCCGTTAGGTGATATACATGGAAAGTATGGCGTTTACACAGAAATTGAATATCTAGCCTTAAATGAAAAATGCTATACAGAAGATGAGGATCTTGTAGCTGTGTTAAAAAAGCTTAAAGAGTATATCCTTAAGAGGGAAAAGGCTTCAACTATCAGATATTAATCTCGTTTTTCACCTTAAAGGGCTCTCTCTCATGGCTGTTTATAGGTTTATCTCGCCTTTATTGCTTCATAGTTATTAAGCGGTGAGATTACTTAACCGGTCTATTCGATTAGTAATAAACCACGGAACATCTTCAACCGTTTTACCCCTATCTCTCTGGTGGAGTTGCCTTCACATCACCTTCCGTGGGACTAAAAAGATATGCATTTTAAGGGAGAGGTACAGAACTATATTTCCCTTTTAGTTTTTCACCCTCTTAAATCTCAGTTTTAATTTGACATAAGTTCATTTTATGTTAATTCTTGAATTAAATAGTTTTCATGTTTTTTAATGAAAAGATTTTTATTAGAGAAGAATGTTTTAAACTTTTCGCAAGGTTATCCTATGGTTTGAAAATTGTTATCCAACCGTTAAGAATTGTAGTGAAGAATATAAACTAGTTGACTCACAATTACTTCTGAATAATGAATGAGAAAGAGGTAAAGGAAGTTAGGAAACTGTTTAAATTTTTGTTTTTTTCTTCTCGTGGAGGATTGACTAGGCTAAAAATCGTCAGATTACTTGAAGATAAATCGTTAAACCCAAATCAAATATCTACAGCTTTAAATATTGACTATAAAACAGTTATTCATCACCTCGAAGTTTTAATTCAGAACCATGTTGTGTACAAAGAAGCCGACGGCTATGGTATCCCATATAAACTTACTTCTTTCTATAAGACTTACAAATTTATTCTGGACGATCTAGAAAAAGAGGAAAGAAGAAAAATTATGAATAAAAAATAGATAGCAAATCCCTTTTAAGCCTTAATTCATATAATAAGTACATTGTGAAGAGGAAAGCTAAGACTCTCGCTGAGCTCATCATTAACATAAGAATTGCTAGAAATAAAGTAAGAAGCTTAATGAATGGTATAAAAGGAAAGATAGAAATGTACAATAATTCTTCGCTTGTAAATGTCTCTAGATTTCCTCATTTATCAAAAATGTTACTAAGAGAATCGGAGATATTGGAAAAAGTATTGAATTATTTAGTGACTATTGATGTGATGTTAGAGTTATTAGAAATAAAAGTTGAGACAATAATTTATATAGGCTATATAGTAAACGATGCTCCTGCTGTAGTAGAGGCAATAAAGTCGCTCAAAGATGAAATAGGTAGTCTGCCTGAAATTTCGATACTATTAGACGGTATTTACGAAGACTTTTTCGAAAGTATCGATGTGCCTAAAGATATTAAGATCAGAAGCAAAGAAGATGCGAAGGGCGTTATTGAAGAAGCGAAGAAAATAGCTGAATTGAAGGAGAAAAGAGAAATTTATTATGAAGTAAATACATAGATCTATATAGATTATGTCAAGTAAATCAATAACCAGGAAGATTCAGCTAACTGGAGGATCAACCTATATAGTCTCACTGCCAAAAGAGTGGATTAAAGCACTTTCTTTAAGGAATGGAGATGAGGTTGAAATAGTTCAAGATAAAGATATGAGATTAGTAATTGTGCCTAAAGTAAATAACACTCGTGATCAGAATGAGCTTAGAAAAATTCTAAATTGTGAAAAAATTTCTGCTGAAGCAATCATTAGAGAGTTTATTGCACACTACATGGCAGGATATTCCTCAGTGATATTCTCTTGTCCTAAGATGACTACTTCTGTGAGGATGTTAATAAAAGATGAAATAAGGAGAAGATTATTAGGGGCAGAAGTTGTTGAAGAGGATGCTAATACTATATCCATACAGTTCCTCGTAGACGAAAAGGAATTACCAATTAAGAAAGCCATGTCTAGGGCATTTACAATATCATTTAACATGTTAAGAGACTCTTTGGAGTCGATAAGACTAGCTGATATTGAATTAGCTAAAGAAATAGCTGGTAGGGATGATGAGGTAGACAGGTTTTTCTTCTATATAGCTAGACAATTAACACTCTCTGTGAATATGCTAAGTATATTAGAATCTGAAGGTTATAATATAGCTCAACTTGTAGATATCTATTCCGTAGCTAAGGTCATAGAAAGAGTGGCGGATCATGCAGACAGAATTGCCACTTTAGCTGAAGACGTTAGTAAGTTTAGCAAAAAAGATGAATTAACAAATTTAGGATATAATATTCTTGATACCTATAAGACTTCAATGAATGCTTTCCTAAACGGAAAGAAAGATGTCTCACATGATCTAATTTCAAATATTAATATCTTTAAACAGCTTGCAGAGATGCAAGAGAGTGCAATAAAGAGTAATGATAGTCCAAAAATTGTAACATCAACTTCTATGGTAATCGAGTCTTTGAGGAGAATAGCCAGGTACTCCTCAGATATAGCAGAGGCAACAATAGATATGTTAGCTAAATCTGGTAAGTAACGAATTTTAAGTTCTGAAATGATAAGTTTTTATATATTGAAATTACATCGTTCATAGTTCTAGCTTTTTTCAATTTATTTGAAGTTCCCTTTAGAGATAACTTATCCTCAAAAGTGTAAACTCCGCGCCTATATAGAGATGATATACATTCAGTGTTCATAACTGAAACTATTACATAACCTATACTAAACAAGGAATCGGCTGTTTCTAGATCTTTATACGAAAATAAGCAGATTCCGGGGTGTGTGTGTGAAGTAGCTATACCTTTAGGAAACGGTACGTTGACCTTACGTTCATCGCCTTCTAAGATGTAATATGAACCATCCTCAAGAATTATGTTCATATACTCTATATCGGAAGAAATAGTCCTTTTAGCATAATTCATCATAACTTCCTTCAGAAATTTCATATATACTTTTAGGACTTCATCGTAAATCGAAAAATAACTGAGATTATAATTATTGCCAATCTTAACTAGTGAGTGTTCTATTTCTACATTACTTCTTACATATAAATAATTAAAATCAGTGAAAGGAATAATATCAAATTCTTCATGAATATCCTCTGCTACCTTAGTAAGTCCATAAAGTTTTGCTATTTTTTCGCTACTCTCGTCCTTTCCGATGAACTCTTCTTTAACAACTCATCACCTTATTACGAATAATTTCGTTGATCTTTCTTATTTCATTAATTGGATCTGGAGAATTATAGACGCTTCTTCCAACTATTTCATAATCTCCACCGGCACAAATTGCATCACCATAGTTAGCTCCTTGCGTACCAACCCCTGGAGAAATTATAGTTATTTTAGGGAACATAAATCTAAATTCTCTTATTGTATCAAGCCTAGTCGCTCCGACTACTATACCTTTAGGTTCAATTTTCTGTATTATCTGCTTTATATAATTATTAAACTCATTATTCCATCCTCTATGTGACATGGCTGCAACCAGATATAAGTTCTTCCTCTGTGAGTCTAGGAACGTCTTTAACTCGTCTAATGCGCCCTCGATCCCTACAAAAGAATGAGCTATAAATGCGTCAGCGAAGCTTAACCTTTCAACTATTTGCTTCATCACGAACCCTATATCTGCTAATTTGAAATCTATTATAATTTCTTCAAGTTTTATATCGTTTAGGATTTCTTTCAATTTAATTAATCCCACATCTAAGACAAAGGGTAATCCTATCTTTATTCCATGAATTTCGTTTGAAATCTCTAGTAAAACTTCTCTGGGGATGTGTTTGTCTAGAGCCAAGATTATTTTATTTTTCAACGTTTTTCACCAAATATTCCATTATAGTTTTTCTCTCGGTCTCCTCAATCTTATTGGTCTTTAACAGATCATTGAGAATTTCCGAAATTTTAAAAAGTGAATGAAGTGTAATACCTATCTTGGCTAATCTTCTTGATGCTCCTTCTTGTCTATCGATTATAACTAATGCGTCAGTTACTTTTCCTCCTTGATTTAATATCTCCACTGAAGCCTTCTCTAAGGACAGACCAGTGGTAGCTACATCATCTATTAGTAGTACCCTCTTTCCTCTTACATCAACTTCTAACAATTTATTAGCCCCATGGCCTTTCTTTTCTATTCTTATGTATCCCATGGGTTCTCTAAGGTTACAAGCTATGAAGGAGGCTAAAGGTACACCTCCAGTAGCAATTCCTACTATCATGTCATGTGGTAACTGTTTAACCTTTTCTAATGCTAATTTTACAACGTCATAAAACTCTGAATGGCTTGGTAGTGATCTTAAATCTAAATAATAAGGACTGACCTTCCCTGATGTTAGCACGAAATTTCCAATTAATAGCATTTTCTTTTCAAACAGTACATCTGCGAAATTCATCGGGAGAATTCTCGGAAAAAGAGTTTAAATTACTTCTCCTCTAATTACTATCTAGGGCTTTTGTGAAATTAAGACATATTATATCCTCTCTTGATTTAAAGAGAGAGGACTATTTTAGTATCTTTGAATACGCCGACAAATTCGCTAACGTTAAAGGCAAGCTGACGCATTTGGAGGGAAAAGTATTAGCTTTAGCTTTTTTCGAGCCTAGTACGAGAACGGCTCAAAGTTTTCAAACAGCAGGAATTAAATTAGGAGCGAACGTAATTGGCTTTAGTTCAGAAGAATCTACATCTGTAGCTAAAGGTGAAAATCTAGCTGATACTGTAAGAATGTTAAATAATTACTCTGACTGTATTATAATGAGACATAAATTTGATGGAGCCTCACTATTTGCGAGCGAGATAAGTGAAGTACCAATAATAAATGCCGGAGATGGAAAGCATGAACATCCTACACAGGCCATTATAGACCTTTATACAGTTTATAAGGTGTTTAATACAATTGACAATTTAAACTTTGGATTATTGGGCGACTTAAAGTATGCTAGAACGGTAAATAGCTTATTAAGAGCCTTAACTAGATTTAAGCCTAAGAGAGTCTTTCTGATTTCCCCGCCTCAACTTAAGGCTAGAAAAGAAATAGTAGAGGAATTAAATTACCAGACAATTGAAGTTGAGAACCCGTACGACGTTATACAAGAAATTGATGTATTATATGTTACACGTATCCAGAAAGAGAGATTTGTGGATGAAGTTGAATATGAGAAAGTTAAAGAGAGCTATGTTGTTGACACGAAGCTAGTAGAATTCATGAAAAAGGGAAGCATTATTCTTCATCCATTGCCAAGAGTCAATGAAATAGATAGAAAAGTGGATAAGCTGGCACAAGCTAAATACTTTTATCAAGCCTCATTAGGCGTACCAGTTAGAATGGGTTTACTGTATAAGATATTTAATGAGGGATGAGGAATGATAAGTCCGACTAAGGGAAATGAATTAATTGTAAGTAAGATAAAGAATGGTACAGTAATTGATCATATACCTGCAGGAAGGGCACTTTCAGTGTTAAGAATCTTAGGAATAAAGGGAAATGAAGGATTTAGAATAGCTCTAGTTATGAATGTAGAAAGTAAAAAAATAGGTAGAAAGGATATAGTTAAGATTGAAGACAGGGAAATAGATGAGAAGGAGGCTAGCTTAATCACACTTATTGCTCCCTTCGCAACTATTAACATAATTCGAAATTATAATGTAGTTGAGAAGAGAAAGATGCAGCTGCCAAAGATCGTTAAAGGTATAGTTAAATGTCCTAATCCCCAATGTATAACGAATAATGATGTAGAAGCTGAAAGTAAGTTTTTAACTATCTCTGTAAAACCGCTAAAGCTCAAGTGTCAATACTGCGAAACATATATCACTGAAGAGGATGTGCTAAGGCAGATACTATGAAGTACTACGATGTTTTGGAGAAAATAAGAGATGGAAATATATATAAAGTTACCATAAATTTTGATAAATATCCTGAAGCAGGTCAATTTGTCAGTCTAATCATTCCCAATGAAAATGAAATACCGCTAGGAGTTGGAGATTACGATCATGAAAGAAACATACTTAAGTTATACATCGAGTCTGAACGATTATTTAACAAGATAGGTAGGAGAATATTGATAAAAGGACCATTAGGAAATCCAATTAACCTAAGAAATGTTAAGAAAGTAATAGGTATTGCTAAAGGGGAGTATTATCACGATTTAATTTATCCCTTAAAAATGGCTAAGTTGCAAGGAATAAAGGTTTACGCTAAGTGTATAAATTGTAAACTAAACTACGAAGAACCTAGTGAGCTTGAGGCGGATTTATTCTTAGTTTCGGTTCCCTTTCAAGATTTATCAATGATTAAATTGCCAAAAGAGAAGACTATGGTTTATGTGAGGTGGGTGAAAATGAACTGTATGCTTGGAGTGTGTGGAGTATGTGAGGTAAAGGGCAACTTAGCTTGTATAAAAGGTCCATTTATGAGGCTTGATGAAATTGTGGATTAGTGGAAAAGCATACATAAACAGTGAAGTGAAAAATATATGTGTAGAGTTTGATAGAAAAATTAAGGGAATAAAACCAACTTGTAAGCCAGACATTTCATTACCTCAAGGCACATTGCTATTACCCGGCGCAATTGATCTACATACTCATATAAGGGGTCTAAAGATGGCATATAAGGAAGACGTTGTGTCTGGCACTAGTGAGGCATCATATGGCGGAATAACACTTGTTGGAGATATGCCTAATACTATCCCCTATATAAATAATGTAGAAACTATAAATTCTAAACTTAAAGAATTCGAGTATTATTCAAGAGTGGATTATGTAATCTACTCTGGAGTTACGAAAGAATTTGAAAAAGTTGACAAATCTCCAGTAGGAGGTTATAAGATATTTCCAGAAGATCTAGAAAAGGAAGAAACTTACGAAGTATTAAAGTCTAAGAAGTTGAAGATACTTCATCCAGAAGTACCTATAGCATTAAGGGGGAATAGGAGGTTAAGACTTAACAGATGGTATGAAATAGGGGCTTTATTTTACTTAGAAAAATATCAAAGGATCCATATAACTCATGCAACAAACATAGATACGATAAGGTTAGCGAAGAAGATGGGTTTCACCGTTGATCTTACCCCGCATCATATTCTATTAACTGATGAAAAGAATTGTATTAATAAGGTCAATCCACCAATTAGGAGCATCACAGAAAGATTACAACTATTGCAAGGATTATATGAAGTTGATGCTATAGTCAGCGATCATGCCCCTCATGCTAACTTTGAGAAATCTTATCCGTACGAAATCTGTCCACCTGGAGTAGCCCTAGTTTCGTTCACTGTTCCCTTCCTTTTTTCGTTGGTAAAAAAGGATATACTAAGCCTAGACGACGCAGTAAGGGTAATATCAATTAATCCTGCAAAGATTTTAGGCTTACCTTATGGCGAGATTAAAGAGGGAAATTACGCTAATTTTACTATAATTGAATTTAAACATTGGAGATATTCAACTAAATATTCTAAAGTTACTGAGACTCCTTTAGATAACTTTCCCTTAGAGGCTTCAGTATACATGACTATTGTACAAGGTAAGGTAAGTAATTATCAAGGAGAAGTATTTCCGATAAAGGGAATAAATCCATTTAGTGATATGGCATGATTCAAATTAAAGGTATAAGTTTTTACGATCCTCTGATAGTAGCTTCTGGTATTTTGCCGGATATTCCAAAATATATTGGAGAAATCTGTGAAAAATATAAGCCATCTGCTATAACAACTAAGACCGTAACGCTAAACCCATTGGAGCCACATAAACCTCCTACTTTAATTAAACTACACGACGGTATTTACGTGAACGCTATTGGCCTAGGTAATCCTGGAGCTTATAAAATAAATGAGATGAGTAAAATGTCATGTCCACTAATAGTGAGTGTTGGTGGCTCTTCTATTGACGAGATAGTTAAGGTCATTGAAGCAGTAAAAGATATTGCAAGTATGTTAGAGGTTAATGTAAGTAGTCCTAATAGGAAAGGTTACGGAGAATCTTTGGCAAAATATGTAGGTCAAATAGTCGAGAATGCAAAAAGTATAGCTAATAAGCCGTTATTCATAAAACTAGGACCATGGGACAACGTAGTTGAGCTAGCCGGAAAAGCATTGGAAAAAGGTGCCGATGGATTAACGTTGATAAACACTATCAAAGGTTTATTGATCGATATAGAGACTTTCAAGCCCATATTAAGTTATGGAACTGGTGGAGTATCCGGTAGGTGTCTCTATCCTATAGCTTTAAGGATAATTAAGGAAGTTTATGAAGAGTATGATGCCGATATTATTGGGATTGGAGGAGTATTCGATTGGACTGATGTTATTGGTATGTTAGCAGTAGGAGCTAAACTAGTTGGATTAGGTACCGTCTTAATAGAGAGGGGGTTTAAAATCATTGATGAGATAAGGGATAATATAACTAAATACTTAGTTGAAAAGGGTTTAAAAATTGAGGATCTGATAGGTATTTCAGTGAAGAAATAAATGGTAAGGCCGGTAATGAAAGGTAGAGATTTGGAAACTCTCGTGTTTTTAGGCAGACTTAAGGAGGTTAAACTGGAATACTGTGATGAAGAAAAAAAGATGGCAAAGGTAGTAGGGATAACTGATACCAACGAGGAAGTAGAAACAGATTGCATTCCTTTAAGAGCAGCAGGTAAGATCTCCACGGTTATCAAACATTATTTGAGGTTAGGTGTGGGAAAGTATATTATAACTCAGAACGATATGTCAAACGTTAAGAACGTGGATACTACTGAGTCAGATGAGGAGGGAGAAGAAAATGGTCAAGTTTAGAATAGATAAAATACCGAAAAATGATAAAGACATGGAAGAAATTCAAAGAGAGGTTGAAGAGACACACCATCAGCATGAGCACGAACATGGAGTTGAGGAATTATTAAGTGAGCTTTACCTCAACTTACAGAGCATGCAGGGAAAAGTAGATGAGCTTAGTAAAACAGCAGAGGATTGTAAGAAGGAAATATCGAAACTTTATCTCATAATCAGTAAGTTATTAATAGCCTTAACAACACGAGATCAAAATGAGAAAATTCAAAATCTAAAAGATATTCTTGGTTTACTAGAATGATTAACATTATTGCAATACCTGAAATTGCATTTAAGTTATATGCGATCATGGATCCTCTTTCAATATTACCATATCTCATAGCATTGTACGAGGAGTTTAATCGTAATTCGCAAACTAAGGTAGGTTGGAATTTTTTAGTGAATAAGATATCTATCGCAGTAGTAGCTCTTTTGATTTTTTTCTCGATTTTAGGTGGTCCTCTCTTGGCTTTTCTAGGAATTAGTACGTCAGCACTAGAAATAGGGGGAGGTATAGTATTAGTATATCTCGGAGTCGATACTTTGGGTGGGTTTCAGCAATTGAAATTTCTATCTAGCAGAATTGAAGAGGCAATTGTAACACCTATTGCTACCCCGTTAATTGTAGGTCCGGGTACTATGACGGCTCTAATTACGTTATCGGTTAACAATAACGTTATCGTGTTAATAGTAGGTAGTTTATTAGCGTCTCTTCTAGTTTATCTGTCACTGTTACTAGGTCCTGTTATAATCAGAGTACTAGGCAATACGGGTACTGTAGCTGCCGGAAGATTTATGGCAATTATAATAGCTGCCTTTGGAGTTCAGCTTATACTAAATGGTATATCTCAAATAAAGTTGATATGAAGAATTCGGGTTGTAATGAAAATTTTTTAACATGTCAGTTAACTTTATATTGAGATGTCTGATAGTAAAAAACGCATTCCAGATCTAGATGCAATAGATAGAAGGTTATTAATTGAACTAACTAGAGATGCTAGGACTAGCCTTAGGAGACTTGCAGAAGAGATGAACGTTTCACCAGCAACATTACATAATAGAATGACCAGAATGGTTCAAGAAGGTATAATTAGGAGTTTTGTCGCATTGCTTGACTACTCTAAACTAGGTTTTGCACTAACTAGTATTATTATGGCTAAGGTAGATGGAAAACATTTAGTGGAGTTCGAAAAAGAGATAGCTAATGCAGATAATGTTATTGCGGTATACGACGTAGTAGGGGAGTACGATGTTGTAATAATAGCTAAGTTTAGAAGCGTTGAAGAGTTAGATAGTTTCTTAAAACAATTACTAAAGAATCCTAAGATAGAAAGGACTTATACTAGTATAGTACTCAATGTTGTAAAAGAGGATCCCAGGATAAGAATATTCTAAGCAAAACTTTTTATACCATTTTAAGGCATTATTTAGAATTATGAAGTTTTGTCCTAAATGTGGAGGATTAATGATTCCGACTAAGAAGGATGGTAAGGAAATGTTAAGGTGCACAAAGTGCGGATATGAGATGTTATTGAGCGAGAAGGAAAAGAAAGAATATAGTGTAAAGGAGAGTAGGGATAAAAGTAATAGAGTGCTAACAACGTCAATAGTAAGTGACAAGGAGGGAAGGAATTTGAGTGAAGAATTGCAACAGGAGAGAGAGGAGTATTACAAGGAAGTAGGTTTAGAATTATTAAGGGAAGAATTTGAAGGTAATGAAGAGGAAAGTGGAGAAGAGTAAATCTTATATTAGCCATCTTTCTTATAACTAAAGTAATGAAGATAAGTGAAATTTCATCAAAATATAAGACAAAATTTGGAAGATCAGAAGTAATAATTGAAGAGGCAAGAAATGAGAAAGGAGAAACTATATACATTTACACTTCTCTAATATCAGTCAATTTACCTAATGGCGAAAAATGGTCTCCAAAGATTGATGACGCTAAGGACCTAGATAGGAGTAATTCTTCAGAAGACCTGAAGAGAAATATTAGGAAATTACTACAACTTTTATAAAAAGGGTTTATATATAAGATCAAGATAAGGAAAATAAAAGGTGACTTTTTTGGATCAAACGTTTGATTTCATAATAACGACAGACAGATGCCTAATGACTAACCATCATGGAAAAGAATTTTTAGGTTTCTTAGCAACCGGTCCAGCAGTTGGCTTACCAGAGAGTGTTTGGAAATGGTTAGCATGTCCTAAAATAGGTGTAGATGATTTAGGAAGACCTAAAGAAGCCCCTTATGGAATGAGAAAAATAGAGGCTAAGTTAATTGATGAGGGATTTAAAGCTGCTATAATTGACCCTGACCATCTAGATAGACATCTAAAATATGCTAAGGCATTACTTCTATCTCATCATGATTATTTCGCATTTGGACCACCTTCTTCAACTTGGTGGGGAATTACAAAAAAGGAGCCTGTAAACTATAAGAGCTTCCAAGCATTGATAAATAAGCCAGAAATCCAAGAGGCTAAGAAAAGAGGAATGAAAATCCTTGTTGGCGGTCCATCAACTTGGCAATGGTTATGGAGGGAGGACATGATTGAAAAAGTAGGTGTTGACACCTTAGTTGATGGAGAAGGAGAAAAAGTAATAGTTAAACTTGCCCAAATGATTCTTGATAACGAACCTTTGCCGAAATATATGTACGTGAGCGGAGATGATGTACCAGATATTGATGATATACCGGAAATTAAGGGAGGCAGTGTAAATGGTATGATTGAAATAATGAGAGGATGTGCAAGGTCTTGCAGATTCTGCTCAGTCACAATAAGGCCAACTAGATATTATCCCCTAGAGAAAATAGAGAAAGAACTTCAAGTAAATGTTAAGGCAGGAATAAGGCATGGTGTAATACATAGTGATGATGTGCTTTTCTATGGTGCAGTAGGTATATATCCTAGACCAGAGCCATTGATTAAGCTTCACACTCTCGTTAAAAACTATTATAAGACAATTGCTTGGAGTCATGCAAGCCTAGCAGCGATAAGATACTCAGAAGAGAAGTATGGTCTAATCAGTAAGTTAAGGGAAATAATATTTGAAGATGGAAATCAGAATTACTTAGGAGTAGAGGTAGGAGTGGAAACTGGATCAGTAAAATTAGCTAAAGAAATAATGCCTGCAAAATCCGCCCCATATAAGCCAGAAGAATATCCAGAGACGGTCGAAGAGGCTTTTAAGATAATGCACGAAAATCACATAATACCCGCTGGTACAATGATAGTTGGACTACCTGAGGAGTCTGAGGATGATGTCTACAGAACAATTGAGCTTGTTGATAATTTGAGACCATATAGAAGTATTCTAGTACCTATGTTCTTCGTGCCTATGGGTTACTTTAAGAACAGAGATTGGTTCACGAGAGTAAAATTAAGCGAGGCTCACATAGAGTTATACAGAAAAGTGTTCTGGCATGATGTCTACTGGGCTGAAAACATAATAGATTCCTTCTACATGAAAAGTCCTATTTATATGCCAGTTAGATTCGCATTGAAACTGTTCTTAAGATTTGCTAAGAAGAAAATGAGACAAGTAGAAGCTTGGCTAGAAACTCAGTTAAAGAAATAATCTATATTATCTTCTTTTTTAACGGGTAAATATACTCCTTAGGAGCACTTGGGAAGACTTCAAGATATTTTCTTAAAGCTTTAGGAACTTCCACTACTCCATCCTCTCTTTGATAGTTTTCTAGTATAGCTGTTATAGTCCTAGTGCTTGCTATAGCTGTACTATTCAAAGTATGCACGTATCCTTTAACATTGTTTTTCCTATCTACGTATCTTATCTTCATCCTAAAAGCCTGCCAATCTGTACAATTACTGCAACTTACCATTTCTCTGAATTTTGCTTGGGCTGGCATCCAAACCTCGAGATCAAACTTTTTAGCAGCACATCCTCCTAAATCACCAGAAGCTATGTTTATTATTCTGTATGGCAATTCAAGCTGTTGAAACAGATTTTCAGAATTAGAGATCAATTCTGCATGATATTTCCAACTCTCTTGAGGGTTCGAAAAGATAAATTGCTCAACCTTATGAAATTGATGGACTCTGAATATTCCTTTCAAATCCTTATTTGCAGCTCCAGCTTCCTTTCTAAATGCTGGACTTATTCCAACGAATTTTAAGGGTAGTTTTTCTGCCTCGATCTCTTCCTTATAGAACATGGCAGCTATTGCGTGTTCTGCAGTAGCTATAAGGTATAAGTCCTCATTTTCTATCTTATATATTGCGTCTTTAAAGGTATCTAGATCAATTACTGACTTTATCACGTCTCCTCTTAACATGTAAGGGGGTAAGACTAGTGTATAACCTTGTTGAGTCATGAAGTCTATTGCAAAAAGCAGTAAAGCAAAATCAAGCCAAACTATGTCATTAAAAAGATAGTAGAATCTAGATCCCGCAATTTCAGATGCCTTTAACGTATTCCCTAAATGTAATACGTCCTCAAGCATTTCAGCATGACCTTTTGGTTTCCATTTAATTATTTCATACTCTACATTTGCGTTCTTAGTTTGTGCTAAGAAGGCTTCTAAATCCTTTTCATATACTTTAAATTTACCCCAGAACTTTATTGGAATACTGTAAGTTTCATCTGGACCTATGGGAACATCTTCTGCTACCAAATTGGGCAAAGAGGATAGCATTTCATCCCTCTCTCTTTCGATGTTTTCTAATTCTTTTTCCTTTTCCTCAAGTACTTTCAGTAGTTGCCTAGTTTCTTCTATTTTCTTTTTCCTTTCCTCTCCAGATAATTTAGAGATTTGAGAACTTAAGAGATTATGTTGATGTCTTAATTTCTCCACTTCTTGTAATACGGTTCTCCACTTTTTATCTAGTTCTACAGCTTTATCGATTAAAGAAACATCTACAAATCTCTTTTTCAAATTATTTTTTAACTCATCAGGATTTTTGCGCAAAAGCTCTAATATGCTCCAAGACATTAAATAAGTAATCTACTAAACCATTTTATGACTTCTGTTCATCAGCAGGTAGTCCATAAGTTTGGACCCACATCTCTACGATATCGTAACCATATAGTTGTTTAAATTTCTCCCTTCCCTCTGGAGTCATTTTTAATGGAGTCCATTGGGTATCTAAATCGATATCAACTTCAACGCTTTTAGCTGGAACAGTCTCCTTTATAACCTGCTCAACAGTGTAAATTAAATCATCTATAACTGGGCAACCAGGGGCAGTTAGTCCCAATCTTAAGTAAATATCTCCATCATCACTGATCTTTAAATCATAAATTAATCCTAGGTTTACTATGTCTACCGGTATCTCTGGATCGTAAACGTCCTTTAATGCATCTATTATCTTTTTCTTCCACTCCTCCTTATTGACATCTTGTTGTTTTGTACTCATATTCTTTAACTATGTTAAAGTAAATTTTAACTCTTACTATCTATAGTTGACTATAGTCTCTAAAGAAACAAGTACGATTACCAGTATGGCAAATAGGACCTAAAGATTTAACTTTAAAAAGCAAAGCATCAGCGTCACAGTCTACTCTTATTTCCTTAACTATCTGGTAGTTTCCGCTAGTTTCCCCCTTCAGCCATAACTTTTTCCTGCTTAATGACCAGAAATGGAGATATCCAGTAGTTAACGTCTTTATCACGGCTTCCTTGTTCATATTACCTACCATTAGAACCTCGTTTGTATTATAATCTTGTACTACAGCAATTACTGTATTATCCTCATGTCTAAAATTTAGTGTTGAAATAATCTTATTTATATCTTCACTTTTTAATTTTAACGTTTTACCCACCTTTTAAGGTTTTTTAAAAATATTCTTCCCGTTTCGCTACTTTTTTCAGGGTGAAATTGGGTCCCTACAACGTTTCTATCACAGATTAACGCTGGATATTCTACACCATACTTACTTTTCATGTATATTTTTTCACTATCTGGAGTATAGGCAACATAACTGTGAACATAATAAACGTATTTACCCTCCAAACCTTCTGATAGCTCACAGCCTTCATTGGCTTTATAAACCAAATCCCAGCCAATATGTGGTAGTTTAACGTCAGCCTTAATCTTGTCTACAACACCTCTAAACCACCCTAACCCTTTACTTTCTCCACCTTCCGTACCCTTCTCAAACATAATTTGCATACCTAAACATACACCTAGAAAGATATTACCAGATTTCCTTAAGTCATTTAGAAGATCATTATATTTGGATATAAAACTTGATACGGCAGAAAATGCACCTACACCGGGAAGTACGATAATGTCATAACCCTTTAGCGGTTCATTTCTTATTTCTACGTCAAATCCTAGCCTCTTTAACGCTGAAGATATACTATAAAGATTACCTACACCATAATTTATTACTAAAGCCTTCATTTTCTCCTCCTCTCTAACTCTTCATATACCTCATCTGGGGTCACTCCTTCCATTGCCATTAAGACCAGTAAATGGTAAATCAAGTCCGCAATCTCACTTATAAACCTCTCTCTACTTTCCGCTAAGGATGCTACAATTACTTCGACAGATTCTTCTCCTACTTTCCTAGCCACATATCCCTTACCCTTGCTCACAATTTCAACAGTGTAGCTATTATTAGGCTTCTTTTCTATTCTATCCACTATTACTCTATACAATTCATTGATAATTTGATCATTTGCCATACCTAACACCTATACTCTTTCCATGTATAACAAAACCCTCATAATTGGCTAATATCATTGAAGCCTCAATTATCTCCTTATATGGCTCTATAGAATTTGCATACATTATCGGTTTAAGATAGTCATAAACTGTAACTCCTCCTCTTATTCTTGCCCATTCATTAGTTGGTAATATGTGATTAGGTCCTGCTGAATAGTCAATTAAGGCTGGTGGAGTGTTTCCTAAGCTAATAGCTCCAGCGTTATAAATCTCATTAACCACTACATCATAGTTTTTAACATATAATGACAAGTGTTCGGGGGCAATCTGATTAGCGATTTGTATAGATTCTTCTAAATCTTTCGTTTTTATGATATAATAGTCGTTTATATTACTATAATTTTCACTTACCAATTTTTCATTGATTTTACTTATCAGTTCATCTGAATGAGATAGTAATACGATGAAGGTATTACTGCCATGTTCAGCTTGCGCAAGCATATCAAAATAGACATTGATTGGATCTGCACTTTCGTCGGCAATAATAACTAATTCCGTTGGTCCTTCAATGCCGTCTATACCTACCTCACTACTTACTAAATACTTAGCAGCCTGGACATAAATGTTACCTGGTCCAACTATCTTGTCAACCTTTCTAACTGACTCAGTACCATATGCTAAAGCCGCTATCGCTTGAGCTCCACCTATCTTATATGCTTCTTTTATTTTTAATTTAAGCGCAACGTAAGCCAATGCAGGATCAATTTCGCCTTTAGGGTTTGGAGGTGAAGCAAAGTATATTTCTTTGACTCCCGCGACTTCAGCAGGTACCCCAGCCATTAATAAAGTAGATGGATAGGAGTGTCTTCCCCCTGGGACATAAATTCCTATCCTCTCTATGCTCTTCCACAATATTCCAAAGCTTATACCTCTTAAGCCCCCGCCTATGTTGGGAGGAACTGTAGTTTCATGAAATGCTCTTATCTGATCGTAAATAAGGTCTAACGCTTTGACTACTTTTTCGTCTAGTCTTGATGCTTGATCTTCTAACTCTTTAGGACTAACCTTTATACTATTTACTTTTACCTTATCGAATTTCTCGGTGAGTTCATAAAGTGCTGAGTCTCCCTTCTCTTTCACTTTCTGTATTATCTCTTTTACAGTTGGAATAACATTACTGAAGTCGTTCGGTCTTCTTTGTGGTAAAGAATGGTGGATCATATTCTTACCTCTACACCTTTATTTCTCAAATATTTCTTAAGTTCCTTAATTCTAACTATTCCATCATGAAATATTCCTGCAGCTAACGCAGCATCAACATTAGCTATAGAAAAAACTTCATAGAAATGTTCAAGCTTACCTGCTCCTCCACTGGCTATAACTGGAACGTTAACTTCTTCCACTACCTTCTTAGTTAATTCTATGTCGTATCCTAATCTAGTGCCATCCCTGTCAATGCTGGTAAGTAAAATTTCTCCAGCTCCTAATTCATTAACTTCTCTAGCCCATCTAATAACATCAATATTTGTATTGTAAGTACCAGATTTTGTAAAAACTAACCACTTGTCTCCGACTTTTTTACCATCAATAGCTACTACAATAGCTTGTGAACCAAACTCCATAGCTCCTTGCCTTATTATCATTTTATTTTCTACAGCTGCAGTATTTATACTAACCTTATCAGCACCTGAACTTAGAGCTGTAGAGATATCATCTAGAGTTCTAACACCTCCTCCTACGGTTAGCGGAATTGATAAAACGCTTGCAGTATCCTTTATTACCTTATAAAATGTCTTTCTTCCCTCTATTGTTGCGGTTATGTCTAGAAACACTATCTCATCAGCACCTTCTTCTTCATATCTGCTCGCTAACTCAACTGGATCTCCCTTAAGCTTTAAATTTAGGAAATTAATTCCTTTTACTACTTTCCCATCTTTTACATCTAAACAAGCTATAATTCTTTTAGCTGTCATAATACTCCCTTTGTGCTCCTTATTTCGTTATCGATAATCCTAGTTGCGTCATATAATGTCATCCCCAATCCTTTGAACGAGGCTTCAATGATGTGATGTGTATTAAAACCATTTAATTGCATGATATGTAAGGTAATCCCGCTATTATAAGCAAAGGATTGAAAGAAGTGAAATACGTTTTCTATCGCCATACCACCTATTTCCTCCCTCTTTAGATCAAGATTCACAGATGCCATACCTCTGCTAGAGATATCTATTGAAACTAATATTAACGCCTCATCCATTGGAACTATAGCGTGAGAAAACCTCTTTATTCCTCTCTTATCTCCTAACGCCTCTTCTAATGCTTTACCTAATGTAATTGCAACATCTTCTATTATGTGATGATCGTCATATGGTAACTTATCTATGGCGTTAACTGTGGCGGTACAGTTCATATAAGTGAATAAAGTTGAGAGCATATGATTGAAGAAAGGAATTGGAGTAGATACTTTAATTTCTCCTCTCTTATCTATATCAAGAAAGATTTCAATCCTAGTCTCCTTAGTTTCCCTTACTCGATTAGATATCCTCGCCAAGTCTACCTTCCCTCAATTTATTTAGATAGAAAGCCATGCCAACTATCACATAATTAAAACCAATGCTTCCTAAAAACTGTATATCAGAAAGTGAGGAGACTCCTCCTGCGTATTCTCTTATTCCCTTTATTTTATCAACTAAAGTTTTAACTTTATGATCAACACCTTTAGCCGTTCCCTCATTGGTTATATATGTTAGTATTATTCCTAATACATTAAGACTATTTATAGTTTCTATAGCTTGTTCGGCATTAATACTCCTCTCCTTCCAACCTTTAATCAAAATTTTCCTATCGTTATCATAATCTATAGATACTAGAACTTTATTCTCACCAATCTCATCGAGTATGTGTTTAAATTCCTTAAAATTTATAAATGGTAATGTGGAAAGTATTATTGCGGAAACTCCTAATGAAATTAGCTTTTTCGCTCTATCGAGGCTTCTGATGCCACCACCTACCTGAATCCACTTAAAACCTATTTTGCAAATATCCTTAATATATTCCTCATTACTTCCAACACCTTCTGCCGAGTCCAAATCAATTACATGTATAGAGTCATATCCTTCTTCATATATGTTATATGCTATTTTTACCGGATCGCCTAGAATCAGACCAGTACCTTTTACGCCCCTGATTCTTTTCACTGCTTTTCCTTCACTTATATCAATGCTTGGTAATACCTTAATCATTTACTTTATCACCTTCTCTATATCTATTACGACAATATCTCTTGCTCCAGCAACTTTTACCTTAGCGATTAATTCTGGTAACTCGTTTTCATCGGCTACTGTAATCACTTCCCACATATCAGCCCTGCTGAGTCTAGATATCGCAGGCGCTAACATAGCAGGTAATGAAGTTATCACTAGATTCAGTTTATCGTCAGGTACGTTCATAAAGATCATCTTTTTACCCTTTGCTGATAGAGCCCCCTTCATCATTGTAAGAACTAAGTTAATCCTCTCAGCTTCATCACTTTTCATCCAATTTCTGTTCCCTATTACTGTAGCATAAGATTCCATTACAACATCTATTGGCTTTAATCCATGTAACTTAAGTGTAGTGCCGGTACTCATAACGTCTATAATAGCATCAGCAGCACCTAATGATGGCATCACTTCAGCTGCTCCGCTTATCTTAACTATTTTAGCATTTAATTCCTTTTTATTTACATATTCTTTAGCTATATTATAATATTTCGTTGCGATTCTCAAATCTTTTTTTCTTAATTCTTCAACTGACTCTTCTCTCCATACTTGAGGAATAGCTAAGACTATTTTAGATCGTCCAAAGTCTAATTTTATTAATTCCTCTACGCTGGCATTGCTCTCCACTACATAATCATGACCTGTCACTCCTAATTCTGATGCTCCACTCTCAACAATACTTGGAATGTCTTCCGTTCTTACCATTACTAGTTGAACTCCCTCCCAACTTGTCGGAACTATCAATGCCCTATCGTCACTTGCAGAGGGTTTTATTCCAACTGATTGTAAAAATTGAAGAGTTGGCTGTTGAAGTCTTCCCTTATTTGGTATTGCTATTTTCAAGTTCCCCACCCAATTTTTCTATTAACATATTACACTGCTCTTCCGTACCTACAGATATTCTGTAAAAATCGTCATATAGTTTCCTTATAGCAATTCCGTGCTTGATCAGCATTTTCCACAAATCTCTCTTATCTCTAACAAGGAGGAAGTTAGCTAACGATCTATAAACTTTTAGATTCATTTTCTTTAAATTATTGTATAATATTTCTTTATTTCTATTTATCATTTCTACTACTTCTTTCACATAAGAGTAATTTTGAAGTGCTTCAATACCAGCTATTAAAGATGGTAAAGGTATATCAAACGGTGTAGCAGTCTTCATTAAAGCTTTGACTATTTCTTCATTAGCAATAAGGTAACCTAACCTAAACGATGCCAAGGAAAAAGCCTTACTTAGAGTTCTGACTACCAAAAGATTTGGATATTCGTATATTAAAGGAGATACAGTATAGTTGGCAAATTCATGATATGCTTCGTCAATTAACACAAAACCTTTAGTGTTTTCAGCTAATTGAGCTACTAAATCTTTTTTTCCTCCAAGCATTGGTGAACCCGTAGGGTTGTTTGGATCATCTATCACTACCAGTTCCGCATTCTTAGCTAGTTCCAAAACTTTTTCAAGGTTCATTCTCCACCACTCTTTATCTTCTATTAAATCTACTCTAACGATTCTAGCTCCCCTAGCTTTTGTGTAAACTGAGTACATACTATAGGAAGGGAAATTAGTAACTACCAGATCTCCAGGCTCTAACAAGTTATAGAACACTGCCCTTAAAGACCCATCTGCTCCTACTGAAGGGTAAATGTTATCCAATTCTACCTTAGCGTACTCTGCAGCAAGCTCTCTATATCTTCTAATTAAGTCAGGGTGTTGATATCTATTTCCTTTATCAAGATAGTTTTTCACGGCTTCGATTATGAACTTAGGGGGCTCAAGGGGTGACTCGTTTAGATGTAATCTAGTTCCTTCCTTGATATCTGTAAAATCATATTCTTCTGCCGTTAATAACCAAGACTTTAATTTATTTCTAATTAAGTTGGTTGGTGCAATACAAAACCCTATATAAGACAAGTAAAAAAGGTAAATAAGCTTTGATGAAATATAGTATCCCGTGAATATTGTAGATTACATATTAAGTTTAAGAGGTAATAGAGTTTTAGTAGTCTCATACTTCATCAATGTAAAAGTTAATCTAATTTATAATATAATTAAAAAATTAAACAATTCCAACATATGTGTCATTAATTTTGAGAAGCTAATAAAGATAGTTAACTTTTCAATAAAACAAAGCTGTAATGAGAATTCATATGTAATAGTTTTTGAACCTAAAGGTGAAGACGATCTTACTATGAGGTACGATCTAGTAATAAGTACCTTCGAGATCAAAGCTAACTTTGATGAGATAGTAAAAATAGAAAAGATTTCGCAAAGTATGTATAAGGCTAAAAACAAGGCAGGCAATATGTTTCTTTTTAAAATAGTAAATGACAACATAGTTGAGGAATCATTAAAGCCATTGCAAGAGACTATAGTTAGCTTATTGAAGGAGTATGGTGGAGAGGTTGATATGAGTGATGTGGTTAATATTATATCAAAAAAATACGGATTAAGTAAAGATGCAACTAGACAAGAATTGTTATTCCTTAAGCAACTAGGTATCCTAGATATAAAAAACAAGAAAGTGTTTCTCACTCAACTATTATAGCTGGTCTTAGAGGTAAAGCGTCTTTCTTATACAATTCCTTAATCTTTAAATTATACTCATTAATCTCTACCTTAATTCCTAGCTTCTTCTCCATATACCTTGATAATTGACCTAATACTGATGTTTCATCTATATCAAAGTTTAGTGCTAATTTTTTCATGTCATCATCAAGTTCTAAAGACTCATTAAATATTCTCTGAAAGAGCCTAGCTTCATCTTTGTTCTTAGGCCTATGTAAATCCATGAAAGTCTTAGACTGTCCATTCGATTTAATAGCATCTTTTAATAATTCTTTAATTTCTTTATCTCTTACACAATATAAGGAGACCTTTTTAGGTTCTCCTTTATATACGTTTAATATAGATCTTATATCCTCGATTATTCTGTTCATGTACTCATACTCTAGCAAAGCTAATTCATCTATCTTAGCCTTCTCCACCTCTGGCCATTTTTCATTAACTATGAATTCTTGCCTATGAAGAATCTCATGCCAAATCTCCTCAGCTAAGTGTGGAGCAAACGGCGTAATTAGCTTCAACCACGTAATTAGCACCTCTCTTAGGATCCTACCATTAGCGTTCCTATTTTCTGCAGAGACCATGTTAAAGTACTCGTCAAGATTAGACGTAAACATAAAGAGGATTTCATTTATTGCATTTCTTAATTCAATGTTTTCCATATATTTTGTAACATTTTCAACCATCTTATAGGATATAGATAAAAGCCACTTCTCTGGAAAACCATGTGTTTCATCCTTATAGTTATCCAAATTATTAAATAGATCAAATATTTTTCTTACAGTTTCTCCAATAGTCTTAACTAGGGTTTCAGAAAAGTTAACATCAGAACCCATGTCAGCTGTGGAAGATAACGCTATTCTCATTATATCAATTCCAAACATCTTCAGACCTTTCCGCAATGGTATTATGTTCCTAAGTGATTTACTCATTTTCTTTCCTTCATATAACACTAAGCCGTTAACTGCGATAGCTTTAGGCCATAAGTTCTCTGGAAATATCGCAGCATGATTGAAAATGAAGAAGGTTAGATGATTAGGGATCAGATCCTTACCACTATGTCTTATATCCAATGGATACCAATACAAGAACTCTTCTCTTAATTCTTTAAGTACATCTGCTGTTATACCAGTTCTCTTACTTACTTCTTCTACATTTCCTAATCCCAACATCACATAATCCCAGAACTCTGGGGTAAGATGGGATAAGGTTATTCTATATTTCTTAATCTTGTGAGCTATCGTGTAATAGGCCATGTATATTGTTGAATCGCTTAAACTTTCTATTATCCACTTCTTATCCCAAGGCAATGGAGTTCCTAGACCTCTAGTCCTCGCACATGCCCTCTTCTCTAACCATCCTATAGTAAATTCGAAATCTTTTCTTACCTCGTCAGGGATAATCCTCATGTTTCCTAATAATTTTCTAGCTAGCTCTTTCCAATCTGATCTGGAATAGTCAAGAAACCATTGGTCTTTGAGTAACTTAACTACGATCTCTGTACCACATCTACAGTACACTGGCTTATTCATTATTTCAAAAATTTTTCTCCCTATGTTATTTGATATCATAAACTCTGTTATCGCCTCTCTAGCTTTAGGTACGGGAAGACCACTTAACTTCCTTAATTCCTCTTTATAATCTTCCTTAACCAATTTTTCTAGGTCACTTATCATTACTCCTTTATTATATTCTGTTCTATAGACATACTCAGTTAGTTTCTTTAGATCAGCATCACTTTTAGGATTATTCTTCTCTACAACGTCCTTGCCTAATGTATTTCCTAATCCCTCTACAAAAATAACTGGGATTACTTCAACATCTTTATTATTTTTCTTCATATAGTAATAATCGAAAGGAGCATGAGCAGGAACACTCATCACAACTCCAGTTCCCAAATCAACATCAACAAAACTACCTCCGTAAACTTCTATCTCCTTACCAGTGATAGGATTCTTTACCTTCATCCCTACTAGTTTAGAGCCTTTAACTTTCTCTATAATTTCTATGTCTTTATCTATTTGGAAGGAGAGCTTAAAGGCTGCCCTCTCACTTATTATCATCCTATTTCCAAAAATATTGGCTACAACGTAGTTCTCATTCGGGTTTACCCATATACCTATTGCCCCAAACACCGTTTCTGGTCTTAGCGTTGCAGCAGGAAATATTCCTTTATCTGAATTAAAGTATATTAATACAAACTCCCCAATTTCGGGTTCCACGTCACCCTTAGTATCGTGCATACCAACTGGAAGTTGATGGACTGGGCACCATCCGACTGGATGTGTATCCTTAACTACATACCCTTTGCTTTGTAACTTGTGAAACTGCCAAATAATAAATGAGGAGAACTCAGGGTCAATAGTAGTGAACTCCCTTCTCCAATCTATACTTAATCCTATTTCCTTCATAGCGCTCTTTATATCTTCTTTGAAGTAATTAGCCATGAATAGAGGGTCTGACATCTTAGGAATTACATCTGGGGAAATCTCATAAATGTCCTTAAATGTATCTATTAGATCTTTATCTCCTTTAGCTATCCCATCAGCCATAGCCATAATTGGAGTTCCCGTATAATGGAAACCCATGGGAAATAATACATTGTACCCTTGCATTCTCTTGAATCTCGCTACAACATCAGCAGTGACGTACGTTCTACCATGACCAATATGCCAAGGACTATTCGGATAGGGAAAAGCTACTGTAGTATAGAACTTTGGTCTATTAGGATCTGGATTCGACTCATATATTTTAGCCTCCTCCCACTTCTTTTGCCACTTAACTGCAACAGTGTTCAGAAAATCAACAAAGTCCTTATAACGTGAGCTTATCTCACTTCACCAAAAATGATATAACTAGGACTTTTTTAAATATTATTCAATGTTTACTAGAACCGGAGATGATGGTAATACCAACGTGATAAATAAGCGTATAGGGAAAGATTCTCCATTGGTAAACTTTCTTGGCGATATTGACGAATTGAATTCATTCATAGGGTTTGCCCTAAGTGTAATAAAATGGGAAGATATTAGACAAGATTTGATGAGAGTTCAGCAAGAGCTATTTATAGTAGGTGAAGAGGCAGTAAAAAATGAGGGGAAGATTACAGAAGAGAGCGTTAAATGGATAGAGAAAAGGACTGTGGAGTACAGAAAGGAAAGTGGTCCAGTAAAATTATTCGTAATACCCGGTGGGTCGGAAGAAGCATCTAGGTTACACGTAGTTAGAAGTGTAGCAAGGAGAATAGAAAGAAATGCTGTAAAGTATTCTAAGGAAGTCCAGTTCAACAAGTGGATAATAGTTTATCTTAATAGATTATCATCCCTTTTGTTTGCCATGGCAATTGTTGCAAATAAGAGAAATGGTGTTGAGGAAAGAATTTATGATATAGGTAAGTACTTCTGATATCCCTCTGAATGAGGTAATAGACTGGCTCTTATTAAGAGTTCACAATTCTTACAAATTTTTCTCCCTGGAGTTGTAGGTTCTCCACATATTATGCAATTCGGCAACTCACCAATTGTAGTATAATTCTTCTTAATTCTAGCTGAGATTTCATCAAATTCCTCAAGAATCTTGAGCAAACTGCCTGGTAACTTTTCCTCTAGCAGATATAATAGCTCTCTCACTTTAGCCCTTAAAGTTGGTCTTTCTGAAATGTGAGGGCATTCCACTTCTTGAAATTCAAAGCCCCTAGAATAAGCATACATGGTAGTTTCCCATTCATATATCTTCCTTAACGGCTTTACTCTGGTTACAAATTTGTTACTAACCTTTAGTGGTTTATCCCCAAGTCTCACTAGTCTGAGTAAATCCCCTCTAATTAAGTTAATAATTATAGTTTGTACTTCATCATCCAAGTTATGCCCTGTAGCGACATAATCTGCATTAACATTTAAACCAGCTTCATTTATCAGCTTCCTTCTAAAACCTCCACAAAAAGTACATGCTGAAACCTTTAACCCTTTATTCTTTGACGCAATTACCATCTCATCAAGCGTAAAACCTACTTCTTTCTTAAAGCTCGTAGTAATTAATTCAATTCCTAAATCTGTAAGATATTTCTCTAATTTTTTTGTCTGATCTTCCCTATTGTAATTATGAATCCCTTCATTAATATTAAAGGCTATCAAGTTAGATGGGTTGATAAAGGAAGATAACGCATCAGCTAAGACTAAACTATCCTTTCCCCCAGAGACAGCTAAGAGAACCTTGCCAGCTTTCAACAAGCCTTGTTTCTCAGCTTCAATCTTTATCCTATTTTTAACATCATCTATAAAACATTGTTTGCAAAGTTTTCTTCCAGTATGTGGTTGATATATTTCAGCTTCCCTTAACTTACATACTTGGCAAATCATTTCTTTCCCTCAACTATCTTATTTCCACTTATTACTTCATCTATACTATGGATTGCACAACCCTCTTCCTCTAACGTTTTCTTAATCTCATCGAAATTTATGTCAGTTCCTTCAATTATGATTAACAACCCCATCGTCTCTACATCCATATCAGTAACACTAATATTGACACCGTCTATCCCTTTCAAGAGGGATATTTTTTCCGCTAAATCAACTATTGACGTTCCCCTTATAGGTTTTAAAACATCTAAGACTAGTCGTCTAATAGCCACTCCTCATCAGATAAGATAGTATTTATCCATTAGCATTAAAAACTTGCTTTTAGCCCCACTCATGGGGAAATAAATTTATATATGATTAGATAGAGGGGTTTAAGTGGGGGGTTTGATGAGAGGGGTAAGTATATCTTTTCCGAAGGTAGTGGGAAAACAAGTTTATGGCAGTTTGTACGAGTGCGATGAGGATATCCTCAAGGATAATAAGAAAATAGAGGAAATAATAAAGGGGGCAGCAAGAGAGGGTAACATGAATGTTCTTGATATAAAATCTTGGAAAATTGGGGAGGGCGCGAGTATAGTAGCAATTATATTGGAAAGCCACATAACGGTCCATACGTGGCCAGAATATAAATTCGCCACTGTTGACGTATATTCGTGTGGAGCTCATACCGATCCATATAGAGCATTTATGTATATTGTAGAAAAATTAGGGGCTAAGAGATATACAATCAACGAGGCTGATAGATCATCAGAGTTTTAATAATAGGTGGAGGTCTAGCTGGATTAATTTTAGCGTATAACTTGAGAGAATTTGATCCTATAGTTTTTGATAGAAGGAGGAAAGCTGGAAAGAAATGTACTGGAATAATAAGTTACGATACTTTTTATTCTCTTAATATTAGTAGAGAATTCTTAGATAGAGAATTTAAAAATATTGAGATCCTTTACGATAATAAATATTCAGTTCATGTAAATACTAATGTAACCAGACTCAATAGGGAAAAATTAGAAATTTGGCTTGATGAGGAAGTGAAAACTAAAAGGCCTAGGGATGCTGTTATCAAAGGGAATATTGTAATTTCAGAAAATGAAAAATATGAGGGAGTGATAATAGATTGTTCGGGTTGGAAAGGTAAAGCTAAGTGGTTAAAAGCAATAGAATATCTTACGGAACCTATCAATGAGGATAAGATAATAGTCTATTTTGATAGTAGAAATAAGGGTGGGTTCAGTTGGATTGTTCCATTACCTTATGGCACGTTAATAGGTTCTATTTCTTATATTAATCCAGAGTTTTTTTTACCTAAGATCGAAAAGAGAGTCTTAGATAAACACGGAGGAGCAATTCCAAGAGTTTATCCTGAAAAGAAGATTTACGATCTAAGATTAGGTGACTCTACGGGATTAATAAAGACTTTTACAGGGGGAGGTATATTTAGTATAGCTAAACTTCTATCCCCTCTTGTAGCTGGAATAACTAATAATAATTTTGAGAAATATTTTTTTACGTACTCAAATATCGCTAGAGAAATAAGAAAGCAGTATCGAATAACAAATGTTTTGGAAGTGTTATGGAAATTTCTTCCTATATTATTTAGGATGTACAATGATAAGACAATTAATGTCTCAGAGGAATTCGATCTTCATTCACTTCTTTTCCGAAGGCTTCCTCACTAGGTTATAACAGCCTTCTCCTCTCTCGATTATTCCCATTTCCAGTAATTTCGATATTGTGGATTCCGGATTGGATACTCCCCTAGCTTTCAACTCTATTGAAGCTATTATCTCCCCTACAGATAGATTTGCCTTGAAGTACTCTATTGCTATCTTAATGTCCTTCTCACTGACTGACATAAGATATTTTAATCTTAGATTCATTTAACGTTATCGTGAGTTTAAAATCTTACATAGAACTAGTGAGAATACATAACGTTATAGGAGCATCGATAGGCGCGATCATGGGATTCTTAGTATCATCGGGATGGCACATTGAACTCAAACAGTTAATTATTTCGGCAATAGTAGTAGGTTTAATTGCAGCAGGTGGTTATGTAATAAACGATATTTACGACATTGAGATAGATAAGATAAATAAGCCTTATAGGCCTTTACCATCTGGTAGAGTATCACTAAAAATGGCTAAAGTAGTTACAATTTTGACTTTCTTGACAGGTATTTTTCTATCTATTTCCTTAGGGATATATAATTTCATTCTAGCCATATTGGTTTCAATAAGTCTTATATATTACGCGAAGAGCCTAAAGAAAACCGGAATATATGGAAATATTCTAGTTGCAACTAATACTGCTCTCTCAATATTTTATGGCGGTTTAGCATATTTTTCTGGAGAATGGCTAATTAGAATAACTGTCCCTACTTTTTACTCATTTTTTCTCACTTTATCGAGAGAAATAGTTAAGGGAATAGAGGATTATAATGGTGATTTAGCCTATAACGTTAAAACGTTAGCCACTACATTAGGGATTAGTAAAGCCTGGAAAATAGCCAAGGCGCTTCTAATAGTATTAATATTAATATCGCCAATACCTTATTTCTTGGGCTTTAATTTTCTTTACCCTATATTGTTAGCAATAACCTTCTTACCTTTCGTTATACTCTCAATTACCCAGAAGGAGTCTATCGACGGTGCTTCTAGGGCGAGAACATATTTAAAAATTTCCGCTATAAGTGGAATAATTGCCTTTTTAATTGGAAGTATTCCTTTCATTTAAAGGGTTATTTGTCTATCAAACACTCGTCTATAACTACCTTTTATCCCTACGACTCTCATGTTTATTAATAATTTCTTGTTCTGTTGAGACTGTTGAAGAGGCAATTTTATAGTTAAATTGGAATCCTTTTCCATATTGTTGACAATTCTAAAGTGCACTTGTGCTCCATTCACAAAAACATTTATGATGACCTTATCTAACTTGATCTCGCTAACGTTCTTTATGTCGAAGATTATAGAATTACTATCTAACCTACTGTTTATATTCAAATCTATCCTTGGGGTTACCTCAACGAAACTGTATGAGGCTAAGATAACACCGTAATCTTTCTCGTTCTTTGAATCCAATGTAACAATCACTTTACGTTTCCCTTGAATCTCTAATTCTTCACTATCTGATGAAAGGTTGAAAACGTAAATCAAGTCACCTTTATCATCGATAAATTTCAGATTGCCGAATTTGCTTTCATTTCTTGCAACTAAGAATGCCTTATTTAAGAGCTCTAATTCCACTCTCTCATTACAACTTAAAACAAGAGGGCCACTACTTAACCTATATGTTGTGCTAAATCCATGTTGTCTATAGAACGATATTGTAGATACGTTAAGTAATTCAAGTGAATTTACTGATGAGTGAGAGATGATTAATTCATGTTTCCCTTCCTTAATTATGGGAGTTAAATCATAAATTATAGTAGATATGACGTATTTATCATCAAGGTCCAACTCAACGTTTGGCTTAAACTCCTTAGTCAAAGAGAAACTATCTAACCAAATTCTCCATCTTGGTTTGTATGATTTATTATACTTGGTTTGAATCATTACATAGAGTTTTTCCGGATTTGAGGACAACGTTATTGGAAAGCTAATTTCTCTATTATTTAAATCCAATCTTGATGTTTTTGTAAACATTTGATAATCTATAGTTCCTTCGAATGTGCCCTCATCAAATATCGCTAGTTCTCCTTTAGGCATATATAAAAAGAGTAAACTCAAGAAAATAAAATGAATGCTAGGAAAGATCATTCAGTTAGTCAAGAGATCAGATATAGTAGCTGAGGTATTAGATTCGAGAGAGCCAAGCTTAACAAGATCTAAGAAGATTGAAGAAATTGTGTTAAAAAATAATAAAAAGTTACTATTAATATTAAATAAAGGAGACTTAGTACCAGTAAGTGTTCTTCAAGAATGGAAAAAATACTTTGAAAGTGAAGGATTTAAAGCAGTATACATTTCATCCACTATTCATCTAGGAACTAAAGTACTGCGAGACACTATGAAATCATTACTTAAGGGTAAAAAAGGTATCGTATTATTCGTAGGGTATCCTAAAACGGGAAAATCTTCAATAATAAATGCACTTAAAGGTAAACACTCAGCGTCAACTTCAGCGCATCCCTTGGAACACGGCTATACTAGGTCTATTCAATTATTCAAAATTGATAATAAGTTATATGCTTGGGATACGCCCGGGATTATACCACCAGATGGTGAAGTGCTGGAAAGAATAATTAGGGGATATAATGTCGACAAGTTAGATGATCCAGTAAAGCCTGCAATACTCCTAATTCAAAGGATACTTGATTATTCTCCACAGTCTCTTAAAGATGTTTATAAGGTAGATTTTTCAGATCCTTACGACTTATTAGTTAAGATAGCTGAGAGGAGGGGATGGTATTATAAGAGTGATAAAGAACCTAATATAGAGATGTCAGCAAAGACGATAATTAGGGATTATCATGAGGGCAAAATTGCTTATTATACCTTACCTCCTAGTCTTAATAAGAATGATTAAAGTAGTAGTATTTGATGCTGATAAAACTCTTTGGGATCATCACAATATTTCCGAGTTCGAAGAGCCGTTAAAATTACTTGACGAGAATACGTTGGAAGACGCTAGGGGTAGAAGGCTTAATCTTTTTCCACATGTTAGAGAGACTTTGAGGGAACTGAAAGAACGAGGACTAATTTTAGCGGTTGCCACGTGGAATGTAGAAGAAATAGCTAAAAAAGTTTTTAATGTGCTAGACCTTTCGAAGTATTTCGATGTAATTGTAGCCAGGCCATATCCATACAAGTTCTTGATGATTAGCCAAATAATCGTAGAATTAGATAAGGTTGGGCTTAAAGTGAAACCAAATGAGATACTTTTTGTGGACGATAGAAGAGGTCATTTTGGAAATGTGTGGCTATATTTAGGTGATGTAAAATGTTTAGAAATGTGGAAAGACATTATGGGTTATAAAGATATACTTAATATGATCACATACGTGAATGATAAATAATTTTTAATCTAATCTTCATGTAATCTAAACGATCCTATAAAAAAGTTTAAAAACACTTAAACTGAAATAAGTAGTCGTGAAAAAGATGATAGGTGATTTCTCCCTCCAAGTCGACTAATTCTTCTAAAGGATTTTTCGTTCAAGGTAAAAAAATTGTATATTATGTTAGTCTTCCGTCTAGTAGTTGTGTTGAAAAGGTGATTATAAATGCCAACAGGAGCTAGAATTTTGGTAGATGCGTTAAAAAGAGAAGGAGTGAAGGTAATATTCGGAATTCCAGGATTATCTAACATGCAAATTTATGATGCTTTCGTAGAGGATCTACAGAATGGAGAACTAAGGCACGTATTAATGAGGCATGAACAAGCTGCTGCACACGCTGCTGATGGATATGCTAGAGCTTCAGGCTTCCCTGGCGTCTGTACAGCTACGTCAGGTCCAGGGGCAACTAACTTGACTACTGGATTAATAACTGCATATTGGGACAGCTCTCCAGTGATTGCTATAACTGGCAATGTACCTAGAGCTGTAATGGGTAAAATGGCGTTCCAAGAAGCGGATGCTATGGGAATTTTTGAGAATGCTACTAAATATGTTATAGGTATCAAAAAGATAGATGAAATACCATTATGGGTGAAAAATGCCTTCTACATAGCCACTACTGGTAGACCCGGTCCAGTGGTAGTAGATATTCCGAGAGACATCTTCTATGAAAAAATGGAAAACATAAAGTGGCCTGAGAGACCTATAGTTAAAGGGTATAGAGAGTTTCCTACTAAGATAGATCCGTTAAGCATTAAGAAAGCCGCTGAAATACTTATTGAGGCTGAAAGACCAATAATTCTGGTAGGAACTGGAGTAGTTTGGGCAAACGCTACTCCGGAAGTTCTGGAGTTAGCAGAATTATTACATGTCCCTATAGTGTCTACTTTTCCGGGTAAGACTGCAATACCTCATGATCATCCGTTATATCTAGGGCCAATGGGGTACTATGGCAGGGCAGAGGCATCTATGGCTGCTCTAGAATCTGATGCTATGCTAGCAGTGGGGGCTAGATTCAGTGATAGAACATTTACTTCATATGATGAAATGGTAGAAACGAGGAAGAAATTTATAATGATAAATATAGATCCAACCGATGGAGAGAAAGCAATAAGAGTTGATGTAGGCCTTTACGGAAATGCCAAAATGATATTAAGAGAACTCATAAAAGCAATTACTTATTTAGGGACTAAAAGAGATAGGTCAGCTTGGATAAAGCGAGTAAAGGAATACAAAGAGTATTATTCTCAGTTCTATTATAATGACGAAAACGGAAAACTTAAACCATGGAAGATACTAAAGACTATCAGGCAAACTATACCAAGGGATGCTATAGTCACAACTGGTGTGGGTCAGCATCAGATGTGGGCTGAAGTTTTTTGGGAGGTATTAGAGCCTAGAACTTTCTTAACGTCTTCTGGTATGGGAACAATGGGTTTCGGATTTCCAGCAGCTATGGGGGCTAAATTGGCTAGACCGGATAAGGTGGTGGTTGATCTAGATGGTGATGGCTCATTTCTAATGACCGGGACTAATCTGGCTACTGCTGTAGATGAAAACATACCAGTAATAGCAGTAATATTTGATAACAGAACCTTGGGATTAGTAAGGCAAGTACAAGATTTATTCTTCGGCAGAAGAATAGTTGGAGTTGACTATGGTCCCTCACCCGACTTTGTAAAGTTCGCTGAAGCTTTTGGAGCCTTAGGTTTTAATGCTACAAGCTATGAGGAGATTGAAAAATCTTTAAAGACTGCTATGAGAGAGAACATTCCTGCAATAATAAGAGTGCCAGTTGATAAGGAGGAATTAGCATTGCCAACTCTACCTCCTGGAGGGAGATTAAAACAGGTGATATTGCGTGACCCAAGAAAGAGTAGTTAGGTTATTCGCATATTATAGAGACCCAGGGCTAATAGAGAGGATAGCGTCTAATTTCAGAAAGCTTTTCATGGATATTAATTGGATTTATGGATGGAAAGTTAATGATGATAACTTGTTCGAATTTTATTTAGGTATTAAAGATCACAACAATTTCACTACAGCCGTTCTATTATTAAGTAAGACGGTAGATGTAGAAAAGGTAGAAGTGTTGGATATCAAGGAGCTTAGAAAAATTGTCATAAAGAATGGTGAAGTGATAAGTGATGATAAGATAGAAGGTGACATGATAATTTATGTACCCGTTTTTGATAGAGTTAAAGGATATAGTTGGGGTGAAACATATGGCTAAAATTTACGTAGATAAAGATGCCAGTTTAGATTATATAAAAGATAAAAAGATAGCCGTATTAGGATATGGAAGTCAAGGCAGAGCATGGGCACAAAATTTAAGAGATTCTGGTTTGAATGTGGTAGTTGGTTTAGAAAGGGAAGGTAAATCATGGGAACTCGCCAAAAGCGAGGGATTCACGCCACTCTATACTAAAGATGCTGTGAAAGATGCTGATATTATAATATTCTTAGTCCCTGATATGGTTCAAAGGACATTATGGTTAGAGAACGTTAAACCAAATATGAAGAAAGGAGCTGACCTAGTATTTGCACATGGTTTTAATATTCATTATAGACTCATTGAACCACCTAAAGATTCTGATGTGTATATGATTGCCCCTAAAGGACCTGGTCCAACAGTTAGAGAATACTATAAAGCTGGTGGAGGAGTTCCCTCGCTAGTTGCTATCTATCAGAACGTAAGCGGGATGGCATTACAGAAAGCTTTAGCTATAGCAAAGGGTATAGGCGCCACTAGGGCAGGAGTTATAGAGACTACGTTTAAAGAAGAGACTGAAACTGACTTATTTGGTGAACAAACAATACTTGTTGGAGGTATAATGGAATTGATGAAGGCAGCTTTCGAAACTCTAGTTGAAGAAGGTTATCAGCCAGAAATAGCGTATTTCGAAACTATTAATGAATTAAAGATGCTAGTAGATTTGGTCTATGAAAAAGGAATTACTGGAATGTTAAAAGCAGTTTCTGATACTGCAAAATATGGTGGAATAACTGTCGGAAAGTATGTAATTAATCAAGATGTAAGAAAGAGAATGAAGGAAGCTCTAGAGAGAATAAAGAGTGGTAAGTTTGCAGAGGAGTGGATAGAGGAATACGGAAGAGGAATGCCAACGGTAACCAATACTATGAATAATATACAGAATACGTTAGAGGAAAAGATTGGTAATCAGTTAAGGGAAATAATCCAAAAAGGAAAACCTAAAAGCTAATTTTCTTTATAATTCTTGTGAACATTAGAAAGAGTAAAGGCTCTTCTATAGAGCGAGAGGTAGTAAGTAAATTAAGAGATAAAGGTTTTGCTGTGATAAGGGCTCCTGCTAGTGGTAGTAAAAGAAAAGATCCCGTTCCAGATATAATTGCACTAAAGTCAGGTGTTATAATCCTCATAGAGATGAAAAGTAGAAAGGAAGGAGATAGAGTATATGTAAAAAGAGAACAGGCAGAGGGATTACTCGAATTTAAGGAAAAGAGTGGAGGGCTTTTATTTTTAGGAGTCAAGAAACCTAAAATATTAAAGTTTATTCCATTTGATAAGTTAAGAAAAACTGAAGCAGGTAACTATGTGGCAGACCCGGAAGTGATCACTGAAGGTATAGATATAGATGGGCTAGTTAGAATTGTAGAATCAAAGCTTAGTAAAACACTGGATAACTTCTTCTAATCAGTTAACTTGATCTTTATCTTAATATTGTTCTTTCTTTCTAGTTTCTTTAACCTTTGTACTAGCTTCCTATTGTACTTTCCAATCTCCTCTTTAGGTATTATTATAACATACTCTCCATCTTCATATTTAACTGAGGCATTAGGTATCACGTTATTTACTATCTTTGATATTCTAATCTCCATGTTAGAGGATGTTATTCCCCTATTAACTGGCACTATCATAGTTTGTTCTCCAAACACATAGATCTCGTACTCTGTATTACCAGAGATTAAATCTTTAATTTCTACAACTGGTCTGGCTAAATCAGCTTCCTTCAATCCCGCAGGAACTTTAACCGTCATTTCTAGAGTGTAAACTTTTGCTACATTACCTGAATGTATGTAAATGACTGTGTCTAAGATGTTAGGTATAGTACCTATATCAACTCTATTAACAAACCTATGGATGGCATCTATTGGTGAAGTAGCATGAACCACACCTATCATTCCAACTCCGGCTAGTCTTAAGTCAACATAAAGTTTGAAGTCTTCATCATTTCTCATCTCGTCATAGACTGTATAATCTGGCCTACTTAATAATAAAATATCATGTAGTTCTCCTATCTCGGCATAATTCTTAGAATATTGTGTTATGTCTGGAGGTAAATGCATATCTCTCGGCGATTCTACAGTTTTAACTACTTTTCCTAGCTTCATATAATACTCAGCTAGGGCTTGAGCAAATGTAGTTTTGCCCATTCCCGGTGCCCCAGCTATAATTATGCCTTCAGCTCTTTCCTCTAGCCTTCTTAATAATTTATCGTCAAGATTATACTCCTCTAACTTCTTTCTTACGACTGGTCTGGTTATCGTAATTTCCCATCCATCACTTAATGGCGGTCTGGTTATTATCACCCTGTAATTGCCTAGCTGAATTATGAGTGAGCCTTTTCTCTCAATTTCTATAAAAGAACCCTTTACGAACCTAACTGCATTAATTATCTCATTCGCTATCTTCTTAACCTCGCTTGAGATGATAGGTCTGTCAGATAAATTAACGAACATCCAATTACCGGGTTTACCCCTCTTCGCCTTCACTACGGTATCTTCCTTAATGTGAACACTCATGGTTTCGTTATCGAAGAAACTCTCAAAGCTGAGTTGTTGCTCTATTGGTTGGAGAAAATAGTGTTGCAATCCGGTTATCTCACATATCTTCTTCTGGACTTCATCAGCGGTTACGATAATACATCCCCTATCTAGACAATATTCCCTTATTACGTCATTCACCTCTTTTCCCCTAGAGTCATCATTTATTATTTCGAATCCAACCAAAATTCTCTCCGTAACTTCTTTTATCTTCTTTACTTCATCTAAAGCTATCTCTGAACTCACTAGTCCTTGATTACTCTCATCTTCTAACTGTTTTATTAAGGACTTGTGAATTAAGACATTACCATTTACTAATCCTCTTTCCAGATACCTTGAAAAACCATATAATAAGGCACTCTTATCAATCATTAAGTCATTCAAATCCATAATCCCCGTTGATACTGAAAATAAGAATCAAGAGTACAAATAAAAAATTACCCTTTAATAAAACTTATAAAATATTCATGGATAGCTGTACTGTTGGATAGTTCTGGATGGAAAGTAGTAGCTAAAATATTGTTTTGTTCTGCTAGAACTGTTATACCATTAAGTTTAGCTAGACTTTTAGCATTATCCCAAGTTTTCACAATTGCAGGAGCTCTTATGAACACAAACTTAGCCTTCTCCTTCCCAATCCCTGATAAATCTATAATAGTCTCAAAACTCTCCCTCTGCCTACCATAGTAGTTTCTTATAACTGATACGCTCATTATGCCTATCAAAGGTTGTGAAGTTTTACCAACTTTAGCATCCACAACTTCTTTTGCTAACATTATAGCTCCCGCACAAGTTCCTAGAGTGGGCAATCCAGACTTGATCTTATCTTTAAGCTCATCCAATAAACCTAATCTTTTGGCAACCAAACCTATCGTGGTACTCTCTCCACCCGGTATAATAATACCATCCACTTTCTCCAAGTCCTTTTGTAGCTTTATCTCTACTATTTCACCATCTAATGATAGCTTATATAAAGCTCTCTTTAACTGAAGGGAGTGCTCTTCAAAACTACCTTGATATGCTACTACTCCTACCTTCATATTCCCCTCACCTGAAGGAGCTCCTCTGGTTTTAATGACTTTATATCAATGCCCATCATACTCTTCTGTTCTGATATCATCTTTTGAGCCTCCAATACTATTTCCGGATACTCCCAACACGAAGTAGCTAACACTACTGCTTTAGCCCTCTCTTGCGGGTCTTGGCTCTTAAAGATCCCAGATCCTACGAAAATACCATCTGCACCTAGCCACATCATTAAAGCAGCGTCAGCTGGAGTTGCTATTCCTCCAGCTGCGAAGTTGACTATTGGTAATCTCTTAAGCTTAGCAGTAAGTTCAACTATTTGATATGGAACTTGATACTCCCTAGCTTTCTTCATCCTATCCTCCTCAGCCATGTAAACTAAGTTCCTTATTTCGCTGTTTATTATCTTTATATGCTTAACAGCTTCACTCACATTACCTGTACCAGCCTCACCCTTAGTCCTTATCATAGAAGCGCCTTCTGATATCCTTCTTAGGGCTTCAGCTAAATTCCTGGCTCCATTTACAAATGGAACTTTGAACTCCCACTTGTTTATGTGATGCTCTTCATCAGCTGGTGTTAACACCTCACTTTCATCTATCATATCAACCCCTAAAGCTTCTAGCACCTTAGCCTCATAATAGTGTCCTATTCTAACTTTTGCCATAACTGGAATAGTTATTGAGTTCATAACTTCCTCAATTACTTTAGGGTCAGCCATCCTTGCAACTCCACCAGATTTCCTAACGTCATAAGGAAGCTTATCTAACACCATTACAGCTACAGCTCCAGCTTCCTCAGCTATTTGTGCTTGTTGTACGTTAGTCACATCCATTACTACGCCTCCTTTTTGGAATATCGGGAAAGCATGCTTAACTCTAGCAGTCCCTACTGCGATTTCTGGTAACTCCTTTTCTAATTCTGGAAGGAATTCCAATAATCCATCTCCTTTTAATGTGTCTTTGACTTCAGCTAATTTATAGAAAAATTCCTCTATTTCAGCAAAAGATAATTCGTACAGCCTCATTTCACGTATGATTATGTAATGTAAATTAAAAACTTATATTCTAACACTTTACGCCATCATGATAAATAAAAAGCCGGGAGTAGTAGAATTTTAATCTGATATTAGTCGAATTAATAAGAGAAATAAATAAATATTCACACACAAATTTTAGTAATAATGGATAGCCCCGAAATAAAAGGGTTAAGAGAAATTAGGAGAAGTTCTGCCTATTATATAATCTACGTAATACTAATGATGGCTATAGGGAAGTTATTATCTGATGGAACCTATGGTCTTCTGAGAAGTCTCTTCGCCTCCTACTTAATCGCAATAGAAATAATATTAGCTGGACTTTTCGGCTTGAGCTTTAGGTCTTCAATGCAATCGTTTGAAAAGAGATCAGTAAGGGAGTCTCTATTTCAGCTAATAATCCTGCTGGCTGGTAATTTAGCATACTTTTCAGTCATAGGGTTAGGTATTTCATCCTTTCCCAATTATTTTAATAACTTCGTTTTGACTAACACCACCTTTACATTCATTTTTATCATAGGAGGTCTTCTTCTGTTTGTAAGCCTTTTACTGATTGGGATAGAGATTTCCAGAGTAGGTAGTGAATATAGTAATCTGCTGATTGAAATTGGCGCACCACTTATATTAGCCGCAGTAATACCTGCTGTTAGTTTTCTGTTTGGATTTAGTGAACTAACCATTGCATTAACTGCTGTTGGTATAGCTGGTAGTGTATTGATCAGCGTTGGTGCTTATCAAGTACAGAAAGTATTAGAGAGAAAGCAAACAGGGGAATAGCACATTGGGAAGAATCAAGTCCAATCTAACTCTCAATTAAAAATGCTAATTTCTATTTTCAATTTTCTCTATTCTTCCCGCTCTCAAATACAATATTCTATCGCTTGTTTCTCTTAGTAAAAGGTCGTGGGAAGCAAAAATAACTGTTCCAGAATATTTTTTATTAAATTTTTAACTATTACAGAGTTTTCTATGTCTAAGTTCGACGTTGGTTCATCAAGTAAAAGTAACTTTGCTTCTGAATAGAAAGCTAATGCTCGCTTAAATATTCTCCTCTAACCTGAGCTAAGTTGGTAGGGCTTTTTACCCATTGGAAGGTTAAAATTTTTGAGTTACTCCAGTAAAGTATCATTATTAAAGTTTCTTAGGGATCTGATAAAGTTCAAGTTTTCTTCTAATGTGATGTTTTCTAGAAATATAAGGTTCTCTTCCAGCATATAGATATTATTTCTCCTTTTACTCGAAATCTATTGGCATAAGTTGGAATAAAGTTTTGTGGTGATGGATGAAATTGTTGTCCACACACTTCAACTATGTCGTTTCTTAACTTAATTTGCTATTAATCTAATAAATAGAATTGGATAAAGTTTTAATTAACATTAAAATGTATTTGTTAGTGTATGGATAAATTTTTATCTACAAAAAATTGCCAATCATGATGCATTAGAATAGTTTAGCTCTTTGCTTTCTTTCATCTTCGGCTCTAATTCTAACTATTCCTAAGAACACTGCACAGTTAATACAATAACACTTAGTCACCGGATACCTAGCTATTATAGCTCCTTTCTTTTCTAACTCTGAAGCTAAACTTGGGTCTACTGGACTATACATTTTGGTTACACATACAGCCTTATCTTCAGGTACTCTTGCACCACATTGGTCACAAGATACGTAGCCTACGTGTCCTTTATCTCCTTTTCTTCTTCCCCTATTCTCTCTTTTTTTAGGCAAATTAGCACCCTATTTACTCTAAGCAAGTTATCTCTAATAAGTTTTTGCAACCCTCAGAACAGTTTTTGAGTTCATTTTACATATCACGCACTTATCATTAATCTTTTTATCCTCTATTGGATAGCCTAAGACTCTAGCATTGGTTAGTTCCTCTATCTTTAGCCCGCATTCAGATTTACCGCACCAAGGTACTTCCACAACACCTAATTCGTTCTCGAGAATCTTTCTAGCAGTATCTATATCATTACTATATTTTATTCGTGAATTTAAGAGATCCCATGCCTTCTGCTTTATACTTTGTTGAAGTATAATTAAAAGCTCATTGACTTTTGCGCTTATCTCCTCTCTCTTAACCTTATAGAGCTCTAAAGTGTCTCTTCTCTTGATCGATACGGTTTTAGAGTCTAATTCTCTCGGTCCTATCTCAATTCTCAAAGGAACTCCTTTAAGTTCCCAAATGTAGAACTTTTCCCCGGGTGTTTTCTCCATATCTTCGTCTACAACGCACGTTATGTTGTTCTGATTTAAAACATTACAAATTTCACTAGAATAGTCTAATATACGCTTAGTATCTTCGTCGGTTTTACCTGGGATAGGAATTACAACAACTTTTATCGGCGCAATTGTCGGAGGCAATATGGGTCCATGGTCATCTCCGTGTATCGAAATTACGCTAGCTATAGCCCTATCTGATATACCATAGCTAGTTTGGTGTGGATAGTCAAGACTTCCGTCTCTTTTCTGAATCTTAAAGTCCAATGCTTTACTGAAATTTTGACCTAGGTGATGGACAGTACCTATTTGCATTACTCTCCCGTCTGGCATTATAGTATCAAACGCGTAAGTATGTAGGGCACCAGCAAATCTATCCCATTCCGGTCTTTCAGATATCAAATAAGGTATTCCAAGTTCGTCAAAGAATTGTTTATAAATACTAATCGCTTCTTCAACTTGTCTTTGAGCGTCCTCGTACGTCTCGTGAACAGTATGGGCTTCCTTAAAGGTCGAAATTTCTCTTAACCTTATTAGGGGTCTAGTCGCCTTAGTTTCATATCTGAATACACTAACTATCTGATAGTATTTTTTAGGTAATTGCTTGTAACTTTTAATCCATAAGTTTTCCATTAAAGTGATTGCAACTTCACTGGTAGGTCTTAGGGCTAATTTAACGTCTAAATCCTCAGAACCACCTTTAGTTACCCATAATACCTCGTTTTCAAATCCTCTTATGTGAGTACTTTCTCTTCTCAGTAGGTCTTCAGGAATTAATAGTGGAAATAAAACTTCCTCATGACCGGTCGAGTCAAGTAGTCTTCTGATTAAGGTTACAGCATTTTGTCTTACTCTGAATCCATAAGGCATCCATACTCCCATACCTTTAACTGGATATCTTCCGTAATCATAAAATTCTCCTTCTCTTAAAACCCAGTCAAACCATTCACTGAAGTTTTTTGACCATTTTTCTCTGGGTAGTTGCACAAGAAGGGAAAAACAGACCAAGTAAAAAACTTTAACTTTTAGAATTTACCGAATAACATTAGTACTGCGAACAGAATTCCATATACCGCTATTCCTTCTCCTATAGCTACGAATATTAGTACTGTACCGAACATCTCTCTTCTTTCAGTTAACACACCAACTCCAGCAGCTGCAGCCATACCTACTGCTACACCAGCACCTATTGCCGCTAAACCTACTGCTAAACCAGCACCTATGTTTATACCTTCAAAACCTTGAGCTGTGTCTGATGGAGCTTGTGCAGCAGCTAATATACCACTTACTAATATTGGTAAAAGAAGACTTAGGGCGAGTATTGACTTCCTAACCATCTTTTAATTCCCCCCTCTTCTATTATGACAGTTCCTTTAAAACCTTTCTTTTGATTTCCTCTAACTCATTAAGCCTATTCTTTAACAACTTTTCATATTCAGAGTTCAAACTCTTCAAAAGTTCACTTCTCTTCTCTTCTAGTGAGCTCTTTAAGTTATTTAAATATCTATCCAGCTCCACTTTCCCTCCTCCTCTGTAGAACTTTCCTTATTGCCTTAAGTCTTGAAACTTCTTCTCTTTGTCTATCTTCTAAAATTTGTTTAATGAATTTTACTGACCTAGTATAGAATGGTAAAATATAGTTATCAATAGAGTTTATTAGCCTTTGAGTTTTCCTTAATTCAAGAACTAAAGATCTTATAGTTGACTCTAACTCAACCAGCTCTATTATTTTATTCATTGCTTCAGTCATTTGTTCATACGATTTAGATAAGTATGGGGAAGTCTCAACATCACTAAAGGGTTTTGGTGGAATACTATCCTTATTTAACCTAATTATTGGTATTCTGACACCGAAGATCACTCTTGTTGAACCTATAACCTCTAAACTAGGTTTTTGTGACAATGCTATCTCCTCAACGTTGGATATACCCTCAGCAGTAACTGCTCTAAGATAACTATCATAAACCTCTGCCATAACTTGATTTACTTCGTTATAAATCTTCTCGTATTGAGAAGCATAAGTTCTTAAATATAATAAAAGAACTTCTCTTTTATTTTCCAGTAGCCTCTTTATAACCTTAATTAATGACAACTGTCTCCTAAACTGGATTAGGTTAATTTTAGTTGGCAATACTTTTTGACTCATTTCTTACCCCTATAGTTAGGATGATACTTCTGTATATACTGAGTCTTTATATTCGTTAACTCACTTTCCGGCAGTACTGATAGAATCTCCCAACCAATATCTAATGTCGTCTCAATCGATCTATTCTCATTAAATCCTTGATTTACGAACTTCCTCTCAAAGAGCTCTCCAAATAAGAGATACTTTTTATCCACTTCTGAAAGAGAGTCCTCTCCTATTATGGCAGCCAATCCTCTCACATCGACAGCTCTAGCATAAGATGCAAATAATTGATTTGACACATCTTTATGGTCATCCCTAGTTTTTCCCTCACCTATACCGTCCTTTGCTAATCTGGATAAACTCATTAAAACGTTAATTGGCGGATATATGCCTTTATTATATAATGATCTATCAAGTACTATCTGTCCCTCAGTTATATAACCAGTTAAGTCAGGTATAGGGTGAGTCATATCGTCGTTGGGCATAGTTAAAATTGGCATTTGTGTTATAGATCCTTTTTTGCCAATCACCTTTCCAGCTCTCTCATAGATGGTAGCAAGGTCAGTATACATATATCCCGGGTAACCACCTCTCCCCGGTACCTCTTCCTTTGAAGCACTTATTTCTCTTAGTGCTTCACAATAGTTAGTCATGTCAATAAGTATTGCTAATACGTGAAGGTCTTGTTCAAATGCCAGATACTCAGCTAGAGTTAAAGCAGTCTTTGGTGTTAGTGTCTTCATCACTGGTGGCTCATTGGCTAAACTAACTACCATTCCAACTCTATTGATAGCTCCAGTTTCTTCAAAGAACTTACGGAAGAATAAAGCGTCATCATATCTAGCTCCTATAGCAGCAAAAACTACTGCGAAATTACTCTCTTCTCCTCTCACTGTAGCTTGCTTCGCTATTTGAGCAGCTAGTAAGTTTGCTGGCAGACCGCTTCCGCTGAATATTGGTAATTTTTGTCCTCTCAATAAAGCGTTTAATCCATCTATTGCTGATATACCGGTTTGTATAAATTCCTCTGGATATTCTCTAGCTGAGGGGTTTAAAGGTGATCCGTTTATATCCCTTTTTTCGCCCTTAATTATAGGTGGACCATTGTCTAAAGGTTCTCCTAGTGGGTTAAATATACGGCCTAGCATTTCCTCTGAGATCTTTACTTCTAAACCTCTACCTAGCATTCTTACTGTGGTTCCAGTTGGAGAAATACTAGTAGTTCCCTCAAAGACTTGGACAACTGCTATTCCCATCTGAGAGTCTACTACTAAGCCTCTTCTCCTCTCCCCATTTGGCATCTCGATCTCAACTAGCTCGTTATAGGCAGCGTCTGTTACTCCTTGGACATACATCAATGGCCCTTTAATCATAGAAATGTTTGAGAATTCTCTTACACTCATCATTACGAACTTACCTCCTTCTCTAAACTATCAAATGCTGATATTAACTTTTTCTCTAGCTCGTCATATTTGTTTAATTCGTCGTTTCTTATTGATGCCTTTGACCTAATTATTTCTGGTAATAAATTGCCTAAATTGTCCATGATTTTCTTTACGGGTGTGCCTTTTTCTACTAACTTAGACGCTCTACTATTGAATAAATCAATTAACCTCATGATTCTAGCTTGCTTTTGAGGAGACGAGAAAGCATCAATATCATCGTATGCATTTTGCTTTAAGAATGCCTCCTTTATCAACCTCGCAGTCTCTAAAACCAATTTATCTTTCTCAGCTAAAGATTCTGGTCCCACTAGCCTAACTATTTGTCTTAACTCATCTTCTCTGATAAGTGTTCTAACCATCATACTTCTGATATCCTTCCATCTAGGATCAATGTTGTTATTCCACCAATTAGCTACTAAATCAACATAAGCAGAGAATCCTAATAGCCAGTTAATTGCCGGATAATGTCTTGCTTGAGCTAGAGAGACATCTAATGGCCAGAATACTTTCACAAATCTGAGTGTATGGCTAGTCACTGGCTCTGTAAAGTCTCCTCCAGGCGGGGAGACAGCTGAAGCAATAGTAACTGAACCATATCTTTCTGGTCTTCCAATAGTCTTAACCCTACCAGCTCTCTCGTAATACTCTGCTAATCTAGATGGTAAATAGCTGGGATAACCTTCCTCTGCAGGCATTTCTTCCATTCTTCCTCCTAAGTCCCTTAATGCCTCAGCCCATCTTGACGTCGAGTCAGCTACTAATAGTGTATCATAACCTTGATCTCTGAAGTATTCAGCCATTGTGACTCCTACATAAATGCTGGCTTCCCTAGCCGCGACTGGCATGTTACTTGTATTAGCAACTAGTATTGTCCTTTCTAGTAATGGTCTTCCAGTCCATGGATCCTTTAATTTAGGGAATTGCCTTAGCTCATCAGTCATCTCATTCCCTCTCTCGCCACATCCAACGTATATGACAATTTTTGCGGCGCTCCACTTAGCTAAACTCTGCAGAGTTACAGTCTTTCCACTTCCGAATGGTCCCGGTATCGCAGCTGTGCCTCCTTTAGCAATAGGAAATATAGTGTCTAATACTCTAGTTCCAGTTAATAATGGCTCAGTTGGTTCCAATTTCTCCTTGAATGGCCTAGGAATTCTAACTGGCCACTTTTGCATTAACTTAATTGGAATTTCATCTCCATTCATATCAACTACTCCTATATTGTCTTCAACTGTATAGTCTCCCTCTGGTACTATCTCCTTTAATGTTCCATGAACGTTAGGAGGTATGAGTATTCTGTGTTCTACTAAAGGAGTCTCATTTACGATGCCAATGATATCTCCGCTTTCTACCTTATCTCCTTTCTTCAATTTAGGTATGAAATGCCATTTATTACTTCTATTTAGAGATGGTACCTTTATACCTCTAGCCACGAACGGAGAATTAGCTACATCCTTTATCTGATCCAATGGTCTTTGTATACCGTCGAATATTCTACCTATTAAACCGGGACCTAACTCTACTGAAAGAGGAGCTCCAGTTCTGTAAACTGGTTCATTTGGCTTAATACCGCTTGTATCCTCGTAAACTTGAATATAAGCTCTGTCACCTTCTATTCTCGTTATTTCTCCCACTAGTCTTAATTCGCCAACTTCAACTACTTCGTACATTTGAGAGTTTCTCATATTGTCTGCTACTACTAATGGTCCATTTACTCTAATTATTCTACCAGTTTTTTCCATTTTATGCACCTCCAAACAATATGTCTGCTATTTTTCCTCTCATACTATCAAAAACTTGATCTAAGATAAGCTTTAATGAGAAATCTTTACTTAATCCGCTTTTCTCGTAATATATCTTTATACCTCCTAGCATTTTATTATCAGTCTTTATGGTCACGTTCTTATTTTTAACTAGAGACCTAATCAACTTTTCATCAGATGATGAACAATATATGACTATGGGCTCTCCTTCCTTTAGTTCCCTACTCAATATACTTTTAATGGAATCACTATATTCCTTTGATTTTGTAATATCAGATATTTTATCTAAAATTCTCTCATATACTTTGTTTATCCAATACTCCTTCTCTGCCAATATTGCTCTCTTATTCTCAACTTCTAATCTAGCCTTTTCTCCCTCGATTTCTTCCTTAGTTTTACTAACGTAATCTTGAAGCCTTTGAGAGAACTCTCTTATTGTATTCTGATAACCGTCTTCCAATAATTTTATAGACTCTTCTAAGCTCTTTTTCAATTCGTTATCTATCTCTTCTTTAATCTTATTTATTGAAAGATTTAACAGATCCTCAAATTCCATTTCATTTCACCCGAAACCTAGTGCCCTCATGATCATCTTTCTTACGTCTATAGGTTTAGACTCGCTAAATGGTGATGGTATTATTGTTATTAAAGGTTTCCTTTGCTCACTAATTAAGGGATCTATCTTTTCCTTAATTGGTTCATAAATGTCCTTTGTTATTAACATAAGTTCTAAGTCTTCCCTTTTCCTTAATTTCGAAATAATTTCTGGTAACTTGTAGGGGTCTTCAACTAGCTCTCCTTCAGCCCCTAACATTCTAAAAAGAGAAACAGTGTACTTATCCCCGACTACTACCATCTTACCCATTGCATGTTATTTCTAAACGACAAAGATTAAATACTTATAAGAGATTTCGCTATTTTACTTATTGCGAGGGAAAAAGAGTGCTTTTGCCAGAAAACATGGTGAGGTTACAGATAATTACAGATAAATCTAATCTTAATCCTATAGTTACTAAACTTCTAAAATATGGGGTATTCCAGCCTGAAGATCCCCTTTACCCAATAGGAAATGGAAGAATTGACGAAGCGAGGAAATTAATAACTCCTGTTCAAGATCATATATCAAAAGTAAAAATAATAATGGAACTTGGAGGTTTAATAATAGAGCCATTAGGAAAAATGAAAGTAGAGGATTGGATAATTGCCTCAGACCAAACAAATAGTGAAGCTCTGAAACTGGAAGAGAGATATAAAGAGCTTCTAGAGGAGATAGGCAGACTCAGAGCTGAAAGGGATTTATACTTGCAACAATTGAAAGATTTAGAGCCTTTTAAGACCATAACAGTTGAACTTAACACATTATACTCGTCAGAACTATTTAATGTAATCTTAGCTATAGTTAGTGAGGATAAGTTAAATTTACTAAATGAATCATTAAGGGATAAGGGTTTCGTATATGCAGTCAAGTCTGGCGAAAAAAGTTTTAGTGTCATAATAATAACAAAAAAGGAAGTTGAACTTGACAAAATCCTTAAAGAAATAGGTGTAAGAAGATTTGAGTTACAAGAGGGAAAATCACCATACCAACTGTATAATGATTTGCAAGAAAAGGTAAACCAGATAAACATTATACTAGAGAGGACTAGAGACGAGCTAGCAAAAAAGGTTAAGAGTGAAGAAAATTATATTAAAAACGTATATGGTAAATTACTTACAGTAAGAGATGCTTTAAGTATTATGAATAAAGCTAGAGTTTCAGATTATTATTTGCAGATAGAGGGCTATGTTCCAGAAAAATATGTAAATACAATAAAGTCAGATTTAGGTAATTTAGGCTTTATTGACTACATAAGACCTAAAAGATATGAGGAAAAAGAGGAACCGCCTACTCTTGTGGAACTCCCAAAATCAATTAGAGTTTTGGAATCTTTAGTTGAAATATATGGAACTCCCTCTTACTGGGAGATCTCACCTATTGCGTTTTTAGTTTTTACCTTCCCCATACTTTTTGGTCTAATGTTTCCAGATTTCGGTAATGCGTTAGTTTTATTAATATTTTCCATATGGTTTTACAGATATGGTAAGAAGACCGGAAGCCAGAATATACCTAAATTATCTATAATCTTAATATACTCATCGATTATTGCCATGGTTACAGGATTACTTGCTAGAGACTTCTTCGGACCGTTACCAGTTGGAGGATTAAGAGAAGTAATAGGTAGCGATTCTTATACAGTAGGTCCTCTATATAGTTTATGGCCAATTCCAGCTTCAGTATCTGAAGCCATAAGTTTCCTATTACCATTTGGTGAGTACAGCACTAGTATTAGTATAGAAAATACTATGATATTCTCTGTATTATTAGGAGCATTAGCTTTGTTTGTAAGCTCCCTATTAGGCTTAGTGAATGCGATTAGGAAGAAGGACCCAGAATTCATCTTATTTGAAAAATTACCAATGTTCCTAATATATGTGGTTCCAATATTTATATTCATGTATGGTATAAGTGATCCAAAGAATTTCTTCGCCTTAGATGAACAGGTTTTGGGTCAGATTTTAAATGCTGTACTGATGAAACCATTTAGTCAAAACGTTGTAGGATATGGGATAGTATGGTGGACTTCATTTGCTTTACTTTATAACTGGGCTTCACACTCAATTTTAGTTAAAAAGCATGAGGGCGGAGGGTTTGCTTCAGCAATTGCAATGGGTTTCATAGAAGGGGGATTTGAGGGAGCATTATTGTTGCTTTCTAATACAATATCTTTCATAAGAGTTTTAGTATTCGCTTTGTCTCACTATTATATACTTTATGCATTCTCTTATATGGCTTATCTCGTAGCCCCATCAATCAGTACAATCCATGTACTGATAAATCCAATATCTATAATAATATTGATAATAGGTAATTTACTAGCTATAGGTCTAGAAGGGCTAGTAGTGTTCATACAAGATATGAGGTTACACTTCTACGAAATGTTTAGTAAGTTCTATGAAGGCAGAGGAAGAAAATTTGAGCCAGTTTTAGCTTATGTGTCACTTGAGTAAGGTAGGCCTATTTTTTTCTATCCCTTTTCTTACCTCTTCTAGCCTTTTGATGATCTCAGACTCAAAATTAGGGGCTAGTTTTTTGAATAATGGTTGAGATTGTCCTATTCTATGTCCAGGCTTTAGGAGTAGTTGAGAAGCATTATCCCACTTCTCTTCCTCTACATTACCTAAATTTAGCATGTCATATATTTTTTGAGAATATGAAGGCATTAATGGATAGAGTAATATTCCTATAGTTCTCACTGAATTAATAGAAATATATAGCGTATTTGCCAACTCTCTTGTTTTTCCAACTTTATATAAATCCCATGGGGCTTTTATGTTAAGATAAGCGTTACACTCCCTAACTAATGTCAGTAGATCCTCAGTTCCAGCCTTTAATTTGCCTTTTTCAAATAAGCTAGCCATGTTTTGAGGTACTGTATTAATTAAATTTATTATTTTTTTATCATTTTCATCTAAAATATCTAAATAAAAGTCAGGAACAGTAGAGTTGAAATATCTGGAGATCATTGTAAGGACCCTATTAATGTAATTTCCTATATCATCATTAAGTTCAGTATTAACTATCCTCACAGTTTCCCTCCAAGTAAAGTTAGTATCTTTCTCCTCCGGTCTCAGTCTGATAAGGACAAATCTCCAGTACTCTACATCCATTAGATTAGGTGCTTCATCAATCCATACTCCAATTTTCCTACTTTTACTAAACTTTTGACCCTCATAGAGCAAATACTCTGTAGCAGCAATAACATTTGGTAGATTATACCCTTCTCCACTAGCCATTAGCATTGCTGGTAATATAACGGCGTGAAATGGAATATTGTCCTTCCCTATGAAGTAATAGCTTTTAACCTCATTCCCAAACCAGAATTCCTTCCACTTATCTGGACTCCCCTTTTTCTCAAAGTATTCAATAGTAGCTGAGATATACCCTAGAAGTGCTTCAAACCAAACGTATATTGTCTTATCTTCCGCATCTAGAAAAGGTGCTGGAATACCCCATTTGTTATCCCTAGTTATGCTTCTAGGCTTAAGACCCTCACTAACCCAACTTAACGCTACTGATTTCACATTATCAGGCATCTCCCTTGAGTTAGTTATCCATTCCTTTATCTTATCGTTAAAAGCTGATAGATCAAAAAACCAATGTTTTGTCTTTTTAAAAATTGGAGGCCTCCCACAAATAGCACATTTAGGATTAATTAGTGAGTTAGGTGTGAGCAATCTTCCACAATTATCACATTGATCTCCTCTCGCATCCTCGAAACCACAGTAAGGGCAAGTACCCTTGATAAACCTATCTGGTAAGTAAATCTTATCGTTTTCACAATAAGGAATTTCGTCTTCATTAACTTTGATATATTTATTAAGTTTTAGAAGAAAATCTGAAACAAATTTTTTGTGAACTTCATTTTCTGTTCTACTATAATTGTCAAAGCTTATCTTCCACACATTTAGAAATAAATGCTTATCATACTCATGTGCTTGATCTGTGAGCTCTTTAGGACTTACTTTTCTCTTTATCGCTTCAACTTCTATTGGAGTACCATGCTCATCACTACCGCTAACGAAAACTACGTTCTCTTTTCCATACTTTAACCTAGCGTATCTTGCAAATACATCAGCTGAGAGTATGGAGCCAATCAGATTACCTAAATGCGGGACTGAATTGACGTAGGGCCAGGCTGAGGTGACTAAGACTTTCATTATATTTTGTGTTACAGTGAGCCTTTATTAAATATAACTAAATTAAATATTCATGAGAAAGGAGAGACTAACAAATGGTAATAGACGTAAAAAAATACCCCTTTGTAAAGAATATTAATGACGAACTTAAGAAATATGGCGGAGGAGTAAACTTAATCGATTTATTGGTATCTAATACTAGCTTAATAGACCTTGCTAAGAAGAGAATAGAGAGTGTAAAGGCTAATGAGCAATTAGAACATTATACTAAATATACTGAACCCGTGTTGGTTTTTTATACAACGCTAATTATACTAGCCGTAATTAATAGCTCGCGATTAAACGCTAAATACGCCTATTTAGAGAGTCAGCAGTTCAAGAAATTACTTACTAAAGAAGATGAAAGTGCATTATTAGAGCTCTCTAGTAATCTTAATATTAAGGTAAATAGGTGTAATCCCATAAAACTACGTATAAGCGAGAGGAAAATTACGGAGGAGAGAGAGTATTGTATAAATTTCATTGAATTTTTAAAGCTTATAAAGGGAACTAATGATCAGTGGAAGTTAAGTAAGCAAATTCTTTATAGAGGGAATGTTTATCTCAATAGGGAACAGCTGATACAACTAATTGCCGAGACTATTAGGAGAAAAATTTTGCAATTAATAAGACCGTTAAACTTGAAGGAAATACCAGAGAAATTAAGGGACTTAATAAATAAGGAGGGAAGAATTCCACCTTGTATTGAAGCTATTCTTAATAAAGATAAGATAAGTGAGGAGGAAGTAAGAATCCTTGTAACTTTCTATATTGATATCGGAAAGAGCTTAGGAAGCATTAATGCGGTTTTAAAGAAGTGGAGTATCACATCGATAAATGATTTATATAAAAGGTACTTAGGTAATAAGAAAACAAAATACATTATTTATTCATGCTATAGAATGAAGGAGCTCAACTTGTGCGTAAGCGAATGTAATGTAAGAAATCCCTTACAACTTTATTATAGATCATGATAAAGCCCCTCTTATTCCTAGTAACATCTAACGGAGTAACTCCTATAAAGGGGAGTAACGCCCAAGATCTCAGCAGAATCCTAGCCCTTTAGACGGAGAGGAGGTCAGTTTAATGCACTATAAACTACATAGAACCTTTGGATAACGGTAACTAAAGTAAGAACTAAGAATAGGTAGAACATGTATAATGACGCTATTTCTCCTAATATCAAGTAAATCAGTAGAATTAATAATACAAAAATTATTCTCTCCCCTCTCTCTATAATCCCTCTTCCTTCCATCTTTAATCCTAAGGATTCAGCCTTAGCTCTAATATACGATATAACTAAAGATAGCCCTACACCAAAAGCTATTAAATATGATGGAAAACCTATGAAGATAAATCCAGTTATATAAAGTATGTCTTCAATCCTATCTAGAGTTGAATCTAAAAAGCTCCCGAATTTTGAAACCTTATTAGATAGTCTAGCTACTTCTCCATCAATCGCATCCATCAGCGATGAGATGATTAAAAATATTATTGCAATTCCTACATTAAGTTTCATCATAGTAAAAAAATAGATAAATGAAAATATTAATCCTAAAACTGTTATAAGATTAGGACTGAGATTAATTCTGAGAAAAGCCCTAGCAATAGGTGTTAACACTCTTTTTGTTTGCTTCCTAATTTGATTCAGCATCTTTATCACATACTATTTTAAACTCTATTAGGTAGTAATAGGGGGATGACAGCTAAAAAATTGATTCTGGTAACCTCAGATTCACATCCACTACATAAGGTTTTTGTCGAAATACTAGAAGAACTTTCTAAAGAATTAAATATAGAAAAGGAGGTTAAAGTGGAGGACTATGGATTTCTAGCAGATTATGGCGAAAAGGATGAATTCGATATGCCATTTCTGCCTCAACTCTTCGCTATGTCTAATGATGGCAAGATATTCCCCATATTGACAAGAATTCCATTAGACTCTTCCTTAAAGCCTGATAAAGAAAAAGGGAAAGAAGAGGCCATTAAAAAAATTAAAAATATCGGATAAGTAACATTAATTTATAGAGTGGTCAACATGAGTTATGTTCCTCATGTACCTTATGTTCCAACTCCAGAGAAAGTCGTTAAAAGAATGTTAGAAATAGCAAAGGCTAATCAAGACGATGTAGTGTATGACTTAGGTTGTGGAGATGGAAGGATTATAATAACAGCCGTGAAGGACTTTAATGTAAAGAAAGCGATATGCATAGAGATCAATGATGAGAGACTAAGGGATACCTATTCAAATATAGAAAAAAGCGGAGTAGTAGGAAGGGCTAATGCGGTAAAAGGGAACTTCTTTGAGGCTAACTTATCTGAGGCTACTGTCGTCACTATGTTTTTACTAACTAATGTGAATGAAATGCTTAAACCTAAGCTCGAGAGTGAGCTAAAGCCTGGGACTAGAATAGTCTCACATGAATTTGAGATAAGAGGTTGGGTTCCAAAAGAGGTAATAAAGGTTGAAGACGGGAATATGAATCATACAGTTTACCTTTACGTAATCGGTGAACATAAATGAAAATTCTAGTCGTCAAAAGTGAGAATGGTAAAGTTACTTCTGAAAAAATAATGGAAGGAGAGATCGGTAAAGTTATCCGTGAAGTAGCCAAAAGTGCATTGGATGAATGGAATGAATTAACCTCAGATTTTATCATAATGCATGATTCACAAGAGGTAAGAGTTCCCCTTCCGTTAAAGCCAGATGTATACGAAGTATTGAAAAACTTCTTGGTTGGTAAGGATAAGAGAGAGGCAATTGCTAAAATACCCGTCTATATAATAAGCTATGAAAACGAATGGAAGGAGAGTGACTTCCAAGATAAGAAAGTGTATGTAATATCGTATTATATTAATGATGATATGAAAAAGGAGGTTATTTCTGACGCGACGCAGATGACTAGCGAACAACCGAAAGAAAAAGAAGAAGATTTAGAAGATATAGAAGAAGAGGAAGAATAAGAAGTTTTTAAAACATTTAATCTTTATCATATTTTTAATTCTTTGTAGTAGAGAAGAAGGAATCTATAGAGATAGTTGAGGCTATCTCATCCCATGAGACTCCAAATGCCTTAAGTAATTGCTCAAATGTACTTCTTAAAGCTTCTAAATATTTCTCCACATCTATTTCACTTACCTTAGCTAACTGCACTGGCTTAACGCCATCTTTGGATCTAACTTTAACAAAAGATATTATATCCCTGGGCAATACATTTACTCCATACGGCCTTAACTGGAGAGCAGCTTTAACATGCTGAGGTGTATTCTTAGTGTAAGAATCTAACGGTTTAGATAACATTATTCTAAACGCTAGTTCATCAAGATTATACTCCTTATTTTTCAACTTCTCATAAGATTCCTTTATCTTCTTTACAATCTCTCCCTTAATCTTCTTAATATCATCTGGAGAGTTTATATTAACCATCAAGTCTTTAACTTCATTAAACACTTTCTTTAGAAACTCCGGAGTGTTTCTCTTCTTCACCAACATACCTTTTATTTCCACCTTTCCGTCAGTATATACGCCAAAATAATTCTTCTTAAGTCCAGAAAACGCTACAAACCTATAACTCTTATCTATCTCTAGGTCAAGATTAAAATTGGACTTAACCCACTTTATAATTCCCTCAAGCCTCTCGGTAGAAGGATTTAAGAGAAATAACGAATCAGTATCTCCATACAATACTGTGAGACCTTCCTCCCTCGCCTTCTTAACTGTGCTCGTTATTACATATCTACCCAATGCTGTAACACTCTCAGCTACTGCAGGAGCATAGAGCGGGAAAGTTTCAGCTCCAAATACACCGTATGTAGCATTTATGAACACTTTCATAGCCCTTTGTACTACATCGTATAATATCCTTTGCTCTTCTCCTACGCTTTGACTCTTTGATTTCTTCTTATATACCTTTACTCTGAAGTCCCTCAATAAACCAGTTATGACTGCAGTTATTCCCGGTCTGTCCATACATACCGTGTGTAGCACTTCACCCGTCTCATCTTTTACTTCAACCGTTTTATTACATTGATTTAAATCGACAGTTTCATAACTTAAATTCCACGTCCTAATTATTGAAGGATACAGTGAGGCGAAGTCCAATACAGTTATGTAAAAGAATATCCCAGCTGGTGGATCAATAACGACAGCTCCCTTATACCCTTTACCCTTTATTAATGCCGATGTCTTGACGCTAGATGTTCTAGCTAAAATGTTTTCCTTTAAAGGTATTAACCAATTTCTCTTCCTATGCTCCCAATAGTATAGATTCTTTACCCACGTGGATATTTCACTTCTTGTTAGCTCCTCAATGCCTAGCCTGGATATCCTAGAGAATAGCACAATTAGCTTCATAGTTAACTCATTTCCAAAGGTGGTCAGTTGTAACGTTATGTCAGCGTCTCTGAAGTTATACTCTATTAATTTCTGTATATCCAAAAACGATATCAGAGTATCTACCTTAACCTTTGATACTCCTAAAAGAGCCTTAGCTACGGAATCTAAGTTATATTCAGCGTATTTTCCCTCAAAGGCATAATTCCTAACAGCCTTATTAAAGAAAAACTTGTATAAATCTATATGAAGCCCAATTAGATACTTAGCTTCATCTCCATGAACATCAAAAGGCAACTCATCTGGATAAAAGCCTAGTTTTAGGGCTCTATAATAAATATAAGGTATATCGAAATCATCACCATTAAAAGTTATTATCATTGGATAATTGCTAAGTATCTCGAAAAATCTAACAAGTAGATCGTACTCAGAATCAAATCTCTCCACTGACAATCCATCGTTGTTAGTATTACCTTCTTGTACATCACTTCTATTTAGAGCTAAGACCTTCTTCAATCCGTCATTTCCAGCTAATGCAATACTAATTATTGGAAATTCTGCTTTTTCGGGATCTGGAACTCTACCTTTTATTGGAGTATATACTTCGATATCAACAGCAACTCTCTTAATCTTTGGTACTTTAGTCTCAAATATTGGAAGCCAATCTATAGCCATCTGCTTAGTTAAATCATCAGAATCGGAGAATGCCCTTTTAATATCCTCTACATCTTTTTCATCAAGTTTTAGCCCAGCTGACATAAGTTTACCTTGTTTTACAATATAAGGCATTCCAGGAATTAATTCCATATCGTAAATATAATTATTATGATACTTTATATGAGCTTCATAAGCTTGAGGAACAGCATTTCTCAATCTTCTAACCGCTAAGGGATCTTTAACTACTATTTTCGTCATCCTTATATTTTCCCATGTATAAGGATCAATTTTCGTAACGGTTTCTATGTGATCAAAAGAAGGATCTCTAATAATCTTAGGAATCTTACTGATCTTATCTGGCTCTAGGTCAACTAAGAAATAGGATTTATGTCCAGTGTTATCGTAGAGTACGTAAATTTTTTGAGTGTTCTCATCATATAATTTGCAGACTGCTTTACCCTTCTTACCATCATAATCAACTTGTAATAAGTAATATAACTTACCCTCCTCTGCTGGAGGAAGCCACTCCCTTCTTGTAACTCGCCTCCTTTCTTCTTCCTTAGTTTCTTGGACTTCCTGCTTATTTTCCTCAGTATTTTTAGCAGGCTTGCTAGAAGGAATATCAAATAATGTAAGTTGTTTAGCCATACTTAAACAAATATAACTTTATAGGAAATACGATATAAGTTTTAGTGGTAAAGGACCCGTAGCTCAGCTAGGATAGAGCGCTGGCCTGCGGAGCCAGAGGTCCCGGGTTCAAGTCCCGGCGGGTCCGCTGTGGGGGTATCCCCCACACCCCCACTTCCATTTTTCAATTTCATATACGTTTCAACTACGTCAACTAAAGGACCTACGTAAGTTTCCTTTATCTCACCGTTTATCGTTTCCAATTTATAGACGTAATACCGCCCTTTAATAGGGCGTATAATATAGTCGCCATATTTATAACGCGTCTTCTCTTTCGTCATTTTTACGCACTGTATTATGGTTACCAATTCGCGTTTATAAGCATTGGTAACTCGTAAAAAGTTACGGGGTCTCGCGTGAGTTTGAAAGGTAGCGGTAAAAGTTCCTCATTTGGAAAATTAACCCCGAGTTGGGCTAAACTCTGAGTATAGCTCTGCAAACCTATCTAACTCCTCACCCTTTATCCTCAGCCTATGTATCATACGCGATAGTACTGGCGGTCTGACTTGTACGCTCTCAACGCCTCTATCAGCCTTTCCGTCGCTTTTTCGCATTCTTCCTTTGTCATCTGACACGGCATTTTTCTTATCGCCTCTTCCGTCAGACCCTCGAAAAAAGTCTTTATCTGCGATAACTTCGCCGTCTTGCGTCTTCACTTTGATTAAATCGCCCTCTACCTTAACGTCGGGCTTGATTACGCCCTCTACGTATTCGAGTATTTCCTTCCCTAAGTCAGTCAACCCCCATCTGAAAGCGTTGTCTGGTTTTTCGCTATAGACTAACCCTTTACGCTCTAAGTTCTTCAACACGCTAATCACATATTGTTTATGCACTTTTGCTATAGCCACTATGTCGTCAGTCTTAGGCTCACCGCTGACCCTAGCCTGAGCGTCTCTCACATACTGCAGAAACTCTATGTCCCTCTCGCTCAGCCCTAACGCGTCGAACAGTACCTCTTTGCGGAACTTAGCCATTACATCGTTGAAGTCGCTTATGTCGGCGACGCTCTTGAGCTTTAACCCCGCATGTATCCTCACGAGTACCATTAGTCGCGATATCGCCCTAACTACTACACCAAAGTCCTTGGCATGCCCCAACACTTGATTGCCGAAGGCGGTTATCTCGTTTATTACATCTTGGCTCAGCTTAACGTCTTTGGGCATTTTGCTTATGAAACACGCGATTACCGCCTTGACCTCAAACGGGTATTCTAACTCGCCCCTATTCGCCATCTTTTCAACGACCTTGCCTAGGTCTATCCCGCGTGAGTTGATGTAGACTTTGAAGAGCCTATTCTCTATCTGTGCCTTTACCGCGTCGGTAATGTCTACTACCGACGTCGTGATAAACACCGGTCTGTGCTTAATCGTTATGGTACGTGCTGTGAGTTTGCCGTCTTCGTTCTTCTCTACTGTGCCCGTTACTATCCTATCTTCGCTCATGTATTCGCGTGCATAGTTTATGTTCTGCCCATCGATCTGTTCAAAAAATACAATCGGTTTGTTGAGGTCTGTGCTATAGCCTAAGAAGTTTGTAGTGACCCTAGTGAATACCGCAACCATGTCATCGGGGAACTGGTAGAGTATACTCTTCACGATTGTAGACTTACCCGCACCAGACCCGCCTATCAGCATTAGGGATAGTCTCGATGTCCCGTACGACGGGTCAAGGAAGGCTGAGAAAGCTGAGTAAGCGACTAACTCCCTCGGCTTTTCATAACCATGCACAAACTTGTCGGAGTTCCGCAACATAAAGCCGATTATGTTCCTCTCAGCCTCTCTGTACAGATCTGGGTAGTGCGTCATGACGTATTCACAGACCGGCGTCTCTTTTGTGAGAGACTTCTTGATACCCTCTATCGCGTCTAATAACGCGTGCTTTGGCGGGTGATAGTCGGTGAGCTTAGCGACCTCTGAAATAACCTCTTCACATTTATCGCCGACGCATTTAAACTCTTTATCTTTATATCTAAATATGATATTTAGTGAGGGTACCTCGACCACTTTACCGCCTTCTAAGCGTTTCGTATAGCCAACGACCTCATAGCAGACGTCGACCACTTTACCGTCTTTGACTTCTACACACTTTACGTGCCCTTCCGAAATTGAATTTATTTCTTTCGTTTGCGGTTTAATTTTTTCATTTTTGTCGACAACTGACTGAGCGTTTTTCTGTTCATTGTTTGCAAAGGGTTCCGCTATTTCCGCTATTTCCGCCATTTTTTGCATTTGAGTGAGATAATCGGCGGATTTGGCGGATTTAGCGGAACCCTTTGCAAACGATGTTTGAATTTTTCCCGCGTCTGTGATGCTATTTTCAGCTTTTTCTTTCGCGTCTGTTGTACTTTTTTGAATTTTGTTATCGTCCGTACCGAGTTTTCCTGCCGTATTGTAACTCGACTGAGCGTTTTCTTTAACGACTACCCACTTCCCGTTACGCCTTACTACTTTCACCGCTCTCAAACCCCACTTGTACAAAATCGCTATCGCTAAAGCCCCATAACACGACCACGCCTTTCTTAACCCACTCCGCGTTTTCCTTTAGGTTGAGGTACACGTTATAACCGCGTAACTCCTCAGCCTTATACGACTTCTTCTCTTTAGCGTCGTAAAAGCGACCATAAAGCGGTAATATCTTCACGCCATAGGAGTACTTACCCTTTTTAGGCTCAGCGAGTACGACGAAGATAGAGCGTTTTGTGGCGTAGACGTATTTCGCGTTACCCTTATTAACCCCGTCGCGTTTAGAGTTATTTGATATAACGACCTTCGTCTTGTCTCACCCCCTTTTTTCACTCTATCTCTTCTAGCAAAACATCAACCCTTTCTACGCCCTTCAGTCTGTCACTATACTTTGCCGGTACCGTTATCGCTAGCTTACCACTAACATAGATTACTTCAACGCCGTGTACCCTTAACTCGCCGTCTGGGAGTAGTAGGGTCGCGTCTAGCGTCTTGCCTATTAGTTGCTTAGCTATACGCCACGGTATCGAGACGCCGTAGTACTCCTTCCCTTTGTGCTTACCATATAAAAAAACCTTAGAATTAACTTTTATGACTTGTTTTTGTTCACTTATTGTGGGCATTACAAGTTTTAAAAAAAGTTCCGGAACATTTAATAAGCATTAAGTCATAAAAAAACACGTTTCCATATACGGAACATTTATAAACATTAGGGACATAAAACACGTTTCCGTATACGGGGTATCTCTCTGTATGCTAAGTGAAATTTACCGGGGTTCACGCAGTATTCACGCCGTAAAAGTTTCACATACGGGGGGTATACTGAAAAACTATAGCTTTCATGTAAATCCATGACCTAAAAATTCCGTATACGGGGGTTGTCTATAACAGAGTGTAAATGGGTATCAAGTGTTTTAGTGGGCTTTACGTTTTCTGAAAGCGTAAAATGTCTTGATACGGGGGTTATACTGAAAAACTATAGCTTTCACGTGAATTCACGACATAAAAATTCAGCATACGGGGGTTATCTATCGCATACTGAAGAGCTATAGCTCTCAAGTAACGCCGTAAAATTATGTCATACGGGGTCTGTTTTTCTAAGCCACTCCGCGTATTTCTTGTACTGCTCTTTCGTGATACCAAATAGCGAAACGTAGTGTTGGGTCAGTACGCGTGTAGGTTTTCGACCTTGTATGAAGTCTATGACGTCGAAGGGTATGCCTAAGCTAGCCATCTGCGTTGAAACAAACTTACGGAAGTATTTAATGGCGACGGCGTCTTTATGACGTCTCTCAAAGTCGTGAATGGCGTAACGTGTGATATCTACCTTTCTTAGCGGAGTGGCATGGAACAAGTAGTAACTACCCTTATACCCTCTAGTCCACGCGAGTGGGTAGTAACATATGTCGCCCTCACAGACGTCACGTTCTGGCTCTGATAACGCCTTCAGTATCTCGCTTAACCTAGCCCCACTCTCTAACGCCAGACGGTAGACGAGATACACGTTTTCGCTATACTCTTTAGCCAACATTAGCGTTTTTCGCACTTCTTCTAACGTAGGCACATATAGGTCGGGGTTTGAACGCTTTACCTTAATAACGCTCAATATTTTATCGCGGAAGTCCTCAGTGATTATCCCCTCTTCGGCGAGGAACTTGGCGAAAAGCCTTATAGCCTTCCTGTCGTTATTTGTGTCGCCGTAAGACAGAACGCCAGATATATAGCTCTTCGCAGTCGCCTCTGAGATTTTTCGTTTAGTTAGCAACCATTCATAGAACGCCTTAACGTTACCGGAAGTGGCGAATTGGCGTAAATTGGTAACTAACGCTATTTTACGCCTCTCAAAGTCGATTTTTCGTCCTGCGGAGCCAGAGGTCCCGGGTTCAAGTCCCGGCGGGTCCGCGAATTTACGATTAATTGAAAATTAGTCTTTACTATGCTCTTAATTTAACACTCATGTAAAACCTTTATATTGAGGTAGAACTACATTTAGAGGTTAGTAAATATATTGTAAGTGATGGAAAAACTATTCCCTAATGGTACCTTGAAAGGACAGGAGTCATATAATTATTTATGATTATCCTCTTTTTGCCTCTTAACTAATTAGCGTTGATACGACACTTAGCACTTACTGCTCCTAGTATATATATTGCAAATAGTTATTTAGTTTAGACTAATTATAGACGTAAATGCTATTTGCATGATGAAGACTAACATTATTCACGTGCAAAGGAAGATGGAGAAATCACATTTCTTTTTTTCTTGATAGGAAGAAAATAACCCATACGACTAGATTAATTATACTAAATAAACTAAGGGAATAAGCTCCAAGTATGGGATAAAAAAGGGCAGTAAACCCATCAGCTATTAAGGTGGAAACATCAGTGATCGTAGCCAAAACACCGCTTTCTACTACTGGATAATCAGACCTAGACATCATATTACCTATCATAATAGGCCATACTATTGAATTACCTACTTGAGAAAATATACCATAAGCTACCAACACGTAAAGTTGGGGAGTTAAGGGGAATAGAAACTCACTAATCGTTGCAATAGTTACACCTAACACTAAATTAAACGATATTTTACTTTTAGGAAAATACAAAGGAATTATGGAGCCAGCCACGTTAGCGAGTATAAATGATACACTAAACCAACCCGCGGAACTAACTTTACTAAAGATTAATGGTTCAATTAAACCCCCAACAGTGGCTAAAGACATACTAAGCATGAATGAAAGTAGAAAGAATGGAGAAAAGGCACTAAAGACCTTTCTTACCTCTAGAATGCTGGGCTTTGATACTTTTCCTTTCTTTGTATCTAGAGCAAATATCAAAGGAATACAGATTAACCAAACTATTAATGAGGCCAGAAAGAGATCGTTTATACCTTTCAAGAGAAATAAAAGGATTAATATGGTTATTAAACTTCCCACTACGTATCCAAGGAACTTAGAAGAGATGAAAAAATTAGCCCTTTGATACCTTGAAGATAAGTTTGGTTCGGAATAAGAAAAGAAGATTGCATTTAAGAAGAGGAGTAGAGAGGTTACGAGCCCATTTATTGCTCCAACTAATGCAACGACTACTATATTGAGGGGAAGTAACTTAAAAAAGAGAATCCACGAGAGGATTGCTTGATAAGCAAAGGCTATAAAGAGTGATGATTTAGGTCTGTTTTTTAATACTTCAGCAATAAAAGGTGAAACTGCAGCTCTAAGACTTACGCTCGCAGTGGAAAATATAAATGAGTATTCTGCACTCCTTAAATAATATTCGAAATATACGGGCAAGTAAAAGTACTGAGAAGATGCTACATTTATGGAAATAAGTAAAATGTAAGATATTATATCATTACGCCTCATAAAATTTTATCTACATGAAGTCATAAAACTTTTTCTTTGCAATAAGTTGAGTAGTTAAGAATAATTTTCATACTTAAATCTTAGCAATTGATAACTCTATAAGAATAATTACAGAATACAAGTTTTTATAATAAATCAAGGTGGTTAGTCTAAAAGCTCTTTCGTGAATTATAATGAGACTAACTTTTATTGGTTAACTATAAAAAGTAAAGTAGATGAATTCAAATACATTTCGAGAGCAGGAAGAGAAGAAAATTTGCCCAATAGTGGAAACAATAAAGATAATCGGTACAGAACCTAGGTTACTCGTACTAAGATATCTTTTTGATGGACCTAAAGGGTTTAATGAATTATTAAGAGAAACGAAACTAAGTTCAAAAACTTTATCCTCAACTTTAAAGTTTCTTGAAAATACAGGTATAATTGAAAGAAAAATAGCGAGCACTAGACCGTTTAGAGTCGAGTATGTGTTAACCGATAAGGGAAAAGAATTAGAAAATCTTTTTAAAATAATGAAAGACTGGGGAGAGAAGTGGGTTTTAAGATCTGCTGAGTTTCAAAAAAAATGAATAGTATAACTTTTTGCTTACTTCCGATTTAGAGATTTGGACCTGGCAATATAGCTATTGATCCCGGGCCTAAAAGTAATAATAAGATTGAGCCAGCTAGAAATAAAATATCGAGGTCGTACCCAGGATTTGTAATCGATGGGAGTGGTTTCTTCATTTTGGTAATACTAGTGATAACCGTACCCAAGAAGAAAAGGGTTAGTATTGAATCTACCAGTACGTAAAACGTTCCCAGTATTACAAGTATTCCTCCTACGAGCTCTATGAGCATAGAAAGATCCACAAAAATTGTAGGTATTCCTATTTGCTTCATAAATCCCTTTAATTGGATGCTCGTGTTTTTGTTTATTTTGGGAAACGAATGAGGTATTAGTGATATTCCGAAGAGTATTCTAAATATTAATAAACCTATTGCTTCCAATGTTCCATTCATTACTTTATCACTTACTCTAAGTTTACTTAGTAAAGCATATAAATTAGTAAGAGAATTGAAAGCAAGTAAATTACCCTCTAGAAACCAAATTTACTAGGTTTCATGAAACATAAAAATTCGGAACCTTGAACTTCGAAAAGTAGCTCATACGCAATAGTTAAGTAAAATATCCTTTATCTATATATTTGGTATATGATGAAAGAGACTGTTAATTATCATGAGGAAGTTATTGAAGCTGAATATTCTAGTGAGGGATATGTTATCGTTAATTACGCTCGTTCATATAACTTAAATAGAATACTAGTAAATGGAAAATGGGTAATTGTAACTGACTTAGGGAAAACAATAAATGAAGTTACTCCTGGCAAAGAATTCGAGCCATGCGAAAGTTATGTTCATACCTCAGTTAAGATGTGGATAGAAAGTGAAAAACTATTAGAAATTTTGAAAGGAATAGTTGACTCTTCTGATATTGATATAAAGTTAGTAAGCAAGAAGGTTAGTAGAAGAATAAATATGCATGATATAAAGGAATGCAAGGAAGAGAAGGTGGTAAATTACGTCAGATATAATGATATGAGCTTTGCATATACTGGTGATCCTCATGATATACCGTCAATAATAGAATATTTAAAGACCAGTATAGTGAACATACCTTCAAAAAGATTGTTAACTGAAAGTGGTAGAGTGACCTTCATATTAGATCCTGAGGTAGCTGGTCACGTTTTTCACCATCTTGTACTTAATTACATGAGGGGAAATGCGCCAGCATTTAAAATTAATGAAAAGATATTTGGAGAAATCACAATTTATGATAATCCTTTAAATCCTTTTTCACATTCATTTTCATATTTCGATGATGAGGGAGTAAGAACACGGAAGAAGGAACTTATAGGAGATGGGATTATTATTAATTATTTAGGTACCTTAACCTCAAAATTTGGCAATGCTGGGAATGCTAGGGGATTATTACCTAAACCCGATTATTTTACACTAGAATTTAAGACTGGAGATTGGAAACTTGACGAAATGATTCAAGAAAGTAAGGGATCCTACCTAGCAATTGGCGTAAAGAGATCTGAAATGGTCCAAAATAGTGTGAGAATATACCCTAGAAGTGTTATAAAGGTTGGTGAAGGTAGAGTATTTATTAGGGAAGTTGCAATTCCACTTCAAGATTTATTAAGTATCGATGCAATTACCAGAGAAACTAAGGGGGTATTTATTGATGAAGAGCATGGAGGTGTGATGCCATACATAAGAATGAAAGCGAGAGCAATACTTTATTAAAAATAGCAATTAAAGAGGCGTACGAAAATATAATTTATAGAAGAAAACCCATTGAATTTTTAGATCTAATAAAAGGAAAAATAGTAGTAGATGTAGGATGTGGCTCTGGACAGAATTGCTTAGAGTTACAAAAAAGAAGTAAACTAGTTATATGCTTAGATTTAGCATTAAGGCAAATAACTGAAGCAAAAAAGAGAGGTTGCGAAAATCTTATCCAAGCCGACATGGAGTATTTACCACTTAGAGATTTTTCCATGACCTCACTCTTATACATAGCTTCAATACACCATTTAATGGATCCTCATTTAGCATTAAATGAAGCGAAGAGAGTATTAAAGGAAAACGGTGAAATTCTAGTTACAGTATGGTTAGTTCAACCAAGGTTTATGTTCAGAAGATACGTATTAACGAAGAGTTACCTAAATGGTAAAGAGGTCAGAAGATACTATAGATTATACTATCCTAATGAGTTGAAGAAAATAATGCAAAAGGTGGGGTTTAAGAAAGTTAAGTATAAGATATACAGAGTTAAGAGTTTTCTTCCAAACAATGCAATGTTTTATGGTATTAAATCCTTAGCCATATAAGGTCCTTCCTTAACATATCCCTTCTTTCTATAATACTCCCTCGCGCCAATTCCCGATAGCACCAAAATCTTCTTGGCGTCGAATTCCTCCCTAGATATCCTCTCAGCTTCACTTAGTAACTTACTACCATAACCCTTATGTTGGAATCCAAAATCATCCCACATTCCCACTGGAACTTCAATGCCATAAACGTGTAGCTCTCTAACGATAGCGACTCTTTTGTTTTTTATCTCACTTCTATGTGCTTTATCAGAGGGTATCCTTAACCTTAAATAGCCGATTAGGATATTCTGATCATCTTCAAAGGATAAGAATACTTCAGTTCCTCCACTAGCTTCATATACTTCCTTATTTAACCTTATTTTATCATCATGAGGCGTTAATCCTTTATGTTGCCACACCATTCCTACTTCCCTATACCTTATCTCATTTATCATAATTCCCTTTTCAATAGCCCTCTTCTCCACTAATTCCCTTAAGTTACCTTTCCTATTACCATCTAAGATTATGGTTGCTGGAATGTCCCTTTGAATTCTCATTACTCTAACCCACTTTGGAATATATCTATACATTTCTGATATCAGTTCTACTAAAGTATCAGTGTCATAAGGCTTATAAAGACCCCTCTTCCATAAGTGTACTAAAGGAGCTGTCTCGACTACTAACGTGGGATAAATCTTCAGCATGTCTGGTCTAAAAGAGGGATCTTGGAAAATGGTCTTAAGTGCTTCTAAATCCTTATCCGGATCTGATTTAGGCAAGCCTAACATTAAGTGATATACAACTTTAAAGCCAGCGTCCTTTAATATTCTGGTAGCTTCAATTGAGTCATTTACTGAATGTCCTCTGTTCGTAAACCTTAATATATCATCATAAATAGTTTGAACCCCTAATTCCACTTTAGTAGCTCCTAATCTTAGTAGTTGATCAGTGTGAGGTTCTTTAGCCCAATCGGGTTTAGTCTCAACCGTCATTCCTACACATCTAACACTTGCATTTTCGTTCCTTAATTGGGCATCTTCTAAATAAGTAAAAGTTTTTTTATTGGCTTCTGGGAACTGATTCATCCCCTCTAGAGCTTGCGTTACAAACCACTCTTGATAGTCCAAGGGCATAGCCAAGAACGTACCGCCCATGATTATCAATTCAACTTTACTAGGCGTGTGCCCATTTTCAACGTATTGCTTTAGTCTAGATTGAACTTGATAAAAAGGGTCATAATTATTTTCTACAGCTCTCATTAACGTGGGTTCCCTTCCATAATAACTTTGAGGAGTTCCTACTTCAACTCCACCCGGGCAAAATATGCACTTTCCGTGAGGGCACGGATAAGGATGCGTCATTACCGCTACTATAGTTACTCCAGATAACATTCTCGTTGGCTTTCTTATTACTTGCATTATTCTTTACCTTTATGTCAGAGCTTATTATTTTTTAAGGAAGCAAAGTTACTTTCTTAATGTTTCGTTATGTTTGATCTGATCTCCTCTATGCTCTAAGGCGAAACAAAATATTTTATTGCTAAAAGGTCACTTGTTCCTTTTCTAACTTTTCTCCCTTAGAAGGTTCTCCTCATCGATTCTCGTCTAAGGGATAATCGAGAGGCTCAGAAAACTCCCTCCTATTGTTAGGAAATAAATACTTTACAATCCCGCCTTTAAGGGAGAGGCTTTCTTCATTTTGTAAAACTTTTATTCTAAGTTTGATAACTCACTATCGAATGAAAGCTGTTATATTTGATTTAGATGGAACTTTAGCAAATACTGAAGAAATCCATAGAGAAGCATGGGAGTTAGCGTTGGAGAGATTAGGATTTAAAGTTAACGTGGATATAAGGCAACTCTTAGGCAAGAAAACTATTGACATAGCTCGGATTTTGGTAGGGAATGAAAACGCTGAAAGATTAGCCTTAGTTAAAACTCAGATTTATTCAGAGCTAATAAAGATAAAAGCTAAACCTAAGCCTTGCGCAATTGATTTAATAGGGAAGCTTAAAGAGAAAGATATTAAGATTGCTGTAGTGACATCATCTATGAGATCTTCAGCAACTGAAGTACTAGAAATTATCAGAGTTAAACCAGATGTTTTGGTCGCCGGGGATGATGTAAAAATCGGTAAACCAAATCCTATGCCGGTAATTAAGGCTTTGGAATTGATTGGTTCTGAACCTAAAGACGCAATAGGAATTGGGGATACAATTTATGATGTAATGGCATATCACTCTGCAGGTATTAAGAAGATATTTCTAGTTAAAAGTAGTGTGCCAGTTAATGAAGATGAAATTAAGAGATATGATGCAATGATTTTGCACACTTTATGTGAATTGGTTTTTAAAAATACATTATAAAAATAATGATTACATATATCTCTTCATTTTATCGAAAGCAAGATTTTTAAATGTGGTAAATGAGAATATATTTAAAGGGGTATTAGAATGCTTGGTAGTCCATATGATTGGATAATAATACTTGTTGTGGTAGCTGTGGTGTTCTTCGGTGCTTCAAAAATACCGGAGATATTTAGATCAATGGGTAGGGCTGTTGGAGAGTTTAAGAAGGGTAGGATTGAATCTGAATTAGAATTGCAACAAATGCAACAAGCTTTCACTCAACAGTCTTTAAACCAACCATTGGTAAAGCAAGAGCCTCAAGATAAGGCTAAAGAATTAGAACAAAAAATTCAGGAACTACAAAAACAGTTAGATGAGTTAAAGAAGCAGTCCAATAAATAATAATCTTCTAAAGTCACATATTTTTTGAAAATAATAATTAAGGGGGAGAGTAATGCTTAACAATGTAAATGACTTCCTAGTAGTGTTAGTAGTATTCGTATTATTAATGGCTGGGCAAAAAGACGTAGGAAATACTGCGAAATCAATAGGGAGATTTATAGGAGAATTAAAGAAAAGACAAGAGGAGTTTAGAACTGAACTAATGAGAGAACTAAATTCAGCTTCATTAGAAGATGAAAAAGTTAACATCCCCACTAAATATGTCAAAAGTGTAAATAATACAAATAATGATGAAAAAGTTAAAGAAATAGAGATGAAAATAAGACAGCTCCAAGAGGAACTGAAAAGGTTGAAGAACGATGGTGGAAAGAACTAAAGAAGAATATATGGAGGAGAAGCCTTTAATCGAACACTTAAGAGAGTTAGCATACAGATTAAGACGAATGTTAATATCATTATTTGTTACTTTCTTGATTTATTTCATGATTGGTATCCAAACTGTTGAAATTAATCTCCCTTTTCCCTTTTTTGGGTTAAAGGTTTTACCAGCTATAGTACCTTTTCCTTATCCATCCTTATTTGATAGTATATCCGTTCAGCTCACTCAAATTTTTATATATAATGAGCTCCCAAAGGGCGTAAAATTAATAATAATAAATTTATTTGACCCGCTATTTGCTTCATTTTATATTTCTTTATATCTAGCATTGTTCACTTCAATACCTATTATAATAAGGGAGATCTGGGCGTTTGTGTCTCCGGGTTTATACGAACATGAGAAAAGAACGGTGAGAAATATAATAGTTCCTGGTTTTATATTGTTTGGACTAGGCTCTTCCTTTGCGTATTTCATTATGATACCTTTGATGTTAAGAATAATCCTCCTATATGCTGATTCATTAGGTTCAGCTGTTGAGCCAACATTAGGATTAAGATCATTTGTATCGACAGTTATGACTTTAATGATGGCTACCGGACTATCATTTGAGCTTCCACTGATAATGGTTATGTTAACTTCGATAGGCTTAGTGAAATCCACTACATGGATGAAGAACTGGAGATGGGGAGTTCTAGTCTCTTTTATAATAGCCTGGATCATTTCACCAGGGACTACGGGTGGAATAATGGAAACCATAATAGGCTTGACTCTTTCATCATTATATTTTGTGGGAGCTATAGTTACTAGAAGCTTGGAAAATAAGCGTAAAACAAAAACATTAGTTAATAGGTAAATTATTATTGTTGACTTATTTTGTTTTTCATCTGACCTTCCTACTCTACCTAGAATCTCAAGCTTTCATTTTTCTTTTGATTCATTTGTTGAAATTTAGCTATTTGGATTATTCTAAAATGAAAGATTTGACGTCATGAATTTACGATATTGATGGATTACATGAGTTAGTCTACGAAAATTTTTTATATATGGATAACCCATCCAGTTAGTATGGAGAAACTTAATTTAATTGCAGTAGTTTTAGGATTGATTATAATTGTAGGAATCATTTCGGCTATATTCTTTTATTATGGGAGAAACTCAAATAATTCCATAACATCCACTGAGGTTAATCAGAAATTACGAATAGTCTCATTAGCTCCTAGTGACACGCAAATTCTAATTTCATTAGGTTTAGGAAAATACATCGTAGGTATAGACTACTATTCTTATCAGTTGTTGAAATATCTTAATATGACAAGTTTATTACCTAAAAATGTTACAGTGTTCTCGCAGATAACACCGCCTAATGTTTCTGGGCTCCTATTACTACATCCCACAGTAGTTGTAGTAGAAAAAGGTCTTATAGGAAATTATGTGTCAGAATTGCAAAGCGCCGGTATTAATGTGTTCTTGACTAATAACGATTTTGCATCTTCATTCTCTCAGATAGAATATTGCATAACTAAACTAGGGGAGTACTTTAATCAAACGCAAAACGCTAATAAGATTATTAATTGGATGAATGAGAAAGTTTCTAATTTCTCCAGCTCTGGAAATGTGACTGTAGGATACTTATTGTGGATTTGTCCGAATCTAGATTTCTATACTGCAGGAGGAAATGTGTTCATCAGTTCTATAATAACCTTGGCGGGAGGAGTAAACGTATTCGCAAATTACTCGGGTTATCCACTATTATCAGCTGACAAACTAATAGTATCTAAACCATCTATAATAATTGCTCAAGAAGAGTATAATTTGAGTTACACGAATTATCTTATATCGCAATATCCGTACATTAACAAGTCTAATGTTTATATAATGGGGAATTTCGCAACTAGTCTATTTAATGAACCTGGACCTCTTTCAGTATATTCTATAGAAATAATACACATGATCATTACGGGAAGTGCCCCAAAGTATATTAATTATTCTTGGGTTATGGCTCATCTTAACGTGACTTTACCGGTGTATTAGTATGAATAAATTTGGATTTTTTTCGATATTTCTACTTATTTTTTTAACATTTCTCTCACTCGTGTATGGGGAGGTTAAAATACCGCTACATGATATATTTAGTCCAAGAGGGGTTTATTCATATATATTGTTTAACATAAGATTACCAACAATAGTTGCTACGTTTTCAATCGGTATAATTTTATCAGTTTCTGGAGCAATATTACAAATGTTATTAAGGAACCCGTTAGTAGATTCATATATTAGTGGTACAGCCTCTGGAGGGGCTTTTGGTGCAGTATTGAGTTACTTCTTCTTAGTTTTTAACTTGCCTTTTAGCTGGATAATTTATTTTCAACCCTTTTTCGCGTTTATCACTGCTCTCTTAGCAACTTTTATAACTGTGGTCATAGGGAGAAAAACAGGAATTTTAGGGCTCGTTATAGGCGGGGTATTAGTATCTTTTATTTTCTCCTCTCTCATGACCTTACTTTTATCTGTATTGAGTATAAAATATCCACAGATACCGCCTTTAACGTTCTGGCTCTTAGGAGATATAAGTGTAGTTGGTTGGACTAATGTTATAATATTGTTAATTTTATCGATTATACTTATTTATTTCAGCGTTAAGAAGTCTAGGCTGATAGATTTAGTTTCTATTAGTGATGAGATCTCATTTGCTCATGGAATAAATCCTAGCAAGGAGAGGATAATATGGTTAGTTATTATTAGCCTCATGGTAGCATATTGCGTTTCTGTAGCAGGAATAATTGGATTCTTAGGAATAATTGTTCCCCATATAGTACGAAGGTTAATTGGAGGAAATACTAGAGTTCTAATATTGTACTCGTCTGTACTGGGTTCTGAAATTCTATTGATAAGTAGATTGATAGCTGAAGGAACATTTGGATATTTCATTCCATTAACCGCTATAATGTCTATAATTGGAGCACCAATAATGATATCAGCTTTGGTGAAAAGGAATGTTAGCACTGAAGAACATTGAGGTAAAAATAGGTAAGAAAACAATACTAGATAATGTAACATTCGAGGCAGACAAAGGGATAAACGTTATTTTAGGACCTAACGGAAGCGGAAAGACAACCATCTTGAGAAGTATTATAGGAGTAATAAAGGTTGTAAGGGGAGAGATAATTATAAAAGGAAGTTTATCTTACGTACCTTCTGAGTTCTTCTCTCCGTCTATGAGGGTAATAGATGTTATTTTATCAGGTAATAAAAGGGTAGATTATGATTATTATATAAAACAATTAAACATAGAGGACTTCCTAGAACGGGACTTTTCAACTTTAAGTTCAGGTGAGAAAAAGCTGGTTTTAATCGCAAAAGCCTTGGCTGAGGGGGATAACGTATTAATGGATGAACCCTTAGCTAATTTAGACGTTAAAAATAGGCTAAGAATATTAAAGACCCTTAAAAAATTTGATAAAACTTTCTTAATAACGTCTCATGAACTAGATATATTGAACTATTCTAATAAGGTAATTTTAATTCGAAAAGGTAAGATAATTTATGAGGGAAGTGTTGATAAATTGGAGACAGACTTACTCTCTGCTACTTATGGTGTTTGTGTTAAGAGAGTAGGTAATGGAGAGGGAATATATTATAAGTTTGAAGAAGAATGTATCTAATCATCACTTAAGACTTTCATCACTCTTCAGACGCTGGCGAATTAATCATTTACATGAATTAATGGAAGAAAAATTTAAATTTCGGTTAGGGTTACCCTAATATTGATGAACATGTTAAATATAGAGACCTTGTTAAATCCTCCCAACGGTCTTTCCATAACTGAAATAATCATAATCTCGTTGATTTTAGGAATGCTACATGGTATAACGCCAGACGAGCATACTTGGCCTATAACGTTTAGTTATGCTGTAGGGAAATATAGTACAAGAGGTGGTATGAAAGCAGGATTTCTATTCTCATTAGGTTTCACCATTCAAAGAGCATTTTTGACGACATTGGGATTCATTGGGCTAGCAGCAATATATAATAAATATAACTTGGACGGTCCAGTTTACGCTATCGTAGGAATTGTAATGGCAATTGCTGGATCTTATATATTAAAAGGAAAGTATTTACACGTACCTATTGATGCTTTGATGAGAAGTAGACAGCATAGTAGTGAAATAGGAGGAGTTAAAGACGTTCCACTGAAAATGACTGTTGTCCATGGTTTAATTGCTGGATTTGGATTTGGAGCATATGCCTCAATTATAACTTTTGTGCTAGCTCCACAATTACCGTCAGTAATTTATGCACCACTACCTGGCCTATTCTTTGGTCTAGGTACGATGTTGATGCAAATAATCTTCGGTTCAATATTTGGTAATATACTACGTTTAAAGAAGCTTACTGAAGAACAAATTTCATATATTGCTAAGAAGACTGCTGGGAGAGTTCTATATTATGGAGGAATAGTATTTGTCATAGTGGGTTTGCTAATAATTGCGTTCCCTATAATTGATAACTTTGCTATCCCTACTGGAAATCCAATACCTAATCTAGATGCAATAGATATTGGATTTTTACTGGTAGTATCAGTAGTAGGATTAATCGGTATAAGTAGCATAATTTACGGCTTTAAGGAAGCAGTGAAATTAATAAAGAAGTAACGGGCTTTTTACTTTCACACTTTATAACATTTTTAAGTTACGTCTTTTATTTTATTCTATGAGCAGTGATTTCTTTAATTCGATTGCTCATAAATGGCAAGAAGCGTGGGAGAGAAGCAAGATATTTGAAGCTAATGTAGATGAAAATAAACCTAAATTTTTCATTACTGTCCCATTTCCTTATACTAATAGTCCAATGCATGTAGGACATGGTAGAACTTATATTACTGCTGATATTTACGCCAGATACTATAGAATGAAAGGTTATAATGTGTTGTTCCCGTTTGCCTTTCAGTTTACCGGAACCCCAGTCTTAGCAATTGCTGAGTCTATAAGGAGGGGAGATCCAGATATGATAGAGTTCTTCAAAACCGTTTATGGTATACCAGAAGAGAAGGTAAAGGAACTTAGTGACCCTTATAAACTAGCTGAGTACTTTAAGGGAGAAATGACTGATACAGCTAAGAAAATAGGTTTAAGTATTGATTGGAGGAGAAGCTTTACTACTATCGATAATAGGTTCGAAAAGTTCGTACAATGGCAATTGCGAAAACTAAAAGAATTAGGATATTTAGTTACTGATGAGGGCATTGTAGGATATTGTCCACATGATAACTTCCCAGTTGGAATGCATGATACAAGGGGGGATATAGAGCCCGAAATAATTCAAATGTCAGTAATAATGTTTGAAGGTGAGCAAGGTTATAACTTTATGGTCGCTACTTCAAGACCCGAATTAATATTTGGAGTAGTGATGTTAATCATTAACCCAGAATCTAAATATGTTGTAGTAGAGTATAGAAACAAAAGGTTCATTATATCTGAAAAAACTTATTTAAAGTTATCCTATCAGAAGGAAATGAAACTCGTTAACGACATAGCTGTTCACGATATTTTAAAATTAAGTGCAATCAATCCAGTGACTAGAAAGAGGATTGAAGTAGTTCCTAGTAAGTACGTTGATCCCTCTTTAGGAACTGGTGTTGTTATGGGATATCCAGCTCATGATCCTTTCCACTATCTAGCCTTGGTCGAATCTAATAAAAACTTAGACGTAATACCAATTATAATTACTGAAGGATTAGGAGAGATCCCAGCTGAGGAAATAGTAGTTCAAACTAGAGATCCAGCTGAATTGAAAGATTTCGTTGAAAGTATTTACAGAACCGAATACTATAAGGGATACGTACGAGAAGAAGTATTATCAATAGTTCCTGACTTTTTAAAGCAATTTGTAAGAGAAAAGATTGTGAACAAAAGTGTACAAGAAGCTAGAAGAACTACGATAGAGCTACTTAAGATGCTGGACTCGTATGATACTATATTCGAGATAAGTAATGGCCCAATCTATTGTAGATGTGGTACTGAAATAGTTCTAAAGAAAGTTGATAAGCAATGGTTCATCACATATGATAATCCTAAATGGAAGTCCAATACAATAAAGGTATTAGGTAACATCGATTTTGTTCCGAAAGAGATGAAGAGAGAAGTTGAAAAGATAATCTTTAACACTAGGAGAGAAGCTATAAGCAGGTCAAGAGGATTAGGTGCTAGGTTACCTTGGGATGAGTCTCAAATAGTAGAAAGTCTAAGTGACTCTACGTTATATACTTTGCTATATACCGTAATCCACAAGATGAACTTTATGCCTAACGACGAGATATTCGATTATATATTTTTAGGTAAAGGTAACCCGTCTTCAGATATTGAGGGTCTTAGGAAGGAGTTCATGTATTGGTATCCTGTTGATCAAAGACATACGGGTAGGGATTTAATACAGAATCATATCCCATTTTACATCTATAATCATTTAGCGATCTTGGGAGAGAGATACTTACCGAGAAGGATCGTTACTAACGGTTTCGTTAGAGTGGGAGGTAGGAAAATGAGTAAGAGTTTAAGGAACATATATCCTTTATCTAAGGCTATAAAGGAGTTTGGAGTCGATCCGGTCAGGGTTTCTTTAGCTTGTAATACCGATTTGTCTCAAGATCTAGACTTCAACGTGAACCAGGTGACATCTTATGCTGAGCAGTTGAAGAGGTTATATGATCTAATTAGTACTCTCTTGTCAGTCAAGAGCGGATTAAAAGAACTGAGAATACCTGATAAGTGGCTGTTATCGAAGTTAAGAAGCTTAATATCCTCACTTAACCAGGCTATGGAAAACTTCGAGATAAGAAAAGCGGCTAACATAATTCTCTACGATATCTATAATGCACTTAAAGATTACTTTGATATGGTTGAAGTACCTAATGATGAGGTGATTTATAAGGTTTTATCTGTATGGATAAGAGCTCTGTCTCCATTCGTTCCGCATACTGCTGAAGAATTGTGGAGTAAGATCTCAGATTCGTTTGTATCATTAGAAAAATATCCCACTGAGCAAGAAGTTCAAAGCTATCCTGAGGCATTATTTGAAGTTAACTATTTGAATCAGATCGTAGAGAATGTAAGAGAGTTAGAGGATATCTTAGGTAAAAAGGCAGATAGGGTAATAATATATGTTGACAATAGCCCTAGGGGAAAGATGCTAATTAAGAAGGTAATCGAATATATTGATAAGGGAATACCGATGAGAGAATTTGTATCAGAGGTTGGGCAAAACGAGAAGGCTAGTGAAAAGCTTTACGTAACTCTATCCAAGCTTGATAAACCTATAAGGGATTTAATATATAGCACCAATATAAATGAAGAAGAAATAATATATAGAAATATGAACTATATTCTAAAGAAGTTAAAAGTTAGTGAGATAGTAGTTTATGATTCTAGTCAGCCAGATACGCCAGACATAAAGGGTAAGAAGGCTCAAGCGATACCTTTAATTCCATCAGTAATTGTATTCTAGCATGAGACATTTTATTATAGATTGTGATACAGCGGAGGATGATATATTAAGCTTATATATGCTGATAAAGAATGGAGTGAATGTTGAAGGTATAACGATAGTTGAAGGAAATATTTCTTTTGAACAAGAAGTATCAAATGCCCTATGGGCCTTGGAGCAAATAGATAAAGATATACCAGTTTTCCCTGGATCAAGAAAACCCTTAATAAAAAACTTTATGACAGTTGAAAAAGTGCATGGTAAGGGAGGAATTGGAGATATTATTGCTAAGCCGCAGAGACTAAAGGCCCAAAATAAGCATGCTGCGCTTGCGATCACTGAGTTAGCGGATAGATTTAGTGGTGAGCTAGAGTTCTTAGCAATTTCTCCACTCACGAACTTAGCATTGGCATACCTGCTAGATAATTCAATTGTAGATAAGATTAAGAAGGTGTGGATAATGGGGGGTTCAGTTTATAGTATAGGAAATATAACACCAGTAGCTGAATTCAATATTTGGGTTGATCCAGATGCTGCTAAAATAGTTTTTAACGCTGGATTCGATATTACTATGGTACCATGGGATGTTATAATTAATTATCCAGTGACTAATGAGGAATGGGATAGAATAAATAAGATGAACACGAAGATGAGCAGATTATATGTGTCAATGTATAAGCATTACAGAGAATATTCTTCTTCAGTTCAAAGGATTAATGGTCACCCTCATCCTGATGCAATTACTACAGCAATTGCTATAGATAGTACAATAGCTACAAGGAAAGAGAAAAGATACGTAGTAATCGATAATACGGATGGTTATACTAGGGGAATGACTCTGGTTGATAGATTTGATGCAGACACTAGTTGGTCTGATAGCCCTAATGCAGAAATAATATATGAAATAGATAAAAATAGATTTATGGAAAAAATCTATGACTTACTTAACTGGTTTTAAGTTTTAAGAACTTGTATCTTAACTACTCCTTCATTTTCATCGTAAATTACCTTTACTAAATCTCCTTCTTTAATCTGGAACTTCTGCCTAACTTTTGCCGGTATTGTGACTTGATAGTTGCGAGAAACCTTTACAACTTCTTCTACTGCCATAAAAATGTATTAGTAAAAAAGGGTTTAAATATTTTATCAAATGCTATGAAAAGACAATCCTACTATCGACTGCAAAAGCACCTTTTTCATTAACTATAATTGGATTTATATCCATTTCCTTAACATTTAAGTCAACGATAAGCCTTGAAACTATAGTAATTGCTCTAATTAAGGAACCTACGTCATAATTTCTTTTCCTAGTAGTCAACATTTGATATACCTTGCTCTCCTCAAGCATTTCCATAGCTTCTTCTTCATCAATTGGTGATAATCCATAACTCACGTTCTTTAAGACTTCAACATAAACTCCTCCACTACCTATGATGACAGTATGACCAAAAACTGGATCTTTAATACCACCAATGTATGCTTCAAGCCCTGTTAATTGTTGTTGAATTAAAACCCTCTTCGTAATAGATGATAATCTCTTAAAAACGTCCTTAACCATGTCTCTTTCCACGTTCATGATAACTCCTTTCATTTCAGTCTTATGCATTGGCTCGTCCGGAGAGATCTTCATCACTACTGGATATCCTATATTATCAGCTATTTTTTGGGCATCCTCCTCAGATTCTGCAACACCCCACTGAGGTGTCATAATCCCATAAATTTCCATTAGTTTTAAAGCTTCAAAGTCTTTTAGATATTTTTTATCTTTTATTAAGTAGTAAGCGTCTCTTATTGGTTGGGATATTCTAATCTTTTTCTTAGGTTTAGGTCTAATAGTTACGTATTTAATCGATTTTATTGCATCCTCTGGGAAACTAAAATATGGTATGTTAGCTCCTTCTAATAACCTAGCAGAAAAATCTTCGTCCTCGCCCATTAATACTCCTATTATACCCTTTCCCTTAAACTGTAATAATGCTTTAGCAACTTCAGTAGTGCTCAAAAAAGGTAACGCTTCAGCTATTACGACCTTAGTACAATCTAAATCTGATACTATCTTTAAAGCGTTAACGTACCTATCTCTGCCTGCATCACCAGTTAAATCTAATGGATTCCTTATTGTGCTGGTTAAAGGTAAAACTTTTCTTAATTCTCTCTTTATCCTCTCTGGTAAGTCTATTAGAGTTAACTGATTTCTTTCAACTGCATCTGATGCCAAGACTCCATGACCTCCAGAGTTAGTTATTATCAAAATCTCTTGCCTTATTGGTTCAGAAGTTGATAATATTCTGCTCAAATTTAGAAATTCCCTTAGGTCTTCTACAAGTATACCTCCAATAGTTTTAACTGCAGCTCTAAATACCTCATAAGAACCGGCTAAGCTACCAGTATGAGTGCTAACTGCCTCAGAGCCTTTAGAAGTTACTCCACCTTTTATGAATACTATTGGTTTTCTTTCAGATGCTTCTGGTAAAACCTCTAAGAATTTATTTCCATCAGACACTCCTTCAATGTAAACAAATATTGCTCTAGTTTCTGGATCTTCCGACAAATATTCTATTACCTCATATTCCTTTACATCAGCTTGATTTCCCAGACTGACTAGATAACTTATGCCAGTCCTAGTCTTCCTAGCCCAGTCTAGCATGTATGCCCCTATTCCTCCACTCTGAACTATTAGCGCAATATTTCCTCTTCTAACGTCTCCAAAAGCAAAAGTTGCATTATAATCCGGTGAGATAATTCCCATAGTATTAGGACCTAGAAATCTAATTCCACCCTTACTGGCAATGCTAATCAATTTTTTCTCCAATTCCTCCCCTTCTCTACCCACTTCTCTAAAACCGGCTGTAATTACAATGGCACTTTTAACGCCTTTCTCTACCATCTCTTCCATTACCGGAATTACGTATTCCCTAGGAACTACTATTATACCTAGATCTATGTCTTCATGTATTTCTTTAACACTCTTGTAAGCCTTTATACCTTCAACGCTTTCTGCCTTGTTATTTATAGGATAAACGTTACCTCTAAATGTACTAATTAAATTTCTAAATATAACATTACCTACTTTTTCCTTATTTCTAGAAGCTCCAATAACTGCAATATTTCTAGGTTTGAATAGCGGATTTAATGACATTTAAGCCTATTAGCAATTTAGCTAATAAAAATTTTAACTGGTTTGTAATAATGAAAGAATAATAAAATGGAGATAGAGAGAATAATAAAGCTCGAGGAGGAGTTTAAGAAGGAGAAAAGTTCGTCTAAAAGGAACGTAATTTTGTCTACGTTAATTTCTGAATACTATAATCTTTACGTAAAGAGTAGGAATAAACTATTTTTAGATAAGATAATAGATTTATCCAAAAATTTACCTAAGAAAGATTATAAATCAATGAACGTACTCGGGTTAGTTCATCTGGAAAAGGAAGAGTATGATAGCGCAATAAATATATTTAAAGAGATAATTAATGAGTTTAAGCTGCCGGAAGACGATAAAAATGTAATATTATATAACTTGTCTCTGGCCTATTTTAACAAGGGAGACTACTATGTGGCATATGAGACTCTAAAAGATGTCATCTCTAACTCTAGGGGAGAAATTAACGTTTTGTCAAAAAAATTACTAGCAAAAGTTTGTCTAAAGCTAGGTGCGGAGAACATTAAATATGTTGAAGAAGCTAAGAAAGTTCTTGAAAGTTTAGATATGCCTTCTGAGGAGTTGGCAATAGCATATGCAATCTTATTTAAATATTATAACGATTTTAAATTATTAGGTAAGGCTAAGGAATTGGCTAACAATCTAGGTGATGAGAGAGTTCTAGCTGACGTTTTAAGTGTTTCTGAACAAGAAGATGACTTAAGAAAAGCCCTTGATATATACGTCAAATTAAATGACAAGAAAGGAAAAATAAGGGTCTTATATAAGTTATCTAAGAAATATTCCGATCTAATATCTGAAATAATAGATGGAATCAGTGGGTTAGAGGATAGCAAGGATAAATTGACTATATTATATGACCTATACGAGAGAACTAAATTGGTTCATTTCTTAAAAGAGGCAATCAAGTGTGCTGAGAATATTAATGATTATTTATTTCTAGCCAGAGGATATGCTGAATTAGCCAACTATGAAAACGAAGTAATTAATCTAAGACTTTCCATAAAATACTACGAGAAGTACATAGAGGCTAATGTCAAAAAGTAGTCGGTAGTTATTAGTGATAAAAATAAAATTTCGACTAACCGATAATTATGTCATGATAAAGCACGCGGAATATACTAGGCACGGAATAACCGAACCAATAATGCTAGTTATGGTTTATAAAAAGGTAGAGGATGGAAAAATAATTTCTGCATTTAGATTTTCCATATATAAGAATATGATAATTACGGTATATGAAGACGATAAACTTCAAGGGGGAGAAGTTATAGATTTTGATATATTCAACATGGTAAACTTGATAAATAAGGTAAGAAAGTATTATGATGACAATATAGATGATTTAGTAATATTCGGAGAAAAACAATATGTAGATGACTTCCTAAATAAGTTTTTAGAAGAATAATGATGAGAAAAATGGGACAGCAGATAAGTGAAGACCCATTCATGCTCTGACTAGAATACGATTTTCCCTAGCTTAGCCCTTATTAATACTCCTAACGCTAAAAACACAACCGCGAATCCAATAACAATAGGAATAGCAGGATACCATGGTGGAGCTTTAGCCAATAACTCGATCACCCAAACCGTAATTACTAAGAACACAGCAAGAGGACCCAATATGAGAATCCACGTGGAAGTTGAGTAGTTCATAAATACCATTTTTCCCACCTACTTTTTATATTTTACTCTAAATATACTTCATACATTTATTTCTTGGTTTACTATAAAGTTATTTTATAGATAAATCTAATCGAATTAATTAAATAAATTATGATTTTAAAATCTTAATTATCTCATTATACATTTCTTTATCTTTCTCGCTTATCTTTTCTAATGACCAAGGTAATAAACCCTTATTTTTAACACCGTTTACTACAGATTTTAACCAAGAGTCATAAATCTTACCAGTTGGAACCTTGTAATAAAATTCTTTAAGTGCTTGTATTGCTTCCTCATCACCTAATCCTTTTATGTTCACTAAATATCGTGAAGCTACGTAAAGAATAAACCTTTTCCTACCATCTTGAATACCTTTCTCTAACACTTTATCGATCCATGAGAAATCAGAAGAGGATTTAGGTTTAGGGGGAAATATTCCATTAACCTCGAACAAAAAGTTATCATTTTCATCATAGACTTTTGATGAATCTCCGTTGTATTCTATATAACCTGCTGGAGTATCATCTGGATAATGTAAGATTATCTTCCTCCTCTTTGATTCAATGTGTTCATCCTCCTTTTTCTTCATGACATAATGTAGAGAAGAATATAAAGAAAAAAATTTAGCTCATAGATTAACTATGTAAGATTAAATGGAAATATTAGTGGAGATTCATCCTAAGAAAAAAATTGAAAAGATTATAGATGAGATTAAAACGTTGTCGTCGTTTGATGGATTTAACATACCAGACTCTCCGTTAGGTTACCCCGCTCCATTACCATCTTCTATAGCATCCATAATAAGGTATTTGCTTAATTTAAACAATAAAGTAATAATAAATCAGAGACTATATGATGTTAACGAGCTATTCGTACATTCTCTATCTATAACCGCAAGAATGATGAATGTAAGCGTCGCTTTTACTAAAGGTGATAAGCCAAAATACGGTAAGGAAGTCGGATATCTATCCTCCGAAGAGGCTGTAAACATAGCTAAAGGGTATGGGATTCAAGCTGGTATGATGATAAGTTTAAGAAGAAATGAAAACGAGATTAAAGCTAGATTAAATTCCAATGCAGATTTCTTCTTAGTTCTAAGAATGAGAAGAGTTGATGAACTTGAATATTATGGTCACAACTTATTAAGTAGAGCTATTCCCTATTTAATTATTGTTACTGAAAAGAATAAGAAAATAGTTGAGCAACTAAATCAGCCAACTTTTAATGAGGAAGAAATCCTATCAGTTATTAATGAGTTGAAAGATAAGAAGGTCAAAGGAGTCCTATTATCTACTCTTGGAGATCTGGAAGCCCTAAGGAAACTTAATGAGAAAATATAAATCTTGTTTTTATCTCTCTGTACTACGAATGGTATCGATAAGTTCTAAAACTTCCGAAGCATAATCTGGAATCCTGTTAATTAACTCACTCAACTCAACATACCAATAATTACTCTTTAAATTATCATAAAATTGTATAAAAATCTTTCTATTTGATAATATTATATTTTTGATGCATAGATCATTATCGTTACAATCACTTTTTACACTTTTCTTATACATTAGAGTAAATATTCTCTCTAGTTTATGTTTAGTATTATCATCCACGTTAATCCTTACTCCTTGAACCAACACGTTCTTTATCCTTTTTTTATAGCTGAAACATAAAGATTGCAGTTGACATTCTAAACTTATTTTTGTTAAAATCTTGAACATTTCCTCTTCGATAGTTGTTAAAGCACTGGGGAATGAGTAAATATTCAATTTCTCTATTCTTTTCTTGTTATCATCTTCATTCCAATATATTATCTTATCTTCATCTAAGCTCACTTTCAATTTTCTTTTCAATTTTCCGCAAGAAATCGTTAGATCAACCTTGGTATTCGACTTAACAAGGATAAGCGTTATATTTCCAGTTGATGCGATTATCTTAGAAGGAGAGGTAGAACTAAAGGAAAAAGTATTACAAAATAATTCATTTGAAGCTCTTCTTATTACATTAAATGTTATATTTTCAACGTAATTAACTAATGCATGCATTGATAGACCCTACTTATCAATTCATTAAACTCATCATAACTCATTGAAGGAACGAAAATACCCCAACTTTCGTCATTTAGGGAAGGCATAGCCATAATTGCGTCAAAGAGCTTAATGCAAGATTCCTCCATTTTATCCCATTTATATTCATTCTCTTTAATATACTGTTTCAAGAATCTTAATGCAGTTAATATCTTGCCTTTTTTAGCTAAACTTAACGCCTCTTCCACATTAAAAATTATGAGGAATACGTATAAAAGCACGACATAATAATAAAGACAGAATGAAAGAAGAAGCCTATGAACTTCTTAAATACTTAGCGGAACACACGATTAATGGCTCAACTACAGCTTTAATTATAAATAATAAAATTCCAATCCTGTTAGAAAAGGAAAGTAATTATGAGATATCTATAACGACATGTATAAACGGTGAAGCAATTAAGATAAGTAAAAAGTTTACTAAGAATACAATACATAAAGCGATTTATGAGCTAATAGATGACTTGAGTGAATTAACTTCTCAAGATGTAGAAGAATTAAAAATAATCCAAAAGGTTTCATTTGATGAATGCCTTCCAAGAAGAAGGCAGGAGAGTATAGTACAAAAGAAGAAGAAAGATATAATCTCTATGGAGGAATATAAAAAGCTTATTATAGGAAAGCAGATTCACGTATATCCACTATTGCAAATATCAAGCAAGCAGTATCTATCACTTATTCTAGACTTAGGAATTGTTGATTTATTAGAATTAGCTTCACCTAATCCAATGATTATACAAGAAAATCAGCAAAGTCCATATAAAATTAAGGATTTAAGAACTATTTACACGTATATCTCATTCTTTAAATTAGATCAAAACAATAAAACAAATCCATTATCTACTGTTATTATTAATAATTCAAAATTAACTATCTTCACTATGATTTATTCCTTAGAAGACGTGTACAAAGAAGTAATTGAATTAAATTTTTTAGACAATAAAAAAATAAAGCTAAACAAATATAAAGTAAAGACTATTTCTCTATCTAGTAAAGGATATGTAAACGTCACTGAAACCGATATTTTAGGCGCTCCAATGAAGGGTATTAGGAAGAATGACGTAAGAATAGGCTTATTTATGGAATATAATGGTAATTTCATTCAAATAAATGACATAAAAATAGGAGATTTACATGAGAGGGGAGATTTTACATTTAACGAATACATTTATGCCTCATTATATGTAATTGGTATTGATTCCTATGAATTCTTTGATAACGTAATAATGAAATTTGTAAATACATTCATCGCTAGAAATCCTTATCTATCTAAACTAACAAAAGATATAATTGAAAGAGAAGCTAATATAAACTATTCCATTCCTTTTGTATCTTCAAGTAGCGGTAACAAAGTTAGTTTATTGGATCCAATTGCTTACTGGTACTCCAGAGATATTTTAGGAAATGAAGATTACGCTAATACCCCAATTTCCCAACACTCACAGAAACTGAATGAGTTGTTAATTGCGTATAGAAAAAACGGATACTTCAGAAATATCTTCATTTAATTCTTTTACCCCACCAAGGATAAGCTATAACTAAAACTAATAGAATCACAAATAACGAAACTTCAATTAAGTTTAAACTAACGTCTATATTTTGTTGGATAAGTGTAAAAGGATAGGGTTTAACGTTAATACTACTCATTTCGTATTGAATTAGAGGAATAATGATTGTAAAGTTGGTTGAGGTATTTACCCAGACTATCTTAACGTACTCATAATTATTAGAGTTCGAGTAAATTATAGGCAAAGCTAGGTTTGCAGCTCCAGAAGAATTAGTTAAACCAGAAGTATAAAAATTGAGATTAGAGAGAGTTGATCCAATGTAAACTAAATATTTCTGATTAGGAACAGATGCGCCATTATTAGATAAAAATACGAATTGTAGATCTACTTGCGGTCCTATTACGTAATTCTGCGGCATAAAATATAACTTACTAACTCCATTGTCAACTCTCCAGCCTACGTACAATATGCTAGACCACGGAATTGGTGTAGTAATGTTAAGTATATAGGTATTAGTATCATCAAGTATTACCTCATAAAGTGACACATTTCCTTCTTGATTCAAAAATACTGCAGACACTACTCCTTGATCAGTTGCTGGTAGACTAGATTTGAATAGTTGCCATAACGTGGTGGGTTCTTTAACGTATAATTCGCCGTTATTTATTGCATATATCAACCCATAAACTTGTTGTAAGTCAGGATTACTAACAGCTAATCCTTTACCCAGAAGTTCTATACCTACTTCACTGCCATTATAGTATGTGAAATTCATAGTAACTATTAATGAATTAAGAGAAGTCACATTATATTCTTCAACCAAATAATCTCCTGGCTGAGTACCTTTCAATATTTCATAATTTTTAGTAGACGATATTATCTCAGCTGGTCCCAGATTAAGGTTGGGTGAACTAACTATGTTAGAAATTAAATACGTTTCTCCAGCTATTACTGGATACGTTTCTCCTCCGATAACTGTACTAGAAAGGTAGTAAAGGTATGAATAACCATAATTTTGTAGCCATCCTACGTAGTCAACTTCTGCCCAAGGTATTGGTGTAATGTATGCTAACGTAACGTTATCGTTGTTAAGAGATAAGTAGGCTACAGTAAGGTTTCCATCAACATCAGTGAATGATATAGATAAGTTACCACTCACACTTATAGGGAGATTATTCATTACCACCTTTAAATTACTACTAGGAGTCTTAACTAACATTTCACCAGACGTTACACAATATATTAAAACATAAGGCTGTTTATTTGCAGATTCTTTTAAATCAACGTTTCCAGCTAATACTATAGCTCCTGCACCCAATCCAGAAAAGTACACATATTTTACTGAGTAAGTGAAGTTAGAAAGTCCTAAGGTTGAGTAGTTTTGCACAGCATATGCGTAACCTAATCCTTCTACCATCTCATAAGTTATATTATGAATTACTATAGCAGTTCCGTTATCCCAATTAGGATTACTATATACCCTGTTTCCATTTAAAGCCTTTAAAGTTTTTACAAATGATGGTTTTATTACTAATATACTGTATGAAATACTTACTACAGTTGATACAATACTCAAAAATAACAGAGTTGAAATTAACAGTAACAAAATTCCCCTAAACGACATTTCTTATCAGCCTCCTAACTAAAAGCAATATTACTGTAATTATTGATATAAAAATTGATATGTAACTCACATACATTATTGTAGGATTAGAAAACGTTATAATGTATTTTCCAGGTTTAAGAACTACTGAGTGATTTACGAAATTGCCATTGATAATCACCGGTTCATAAACTGGCAAAAATATTGAGGTATTGGTTTCTATTTCTTCTTTTACCTCTCCTATACCTATACTTGTATGTACTTCTGGTTTATAGTAAGAAGAAAAAATTGGTCTCCCATTAACAGTTATGTTGCCTCCCAGAATTATGACAGAGCTGTTATAGGTAGAGGAAAAAATCTCTATACTATTATTCTTAATAATTCCTTGAACACCTTGCAATGATTTGACAGAAAATGGAAAGGTTAAAGTTAATTCTGAGTCGTTAGATAAGGGATACCAGAGAATTCCTAATAACTGATTAAATGGCGAATATATAAAGAAAATCTCACCAGAATTTGTATAAGCATATGAGAAGCGTATTATAGAACTATAATTTGGAATGGGAGCAAATGGATAACCAAAATATAAAGGATTATAGATGATCTTCCCATCGTATAAGAAGTACTTAGTGGAATAGTTAACAGCGTTATACGCTATACCACTAGTGAGAAGTTTAGTTAAATTATCAGTTTGTGCTCCGAAGCCATATATCCCAGTTTTAGGCATTTGTAGATCAAGGGTATAATACGTTACATTTTGGTATCGTAAAGATAAACCATAACTGAAACTAATTAATGAGATAGCTATTAAAACTATTAGGCTAGCGTTTAGTAGTGTTTTTATACTTTTCAAACTTCCTATCAATAAAATTAAATATAGGAATAAGAGAGGAGTTACGTTAAAGCCTATTACTAGAAGTATTAGCGAAATTAAGGATACGTAAAGAATGTCTTTCCTTTTGTATTCGAGATAGTATAATAATAATCCTAATGAAAGAAAAAGTAAACCTACGAGCAGATATAATGGTGAAACGCTGGGTAATCCATGATAAAAAACTAGATATGGAATAAGCCAAAATGCGTTTAAGCCTAGCCCATATCCTATTAAGTTATATTTCTTATTTACTCCCGCAATTACTAAACTTGAAATAAACAGTGGTATAGATACAGCTGCAACTAAGGTTGAAATTGCATACATTATTTTTTTATTATAATATACTAGGAAAAGAGATAAAGGAAGGAAAGCATAAGGTAGGATAGATACTGAATAATTGACTACTGGATTAAAAATGTTGAATTGATAAAGCAAGGATAATAAGAGTGGATATCTAAGGTTTAGTTTCGAGAAAACAAAGTAGGATATAACTCCGGATAAGAATGTAAAAATTCCTAAAAAAACTTGTGCAGATAATAAACTATTTTTTACAATAATAAGCAAAATACGTATTACTAACCATCCTATAAGGATATGCTGCTCAGGATTGTATTCAAGTACCCAAGGAAGGTAAATGAAGGATGAATAAAAGGAGTTCTGAGAAAATAGGTAAATCAATGAAGAATCTTTAGGAAATCCTAGCATTATTCCTAGAAAAGAAGCAGGTATAAACGAGAAATAAATCATAAATTTTCTATAATTGATTTTACGACTTTCAGCAATAACTCCTATAACACCCATTAGGAGATAGTAATATGATAAATTAGATAAATTCATTACTAAAGAGGAATTTATTGAATACATTATCCCAGCTACTATTAGATAGATAATGCCAGACAGTATTATTGCCCTTACCTCCCCTATCTTTGCCAACAATATGATAAGTAATGCTAGTATTATCAATATGAAGTAAGAGTCACCTAAAAGTAAGCCTGGCACTAGGGAAAGAAGAATGGAATATATCCACTTGTTTTTCCCAAATAACGATATAATAAGAAAAAAGGCTACTATAATCACTTTCTCGATAGAAGTAAGTGTAGTAAATACTGCCAAAATTATCGAAACTATCAAAGTAGATATAAGTGAAAGCTGAGCCTCATATAGAATTGCTAAAGATGAGGAAAACATAATAAATGCTAAAAATGGAAAATAAAGTGGAAGTTCTAGCAAACCTATTATGTTAGTGATAGCTAAAACAATGCTAATCAGACGTTTATCCATATGGCTACACTTAACGTAAACATTAACACTATTAAATTTATGCCAAACTCAGACGGGTAAGTTATCTTCACCTATCTACGTGGTCCCTTATCATCATCATGTATATAGTTACCATGAAATTAAATAGTTTTTAGTCCACTTCCAGTCAACACTAGCACAGAATTTTCTGCTTTAAATTTTTTATATGCCGCATAAACTGTAGCTGAACTATATTCTACTAATATCCCCATCTTTGCTAGGTCTTTCCATGCTTCTATGATCTCTTCATCACTAACAACAATACACTCATTAATAGCTTTTATCATTTGATCCAATAAGAACGGTTTAGTAGAAACCAATGCATCAGCAATTGATGTAACTTTCTCAGGAGGATTGTAATTAATTTTCTTAAATTTAGCACATAAGGGCATTACTTGAGTTGTTTGTACTGCAATAATTTTAGGCATTTCATCAATAAATCCAGAGTTAAGTAAGTGGCTAAATCCCTTATGTACACCCAATAACAAGGTACCAGCTGAAACTGGTAAAAACACGTAGTCTGGTGCTTTTCTACCAATATCTGAAAATATTTCATAAGCTAAAGTTCTTATACCATCTCTGAATTGAGGTTGTAAAACGTGAGAGGCAAAATAATATCCAGAACTCTCCGCAGCTTTAGTTACGTCCTCTCTGCTTCCCTTAACTTTAATTAATTCAGCACCATAAGCCTCTATCTGCTTCACTTTATTTCCTTTTGCATTTTCCGGAACATAGATATGAGCCTTAATTCCAGCTGCTGCAGAATAAGCTGCAATAGAAGAACCAGCATTACCTGAAGAGTCTTCAGCTATTTCCTTAATCCCTTTTTCTGCTAGATAAGAAATCAAGGTGACTGAACCCCTATCTTTATAGGAACCAGTAGGGTTTAGAAAATCTAGTTTAAACCAATTTTTTCCTCTTCTTATCGTTGGAGTATTTCCTTCTCCGAGCGAAATAAAATTTTTAATATATGGAAAATTAGCTAACTTGTCTTTATCGTTGTATTCAAAATCTAATATGATTTCAAACGGACCTCCACATTTTTTACACTTTAACTCGTACAGACTTTCTCTCTCTTTTCCACAAATCGCACATATTTCTCTAAACATTTATGCTATCTAATCTGGATGCACTATTATTTTTTCTCCATTTAACAAAGCTTCTATAAACCTATCTAATGTTCTACTCTTAAACAAGCTCAACTTAGACAATTTATATAAATATAATTGCTCCTCAAAAGTTTCTACTACGACCATGTCAAAGATATCACGATAATTCTTTGCAATTTCCTTCGTTTTTTCGATATCGTCCTTTATCGGCGGAATAAGATTTAGAAAAAGAACGTTTTTTCTCATATCATCCTTAAACGATGCAAAGAAATTTATTGTAGAAATAATGTTTGTGATATCAGTAACAAAAACATCATAATTTATCTCACCATCTACTGAGATTATTGGATCATCATTAGATGGAGCTGGCGGTGTATCAATTATTACATAATCCCATTTTTCACTTTTCAATAGCTTTCTAATTATACTTTGAATGATCTTTGCCTCTATTTTGCTTATCCTAGATTTCGTACTAATATCTGAGAATATCTTTAGTAAATATGCGTTATCACTTACTGTTTTTAACGATTCAGATAAGGGTCTTAACCCGTTAATTATTTCCTCAGCTAGACCACTTCTAGTATGCCCTAACAACAAAGAACCATAGGCTAGATTATCATAATCTATTAATAGACATTTTCCTAGTTCAGAAAGATAATTTACTAGGTATAAAGAAATAGTAGTCTTACCAACTCCACCTTTAACCCCTAAAATTCTGATAACATACATTTAGTTAATAATTCATATTGACATTACTTAAATATTAACACTATTTTTATTCATAAATTTTCTAAATGTGGACATAGTGCCGTTATAAAGCTAAAAATTATTGACCCATTTTACATAAATACTTATGAGTAAAATGAGTAAGAAGGAGGTTTATAGGGATATACCTTATTTAGCGTTATCACGTTATTATGGGTAAGCAGGAGTATAAGAAGTTTTTTGAGAATGCAAAGCATAAGCAAGTTAAGCCTTGAATATCCTATTTCAAGGGGTTTTTAGATAAGGGAGTTGTCATCACTTATTTATAAGTATCCGCTGAGTTATCATAAGACTAAACTCTAAGGCAATATCAAAATCCGTAAGCTTAGACATACTCTAAATAAGGACTATACAAGTGGATACTCACAATAAATAAGTAGAAAAGGAAATTAGCTAGGTAAAGATGAAAAAACCTTCAAGTAAGCCAAAATACATAGATAAGCCATAATTACAACATGTATTTTACCTTAAGAGACCATACAGCTAGAAACGAGAGCATAAACTCATCAATGAAATAAAAGAGAAACAAATCAGCAAAACACTCATGTTTAAAATAAGACCACAACAACCAGAATTTATAGCTTCATGACAGTAGTATGTCATACATGGTAGGTTGAGCAATAACCCCATCCCCGGAAATCGTTCTTATAGTATGATACTTTTGAGGAATATGGTCATCTGGACGTATACAATGGTTCCCACTATAAGGTCGATATATTTATTCCTATTGTATCATCCATATACTCATGGTTTACAAGACACAAATTAGGTAAGTTAATTATTTAGATTAATTTTTTATGTTATCAACTAAAATTAAATGTTATGCCACTGGATCCTGAAGTAAGGAATTTCCTTCAAGTTTATTATAAGGCTAACCTAATAGATTTTACCAAATATCAGTTCCAGGAAATAAGACATAAAGTAAATGAATTGTTGGCAACGGCGGTTCCAAAGGAACCTGTGGGAGAAACCAGAGATATGAAAGTAAAGTTAGAGGATTATGAGTTGCCAATTAGAATATACTCCCCTATAAAAAGAACCAACAATGGACTTGTAATGCACTTTCATGGAGGAGCATGGATACTGGGGAGTATTGAGACTGAGGATGCTATTTCAAGAATCCTTTCAAACTCTTGTGAGTGTACAGTTATATCAGTTGACTATAGACTTGCACCTGAATATAAATTTCCAACCGCAGTGTATGATTGTTTCAATGCTATAGTATGGGCAAGAGATAATGCGGGAGAACTTGGTATTGATAAGGATAAGATTGCCACATTTGGAATAAGTGCCGGAGGTAATTTAGTGGCTGCTACTTCGCTGTTGGCAAGGGACAACAAATTGAGACTAGCTGTACAGGTACCTGTTGTCCCTTTCGTATATCTTGATCTCGCGTCCAAATCTATGAATAAATATAGGAAAGGGTACTTTCTTGACATCAATTTACCGGTAGACTATGGTATTAAAATGTACATAAGGGATGAGAAAGATTTATACGATCCATTATTTTCACCTTTAATTGCAGAGGACTTATCTAACTTACCTCGGGCTATAATTGTTACTGCAGAATACGATCCTTTAAGAGATCAAGGAGAAGCTTATGCATATAGACTAATGGAATCTGGTGTCCCAACATTAAGTTTTAGAGTAAATGGGAATATTCATGCATTTTTGGGTTCACCAAGAACTTCACGTCAAGTTACAGTGATGATTGGAGCATTACTTAAAGACATTTTCAAGTAGGAGAAAGACTGCGGGACATTTTTCAGTATCTTTTTGATTAATAAAAATTATTTATGAAGAGCCACAATGTAATTTATGTACTCGCTTAAAGATAAGAGAGCCTCCTGAACTTAGAATCAATCCAATAACTGGTGAAAAAATGGAATAACATATTGAAATGAAAACCTTTACTCTCTACACAGTTGGATTCGGGATTATTAACGAACGTATATATGACAGAATATAATAATCTGAGAGTACTAGTGCATACATTGCCGACCTTTGACAGAAATTGCCAAATAAGGATACACCTTAAAACTCATGCAATGTTAGACTAGAAGGAATGCCCATATCTAAAATATGAATTCGATAACATGATGTGTGGACAACGATTTGGTTGTTTTGATATAAATTAAATTTTCTTTATGTGGAAAAGTATTTTTAGAGTTATTTATTGGGGCGAGAATAGGTTTGATTTCCTCGCCCTCACCCAAATTATCTCTACCCTTTTAAGCCTAGGTTTCATTCCTTTGACGAGATTAGCCTTAACCTCTTACTTGTCAGGTTGGAGGACTTCATTGCCTCACACTACCTTGCTCTTCACGAGTTGGCTAATGTTAATTATGAGCTTAAGCTTGATATTAAGGATGGGGATCATTTACTCGTTGATGAGGGTTAATGGTGAGATGGGTTGTTAGGCATTACGAGTCTGGGCTAATTCTTCATGTTCTTAGGAGTGGTTTTTACGTTTATGTAAATGGTATTAAGCTTGAGAATTGGAGGGATAAAGTTATCTTCCTACACGATAAGGCTACAAGGCATTCTCTTAGTTCAACGAGGTTGAAACGTTTGGAACAAGAAGCTTATAGAACTATTATCCAAAGTCTAAAACTAGCAAGCGTGGACTCCACATGGAGCTCAACAAGATAGCTAAAAATCTTCTTCCACAACATACTCGAAATCTATTAGTGTAAACGAGAATAAAATTTTATGGAGTAAAGAAATTGTTGCCCATACTTAATTTTCTAAACATTACGTATACACTATGCTCTACATTCAATTATAAAAAGGATCTCATAATTGGTAAAAACTGAATCTTTAACTAACTAAAAATTAATTAGTGAATTAAGTCCCTAATTCCGTATCTATCCTTTCACAATAAATAAGTTTATACAAATGAGATATTACCTTTTTTCATGATTTATAATGAATACTTTTTATAGCATCTGAATAAATTAAATATTATGGCATGGGACATCATATTAACAGCAGACAAAGGTTCCTTTACAGACTATGGAGGATCTAGCGTATTAGGGTATGTAGCTTGTATGCCCTCAAGATTAGTTCCCAGAGCTTTCATGGATAAATTCTTCACACCTAATACTCCAGTTGATTCTGAGGGTAAAGCGTTGTATGCTCCTTATGCTTTGAGGAAGGTGGAGAGTGTGTTAGTTCATGCTGGTTTTAGTAGTGTTGCTGTGGTTCCTCCTGAGAGGTTGGGGAAGGTTGTGGATGGTAGGACTAGGGTTGTTGGTTTGACTGTTCATGATCCTTTTGGTTTGAACCCGGTTAGTTTTAAGTTGTCCATGATTTTTGGTGGTGGTTCTACTTGGACTGCAAAGTATTTTGAGGAATTGGGGGAGAGTATTTCTAAGCTTAAGGGTAAGTATGGGTTTAAGGTTGTTGCTGGTGGTCCGGGGGCTTGGGAGTTAGTTAAGGATAAGCCAAATTGGATTGATGTAATATACATTGGTGACGCTGAGGGTAAATTACCAGAGGTAATGAAGAAATTGATAGATGGAGAGGAAATTGAAAATAAGGTAATTTATAATAAATTACCAAAAAGCACTAAAATACCACCAATAATAAACCCAGCTAGGCTTGGAGAAGTACAAATAACTAGGGGATGCCCAAGAGGATGCCAATTCTGCTCAATAACACCAGAAACATTCATAAGCATACCAATAGAAACAATAAAAAAAGAAATACAAGTAAACATGAAAGCAGGTACAAAGAGAGTAGAATTTATAACTGATGATGTTTTGCTTTATGGTTCTCAGAAGTTGAGGGTTAATCATGAAGCTATTGTTAAATTGTTCTCAGAAACTATGAACATGGGAGTTGATGGAATATGGTTCCCCCATATTTCTGCTCCTGCAGTTAAATCTAGCCCGCAAACCGTTAAAGCTATGTCGGAGATAGCTAGATATGATAAGGATAGAGCTGCAGCTCCTGTTGTTGGTTTGGAGAGTGGTAGTGAGAGGATTATTAGTAAGTATATGAGGGGTAAGCCTTTTCCTTGGACTCCTAGGGAGTGGGGTGATGTTATTATTGATGCTACTGCTATTATGAATGATAATTATATTTATCCTTGTTATACTATGACTATTGGTTATCTTGATGAGACTGATGAAGATGTAGATGAGAGTATTAAACTTGTTGAGAGTATTATTGATCATGGTTTAAAAGCTTGGATATTCCCACTAGTAGTAATACCAATGGGAACCTCATATATCAAGGACAATCCTTTCCCTATAATGGAAAAGTTGCCTAGTAGATATTGGGATTTGCTATATATTTCATGGAAATATGATTTAAAAATAACTAGAGAGATGATACCTATATTAACTGGAGGAATAAAAAACAAGTTTGCTCAAGGAATTGTAAAGTATATGATAGATAGAGTGTTTGATAGTATAGAATGGGTATTCCTGCAATTAAAAGAGACAAAGGGAAGATATGCATACAACTTTAGCAATATTAACTTAAATAACACTCTAGGTGTAATAAAATCTATATATTGGTTATTCAGATTAGCATTTAAGCCTCTTTGATCTTCTTTACAATAGCATCAGAAATATTTTTCCATAAAATAATATATCCTAAATATTCTATTACATCCACGATATAATTACCATAAGCATTAATTAGCTCAGAGAGAGACTTATCGGTGAAATTATTTTTAGAAATTTCCTCAAGATATGTCCTTTTTATCGCATAGTTTTTTAACACTATATAATCTTTATAACTGGTCAGTTTTTCCCTTATCACCTTCTCGTCAACATTATACTTATTAGCTAATTCCTTGATAGATATAACGTGATCGTTTATGTCACCTAAATTAATTTCCTTAACTTCCACAGCTGGAAGTAAAGTTCTGAGATAGTTATATATTTTACCTATGTCAATTTTTCTCTTAAATTTTATAATATTAAGACTTGATGGTATGTAATTCTCGTAACTAAGTTCTTCATTTAATATTATCAAGATGGGATTAGGGAAGTGCTTTAGTTTCTCTAACTTATTATTTATGTACTCCTTCGTCCAAAATCCCATTATTTCTACGTAAACCTTAACGTTATTCTTTTGAAGCAGAAAGTCCGGGAAATAAAGTCTATTATCTATTACGAATGGTTCAGGTTCTCTTATTATTAGCCAATCCTTAATAACTTTCCTGAAGTCATTGTAAAACTTTTCCTCTATACTACTATCAAATCTCTTCTCTATCTCTTCATCTCTAACGTACTTAAACAGCTCATGAGTATTAGATAACTCTAATTTGTATGTCCTCTTCCTCTTACCTAACACTACGCTTGCAATTATCTTCCAATCCTTTCTAGAGACCACAAATGGTATTAGTGAAGCTAAATTTTTACCATATTTCTCGGTCATCCTCAATAATGAAAGCGGCCCAAAGATGTCAATATGGATCGGTTTATCATATGCTAAGTACATTAGCCCTAACATCTTAATTTTACGAGCTATCTCTTTCCAACCTTCACTCATAAATATAGTTATTCTATATGCATTAAACACAATTGTTTGCAGTAGGGAAAGATTGTATATTTTTATTAAATCTTCTGCAGTGATGTTATCTGGTAGCTTAACAATCTTTCTCTCCTCATCCAAATCCTCATACATTACCTTAATGGGATCAACACGAAAAATTTCCTTTACCTCTCCGATAACCTTCTCTCTTTCTTCTTCAGTATACACTGGACCTCTCTTAAATATTTCCCTTCTAAGTTCTCTATAGTCTATTTTACTTTCACTTTCTATCTCACAATATTTAAGGAAAGTTCTCGCTAATCCTTTAACTAGCTTATAGTCATATATCTTCGACAAGTACTTTACGTCATCTAATATCTCTCCTACTTTCCTGCCTATTTCAAAAATTCTCATTACATCATCAGCTATTTCAATATCATCTGATTGTGCAAAAAGTGGATATATCTTATTTCCCATAATTTTATATCTTGCTAACTCAGATGGCAACATTTTGTCTTCGCCTCTTACTTAAATTATAATCACTGGTTCCCTTCGATACTATCTCTATTAATCTCGCAATTTTATTCTCTTTCTTTCTCAATATTCTCCCTAGTCTTTGAACAAATTGCCTCTGTGTTCCATATCCCCCTAGAACTATTCCAACTGACGCATCAGGAACATCAACGCCTTCATCCAACACGCTAGAAGTTACAATTACTTTATATTCCCCCTCCTTAAATTTCTCTAAAATCTCTAATCTCTCATTTTTGGGAGTCTTGTAAGTAATAGCTGGTATTAAAAAGGTCCTAGAAATATCATAAGCCATGGAAGTGTTTCTAGTAAATATTATTACTTTATCGTCCTTTAATTTACTTAATAGTTCTCTTAGCTTCTCTACTTTAGCCCTTGAGTTAACAGCTATCTTTAGAGCCTCATGCCAAGCTAATAACGCCTCTCTAGCTTCTTTGTCTCTTGAAGCTAATTTTATTAAATTACGAAAATCTTGTAATGACCTCAACTGTAATCCTTTCTTATCTAGAAATTTCTTTAATATTCCTCTATAATATTCGTATTTCTTCCTCTCTTCCTCTGTTAATTCGACATAAATTCTTTGAATCGTGAAGTTGGATAAAAATTTTCCAGCTAATTCAGAGAATGTAATAGTATAAACTATTGGTCCAACTAGAGAAGGATAAAGAGAATGTCTTCCGTCACTTCTCTCAGGAGTTGCTGTTAAACCTAATCTGTAAGGTGAAGCTAAACCTTGAGCTATAATAGAATAGCCCTCAGACGCTAGATGGTGAACTTCATCGAATATAACTAAAGCGAATTTATTACCTATACTTTCAAGCCTAGTGTAAGTTGAATCATAAGTAGCAACAGTAATCCCTTTAATTTCGTCAAATCCTCCACCAATTCTTCCAGCTTCGACGTTAAGAAGCTTTTTAATACTTTCGTACCATTGTTGAAGCAAATCAAGAGTTGGTACCACTATAAGAGTTGCTTGCTTGATCAGAGCAATGGCTTTTAAACCAATTACCGTCTTTCCAGCACCAGTAGGTAAGACTATTATACCTTGCCTAGTCCGAAACCACTTGAGTAAGGCATCTTCTTGATATTTCCTTAACTGTATCTTATCATCTATTATCGGAAATGGTAACAAATCCAGTACCTTATCTTGAACCTCAACGTTAGATCTTTTGAAATAGAAAATTAAATCTCTATATTTACTTGCAGGACCGATATAAGCTTTTAACTCTTCACTCCACGATAATCCCGGGGCAGATACATCACATATTAATAACCCCTTAAAATAGGATAAGTATACCACGCTATAATTTATGAATTTATTATATTTAAAATTGATACCATAAGTGAGATGTATAGAAATGTTTAAATATGTTTATACAGTATGTAATAACAATGAAGGCAGCAATTCTCCATAAATATAATGAACCACTAGTGATTGAGGATAGCGTAGAAATTGATCAACCTAAGAGAGGAGAAGTGAGGATAAAAGTGACGGCAACCGGGCTATGCCACTCTGATGTTAATGTATTTGAGGGGAAGACTCCAGTACCAACACCAGTAATAGCAGGGCATGAAATCTCAGGAGTAGTAGAAGAAATAGGTGAGGGGATCACAAACCTTAAACGAGGAGATAGAGTAGTTTCATCATTTGTACATCCTTGTGGTCAATGTAAAAATTGTATAACAGGTAATGAGAACTTGTGTGAGAACTTTGCTAAGACTAGACTAAATGGCACTATGCTAGATGGAACCACTAGAGTGCGTTACAGAGATGGAAGAGCCATAAGAACATTCCTAGGAGGTGGATTTGCTGAGTACGCCGTTTTACCACAAACGGCTTTGAATAAAGTTCCTGAAGATATGGATCTAAAGAAAATAGCAGTATTAGGTTGTGCAGGCTTAACGGCATATGGGGCTGTAAATATAGCTAAGGTTGAACCTGGAGAGAGCGTAGCAGTTATTGGTGTAGGTGGTGTAGGTTTATCTATAATTCAGATGCTAAAGTCCATAGGAGCTGGAAGGATAATAGGAGTAGGAACTAAGAAATGGAAACTTGAGAAAGCTTTAGAAATTGGCGCTACGGATGTGATCAACTCAAAGGAGACCGATGCAGCCAAGACAATTAAGGAAATAACTAATGGTGGACCAGATATCGTGATAGAAGCAGCAGGAACTCAAGAAACTATAAGAATGGCTATAGAATCAGTGAGAGTTGGTGGAAGAGTAATCTTAGTTGGACTACCACCTACTACCTCTGAAATCCCATTAAGGATAGCTATGATAGTAAGAAACGGGATAAGAATAATAGGTAGTTATGGAGCTAGACCTAGAATAGATATGCCTAGGTTATTACAGTTAGTTAAACTAGGCAAATATGACCCCACTTCCTTGGTTACTGGCACATTTAAGTTAGAAGAAATTAACGAGGCTGTTAAGCTATTGGAAGAGGGAGAGGCTATAAGGAGCTTAATTGTACCCGATTAATAAGGTGGTGGAAATCTAGCATTTTTCCTTGCAATTATGAACATAATTAGATATATTATAAGTAATATAATTGTGAAGATAACGCCTACTATCACTAGGTTACCTAAAACTGAGGAAGGAACATTTCCGAAAGCTATTGGTATAGGTCCAATTAAGATTAGTCCTGCAAATTGCGGACTGCTAGTAGCTGAAGTGGATTGGGTTGTGGCATACGGTGGAGACAAAATACTAGCGAATACTAGGAGAAAACCAATAAACATTAGTATGATAGAAGCAACAATTAATTTCATATTTTAAAACTTGAACATGAGGTTAAAAGTTTTGCACCAGTGATCAAGATGTATGAAGGGGAGATTATATCGATAACATCCTCGAATAAAGAAAAAATAACTGAAATAGCTAATAAATTGGGAAAACTCCATGAAAATGCAAAATTCAAAATATACTATAGAAAGAGGGGAGAGTATATAAGGTCAATTCTTGTTTCCTTGGATTATCCGGACAAGTTCTTGGACAGTGCTGAGCTAATATCGCTCTCTTCCCTTTCGATCCTTTATCTGCCAGAAAATCTGTCATGGCAAGACGGTGAATTGGCAATGTTAGTAGACTCACTTAATATTAAAAACAAGATTGTAATAAGTGATCTTGAAGAAAGAAAATTGAACTCTATTCTTTCTCCTCTAAGTTCGTTCAAAAACTTTAAGTTAACTAATGATATCTCGGATTTGGAGGAGTCTAAGGAAAAGGATTTGGGTATAGTTTACATTGATAGAGTATTCACAGTTAAAGGAGTAGGAACTGTAGTCACTGGCTTTTCCTACACTAAGGTTGAGGCTCACGATAAATTATTAGCACTGCCATATAATAAAGAGGTGGAAATAAAGAGTATTCAAGTTCTTGACGAGGATGTTAACTCAGTGGGGAGTGGAGTTAGAGTGGGCTTCGCTTTAAGGAACGTAAAAGAGGATGAGATAAAAGATCTTATGTACTTAATAAAGCCTAATGTTAAGGTAGATAATAAGATTGAGGGAAAATTGACCAAATATCCTTGGTCGACCTTCAACGAAGGACAAAACCATGTATTAATAAAGGGCTATGCAGTACCTGCTAATGTCAAGGTTAATAACGAAAAGGCTGAGATAAAAACCTCGGTGGTAATACCTTTAATCAGTGATCAAATACCAATTTTAAACGTTAACGTAAAGCAAGGTAAACCAAGAGTAATTGGATATGTTAATTTATAGCTTAGTAAATCAAAGTAAATAATTATGGAGAGTGTTGTTAAAAGTGCTTTTAAAAAGGCTAAAGAAGTAGTGAATGATTCCGAAATTCACGTTTTTAGGGACTCTTATGGTGCTTATTATATGATAATCGTAAGGCAAGCTAGTTGTAAGGATAAGTCTAAGATCATTGATAAAATTTATGATGAGGTATATAAGATGATTGATCAAATAGATTTAACTATTTATATTTTTACTGAAGAGGCATATAAGATCTTTTTAGAAGAAAATAAGAAATATCTGGAAGAAGTAAAGATAAATTAAATTTTATTCAAGTTATCTTTAAGAATTTTTAGATTGTTATCGGCTGAGAAGAACACTGGGACGTCATGAGGTAAGGCTGATTTAAAGCTAACTAATAACCATTGCCCAGCTTCTAGCTCTAAAGTTTTATCTAGAAGTATATCACTAATCCCGAAAGTTTCTGCCAATAATTGCCTATCATATGGTCTAGGTAATGTACTGATAAAATATGTGTGAAGTTGTTGCAAAGCATTAGTATTTAAGTAAGCTAATCTTTGTGTGCTAATTAAAGCATGTAAGTGATATTTCCTACCATGTCTTAATAGTTTTTCAACGGCGTTACTGGATTCCTCACTCTTATCTTTCTGTTTAGTATCGTAAGGGATAAACTCTTGAGCCTCGTCAATTATAAATAACACTTTAGGATTATCTGAATACATTCTCTTTCTACGGTTATACACATGGTTTATCACACTCGCTACTAATTGTCTGCCTTCTTCCAAGTTGGGTAATTCTAGGATAAAAAGCCTAGGTGAATTTTCAGACGAATCAAGAATCTCTATCGATAGTTTTTCTACGTCGTAATCTTCTCTTTCTTCAACCCCTAATGATATATATGATTTAAGACCAGAAATAAAGATAAATAATGTAGAGTTCTCCTTTAAATGAGACTCCCTACCTAGAGTCTCTATCTCATCCAATAATTGGTTTAGACTATCATCAACTATATCATCTGCATTTAGTTTCCTATCTCTCATGAAATTGTCCAACTTACTAAGGAAAGTGTATAGTAAGGGTTTTTGGGATATTGCAGTATATTTATCCTCTATCTGCTTCTTTATGAAATCTATAATATCACCATAAGTTAAAAAGGAGAATCCTTGAGGTGGAATATACAATTGTCTAATTTTTTCTTTTTGATATAATATTTCTCCAGCTTTCCTAATTTTATCCCTAATATCAGTTATGTCATCTGGTATCACGTGGCTTCTTAAAAATCTCCTTCCCGCATCCGTTGCATTTAATGGAACTCTATCTAATGATATTAGCCTAGACTCCATCTCCATTAATTTATCCAAAAGTAAAATAGCGTATTCCATAGAGACATCAAATATTACAACCTTTGTATTAGGTGAAGTATCCAACACTCTTCTAACTATTAATGATGCCAAATTTGACTTACCAGATCCTGTGAATGCGAAAATTCCAATATGATATCGCATAGCCCTCTCTAGATCAATGTTAAGTCTGATGTCCTCATTGATCACATTTCCTAAACTAACTTTACTATTTGCACAAACAAATTTGCTATATGCATTAACGTTAAGTATCCTAACTGAACTTCCTAGAAGGGGGGGAAAATACCCCTTCTTAAAGGAGAGTTCGTTTTGGTTAATCTCTAGTATGTAACCTAAAGGATATGCAATTACATCAATCCACTTATGTTTATCTTCTACTTTCCAACTCTCTTCTACTCTCTTCATAATCTCGTTTCTTATTTCTCTAGGGACTGTCGAGTCTAAATTTATCATACCATAATGCATAGGAATTATCTCAGCAGTCTCAAGTATCAAATAAGTATCATCTTTTATCGTATTTACTGCCAATAATTTTCCTATTCCAAGTTTGTCCTTCATCGAGAAATCGAATTCAACGATATAATTTCTAAACGAGATCGTACCTCTTCCGTCCGATGTCTGCCTAGTTATTACTCTAGCCTCCCTTAACTTTCCTTCTGCATTTTCAAATATACTTTCCATCATTTCTCAATTTCTCCATTAAGCTTCTAAATTCTCTGTACCTAATATTATCTTCTAATTCAAGAAGCTTAAAACTATTGGATATTTTATTTCTATAGTACTTAACTAACTTATCAGCTAGGAATAACGGATAATTGTAACCTAAAGCCTCTGGTACCGGTTCCTTTCCGAAGATATAGAGAATGGAAAGAAGTTTCTCCAAATCATCTAGAAAAATGCTTGACTCTAAATAAAAAACCCAAGAGACGTCAAATAGCTTAAAGTATCCTTTAATTAAGTCATTTAACTTCTCTTTTATTGCTAGCCAAGGTGTTTCTCTAATACTATTTAAAGAAACTCTAGTTGGTATATCAAAATCTTTAACTATTCCTATAGCGTTTTTAGGTATTTCAATTCCAAGGGATCTATCATACGAGAGCTTCCTATCCAATAATATTATATTAGCTGGGTATTTAGTTGCGTTCAAGTACTCTAATTCCCTCATCTTAGATTCTCCTTCGCATTCACAGCTTTCATCATTAACTATTATGTCTTGAACAATAAAATCACCGTTTGTTAATATTTTGCCGGTGATAACTCCGATGATTACATGTGAAATTTTACCATCAACGGTGAAGGTTTCAGTATAGGTTCCATCTATTGCGCTAAAGGAGAGTTCATTATCTAGAAAGTAATTTTTCCCCGGGTTCATTCTTATTATTGTGATAAAATCACCATTAACGTTAATCGATGACATATTCATACCATCTATTAGAGCTTTAGAGGCTAAAAGGCTTAGGGAGCTACACATGAGTCAGACTAAAATAGCATACTTATTAGGAGTGAGCCAGCCTGCGGTAAAGCAGTATTTAGATGAAGATGAAAACGTCTATTATAAGAGGTTATTAAACTTAGGTTTAAGTAAAGAAGAGTTGGACGATTTCTTGGAAAAATTAACTCAATTACTATTAAACGGCGATTCAAAGCAAGTAATGGAGTACGTCTCATTAACTTTTCTTTCAAACTTAAGCAAGCTTAAGTTTTGTAAATTTCATAAGATGATCGATACAGAAATACCGAATGATTGCGAGATTTGTAGAAACTTTTACAAAGAGAACGAAGAAGAGCTGATACAGTTAGCCCTATCTATGCTTCAAAACGAGGCTGTAGGTCAATTAATACCACAGGTTTTAAGTAACTTGGCATTTGCTAAAAGTGATGCAAAAAATATAGATGACGTCATAGCTATACCAGGTAGAATAACTAAGATAAGAAATATTCCAACACCAGCCTCTAAACCGATGTGGGGAGGGAGTAAGCATTTAGCTAAGGTGCTATTGAACGTTATGAAGAATTTTCCAACAATTCGTTCAGTAATGAATATAAAATATGATGAAAAAGTAGAGAGAGTATTAAAAATTCTTAACTATAGCTATAAAAAAGTTGGACCCCAAGATCATGCTGATGACGATAAAATAGGTAATCTAATATCTTCAGCATATGACTCTTACGTAGATGTAATCATACACTTAGGTGGTAAAGGTTTAGAGCCTAATGCATATATATTTGGTAAGGACCCGTTAGATGTAGCGAAAAAAGTAATAAATATAGGAATTAAGTATACAGAAATCTCTTAAATCTGAAGGGCCAGAAATTATACTTCTTCAATACAGAAAGAATTGAAGGAACAAGGAACGGTCTAACTATAAACGTATCAAACAATATTGATACTCCTACACCAAATCCAATCTCGTTCAAGAATCTTATATCAGAGACTATTAAGGAAAAGAACGCCCCAGCTAAGATCAAACCACAAGCAGTGATAACTAAACCCGTACTTTCAACTGCTTTTACTATAGCGTCATCAAAATCATGATCTTTCATTTCCTCTAAAAGCCTTATTACTATAAACATGTCATAGTCTATGCCTAAACTGAAGAGAAGGGCAAATACTATCAATGGAGATAACCAATATGTAGAGGAGTATACTAAGGATAGTGTAAATACCCCAAATAAGGAACTTAAACCTATGGTTAATGCAAGTCTTAATGGTAATATTATTGATCCTAAGATTAGGAAAAGGTATACTATTATTAGAATTATTGTCAACGGAAGTGTAAATGAGAAATACGTTTTTACAGTATTATTCACTATATCAATCCTTTGAGCGTTTGAGCCACCTACAAGAAAACCCTCCTTTATAAGCTTAGAGGTAATGTTTATAGCTTGCTTACTAAAAACTGGGTATTTTAGATATACTATTAATAATGTGTAATTATCCTTATAGAACTCGTTTATTAGGTGAGTGTCATTAGTTATCATCATCTTTCCTAAGGAGATTGGACCGTAAACTAGATTACCTTGAGATATTAAATTATTAGTTAAATTATATATTAAAGGATACTCTTTTGAAAAGTTACCATGTATTAGAACGTAATCAATACTATAATCATACATATTTTCAAGGATCTTAGTCCCTAATAATGAACTTGCACTTGAAGGAACAATCTCATTAACATTTACGTTAGTGTGAACATAAGACGTGTAATAGAATATTAGGGCAATCATGGATAAAATTATTATAAAAACTATAATTTTATTGTGCCTTATGGATAATTTCGATAGAGAAGATAAGTATTTTTGTCTTATATCATTAGGGCTAGGAATCTCTTTTCGAGGAAAGCTCAAGAATCTTGGAGAAATAACCAGCAATAACATGTAGGTGAAAAACACAGCTGGTATTAACGAAGATACAGCTGAGATGACTAGTGCAGCTCCTATATTTCTCAACAAGTCAGAGGGGGAAAACATGAAACTGGAGAAGCCAAGCACGATACTAATACCGCTAATTAGTATGCCTTTAGTAGACATTCTGAAAGATTTGCTAAGAGGATCTAATGATTTGTTTGCAAGTTCCTCAAAATATCTATAAATAAACAATATTCCATAGTCTACACTTAGTCCAAAAACTATGGGTGGAGCAACTAGTCCAGATATATAGTATATTTTATAGCCAAACAAAGTAGCTAAATACATTGCAGCGTATGTTAAAACTAGTCCTACACCAGCTGTACTGACCAGTATTACAATGGGGACAAGAGACCTAATAAGTAAAATAAGTAATATGACAACTAGGATAACAGTAGTAATATCAATAATTTCAATATCGTTTTGAGTATAATAGGCTGATTGGGCATAATAGGCTAAATGTCCAACAACGTACGAATTATTTAATGATTTTATGAATTGATTTATTGCAGTTAAACTTTCATTATTAGGAACTTCTATAATGAATAGCCAGTAATCTCCTTTGTGAAAATAGTTAGTGACATTTTGAGTTTCATTTAATAAGCTATTAACAATAGTAATATTGCTTGAATACGTTAAGTTTGATAGTGGAGAAGATAAGTTTAGGTAGTGGATTATAGTAGAGTAGTTGCTCAATTTAACTAAAAATTCAAACGCTAATGTATAATTTGTATAATTGTTAAATCCAAAGTAGAAAAGAAAGGGATTTCTGAAAGTTAAGTAACCTGCATATCTAGCTCTCTCCAATAAAGATCCATTTACTTTATCGAAGTTTATCTTGTACTCTGGGCAAATATTATTACTGAAATTATGCAAGGGCAACCAAAACGTTACGTTAAGCTCATATTCAAAATATTGAAAATGTGTAATATAGAATAGCTTTAGTTTAGTTAAGTTCTGGTAAAGAGTCGTTAATAAATTATCATTCTTTAATATACTTTCATTTGCCCCAAGATAACTAATGTATTCATTCTCTAGTATTTTAGAGTAATTGAAAGGAGTTATAATAATTGAGTCGTTAAGCAGATATATATATCGATAAATTTCGTCAATAGAGTAGTTGTATGTGCCATTTATTATAACGTATAGATAATCTTTGTCCCCTATGTTAAAGTATTTCATTAGAATATTTTGAGCTTTAACGCTCTGTAGACTATTGGATAAGAAAGGTGAGTCGCTATAAATGAGAAGAGAAGGTGTTTTTATAGCTAATGGTAAGGTTATAGAAAGGAGAATAAGCCACAATATCAGCAATAGTGCACCTTTCTTCACATTTTCACGTATTCTGTATGAGTAATAAAGATTGTGGAAATACCAATTTTAAATAAGAAACCATTTTTTAGAGGATAGGATTGAATAAAAAGTATGGGAAGTATAATAGAAGTTTTAAAATTAATGGAACAAATTGAAAATATTATAAAGAACTATGATCCCAGGTCTGAAGATAAGGAGATCTTAGAGAAAGTACTAGCTAAAAATATGGAACTTAACGCAGAAATTTACACAAAGTATTTAAAAGTATAAATTACACTATTACATTTTTGTGAGGTTTGAAGTAGCAATTGATAGCGTTAGGGGGATTGGAAAGAGGTACTTAAGTAATGAAGGTCACATAGTTGAAATTGATAGCTCCTTAGAGGCGGAGCTAAACTCCATAGGAATTTCAGCTAAGCTATTTATTGAGGGAATATTAGAATTCATTTCAGAGAAGTCTTCAACATACTCTTTTTTCATTCCCTCTAAAGCATTAAGTGGAGAGTGTAGTAATGTTTTAGACATATTTGAACTTTGGGTAACATTTCCTAACGAGTCCTATCAGAAATTTCTTGTAGTAATAATTAATATAGAAGGTAATGCTCAAATCTTTTTACTCAAACCTGAATTGTATAAGGACTTATCTGAGGATATTTTGTCAAATCTCGCTAACAAATATAAATGCCTAGATATAATAATGCCCTTTATCTACCGTTTCGTAGTCTTTGATACATTCAACGCCTTCAAAAGGGTATTTGATACAACATTTGAAGGAGTTATTGATATACATGGGGAAAAATACTTGACGACGATTAGCAATAGTAAAAAAGCGCTGATGTGGAAAATAGATAGTACTAATGTAAGATATGTGAGCAATAATTTAATACCTATAGAGTTACTAAGATTATTAGGATGAAATTATGTCATGGAATTACAGGTACTTAGAATGGAGATTTAATAATTTAAGCGAGGCCGTAGCATTTTTACTAGCTTCATTATCGTTAGCAGTGGCTTTCATACCTTTTTATAATCCTTATGCAATAGTATCCAATCCGATTCAAAATATAATAATACCTTACGTTGTAGCATTGTTAGCCGTAATACCTCATGAAATAGGGCATAGGCAAATGGCTAGAAGATATAATTGCTATTCTAGGTTTGCGTTAAGCTTTGCAGGTTTCTGGACTACATTATTATTCAATCTTGTAGGGAGCTTCCTTCACTTTTTAGTATTCTTTTCTGGCTATACAGCAATATCTTGCGGATTTAGAAGTTCTACGGAAATCGAAGGGAAAACAGCTATGGCAGGTCCTTTAACTAATATCATCCTAGGATTTATAGGGCTTATAGGAAGTTTATTTTTGCCTCCATTTAGTTTAATAGGAATCTTCTTTGCTGAACTGGCTTCGTTTAATTTCTGGGTAGCGTTCTTTAACCTACTTCCCTTCTGGGTACTAGACGGGTTAAAAATATTTAGATGGAATGTCATCATTTGGGGCATTCTAATATTAATTGCATTCGTGATAACATTTTTTGTAGTCATATAAGTAATGCAATACAAACTTGGAAAAAAGCGGTGACGGGAATGAATGTTAAAGACATTTTTACGACTCCATCCTTTTTATTAATGCTATTAATATTTATTGGTTTCGCTATCGGTTTTACAATATCTCTAATAAATACAAATTATCTATATTATATAGAACAACTGAATTATTTGGTGATTCATGGTTATTATTATGAGTTAATCACATCAATTTTCGTAACAAGTAGTGTTGTTGACTTTGTATTTAATTTTTTATCAATGTATATAATATATTTGATCTTCGGATCAAGAGCTAAGAGAAATGAATACGGAATTTTTCTCTTCTCAGGAATATTAGGCAATATATTTACTGTGTTTTTTTATGGTCCATTTACCTTGTCTTCAGGTGCTTCAGGGGGAATTTTTGGTATATTAGCTTATTACACGTTTTATGACTTTATAAGCGGGGGAAATTTGGGAGTTTATGGGTTAATATTTCTAATAGCGGTTTTCGGTATCAGTGACATTTTCTTTCCTAATGTAAACGTTTACGCTCACGTTGGCGGTATTATAGGAGGTATTATATATGCTGCTGGTTATTATCTTTTAAAGCATTCTAGGAAAGTTAATTAACATGATATTAGTTGAGGAGATCTTATTAATAATAGGCTTCGTTATGTTGCCTTACGGTATATACGAAATCATAAAGAGCGAAGCGGATAAGACAGTTAAGATGATATTATTAGGTGTTTCAGTAGGCTTATTTATCTTAGAAACTATCATATCATTGACTTAAATGATAATGCTAATAACCGGAACCCCTGGTGTAGGAAAGAGCTTAGTCTCCTCAAAGCTTAGAGAAATTTTTAAATGTGAATATTTAAATGTATCGCGATTTGTAGTAGAGAGAAAATTATATACTGAATTTGATGAGATTAGTCAAAGTTATGTTATAGATGAGGAAAAAGTTAAGGAAGAACTCAGAAAGTTTTTGGAAAAGCAGACTAATGTAATAATTGAGACTATTTATCCATCGTTAATTCCTAAAGCTGATCTAGTAGTAGTCTTAAGGAGAAATCCCTTAAAGTTATACAGAGAGTTAAAGGATAGGGGTTGGAGTGAGCTAAAAATAGCGGAGAACGTGGAAGCTGAGATATTAGGAGTTACAGCAGAAGAGGCAAAACAGAATTTCGAAAACGTATGTGAAATAGATACGACAAATAATAACGTAGAACAAATTGTAAATAAAATTATAAATAAAGTCTGTGATAGGGACGTAGATTGGCTAAATAATTCTGAAGTGCAAGATCTTTTAATAAATTTAGATAATATTATTAGCTCCCACGAGAATAATATCTAGATGAGTGATAACCCATTTAGAATTCAAAGCCCTCAACCGCAGAGACAGCCAAGAGATTTGAGGAAAGCGGCCCCTCAAGTTCAAGCAGCTGATTTAAAAGTACAAATGAAATTAAAAAGCATAAAATACAAGATTGGCGTAGTTAGTGGTAAAGGTGGTGTGGGAAAATCTTTTGTTTCCTCTAATTTAGCCATGGCATTGGCAGCAAGTGGTAGAAAAGTTGGAATAGTTGATGTAGATTTTCACGGTCCCTCAGTTCCTAAAATGTTAGGTGTTAGGGGACAGATGTTAACGGCTGATGATAAAGGTATTAACCCAGTAATAGGACCATTTGGAATAAAAGTCGTATCGATAGATTTTCTCTTACCTAGAGATGACACTCCAGTAGTGTGGAGGGGCGCAATAAAACATACCGCAATAAAGCAATTTTTAGGTGATGTTAATTGGGGAGAATTAGATTATTTAATAATCGATATGCCTCCCGGAACTGGAGATGAGGCACTCTCTGTAGCACAACTGGTCACTGGCTTGACTGGTTTTATAATTGTTACAATACCATCTGAGGTCTCAACACTTGCAGTGAGAAAATCAATAAATTTTGCTAGAACTGTCAATAGTAAAATTTTAGGAGTAATTGAAAATATGAGCCATTTCGTTTGTCCTTCTGATGGTAAACGTTATTATATATTTGGAGAAGGGAAGGGTAAGAAGATGGCTGAGGAAATGGGTGTAGATCTATTAGGGCAAATACCATTAGATCCAGTTATTGCCGAGGCAAACGATCTAGGTGAGCCTTTCTTCTTAAAGTACCCCGATTCTCCAGCCTCTAAAGAGTTCTTAAGCGTTGCTGATAAACTAATTAAGATACTCGAACATAATAATAATTCTTAAGCGTTTTTAAGCCTAAAATAGAATTTTTTCTCCTCATAAACTGGATACTTCTCCACTACCCCTTCTCTGACAAGTTCAGCCAAAGCACTTCTAAATTCGATTAAATTTATTCCTTCATTTATTAGCTCGTCTCTTAACTGCGTAGATGTCATATCACCCTTTGACAATAATTCCAAAATCTTCTTCTTTAACACTTCTCTAGACATAATACTATGATTGTATATTCAAATAAAAATTTAAGGGACCTTGAAGGAAAAATTTAAAAATAAAAATATATTAAATAAAGATTGGTGAAAGTTTAATGAGTATTGAAATTAGCGAAAAAAGTTTTTTATTGAGAAGATTCTTGATGGTAGCTTATGCTCTGTCAGAAGCTGATATAGAAGTTTTCATGAAGATAATAAGAAGCACCGACGGAAAGAATGTCGACGATATAGCAGGAGAATTAGGAATAAGTAAAAGCAGGGCAAGTTTAATATTGAAAAAACTCTCTGATGTTGGATTAATAGAAAAAGAGAAAAGTAATGTTAGCAGAGGCGGAAGACCTAAGTATATGTATCGTGTAAACAAAGACGAAATAAGGAATAAGCTGAGTAAAAAAGCTGAAGAGGTTTGCAAAGATTTACAGTCCATTATATCTTCTTTGTAAATATTCTTTTAAATAAGGAGTAGATTGAATTTTTTCTTTTGTTAAGAATTCTATATACAGACCTCTTGGTTTTTCTCTCCTTCTATTGACTCTTATAATTGTTGTAGGAGTTGCAATTATATCTACTGGTACGTCAAAAGGCTCTATCGGTATTTCCTTCACTATTTGAATATCGTGTACAGTAGTAGCAATTGGTGTGTTTTCACCTACTTTTCCAAGCTCTCTTAGAATAGCAAACTCAAGCTCACTATATCCCTCTCCTTTCCCTACCCTATCTCCGCTTAGTGTAACTGCTACAGAACCCACTACTACTAAATCTATTTTATCTAGTTCTTCTATGTTAACCTTTATTCCATATTTACTAAATCCACTAATCCTAGAAGCCTCCGAGTAATTAGATATGCGCTTAGGGTCGAGTAAATAAAAATCTCCTCTTAGTCTAGGCGTAGGAACTAGTACCTTTTTACCCATCCTTAACGCAAATTCCCTCACTTTATACTGTGGAGAGTCAGGGTTTACCTTAATGATCTCAGCTTTTTTAAATTCTTCAGTCTCAGCCAATTTTTTTGCAGCAATTTCAGCACCTTTAAAATTAGGTATCCTCCCGAAAACTGGTCTCGGAAATGAAGCTATATTAGTCTCCTCCAATTTTTTCCAAACTAAATTCCTTATATCTTGCTTAGATAACATGAATAATTCCCTCATATATAAGATATATCCCAAATACTAATAATATTGAAGATGATATAATTTTTACATATTTTATGTACTTTAATCCTACTAAGTTTATCAGTCGAGGAAAACTAAATATCCAAATTACTATTCCCAAAAAGAATCCAGGTATTATTGAGATGGATAAAGATCTTATCATGGAAATCCCAACTGTGACCCACCAACTTATCTGATAAGGATTTGATAATCCCATTAACAATCCAATGAAATAGTTTCCCCTTACTGAACTGGAAGGCATTTTAGATCTTAGAGTAGCGTACGAAAGATATAGCATAAACGCTCCACCTATTAAATACAGTGGCATTAACACATAATTCGGGATAAAACCTTGAATAAAGAATACTATCCAAAAGAAGATGAAGTCGGCAGTCATAGCACCCGCTCCAACACTACTCCCATGAAGCCATGATTTAGTAGCTTCGTTAGCTATCATAGCGTTAACTGGACCAGGCGGAGCAGCCATGGATAAGCCCAATACTATGCCAAGCCCTAAGTATACAAGCAAGTCCATTAAAAATCATTAATTCAAGACAACTATAAATCTTGTTAGCTTGTATTATAAGTAATAATTGATAAGTATTTACGTATATACTCTCTGCTATAATAAATAAATCTCACTAAAATTTTACAGTTGAACTCGTCTGATTGCTTTATAAGTCTTTAACAAATGATACTATAACAAACTTATTTAATGTTATCTATTTTTCCTAAGAGTTTTCTATTAAATATGATATTCATGTAGAATTAAGTAGTAATATTAAAGGCGGATTTTGGAAAAGATTAATATATTTCATCTAATACCTTATTACCCATGGTTGAAGATGAGGAGTTGTTATATAAGGCTAAGAAGATGTATGAGGAGGGCTTAAGTATTAGGCAAATAGCCTCACAATTAGGCTTAAGTTACTCTAAGGTGAGAAGATTATTAATTAAAGCGCAAGTAAATTTTAGAGGGAAGATCCCTAATGATTTAGTGAAGAAGATTATCCAGTTAGCTTCGCAAGGATATAGTGCTAACCGGATTAGTAGGGAACTTAATCTCAACTTTAACACTGTTCTAAGAATACTTCGAAAAAACAATTTAGTGAAGAGGAAAAGAAAGCTAAATAAAGATGAAATAACTAAGATAAAAGAAAAATATGAAAAAGGAGAATCAATTTATAGAATAGCAAAAGACCTAAATATCTCTACAAATTTAGTAGTTTATCATTTAAAAAAATTAGGCGTATATAAGCCTATTCATGAATCTTCTGCCACATCTCAGTAGCTAACTTACCATCATATTTAAACACATTTACTAAATCCTTAGCTTTTTCCCTATTCTGCCTATGCCTTTCTAAAAACTCATTTAACTTCTCAACGAGAATTTGCTTCAATTCACCTGTTAACATTTTACCAGACTTGTATTCTTCTCTTATTTCCTCGATTCTTCTATCATCCTCTTCAAAAAAGTAATACAACCATTGAAATGAAACATCAATATCTGGATTTCCTCCGTATTTCCTATGAAGTTCAATAGTAGGCTGACCGCCAGAAAATGCGTACTTCATGATTTTTCTCTCAACGGTTTTAGGATCATCAGTTAAATAAATAGCAGATTCTGGTATTGAGGAGCTCATTTTACCTTCTGGACCGGTTAATGGTGGAAGAAACTTACTGTGTATTTGAGCAGCCTTAAAATATCCTAAAGATTCCGCTATATCCCTCTGAAGCCTCCAATAGGGATCTTGGTCTATACCGGCTGGTATCAAGCATCTTCTCTTCTCAAACATGGTAGGAGCTATTTGTAATGCTGGATAGAATATTATACCAATGTTGGAAGAGATATCTAGCCCAAAGGTGGCTTTTACCTCAGAGAAGTTCAATTTTTTAGCAATTTTAATCGCTATAGGATACATGTTCCTAATATATTCAGTATCTTGAAAAATGAAAGTCCTATCTGGATCAAAGCCTACAGCTATTATGTCTAAAATATTATCATAAGCCCAACTCCTAGTTTGCTCTAGAGTATAGTCAGCATTCCTCATAAACTTTTCGTCATCAGTAATCTCGATGTAAACGTTCACCTTAAACTTCTCTTGAAGCCATTTAGTGAATATAAATGGTATTAAGTGACCAACGTGCATCCCTAAGGATGGAGCTCTTCCAGTATATAGGAAAAATCCCTTCCCATTTTCATAATCATTAAGAATTAAATCTAAATCTCTATGGGAGAAAAATATATCTCTCCTCAACATGACGTGTAAACTTCCAACCAAACTCTTTATCCTCTCCTTTAGAGATTCGGTGATCTTTTGAGTTCCAAATTGAACTATTAGCTTATCATAATCAACCTTACCTTTGACTTCCCATGGAGTAACAACGAATTCGTCTGGCATTATGATAAAAGAAGGAGTAAAAATATAAAAGGTTAAAATAATAAGAGGAACGAAACCCCTTTATGTATTGGATTTGTTGAGTAAAGCAGATCCAGCTGGTAGTTCTGGGAACTTCTCCTTCATCCTTTGCTCTGCCACTATGGATGCCTCCTCTAATATCTTTCTAGCTTCTGGTGAAGAGGCTGCTGAATATGTTGATAAGCCAGTGAACTCTCCAGACTCTGTTACTATTTCTTGTAATCCTTCTCCTAAGTCAGCTAATTCGATCGAGACTTCTGGCATTATCCCTCTCAACGTACTCTTAAGCTCATTAACTACTCCTAAAACCGGTATTAAATTGACAAATATGTCACCTAGTTCTGAAACTGTCTCTAACCTTAATTCCACTTGCTCTAAGGCAATTTGAGTAGTCAATAGCTGCTTGGATATCTTCCTTATTTCTGCTACCTCATTAGCATACATAGCAGCTCTTTGTGTATCTTTAGCCATCTGTGCTTCCACTACCCTCTCAAATAGAACTTTATCTCTTTCCTGCATCCTACTGATATATGCATCTAATCTACTAATCATTGAACTAATTTTATAGTGAGCTTGAACTAATCTGTATTTAAGTGGCTCCTTTGAGCCCTTAAACTTATACTTTTCTTCTTTTTCTCCCCATATCTTTTGGAAATCTTTACCAAGCATGGCTAATATATATCTTACTCACTCTACTTTTTTAAGGTGAAGGGTAAGGTACTAAGAGTTTAAATCAATCGAATCCAAGATAAGTAATATGCCTAACGTGTTTATTAGAGAAGATGAAGATCCAGACTACGATGTATATATCAGTCAAGATAAGGTAGTAATATACCTAGATCTTAGAGGTAAAGAGGTAACTTATAACAGGATTTTAATTAAATCTGATGGAGAAAAAATATATATATTAAATTCCGTAAATAATAGCATTGTTAAAATAATAGCATTACCTACTAGAATTGACTCATCAACGGTCACCTTTAACTACAAAAACGGTATATTTATAATTCAAGGGAATAAAGTAAACTAAATGACCGAAGAACTATATCTTAATGATTCATACGTTAAAGAATTCGAAAGTAAGGTCATAAAAATACTTGATAACTATGTAATTTTAGATAAGACAGCATTCTATCCGGGAGGAGGAGGGTTAGAAAACGACCTAGGTTTTTTAGAAAATAATAAAGGCGAAAAGGTAAAAGTACTAGAGGTAAAAAAAGAGAATGGAGAAATATTGCATAAGGTTGAATCTAACAAGTTTAATGAAGGCGAATTAGTAAAGGGAGTTATTGATTGGGAAAGAAGATATAGGATGATGAGACTTCATACTGCCTCTCACATAATTTCTGCTTTAGCCTACGAGAAATTTGGTTCTCTTATAACTGGAGGTCACATAAGCCCAGAATACGCTAAAGATGATTTTAACGTAGAGGATAAGGCAATACTAATAGAGCTAATAAATGAAGCGAACGAGATTGTTAAAAAGTCAATAGATGTTAAGGTGTACTTTTTACCTAGAGATGAAGCATTAATGATTCCAGCAATAGTAAAACTAGCTGGGAGGAACCCTCCAGAAATTCCTATATGGAGAATAGTTGAAATACCAGGCATTGATATACAAGCTGATGGAGGACCCCACGTTAAAAATACTAGAGAAATAGGAGAAATTGTTTTATTAAAAGTAGAAAATAAAGGAAAAGGTAGAAAGAGGGTCTATTACACTGTAAAGCCCTAAGCCCAAACGTATTTATATGAAGTGATGAATCTTACTAGAAAGCCTGCTAATATTCCTAAAAAATTAGTTAAAATTAATGTATTTGCTGAAATTTGTTTTACAAAGAATATAATAGTTAAAACTTGAGAAAGGGAGGTATAGTGTAGCATATATATCAATAACACTAACGCAACTACGTACTGAATTACGTTGCCTAAATAAGAAGAACCATGAAACTTCACCATTCTCTTGATAAACGTTCCAACTCTTTTATCACGAAATGTCCAAATATCATTCAAGAAGAAATTAAAAATTAAAGATAGTTCTATGCCTAATGCTAAGGCTATTGAGATAGGGATAACCTTAGAAGCGTAAACGTAAATACCCTCATTCACTACAGTTCCCAAAGCGCCAACTACAGCGAATTTCAACAGCTTATTAAATACTACCTTCTCCACGCTTTAACTGTGTCTTTTACAAAAAATAAATATTTGCATCACCAGCTAAGACCTTATTGAAATTCTCATATAGTTAATTTATGTCCTTATCATACTCTAAAAAGCTATGAACATAGAGAATTATCTGTGACAAAGGAAAGATAAGCCTCACCTTTTAGGGCAGGGAGGAGGTCAGATGCAATATCTAATGTAAAAAATCTATATACCTAAAACTAAAAAGATCCGGCTATTTCATTAAATTAACTAAATAGTCTTCAATCAAGAGGAAAAAGTTAAAGATTTCTTGAAAATTGTCATTCTCACTTTCTCCTCAATTACAAAGGAATGAAGCCTCACGATTTATTGCTGGGAGGTAGTAAGTATCTTATTTATCAAGGATAACAATTTACCTATATCTCTCCTCAGAGATATCCTACCATGCGTAAATCTTAAACCTATGAAATTGCTTGCGTCTCTAATAAAATATCCATACTTTACAATCTTCTCATTTAGTGTTGAAACTTTTATAGGAAACTCCGCTAAGAAATATGGAGCTACCGTTTTATATACTTTAAATTCCTTTTTAGCATTACTTACATATTCAATTAATTCCTTAGTCTTCATTTTGCTCTCGTAAAAAAACGTCCTTACTTCCTTAGGGTCTAAATGTGATATTAAGTAATAAGCTAATGAGTTTACTCTCCAGCTAGGGGCACGTTTTTCTATTTCCTTACTCCTTTGTCCGATGGTGAATCCAATTCTTAACCCAGGAATAGAAAAACTCTTTGTGAAGGAATTAATTATCAACAAATTTTTATATTCTTCTACAAGCTTTACTGAACTCTCTGTTAGGCTAATATCTATAAAGGACTCATCAACTACCAACTCATTCCCACTTCTAAGAAAGTCTTCTATTTCTGGAACACTTACATATGCTCCAGTAGGATTGTTTGGATTACTTAATATAATCTTTCTATACTTTTTATGTAACATAAATCTAAATTTGTCTTCCATTTCTTCAGCGTTATAATAAGATACGTATTTATAGTCAGAATAATTGGGCTGAGGAACTATGAAATCATTATCTAGTAAGTTTATTGCCTCTGATGCCCCATTAAACACTCCTATAAAATCTTTATCTACTCCATATATTTCTCCGATTATTGACTTTATGTACGAGTAGTCCTCGGGTGGATAATACTTATGTATTCCTAACCTTATAGCCTCATTTATTATCTCATCAACAAACCTTGGAGTTCCTAATGGGTTCAGATTTACGCTAAAATCATTTATATTAGAAGGATAGCCCTTATTCCAAGGAAATCCTCCATGCCTCATAGCTCTCTATTCTTGAAGTATTCGACTATAATATTTTTTTCAGCTCTCCTGATAATTTCACTTAAACTCGACGGGCTCATATTTAGTTTCTTAGCCAACTCCTTTAGGCCTATTCTTCTTGGATAATCAAAGAATCCAGCTTCTAATGCTACCTTTAATATTTGCTCTTGCCTCGCGGTTATAGGATCTTTTCTCTCTGCCTTAACTATCTTTAACACCTTGACGTCTCTTGTAGTTGATAATAATGAGTTCAGCAGGCTTCTAAGCTCAACGTAATTATTAAGTATTAATGTCCAAATTATCCCCTCACTTGAAAATGCACCGTTCATAATTATGTATTGAGAAATAACGTTAAGTAACGGTGATTTTGCATAGATCGTACATATAAACTTATACCTAGATATTTTCACTGGTTCCTCACAAATTGTATTGGCTACCTCTTCATCTCCTCTAATTTCAAGTAAAGTTTTAATGCCGTTTTTATCTACCCTAATGTCTAAGATGTTAACAGAAGCGTTAGTCAAATGTAGTCCTTGAAAATCATCAGCATAAGGCGTCTTAATGACGGCGTATAATAGCATGACAAAAGATATTTATTTAAAATACTACTTAAACTTATCTTCTAATAACTATATTCCCTAGTAAGAGAATTAAAAGTTTGCTAAAAATAGCATCAGTCCAATATAAATCATAAATATTTCTTAAATGTATGCGGCCGCCGGGATTTGAACCCGGGACCTCCTGCGTGGCAGGCAGGCGTCCTAATCCAGGCTAGACTACGGCCGCGAGTAAAAAAGGTAGCCGGGCCCGGATTCGAACCGGGGTCCCAGGGGCCAAAGCCCTGGATCCTTGACCGCTAGACTACCCGGCTATTAATATACTCTTCTTATCTTGATATAAACTTAACTCTTCACTTTCATTTAACTCTCCTACTTAAGAGAGAAAGATTTAAAAGGAAATAAAGAGAAAAGTTTAAAAGGTTTACTATTCGTGTCCCTTGTAAAATATGGAGGTGTTATATTTGTCTGAAGAGAGTAAATCCGCGCCTTGTCCTCCAGATAAGATTATTTTTGACGCTGAGAGAGGAGAATATATTTGCACTGAAACTGGTGAAGTTTTAGAAGATAAAATTATCGATCAAGGACCAGAGTGGAGGGCTTTCACACCAGAAGAGAAGGAGAAAAGAAGTAGAGTTGGAGGACCTCTTAATGATACTATTCATGATAGAGGATTATCTACTCTAATCGACTGGAAAGATAAAGATGCAATGGGAAGGACCTTAGATCCTAAGAGAAGGTTAGAAGCACTAAGGTGGAGAAAGTGGCAAATAAGGGCTAGGATACAAAGCTCGGTTGATAGAAACTTAGCGCAAGCAATGAATGAATTAGAGAGAATAGGTAACTTATTAAGTTTGCCTAAGTCCGTTAAAGATGAAGCTGCGTTGATATATAGAAAGGCAGTTGAGAAGGGTCTGGTAAGAGGGAGAAGTATTGAGAGCGTCGTAGCTGCTGCAATTTACGCAGCATGTAGGAGAATGAAGCTAGCTAGGACTTTGGACGAGATTGCCCAGTATACTAAGGCTAATAGAAAGGAAGTTGCCAGGTGTTATAGGCTATTGTTAAGGGAATTAAGCGTAGACGTCCCGGTTAGTGATCCTAAGGACTATGTTACTAGAATTGCCAACTTATTAGGTTTAAGTGGTGCAGTTATGAAGACAGCTGCAGAAATAATTGATAAGGCTAAGGATGTAGGTCTAACGGCTGGAAAAGATCCCGCTGGTTTAGCTGCTGCAGCAATATATATAGCTAGCTTACTTCATGACGAGAGAAGAACACAGAAGGAGATTGCACAAGTGGCTGGTGTAACTGAAGTAACTGTAAGAAATAGGTATAAGGAATTAACTCAAGAACTAAAAATATCAATTCCTACTCAATAACTAAAATATTTGATTCTGGGTACCCCATTTTTATTAGTATTTCACGTATTTTTTCCTTGTGATCTCCTTGAATAAGTATTTTTCCATCTTTTACAGTACCTCCTGCTGCTAGCTTTGACTTGAGTTCAGAAGCTATCTTTTTTAACTCATTATCTGATTGTCCTAGACCTTCTATTATTGTAACTTCTTTTCCATATCTTCTTTTTTCTACCTTTATTTTTATAAATTGTTCCTCTTTTGTTAATTGTTCACATATATCTGGTGGGAGACCCCCACATAAATTTTCTGCCATTCTTAGGTTATTATTATTGATAAAACCCCCTTTTAATCTTTCTATGGGTTTTTGTGAGATAATCTTATATAGTGGAAAGGATTGAAAAGGATAGTATGGCAGTATACAGATGTGGCAAATGTTGGAAAACGTTCACTGATGAGCAATTGAAAGTGTTGCCAGGTGTTAGATGCCCTTACTGTGGATATAAAATAATATATATGATTAGAAAACCTACTATAAAAACCGTTAAAGCCATTTAGCTTTATATATAGAAGCTGCTGTTTCCATAATCAACTTAGCTCCTAGTACAGTCGTTATCCCAGACGTGTCATATGGAGGAGAAATTTCTACTATGTCAAATCCTATTACTCTTTTATCTACAACTAGATTTATTATATCTAGGACTGTTGAAGGATCTAATCCCTCTGGTTCTGGAGTAGCAACGCCTGGTGCATAAGCTGGATCTATTCCGTCCATGTCTATGGAGATGTACAATGATTTACATTCTTGAGTGCTGTTTATTATTTTTCTGGAAACCTCTCTAGCTCCTAATGTCTTAACTTGTTGAGGAGTAAAGAATATTATACCTTTGTATTTAGCATATTCTAGCTCTTCTTTGCTAACAGCTCTAGTTCCCACTTCTATTATCTTAACTCCATATTCTGATATCCTCCTCATAACGCATGCGTGATCATACTTATATCCCATGTATTCCTCTCTTAGATCTAAATGAGCATCGAAACTAATCACACATAATCCTTCCCTTTTCATACCTCTTATAACTCCAGCAGTTATCGTATGCTCTCCGCCAATTGATATTGGAATATTTTGATTTTCTACAAAATAGTTAATAATACTTGAAATCCTCGATAAGTTTTCTTCAACAGCTGAGGGGTGAAGTATTACGTCACCAACGTCATTGAAGCCTATTTCTCCCATATCAACACCAGTTCTGACTGAATAAAATTCTATATATTGGGCAGTATCTCTAATTACGCTTGGAGTGAATCTACTGCCTGGTCTAAAACTGCTTGTAATATCCATTGGTATTCCTAATATAATAAATGGAGAGGTTTCTTTATTAAATCCAGCAAATTTTTTATTATTCTCATTTAAATAGAATAGTCTACTATCCTTCATTTGTTGATGTTTAGCATAGAGCTTTATAAGCTTGTTGTAATGTTAGTCAAATGTGAGTGAGACACTAAATAAAGTAATGGACCTAGCTAAGAGAAGAGGAATATTTTGGCCATCATATGAAATATATGGTGGAGTAGCTGGCTTATATGACATAGGTCCAATAGGTGTTAAAATTAAAAATAAGATATTAAAATTATGGAGAAAGTACTTTATAGAGGATAACGATGACTTCGTAGTTGAAGTAGAAACTCCCATAATTGGTCCTTCTAAAGTATTCGAGGCTAGTGGACATGTGGAGAGTTTTACTGATCCCGTAGTGGAGTGCACTAAATGTAGGAGAGTCTACAGAGCTGACCATTTAATTGAAGATGCTTTGAAGAGAAGCGTAGAAGGGCTTAAGCCAGAGGAATTAACGAAGATGATTAAGGAAAACAATTTAAAATGCCCCTCTTGTGGTGGGGATTTAGGCGAGGTTAGACTATTCAATCTATTATTTGCTACTACTATTGGTCCCTTTACAGGAAATATAGGTTATTTAAGACCAGAGACTGCTCAAGGAATGTTCACTTCTTTTAAAAGAGTTTATGAAAGTGTTAGACAAAAACTGCCATTAGGAATAGCACAAATCGGAAGGGTAGCAAGGAACGAGATCTCTCCAAGACAAGGGTTAATAAGAATGAGAGAATTTAGTATAATGGAGATAGAATTTTTCATTGATCCAGAGGATACCGAAAATGTCCCACTATCACGATTCTATGACTTAAAAGTTAAGGTATTAACTAAGGACGAGAAAGTAAAGGATGGTAGGCCTAAGGAATATGGTATTGATGAAATGGTTAGGGAGAAAATTGTTGAGACCCCCTGGATGGCTTATTGGATGGCTGTAGCATCTAAATTCGTTAGAGCGTTAGGTATTAATGAGTTTTACTTTGAAGAGAAATTGCCCCACGAAAGAGCTCATTATGCCAGACAAGTTTTCGATCAGATAGCAGTAATCAATGATATGAAGGTGGAAATTTCTGGTCACGCTTATAGAGGAAATTATGATCTATCTAGACACATGAAGTTTAGCGGACAAGACTTGAGTGTCTTTAAAAAATTTGAAATACCTCAAGCGGTGAAGAAAAAAACGGTGGTGATTGATAATAATAAACTAAAAGATAAAGAAAAAAGGAAAAAGCTAATGGATCTAATACAAAATAAGCAGCCCGAAGAAATTGAGGAAATGCTTACGAAAAGGGTTTCAATTGACGGTATATTGTTAAGTGATGTTATAAGCGTTATAGAGAGAGAAGAGAAAGTAACTGGTAAACATTTCATCCCTGAGGTCGTAGAACCTTCCTTTGGTGTAGAAAGAACTTTATTCTTGACAATACTGAACGCCTACAAGGAGAAAGAAGGGAGAACTGTATTGTCATTACCTAGAGAATTGGGACCTTATGATGTGGCAGTTTTTCCTCTTCTAGAACGTGAAAATTTAATTAATAAAGCTAGGGAAATTAGGGACCTTCTTTCTAAAAAGTATGATATACTTTACGATGATTCTGGAAGTATAGGAAGGAGATATGCAAGGGCTGATGAGATAGGAGTGCCTTATGCTATTACAATTGATCCTCAGACGTTAGTAGATAATACTGTTACGATTAGGGATAGGGATACGTGGAACCAAGTTAGAGTTAAGGTTAATGAGATCGAAAATTCATTGCAAAAGTTATTTAGCGGAGAGGACATTAGTAAAATTGGAATTGAGGTGAAGTAAAAGAATGAGTGAAGAGGAAAGTAAGGAAGAGAAAAAGGTTGATATAAAAACTCTCGTTAATATCATTCCTCCTGCGTCAGCTTTAAAGGGGAATAAAAGTCCTCCAAAGGAGAAGAGAATTAAGATTAGAAAAAGGACTGATGTTGACCAAGGGTTTGGAATTGTCTCTTCTAAACTAGCTAAAGAACTCGGTATAACTGATAACCTTGAGATTTCCGTAAAGGGTAAGAGACTTAAGTTGAAAGCGATAATTCAAGAAGGAGTACCGGAATTAGAGGTTTGGGCAAATCCCCAAGACTTAGTTACGTTAGGAATAGAGGATAATAGTACGATAACCGTGAGGGCTTCTAAATGAATGAGAGTGATACAGAGGTTAGCAGAGTTTTATTTGAATTTGAAACTGTAATAGAAGACCATACAGCTTATCTAGATGAGCTAGAAAACTTAATTGTCTTGTCAGAAATTGATTTAAACAAAGCTACAAGGTTAGTCAAGAGAATGAGAAGGGTTAGAAAGGAACTTCTACAAGGTCTAGAGATAATCAATGAAAACATAGATAAAGTAAGTGATTTGAAAATAAAGGAAGAAGCTTTAGGCTTAATAAACTATTTAATAGTGTTAGGTTTGAAAGATGAAAAGGAAATGTTGAACACGTTAAACCAGAATCTTAAGAATAAAGGCATAGATCTAGATATCGAGAAGGATATAGAACAGATAGATAAGATAATGAATAGTATAGCTCATCTTAATTTTTAAATTTAAAAACATGGTTAAACCATGATGAGTGGAGGAATTGCGGAAATAGCTATAGAGGAGCAGTTACAACAAATTTCACTAAAGATACTAGACGAGGTTAGGACACTGTATGAATTACTATCTAACATGGCAAATAGTAATTTAAATTATATGCAGGTTTATGCTAAAATAAATGGAATTAAGAATGAAGTTGAAAGTAATAAATATAGATTAGGTGAATATATATTCAAAATAAGGGAAGGTTTACTGGATAAGGACTTATATGTAGAAATATTAAATAATTTAGAAAAAATAGGGCAAAACATTGATTCAGCTAGTTATAGACTAAGCGTACTATTAAGTAAGAATAGTAATTTAGACTCTATAATTTATAAATTATTGGTTGTTATGTGTGAAAAAATAATAACTTCTTTCACTCACTTCATAGAAGCCTTAAGACTCTTATCAGTAAATCCTAAGAATTCTTTAGAGAATGCTAAAAACGTAGTAAAGATCGAACAAGAGGTAGATGATTTATATAGAAGTTTAGAGTTAGTACTATTTGAAAAAAACATAGATAATTTCTTGCACATAATGTTGTTGAAAGACGTTGCTGATAGACTTGAGGATAGTGAAGATTTGTTAAAAGTTTCGGCTGATGATATTACTTACATAGCATATGAGAGGATATAAATGATAAAAGGCGTGTTAGTGGGTTCAAGGATAATAATACCCGATATCCAAGAAGCTAAGTATATTTACTCTAAAGGCTTTTATGGAAAGCCAATTGGGATATCTAAACCAAAGAGCCCAAACGAAATTAATAGACCGTTGGAACTATCTTTAATAGAAGGGGTTTATTTGGTCAAGAAGAGTTTGATGCAAGTTTTTGACAACAATAATGAAGTTCTTGGCTATACAAGATTATATGAATTAGGATCAAAAACTATAGATAAATTCGAAATAATTTATAGAGTTTATGAAGATTTAAGAGAAAGGGGATTTATAGTTAGATCGGGAATGAAATACGGAGCTGACTTTACAGTGTATACGTTAGGACCAGGAATTGAACATGCTCCTTTCGTAGTTATATCAGTTGATGCTAACCAAGACTTAAGTCCTCATGAACTGCTAAGCTTTGGAAGAGTATCTCATAGTACTAGGAAGAGATTAGTATTAGGTCTGGTTGATAGAAAGAGTAATAGTATAAGATACATAATGTTTAAATGGGTCAAAATATAATTTAAATTAGTAATCAGAGTTTGGGGGTTTAAGTAGATTGAGAAATGGTAATAGAGGCTTTGAAAGACAACCTCCTTCATTTACAGATGAACCAAAACCACTACCATTAGGCGATAAGTGTAACTATTTGTGCCCATATTTTAGATGCAACAAAAGAGCATTGTTAATACAAGTAAAATATTCAAAGGGAAATCCGTATAAAGTTGGATACTGTAGATGGGTAGGAGATGTATGCATAACTGGTGAATGCCAATATGCGTATTGTGAGAAGAGGGCACTGTTACCTGGGAACAAGTGTGCGTTTGCGATCAATAAGAAATCAGGGCAGAAGGAGGAAGAAATTGAAAAAGAACTTGAAAAAGATGATTATGATGAAAAGATGAAAGAAATATTAACTAAGAAATTTGGCAAGAATGTAGATTTATTTTAATTAACCATTCCATCTCTTGTATATATCATGTTTTATGCCTAAAGCGTCAAGAGCTTTACCTACTACAAAGTTTACAAAGTCATCAATAGTTTTTGGAAGAATGTAAAAGCCAGGTGAAGCTGGCATTATTATTACCCCAAGTTTTGCCAGTCTTAATGCATTCTCTAGCTCTATAACCCCTAGTGGTGTTTCTCTGAGAACTAAAACTAACCTCTTATTAGTTCTGATAAAGTTTAACGCGGTCCTCACTAACAAATTAGAACCGATACCGTGGGATATCTGAGCCAACGTCTTTATACTACAAGGAATAATTACCATTCCCTTAGCAGTTACAGAAAAACTTGAGCTCGATGGTGGAGCTTCTATCTGTGATAATCCGTAGATATAATTCGTATATTTTCTTAATTCTTCAATTAAATTTACTCCCATTTCTTTTTCAGCAACTTTGGTAGAGCTTTTAGAAACTATTACATGAACTTCAAAGTCTAATTTATTTAAAACTTCAACAGCTCTTAACGCATAAATTGTTCCGCTAGCTCCACTGATACCTACAATAATCCTCCTCTTTGCTTTCCTTTCCCTGTCCTTTGTTCCTGTTTCTTTAACCATTCTGCTAACCATTTCTGATAACACCCATTACTACAAAATACCCATGGCTTATTATTGCAACACGTTTTGACTACTATAGGATTAGTCTTTATTATCGTCCCACACCAGTTGCATTTTAAAGATACGTTATTCATGGTATTTAACTGAAAGGGCATATCTATTTGATTATTATTGATATTAAAAAATATTGTTCACGTTCATCATTATAAAAGTTAATTTATAAGTTAGTTATATCATTTAGAACTATGGAAGTTAAGATTAAACAAGTAGATGAAGTGAAGATAAGTAGATATATCATAAAGGAGACTATGGAAGATTGGTACAATTTTGTAGAATCAGATGTAGTAATAGTAGGAGCAGGTCCATCTGGCTTATCAGCAGCCTACTATTTAGCAAAGGCTGGTTTAAAGACCTTGGTATTTGAAAGAAGACTGAGCTTCGGAGGAGGAATTGGAGGAGGAGCCATGCTTTTTCATAAACTAGTTATAGAGAAGCCAGCTGATGAAGTATTAAAAGAATTTAATATCAGACTTAAGGAAGTTGAAAAGGACGTGTTTATAGTGGATTCTGCAGAGTTTATGGCAAAATTGGCTGCGGGAGCAATAGATGCTGGAGCCAAAATAATTCATGGAGTTACTGTAGATGATGTTATATTTAGAGAAGACCCATTAAGAGTAGTTGGAGTAGCAGTAGAGTGGACAGCTACTCAAATGGCAAGTCTCCACGTTGATCCAATATTCATCTCAGCTAAGGCTGTTGTAGATGCCACTGGTCATGATGCAGAAGTAGTCTCAGTTGCCACAAGAAAAATTCCCGAGTTAGGAATTGTTATACCGGGTGAGAAGTCAGCTTATAGTGAAAAAGCCGAAGAGCTTACTGTCATGAACACTGGAAAGGTTGCTGAAGGATTATACATTACTGGAATGGCTGTAACGGAAGTTAAAGGACTCCCAAGAATGGGACCAATATTTGGAGCCATGGTTCTATCTGGTAAAGCAGTAGCTGAACATATAATAAATGATCTTGTGAAAAACCAGATAAAGATCTGAAAGACTTAAGTTTTTTCATTTTTAAACCTTAATTGAAAACTAACGAAACCTAGAACACTCATATTTTTCTTGAGGGGATTTTCTGAACATATGCGTAAATCTTAAATGCTAATTAGAATTCTAGAATAATGAACAATAATGTCATCATCAGAATCGACTAAAATTAAGATTTCAGATAAAGCTGAAGGAATAATAGAGAGACAATTCCAAAATACGTTAATAGGAAGAAGAGAAATCTCGATAAAAGTTTATCACATGGGTAGCGGAACTCCGTCGAGGAAAGACATGATAAAGTCTGTGGCTCAAGCACTAGGAGTACAAGAGAATTTAATAGTAGTTAGAAAAATTTTTACTAGCTATGGTGCTGGAATAAGTAACGTAAAGTTACACGTTTATAATTCAAGGGAAGTCCTCGAAAAAATTGAACCAAAATACTTATTAGATAGAGACGCGGGAACAAAGCAGAAGAAAGGAGGAGGCGGTAAGAGTGGCAAAGAATGAAAAAGTTAAGGCAATAGTTAGGACGTATTATGTAATTGAAAACGGCAAGATAAAACTAAAGAATAAGAAATGTCCTAGATGCGGTAGTGTTATGGCTCATCACATGAAGCCTAATGAAAGATGGGCTTGTGGCAAATGTGGATACACTGAGTTTATAGGTACTGGGAGGAAAAAGTAATCGAAATGATAGTACTAGGAATCGAGTCTACAGCTCACACTTTTGGAGTTGGCATTGCTTCAGATAAAGAACCATATGTCCTCGCCAATGTAAGAGATACTTTTGTTCCTAAAGAAGGTGGAATGAAACCTGGAGATTTGCTAAGACACCATGCTGAAGTATCAGCAACTGTGTTAAAGAAGGCTCTTGAAGTATCAAGATTGACAATCAGAGACATAGATTACATAGCGGTAGCCTTAGGTCCAGGTATGGGACCAGCCTTAAGAGTAGGTGCTACATTAGCCAGAGCGTTATCTCTAGCTTATAATAAAAAACTAGTGCCAGTAAATCATGGGATTGGTCACATAGAGATAGGTTATTTAACTACTAATGCAAGGGATCCCCTTATTCTTTATTTATCAGGAGGAAATACAATAATAACTACTTTCTATAAGGGTAAATTCAGAGTATTTGGGGAAACTTTAGATATTGCATTAGGTAATATGATGGATGTTTTCGTAAGAGAAGTGAAACTAGCTCCGCCGTATATAGTAAATGGTAAACACGTAATTGATATTTGTGCAGAAAAGGGAAGTAAGCTATTGAAATTACCGTATGTAGTTAAAGGACAAGATATGTCATTCTCCGGTTTATTAACTGCTTCGTTAAAATTAGTTGGCAAGGAAAGGCTAGAAGATATATGCTATAGTGTAAGAGAGATCGCATTTGATATGCTTTTAGAAGCTACTGAAAGGGCTCTAGCATTAACGCAAAAGAAAGAACTTATGATAGTTGGTGGGGTTGCAGCAAGTGTAAGTTTGAGGGAGAAATTAAAGGAGCTTGGTAGAGAATGGAATATTTCAATAAAGATTGTTCCTCAAGAATTCGCAGGCGATAACGGGGCAATGATAGCTTATACTGGAGTATTAGCGGCATCTAAAAATGTTTTTATTAATATAAATGAATCGTATATCAGACCAAGGTGGAGAATCGACGAGGTAGAAATACCTTGGAGAGGTTAATTAAAAGAGGAGCAGAATCGGAGATATATGAAGGATATTTCTTAGGGTTACACGCAATTTATAAGCGAAGAGTTAAGAAAGCTTATAGAAATCCTGAAATTGATCATAAAATAAATTATGAGAGAACAATCCTGGAAGCTAAGATAATTTACTCGGCATTAAAGAATGATATAAATGTACCTGCTGTTCTATTCATCGATCCAAATAAGTACTTGTTGGTATTAGAGTATATTGAAGGAATTACAATACGTGATTTATTAAGCGATAATATAAAAATTGATATAAATGAGCTAAGTAGGATTGGCAGGGAAATAGGAAAAATAGCTGGAAGACTCCACAAGGCAGAAATAGCTCACGGAGACTTCACAACAAATAATTTGATAAAAAAAGATGAAAAAATATTTCTAATTGATTTTGGATTAGCTAGGAGATCAAATGACGAAGAAGACTTTGCTACTGATGTCCACGTATTTCTGAGGTCTTTAGAGAGTGTTCATTCTGATTATAAGGACGTAATTTATCAGTCTTTTGTTAAAGGATATAGCGAGATAATGGGCGAAAGGGTAAATGAGATAATTAAATTAGTTAAAGAGATAAGAATGAGAGGAAGATATGTTGAAGAAAGACGTAAAAGTAGGGCTAGTAACGAGTAATAAAGAAAAGTATTTAGAAATGAGAGAGATAGCCGAGAAGTTTAGCCTAAATCTAGAATGGATAGTAGGAGAAAAGGTAGAAATACAGAGTAATAATCTGGAGGAAATATCTAGACACTCTGCAATTTTCGCCTACTTGAATTATAGGCGACCACTTATAGTAGATGATAGTGGATTATTCATTAGAGCTTTAAATAATTTCCCCGGCCCGTATACAAGTTTCGTGAAAAAAACCATAGGAAACGAAGGAATCTTAAAGCTAATGAACGGAGTTAATGATAGATACGCATATTTTATGACAGTAATTACGTTTACCGATGGTAGAATAATTAGGAGTTTTACTGGGATCGTAGAAGGATCTATAGCGTACGAGATGAGAGGAGAAAGAGGCTTCGGTTTTGATCCTATTTTTATACCTCAAGGTGAAAAAAGAACTTTTGGAGAAATGAGCTTGGAAGAGAAAAACATGTATTCGCACAGAGCAAAGGCGTTTATGAAATTCGTAGAATTCATTTGTAATTACGTTTAATCTACATTACTTATACCTGAGGGTCTCCTTTATGCTCTCTTCATTAAGTTCAATGTAATGCTTTTTATAATATGATTCTATATAGTTTAAGTCATCTTCAGTTAAGTCTGGTAAATTATCCATGTTAGTATACTTATTGAGATCTGACAAGGAGGAGATATTAGGTATAACCGAAGAGACCTTATCGTTTTTAAGGATAAACTTTAGCGCTAATTGATATAATTTCATACCTTTCTTCTCTGCAAAGTTTTTCAACTCTACGCTGTTTTTCACCCCTTTTAATAACCAATTAATATCCTTTAGAGACCTATGTAACTTAGGATCTTCAAGTATAGGCCATTTATCCTCATCTAAAATGTCAGAGGCATGAGGAACCCTTATAAAATGACCTATATTAAATTTTAAGAATTCATTACCTGGATTCTGTTCTATGATATTGTAAATATATTCTAGGCTTTCGTAGCCATTTCTTATAGCTTCAAGTCCCTCTTCTCTCCAACCTAATGTTGGTCCTAGTGCCACACCTATCATTCTAACTATGCCGTCCTTCTTCAATGATCTAAGAAAGGATAGTATTTCTTGATTTTTTATTATAGTCATTTTAGGATTATGAATCATTAAAATATCAATGTAATCCGTATTCAGCCTCTCCAATGACTTCTTTAATGCGAATTCTAAGTATGGGATATCGAATTTCTGCTTCATCTTACCTCCCTCTTTATGATAGAAATCATAACCTATTTTAGTTAAAATTACAATTCTATCCCTCTTGGTACTCAAAACATTCCCAATTATCTCTTCTCCTTTCCCTTCGCCATAAACGTCTGCAGTATCAAAAAAGTTTATTCCCATTTCATAACTTCTTCTCAATATTTCTTCTGCCTTGTTAACATCAGCCCCCCACCAATCAGTAATTATACTCCAGATTCCTAATCCTATTTCAGAAACTTGAATGTCGGTATAACCTACGCGTCTGTAGTTCATGTAATATCACTCATTACAATCATTGAATTTTAAATAATAAAAGATAAACCTATATTGATGCTAATACGAGTTAATGAAAAGCAATTTGATGAAGTTCTACATAAATTAAAATCAATGGTCTACGATTATAACTCTAAGATTAAGGAGTTTGGAGTGTACTTGAAACCTTATCACATAGTTTATAAAAATGGTAAAAAATATATCTATGTGGGGAAATATTGGTATAGATTGGAGAAGATAAGGGGAAAGTTAAGATGGATATATCTGGGCAAAGATAAGCCGATAGAAAGCATGCCTAACCCACCTAAAATTCCAAATTCAACGATAATTAAGGAAAACACTGATTATATAATAGATGAGGAGTTATTAAATAAGCTCGAAGGAGATTGATTTCTTAATTTCTTCATCCTTCATGTTTAGACTCTTTGCATTTACGATAGTTATTATATCTTCAGTGTCTAATCTAATTAATTCAGAGAGCGCTAAAGCTAGGCTCGGGTTAAATGGAGAGCTGGAGAAAGTTAAATTAGCGTTTTTTCTAGCATTAATTTTAGCTATTGTATACAAACTCGCTAAGGCATCATATATTGTGGTAAGGTTTATAGTTTTAGAATAGATAGTCCTTCTTAAAATATCTAAGGCATCTGAGTTGCTAGATGAAGATGAAATATCTTTGATTATTTCTTCGTTCACTTTACAGACTACTCCAGTGGATACTTTGTGTTTTATTGCTAATGAAATAGAATAATAGTCCTTATAATAGCATATTATGTTCTCAGCATAAGTCTTCCAATCCCCTCTAAAGCTTTCAACAATCTCAGACAACTTCTTTATGAAGTAGAAGTCGAGTAGGGATAAGAGTAGTGAAAGATTTTTAGCTTGCCCTTCCTTTAAAGCATAAGACAAGGCTTCCCCATATATTGTACCCTTTAGTATGTTTGATAGCTCATCTATTGTAGATGGTAATTGGTCTAAATACTTTTTAAAGAATCTTATACTGTTATTATTACTTCTTTGGTTTATAACGCTTGTTATTATATTTTTGAATTCATCTAAAGACATAACGTATAAATATAGATCAGTAATATTATATGTTATTCTAAATACAGAGAAATAATTTCTAACCTTTTCAAGTAGATCATAAGCTCTCTTCTTCATTAGATACTCAAAATCTTCCAGCGATGATGGTTGTTCTTCGATTATACCCCTCTCCTTAAGTACGTTTACCGTACTATTCCAGCTTTCGCTCGAAATTAGTTCATTTACTAAACCTTTAGTTAGAAGTACAAGTTTTTGGGCACGGGATATAGAGTGTATATATGAAAAGATTGCTATACTCACTTTAACGCACCTAATATCTCTCTAATTACCTCATTAACAGCCTTATCCACGTTCTTTTCAGCTAATTTCCTTATCTCTACTATTTGCCTTTCTCTTTCTGCAACATATTCTTTCCTTATATTGTCTATTTGGCTTTTCTTCTCATTATCTATGGACTTCTGAATCTCCTCTAAGGTTTTCTCGGCTGTTAATCTTAACTCAGAAATGTAAGAGTCAGAAAGCGTAATTAACCTTTTAGAGTCATCTGCTAACGTTCTTTTAAGCCTCTTAATTTCCTCTTCAAACTCCAATATTGCCTTTGCGTATGCGTTAAATTTGGCTTCGCTCATCAATTATAATGTTAAAAAGTTACTTATAATGGTTTTCTTCCCCTTACGATATAACCAGTGTGTGTAACCCCAATATTTTTTGGTCTTACTGCATTCTCCTTCACCTGGTATTCTCTCAGTAATAATTCCTCAACATGTATGTCAACAAATCCTAACTCTTTCATGGTAAAGTATGTCTTCTCTATTTGATTTACCGTTGGGACGAAAACTACTACGGGAGAGGAAGGAGATAGTGATGAGGAAACTTTGGGTATCGCGTTCCAAGGGTCTGGCATATCTAAAAATATTGCATCAACGTCTTTCTCGTCAATACCTTCTCTAATATCCTTTATTTTAAATATTATCCTATCTTCAACTCCTACTACTCTTGCGTTAAATTTAGCTATTTCTTGCATATCT